>CAXMQS010000089.1:0-4623 GCA_964195995.1 uncultured Acidimicrobiia bacterium
TCGATCATGCCTAGGCCGTTCCCGGTAGCCGATTCGATGATGCCGAAGAGCAGCGTCCCCGTCATGAAGATGAACATGTAGAAGAGGAAGAAGGCCTGGACGCTCGAGACGATCGCGTCGGGGACCGCCTGTTTCCCAAGACGGGCCACGAAGACACCCCGTGGATGGATAAGGCGCCGCAGGTCGAGGCGAGCCGAAGACACCAGAACACCTTGCCTATACACCTTCACAGAACCGCCAGTGGACCCTGCCATGCCGCCGACGAACATCAAGCCGACGGCCAGGATCTGTAAAGCCGGCGCCCACAGCCCGAAGTCTGCCGTGGCGTAGCCCGTCGTCGTCACCAGGGAGACGGCAGTGAATACGGCGTCACGCAATCCGTCGGCGATGGCGCCACCCCAGGTGCCGATCAGCATGACCACGGCCGCTCCGGCCAGGATGGCGGAGTACAGGCGGAATTCGGCGTCCTTGGCATACACCCGGGGGTCCCGCAGTGCCCTGAAGTGCAAGGCGAAGGAGACGCCGGCAAGAACCATGAACACGATCACCACCCACTGGGTGTAGGCGCTGAATCCGCCAAGCGATGCTGACGACGTCGAGAAGCCGCCCGTCGACATCGTCGTGAACGAATGAGCCACCGCCTCGAAGAACGACATGTCGCCGGCGAACAGGAAGAGAACCTCAATCGCGGTTATGACCACGTACACAGCCCACAGTCGCTTAGCCGTCTCGCGGAAGCGAGGGGTCAGGCGGTCGGGAGTCGGGCCCGGTGATTCAGCCCTTGCGAGCTGGACCCCACCAACGCCGAGCAGCGGCAGGATGGCGATCGAAAGAACGATGATGCCCATGCCACCCATCCACTGAGTGAGCGCCCTCCAGAACAAGATGCCGTGCCCGAGCGCTTCAGGTAATGAGACCACGGACGATCCGGTGGTCGTGAAGCCGGCGCTGGTCTCGAAGAAGGCGTCGGTAACCCCACCGATCGAACCGGTCAGGAGGTAGGGCATGGTGCCGACGGCGCACATGGCGATCCAGGACAGACCGACGGCGGCGAAGCCTTCTCTCGTGGTCAGCTCGCCGGGGCTGCCGACGCTCTTCCACGCCACCACCCCGACAACGATCGTCGCTGCCGCCGCGATGGCGATCCAGCCGGCCTGTGACCACTCCTGGTAGATCAGGGAAACGGCAGCGGCCGACAACATCGCGACACCGACACCGGCAACGACCGCACCGATCACATAGAGGAGGCGGCGCGGGGACATCAGACTCCCACAGCGTGCGGACGCATCAGCCGAACAGTTTCTCGACGGTTGAGATCGCCTCGGGGAGTGCGATCACGACCACGTGATCTCCGGACTGGATGACCATGTCCCCTGTTGGGATCAACGCCTCGTTATCGCGCAGCACACCGCCGACGATGGCCGTCTTCGGAAGCTTGATCTCCTTGAGGCTCATGCCGACCGATTTGCTGACAGCGTCGACCTGGATGTCGATAGCTTCGGCTTGAGTGTCCTGGAAGGTGGCCACCGAGTAGATCCTGCCCCGGCGAACGTAGCGAAGGATGGCGTTGGCGGCGGCGAGCCTGGTGGACACCGCAGCATCGAGTCCGGTACCCGAAAGCAGAGCGAGCAGCTCAAGGCGATGGAAGCGGGCAACCGTCGTCTCGACGCCAAGCGCGTTGGCAACCAATGAACTCAGGATGTTCACCTCATCCCAGCCTGTCAGGGCCAGCAGGGCGTCGACGTTCTCTATGCCCTCGGAACGCAACAGTCTGGGATCGGTGGCGTCTCCTTGTACGACGACGATGTTGGGGAACTCGGCGGCTAGCTCCTTGCAGCGCGAAACCTCGGTGTCAACGATCGTCGTGTGGAAACCCGCCTTGGCGAGCAACTCGGCGGTTAGCTGTGCCAGGCGAGTGGCGCCGACAACCATCACCTTCTTCGCCGGATGCTCGGTCAGGCCGAGAAGGTCGATGGCCTCTCGGGTCTTGTCGCCTTTGGCCATGATCAGCACATGGTCGCCGGCGTTGACCGTGGTGTCGCCTCTGGCGATCTTGGTCTTGCCGTTGCGGACCAGCGCGGCCACGATCCAATCCCAGCCGGAGACCTTCTCCCGCAGCTCCTCGAGCGTGTGCCCCGCCACCGGCGCCGACCCGGGGATGAAGCCACCGAGCAAGACCAGATGACCGTCTCCGTATTCGATGATCTCGGATACGCCGCCCCTCTTCACCAAGGCGAGCAGGTCCCTGGCCAGAGCCTCGGTCGGATCGATGAGGACGTCGACCCCGAGCTCCTCGAGGCCGTCGCGTAGGTCGGGATCCTCGACGCGGGCGATCTTGAGCGGGACCCCGAAGTGCAGCGCTGCCTGACAGGCGAGGATGTTGGCGGCGTCAGAACTGGTGACGGCAATGAGCATCTTGGCGTCCCCGATCCTCGCCTCCTCGAGCGCCTCCCGGGAGGATCCGTTGCCATGGATGACGAGAGCGTCGAGATCAGACTGCATCTCGGCGGCACGCGCGGCATCGGACTCGATGACGACGACATCCTGGCCCTCGATTGAAAGGCGCTCGGCAAGGTGTGAACCCACCTGCCCTGCCCCAACGATCACGATTCGCATGAGTTCCTCTAGGGCTGGCCATCATAAGCACTAGCTACGGAACGCCACGGGTAAGGTCCTCCGGTGCCAAAACGCCCCCTTTACATCGGCGCCGCACTCTTGATCGTTGTGGCCATCGTCGCTCTGGCGCTGACGCGAGGCGGCGGATCTGAGGTCGCCGCTACCACCACACAGCCCGTCCCGCCACCAACCACGTCCACAACCACGACGATCGCCACGACGACGACGACGACGATCGCCACGCTGGCTTTCGCCGGCGATGGCACCGTGTCCGAGATCGACGCTCTCGTCGAGAGCCTCTATCGCAGCATCGATGAGCAAGGGTCGCCACCACCGCTGCCCGACGGTCTGGCCCAGCATCTCAGTGCCGCCGCCACCCCGCCGCTCCAGATCCGAACAACAACCATCACCGCCGACCTTAAGGAAGGTCGGCGTGTCGCGGTGGTCCGCGCCGGAGAGGACTCCATCCTCATGGCAGACGAGACGACGGGGTGGAAGATCGTCGGTGCCGACCTTCCAAGCGTCGGCCTGGAGCCGTGGTTCGGGCCTGCCCTACGAACTATTTTGATCGTTGGTAGCGACGCCCGCTGGAACGAGGTGGTCGACCGCTCTCGCAGCGACAGCCTGCACATCATCACGGCAACAGCAGATGGTGCGGGCTCCATCGTTGGCATCCCCCGCGACAGTTGGGTCACGACGCCGAGCGGTGGCAACGGCAAGATCACTGACATCCTCGCCAACCATGGCATCGACGGCACCTTCGAAACGGTGATGGCCGTCTCCGACACTGAGATCGAAGGCTGGATCCTCACCGGATTCTTGGGGTTCGACATCATGGCCGAAGCCTTCGGCCCCTTCGAGATCGACCTCCCCCAGCGCATCCCCAGGAGCAGCGGCTTCCCCGGCTTCTCCTCCGGTCCGCAGGTGGTCGAGCCCGCAGACCAGCTACTGCTCCTAGCCAGGATCAGAAAGACCCTCCCTAAGGGTGACTTCGATCGTTCGTTCAACCACGGCGTGATCATGCAGGGCGCACTGCGTGAGGTGCAGCGCCGCGGCTTCGAGGGACTTCCCGAGCTCATGCGGATTCTCGACGACACGGCCCACTCCTCCTTCACCGTCGGAGAGTTGCTCAACCTCGGGGCAACGGCTTTGTCGCTGGATCCCGACAAGGTCATCAACGTGGTGATCCCAGGCTCGGTCGGGTCCACGTCGGGAGGCGCCAGCATCGTCAGGATCGGCAGCGAGGCGGATGCTGTCTTCGCCGACCAGGCAGACGACGGCCTGCTCAACGATTCAGCCGGCTAGCTCAATCATCTTCGGCTTGGACTTGATGCCGGAGATAGCGATGAACGCGGCGACAGACAGGATGGCAATCCACAGCAGCGCCTCCCCGCCGAGGGCAACGGTGCCGAACAGCAGCTGGCCGAGTGGCGTGTAAACAACTACGAGGTGGAGCAGCATCGAGACACCAACAGCACCGAGCAACCATCGATTGCCACTGACGCCGTGCTGCCACACGGTTGATCGCTCCAGCCGAATGTTGAAGACGAATAGGAGCTGCCCCACGACGAGCGCTGTGAAGGTGATGGTCTGCACTGCTTCCCACTCGAGGTCAAGCCAGTAGTGGCCCAGCGCCAGGGCCGCCAGGGTCGCCGTCGCCAGGATGGTCCCGAGGGTGAGCAACCGGAGCTGATGGCGGGGCGCCAAGATGTCGCGGTCGCCGGCGCCAGCAGCCATGATGCCTTCCTCTGGTGGGTCGATGCCGATGGTCAACGCGGGCAGGCCATCGGTGACAAGGTTGATCCACAACAGTTGCACCGCGGTAATCGGCTGGCCAAGCGCACCGAACGCAAGAAAACCGACGAAGACCGCCAGCACCTCGGATGCGTTGGCAGCCAGCAGGAAGTGCACGACCTTGCGCAGGTTGGCGAAGATGACTCGGCCCTCGCGAACGGCAGAAACGATGGTGGCGAAGTTGTCATCGGCGAGCACCATGCCGGAGGCATC
>CAXMQS010000090.1:0-1931 GCA_964195995.1 uncultured Acidimicrobiia bacterium
CACGTTCTTCGTCACTCGGGAGTTCGGCCGGCGGCATTTGGCCGCCGGAACTCCGGGCAGTGTGGTCAACATCGGCGCGTCCTACGCGTGGACGGGCGGACCGGGGTTCGCTCACAGTGCGGCGGCGAAGGCCGGCGTGAAGAACATGGTCGAGAGTCTGGCGGTCGAGTGGGGTCCTTACGGCATTCAGGTGAACGGGCTCGTGCCGGGGTTGATTCCCCACGAGGACATGACAGCCGACATCCGGGGCAATCTCGCTCGGGCCGATCCGGAAAAGGATGCACTCCAGCCAGCGATGAGGGTCGGCACCCGCCGCGAGTTCGGCTGGGCGGCGACGTTCTTGGCCAGCCCCTATGCCCGGTTCATCTCCGGTCACACGCTCGTGGTCGACGGAGCGAACTGGCAGCGTCGGTCCATGACGAATCCGACTGTTGTGCCCATCCGTGAGCAGATGGGCAAGGGGCCCTTCGAGCTGTGACCGGGCCAGCGCCCGACCTTGTTGCGGAGATCTAGACCTTGATGTCGGGCAGGCTGAGTATCTCGTCGCCGGCCGGCTCGTCCTCGAACCGGATGATGTCGATCTCCTCGAACTTGGTTCGGAGCCAGCCATCGCCGGCGTCGAGCAGCCCGAGCTTCTTGCAGTTGGGGACGATCTTCGCGAAGAGAATTCCTTGGAGTTCTTTCTGGATCGGCATCGACAGCACGGTGTTCATGATCCATTCGGTGTCGACGCCGAGGGCTTCCCACATCTCCTCGTTGATGGTCCGTCGACGCATGTGGTCGATGGCGGCGTAGCAGAACTCCTGCCGTTCCCGGATCTCTGCTGCGTTCATGTCGGAGTAGTACTCCTGGAGGCTCAGGATTCCGAACGCGACATGGCGGGCTTCGTCGGCCATCACGTACTTGAGCAGGTCGGACAGCAGCGGCTCCTTCGTGGAATGACGCATCATGCCGAAGGCGGCGAGGGCGAGCCCTTCGATGACCACCTGCATGCCGAGGTAGACGATGTCCCATCGGTCATCGGTGATCACTTCGCTGAGGAGTTGATTGAGGTCCGGGTTGATCGGGTAGGTCCCGCCCAGCTTCTCGTC
Organism: uncultured Acidimicrobiia bacterium; assembly: GCA_964195995.1. Taxonomy (GTDB): domain Bacteria; phylum Actinomycetota; class Acidimicrobiia; order Spongiisociales; family JAOTWH01; genus CAXMQS01. Next base: position 1,092 of record CAXMQS010000090.1, read on the forward strand.
GGAGTACTTGGCGAACACCTCGACGTGGCGAGCTTCGTCGACGACCTGAGTGGAGGCGTAGTACTTGGCTTCGATCCACGGCACGCTCTCGACCAGACGGCTGGTGCACAGGAGCGCACCCTGTTCGCCGTGGAGGAACTGGCTCATCGATGCCTTCTGGTTCTCGATGGCGAAGTCGAGAAACTCCCTTTCTCCCCAGCTGGCGATCGGTGATCCGTCGAGTGCCGCCAGGCGACGGGCCTGCCAGCCGACGGGGACGCCCATGTCGGCCGCGCCGACCGTTATGTCCTTCTCAGGGTCGACGTCGGTCGACCAGTCGAGATCGGTGGTGGAGTTCCACTGATTCACTTTCGCCTTCTCGTAGAGCCGGTCGAGCCCGTCTCGGCCGCGGTCGTAGTCCCAGGTGAAGGTGGTGTCGAACGCACTGTCGAGTGAGGCGGTTGGCGTGTCCGTCGTGAGCATGACTGACACTGTAAACCTCCGTGCCAGCGCCGAGAAAACGAGGTGAAGCCGAGGCATGTGCCTACGGTGTCTGGCCATGGAGGCGATACACGTCGTGGTGCTGCTGGGTGGCGGGCTCGTTGCCGGCATCGTCAACGCCATGGCGGGGGGCGGTTCGCTCTTGACCGTTCCGCTTCTCGTCTTCGCCGACGTGCCGGGGAATACCGCCAACGGATCCAACCGCGTCGGCGTGCTGGCCAACTCGTTCACCGCAGCCAGCACGTTCCGCCGGCTTGGGGTCGCCGGTCTCGGCGGGATCGGCCGCATTCTTGGCCCTGCAGTGATCGGTGCACTGATCGGGTCGATCGTGGTCAGCCAACTCGCCGATGACACCTTCGA
>CAXMQS010000091.1:0-18203 GCA_964195995.1 uncultured Acidimicrobiia bacterium
TCGAGTGCCTTGGGCACCATGGCAGCCAGCGCCACGATGGAAACATCGGACCCCTCGCGGCGAATCCGTGCCGTGCCGAGCTCATCGACCAGCTCACCCTCAGGGACCTCGCCCTTGGTCGCCAACAGAGCCTTGTGCTCGAAGAATATGACGGGGTCAGGATCGCGCACCGAAGCGGCCATGAGGCCGACGACATCGGCGGGGGTGGATGGGGCGACAACCTTGAGCCCGGGGACCATCATGATCCAGTTCTCGAGGCTTTGGGAGTGCTGAGCACCGAAGCGGGCCCCGGCCCCGTTCAGGGTCTGCACCACCAACGGCAGGCTCACCTGGCCGTCGGTCATGTACCGAGTCTTGGCGATCTCGTTGGCGATGAGGTCGAAGCCAACAGCAAGGAAATCGGAGAACATGATCTCGGCGATGACCGGCGTTCCGGTCATGGCGGCCCCCATGGCCGCTCCCAGGATGGCCTGCTCGGAGATAGGGGTATCGCGCACCCTCAGGGGCCCGAACTCCTCGAGCAATCCCACGTTGGTTTTGAACACCCCTCCTGCTTCGGCGATATCTTCGCCGAGCATCACCAGCGCCGGGTCGCGACGCATCTCCTGAGCTATTCCCCACGCCACCGCCTCGCGATATGTCAGTTCCGCCATGCCGAACCTCCATCTGCCCACACCTGCGTCAACAGGACGTCCTCGCTGGGGAAAGGGCTCTCCTTGGCGAACTCGGTCGCCGCTTCGACTGCTGCCGCGACTTCGAGTTGGATGTCGCTCAACGCGGCTTCGCTCACGCCCAGCCGCAGCAATCGCTGGTGGTACATCGGGATGGGATCGCGCTCCTTCCACGCCTCCACCTCATCCGGCGGCCGGTACTTGCCAGGATCGGCGCGGGAATGGCCGCCGGACCGGTAGGTGACGGCCTCGATCAAGGACGGCCCGCCGCCACTGCGGGCCCTGGCGAGCGCATCGCGAGCGACCAGATAGACGGCGTCGGCATCGTTGCCATCCACGATGATGGATTCCAAGCCGTACGACGAGGCCCGGTCGGCCGCAGGGTGAGGTACCGCGGTGACGACATCGATGGGCGTGTACTCCATGTAGAGGTTGTTCTCGCACACGAATACCGTCGGCAGCTTCCAGACTGCGGCGAGGTTGAGCGCTTCGTGGAAGGCGCCGATGTTGGTGGTGCCATCGCCGAAGAAGCACACCGCAACCTCATCGGTACCCCGCAGCTGCGCGGTCCACGCCGCTCCGTTGGCGACGCACAGATGAGCGCCGATGATGGCATACGAACCCATGGCCCCGTGCTCGACGCTGGTGAGGTGCATCGATCCGCCCTTGCCCCCGAGGATCCCCGTTCCTCGACCCAACAGCTCGGCCATCATCTCGGGAAGTGGCGCTCCTCGGACCAAGGTGTGGGCGTGTCCCCGGTAGGTGGCGAAGGTGTAGTCGCCGGGCCGCATCGCCGCACCGAACCCGGCCGCAACGGCCTCCATGCCGAGGGACAGGTGACTGGTCCCCTTGACCAGATTCTGCATGAAGAGGTCGTAGGCCCGCTTTTCGAATTGCCGCAGCTGCTGTTGTTTGCGATAGAGATCGATCCGGACGTCGAGAGCGATTTCGGCGTCGTCCATCGACGCATCGACCGGTCGCGGCAACCTGGCTGGTCGGAGCGAATAGTCGCGGTGGCCCTGGTCTTCGGTCGACTCAGTGCTCATTCACAACCATCGATTCTTCGTGGAGCAACAGCATGGCCTTCGGGCTTCGGCGACCCGCCGATGCTCAGCGGGGGCGGGCTAATCGCTACAGGGGTCTCGTCCATGGCGTTCGTCCTTGCTCGGCAATTCCAGACCCCGACCGATCAAGCCACTCGGAGCCACCGCGGCGATACTAGAGGACCATCGCTCATGTCGCTCCGTCGGGGGTGTCCGCTACAGCCGCAGCCACGATTTCTCGGATCACCGTCTGGCACTTGTTCCTGATGAGGACCGTGCCGCGCAGGGGTAGTGCTTGGCCTCGCCACTGCGGCGGGGTGAAGCAGCGCGAGTAGGTTGCCAGTCTGCCGCTGTGGAGGAAGCATGGAACTCGGACGCGTAGGGATCTGGTCGGGACAGTTGGGGAGGATGCCGGCGGCCTCGGCTCGCGAAACGATCGGAGCGATCGAAGCGCTCGGCTTCCGCGCCGTCTGGTACCCGGAGTCGGTCGCCAAGGAGTCCATGTCTCTGGCAGCGATGCTGCTGGCAGCGAGCACGGAAGTCGTTGTGGCCAGCGGCATCGCCAACATCTGGGCACGAGACCCGGCCGCCATGATCAACGGAGCCCGGACCCTCGCCGACGCCTTCCCGGGCCGCTTCCTGCTGGGAGTTGGCGTCAGCCATGCCCCCAACGCCGCCCGACGCGGCCACGAATACCGCCGCCCGCTAGCCACCATGCGCGCCTACCTCGACGGCATGGACGATGCCCCCTATCTCGGGCCACAGCCCCCGGAACCACCAGAGATCGTGTTGGCGGCATTGGGGCCGCGGATGCTGGCGCTGGCTGCCGAGCGTACCCAGGGGGCCCATCCCTACTTCGTACCGGTGGAACACACCTCGTTCGCCCGTGCCCAATTGGGACCGGAGCCCCTTCTCGCCCCGGAGCAAGGTGTCGTCCTCTCCGCAGACCCGGGCGAGGCGCGGAGTATCGCCAGAGAACATGCCCGCACCTACCTGGCGCTCGACAACTACCGCAACAACCTGCAGCGGCTGGGATGGAGCGATGCTGATGTCGCCGGCGACGGCTCCGACGAGCTGATCGACGCCGTCATCGCCTGGGGCGACGTCGCCAACATTCAGGCACGGGTGGCCGCCCATTTGGCGGCAGGAGCCGACCACGTGTGCGTCCAGGTGCTCAACGGCCCTCCGGATCGGTTCCCGCTACCCAAATTACAGCGCCTCGCCGGGGCGTTGCTGGAGTTGTGAGCGGTGGCGGTGATCCGACCTCGAAGTCCTCGACGTCTGGGCCTACTTGTGGCTGGGTCGATTACTCAAGTGTCGGCCATGCCGAGGTAAGAGCATCGCCGAGGCCACGCATCGAACCTCCGCCAGAGAGCTTCCCGATGGCATCGATCACGGCAACGCGTGCGGCCTCAGGCACAGCGCTGGCTAGATCGTGCAGTTTGGTCGCCAACTCGTCGGAGGTGAATGGATTCTCGGGGTCACCCTTGGGGTAATCGACGCGGGCGGAAAGCGACCGACCGTCTTTCAGCTGAATCTCGACGCTGGCCGGCCACTTCTCTGGGAAGTCCACCTCGAGCGACGGATCGGCCACGCACTCCACCCGATCCATCAACGCGTGAAGGCGGGGGTCGTGCACGGCATCATCGGTGTGCTCGTGAACCGAGGCCCGGCCGTGGAGCAGGGCAACTGCCGCCCCAAAGGGCATGCTGAACTGAGTATCCACGCGGTTGGCAGGTCGGCGCTTGTCGGCTATCGGAGCCGCGATGATGTCCCAGCTGGCAGCGAGCACGCCGACAGTGACGGCGTCAACCTGGTCGGCCGTCACCTCGTGCTGGCGACGAATGTCCAGGATGGCGTCCAGTGATGCCTGCTCGTAGCGACAGCAGCCGTGGGCCTTAGTGCTGGTGCGTTCGATCGCGAAGGGTCGTACCCCCAACTCGTCTGTGGGCGACGGCGAGTCCGGCCTATCCGAATGACCGGCGAAGTAGCCGTAAGGGCGCTCCAGCACCCGGGAGGGGCCGCGGTATCCCTCTTCGGCGAACGCGGAGGCGATGATCCCGGCGTGGGCGGCCCAGCCGGGATGAAGATGCTTGGTCCAGGAGCCATCGGTGAGAAAGCTCATCGACCCCGACGACATGCTTCCGGCGATGCCCATGGCGTTCGTGACCTGCTCGGTGTCTCCTCCCGTCAGGAGACTGGCCGCCGCCGCGGCGCCGAACGCACCGACGGTGCCGGTCGGGTGGAAGCCCCGGGCATATTCGGCGGCCGGACCGGTGGCTTGGCCGATTCGACACATGATCTCGTAGCCGGCCACGGTGGCGTCCACGAAGGACTCCCAGTCAGCATCGGTGGCGATGGCGAGAGGAAGCAGCGTCGAGAAGACGACGGCTCCCGGATGCGACGACGACGGCTGGTGGGTGTCGTCGCTCTCCAGGGCGTGGGCGGCAACGCCGTACACCAGGGCCGCCGTCTCCGGGACCGAGTCGGAGCCGTCCGGCAGCGGGACCGGGCCGGTGAAGCGGCGGGCGTACCGGAGCACGGGGGCCACCGAGGGGCTGGGCGCACCACCAAGAAGGTTGGCGCAGTAGTCGAGGAGCCGATCCTGCACCACGGCGCTCAGCCCGTCTGGTGTCCCCGCGGGGCCAAGCCCCGTTGCCCACGCCGCCAGCGTCGCCGTCGCGGCATCGGACGACACATCGTGTGTTTCGCTCCGCGGTGCCACGGTGGGCTGGCCGGCGGTCACGATGTCACCCCCAAGCGTTGATCGGGATACATGGAGCACCGCAAGATTACATCCCATCCAGACCCCGAGCGAATACGACCGTTGGCAGATTGACGGCCGCGGAGAGTCGCGCCTAGCCTGCGAAGGGGCGCAGCCTCACCGCAAGAGCGCACTTCACCTCAGTGGATTGGCGGAGTGGTTAAGGGACACCTCAAGGAGGTCTGACATGCAACGAGAGATCGAGTTCCGCAGCGAAACGCGCGGCGAGATGATCCGGGCCGATCTCTTCACCCCGGACACGGGAGAAGGGCCCTGGCCGGTTGTCATCATGGGCGGTGGCTGGTGCTACGTCAAAGAGCTGATCATGCCCGAGTACGCCCAGCACTTCCTCGATGCCGGCGTCGCCGCGCTGATCTTCGACTACCGCCACTTCGGGGCTAGCGACGGCGAGCCTCGCCAGCACATCGATCCCTGGAAGCAGATCGCCGACTATCGCAGCGCGATCGACGCGGTCACCTACTTGGACGACCTCAAGGCCGATGTCGACCCGGAGCGCATCGCCGTGTGGGGCATCTCCTACAGCGGAGGGCACGTGCTGGCGGTCGGCGCACTGGATCCACGGGTGAAGTGCATCGTGTCCCAGATTCCGGTGATCGAGGGCTGGTACAACTCGATGCGGGCCCACGGTTCGGTTGGCTTCCGCGAACTGACGGCACTCGTCGATGAGGACCGCAAGAACCGCTACCTGACCGGAGTCCACGGCCACATCCCTCACTCGGGCGACCCCAAGACCGAGGTGGCAACTTGGCCCCATCCCGAAACCAAGCCGATCTTCCTCAAGATCAAGGAAACGACCGCACCGCGCCACGAGCACTACAGCACGATCCAGTCGGTCGAGTTCGTGTGGGCGTACAACATGCGCCCCTACCTGCCGATGATCCTGAACACGCCAACGCTCATGATCGTCGCCGAAGGCGACGACCTCACCATGTGGGAGCGCGAGATTCCGGCTTTCGGCGAGATCGCCACAACGAAGAAGAAGCTGTTCGTCCAGGAGAAGAGCAGCCACATGAGCATGTACAGCGATATGTCTCACTTGCAGATCGCAGCCCTTCAGGCCGCGGACTGGCTGCGGGAATGGCTCATCACCGCCAACGAGTGAGGCTACCTAGACAGCCGTAACGAGTCGATAAGGAGCAGATCATGGATCTAGGTTTGAAAGGGCGGGTGGCCGCCATCATGGGTGGCAGCGCCGGTATCGGCAAGGCGATCGCCGCAGGGTTGGCTGCCGAGGGGGCCAATCTCGTGCTGATGGCGCGCGACGAGGACAACCTCAAGAGCGCCGCGAAGGAGATCACCGACCAGTGGCCCGTCGAGGTCCTCACCCAGGCTGCGGACAACACCAAGTCCGAAACGATCGATGCCGCCGCCGCGGCAGCAGCCGAGCGTTTCGGCACAGTCAACATCTTGGTCAACAACGCCGGGCATCGAATGCGCCGCATGGATCGCCAGATCCTGTGGGAAGACGAAGACTGGTTGAGTGACGTCGATGCCAAGACCATTGGCATGTTGCGAACCATCCGGGCCTTCCTGCCCCACCTGGCGACCGACGGCAGCGGGCGGATCGTCAACATCAGCGGCCTGGCCGGCTGGGTGGTTTGGGAGGGTGCCATGACTCACGGCCTCAACAACGCGGCGATGCAGCACGTTGGGACCTACCTCGCCAGCGACCTGGCCGAGGCCAAGATCACGGTCAACACCGTCGTTCCCGGATTCGTTGGTGTCGAGTGGCGACGGGAGCTGGCGAAGACGATCGCCGACAAGAGTTCGACGACCGTCGATGAGTACCTCGACGGATACATCAAGGCCAAGGGGATCCTGGCCGGGCGCTGGGGCGAACCAGAGGAGATCGCCGATCTCACCGTGTTCCTTGCGTCGGACCGTGCGGCCTATATCAACGGCGCCAGCGTTGTCATCGACGGCGGCATGTCGGTGAACCTTCGGTGACCGACGACCCCCGACCTTGACCGACGACACGCCCTTGGGTCCACCCATCGCCCTGATCGGGTACGGGAAGATGGGTCGGCCGATGGGTCGCCGAATGCTCGCCGCAGGAAACCGTCTCATCGTCTACGACCTCGACGCCATTGCGCTGCAAGCGGCGAGCGCGGACGGAGCTCGGACCGTGGCGTCTCCAGCCGAGGCGGCGGCAGCAGCAGAGGTCGTCGTCACCATGCTCCCCCATCCCCGAGCGACAGCAGCCGCGTCGTACGGCGACAACGGGGTCGTGGCCGGGTTGCAGCCCGGCACCCTGTGGATCGAGATGGGCAGCTCACTTCCGGCTACCACCCTGGAGCTGGCACAAGCCGCCGAGGAACGGCAGGCCGTCCTGCTCGACGCACCGGTCAGCGGCGGTGTGGTCGGTGCGGAGAAAGGAACGCTGACCATCATGGTGGGTGGAGATTCCGAGCCGTTCGAACGAGCCCGGCCTGTGCTGGACCTGCTCGGGAGCAACGTGTTCCACGTCGGTGATCGGCCCGGCGACGGTGATCTTGCCAAGACCATCAACAACCTGCTGTCCGCCGTCAACCTGACGGCGGCCGCCGAGGCACTGACGCTGGGCATCAAGGGAGGCCTCGAACCCGAGCGTCTGCTGGCCGCGCTCAGCACCGGGTCGGGATCGTCGCGAGCCCTCACCGCCAAGATCCCCAGCTACGTGCTCACCGGCACGTTCGACGCCGGCTTCACAATCGACCAAATGCTCAAGGATCTCCGCATCTGCCAGGACGTCGCGGCGGGCATGGACGTCCCATCGTTCGTCGGATCGCTGATCCACGCCATGTGGACCTCGTTCGCCGCCGAGGGCAACGCAGCCGAGGACCACACCACGGTGGCGGCGCTGATAGCGGGCCGGGCCGGTGTCGAAATCGCACCCCGACCGTGAGCTGGATCATTTCTAGAGCGTGCCGGATCTTCGGACTCGACCGTCATCAGACCTTCTAGGAGCAACATTGAGTGAGCAGGACGAACGACAGGCCTACATCGACGACATGGTGAAGAGGCGGGGATACGTCCTCGATTACCACAAGGTCATGGTCCAAAACGACCTCGACTTCATGAAGGCGGCCGACGGCGTGGTCCATGCCGCCTATCTCAAGGAGAGGCTGCTCGACCGCAAGACCAAGGAGCTCATATTCATCGTGTCACTTACTGTTATGGGTGCCGCCAAAGAGCACATACAGAGCCATATCCGCGTGGCTCTGAAGCTCGGGGTCTCCTCCGCAGAGATCCTCGAGGCCATAGAGATCTCGTTTCCGGAGGCCGGGGCGGTCGCCTTCCAGCGCGGGTTCGATGCGTGGCGGGAGGTTGTCGATGCCACGGGTATCGAGCCGAGCCCCGAGGTCACACCGCCGGCCGGCTAGCTACCCGCATCGGCGACGACGCCGAAGGCGGTGAGTTCCAACAGGAGTTCAGGCCCAGTGGCCAGCCGGGTCACCTCGACCGTCGTCGAGGTCGCCCGCCTCGACATGCGCCCCGCCTGGACGACGTTGATCGCGTCCTGGTTGCGGTCGATGTCGACGATGAAGCGAAAGAGCACCACCACGTCGTCGAGGGTGGCGCCGGCGGCAGCCAGCACGCTCTCCAGGCTGTCGAATGCCATGGACGCCTGGGTGGCGGCGTCGCCCGGCAGTCCTGCTGATTCTTCGGGTACGTGGGGATGCGAGTGGTACACCGGCGCCGCGGTGACTCCGGACACCCACACCATGGCACCGCCACTCACTTTGAGCGCAGGTGTGTACGGCATGTTCCACTTCGGGTCGTTTTCGGCCGTGTGGATCTCCTGGACCTCGAATTCCATCTGCTGCCTCACTTTCGTAGCTCGTCGTCTTCCCACGGCCGGTTGTTTGGCTACATGCCCAGGCTGGCGCGCCGAACCTCTTCGTTCTCCATCAACTCCTGTGGCGATCCCTCGAGGTCAATCCGCCCTTCCTGGATCAGGTAGGCCCGGTTCGACAGCTCGAGCGCACGCAGCACGTTCTGCTCCACGAGGCACACTGCGACGCCCGCCTGGTTGATCTCAACTGCAACATCGAAGATCTGGTCAACCATCTGTGGCGCCAGGCCCAACGACGGCTCGTCCAGCAGGAGGAGCCTCGGCCCCGACATGAGGGCGCGCCCGATCGCCAGCATCTGCTGCTCGCCGCCGCTGAGGGTCCCTGCCTGCTGCTGGGACCGGTCGGCGAGGACGGGGAACAGCGTATGGATCCACTCCAGCCGCTCCTCCCGATGCGAACGGGCCTCGGGGCGATAACAGCCAAGATCGAGATTGTCGCTAACGGTCATCTTGGGGAAGATCCTCCGCCCCTCTGGGACGATGGCGATGCCGTGATCACCGATCTCGTGGGAAGGAATCCGGGCAAGATCGTTGCCGTCGACAAGGATCCGGCCGGACCGGGGTCGCAGCAACCCGGCCAGGGTGTTGACCAGCGTCGACTTCCCGGCTCCGTTGGGGCCGACGATGCTGACGATCTCGTCGTCGCCGACAGTGATGCCGACATCCCACAAGGCGCGGGCATCCCCGTAGAAGACGTTGAGCTCCTTGACCTCAAGCATGTTCCCTGCCCAGGTAGGCCTTGACCACTTCTCGGTCGTTCATCACCTCGGCGGGTGTGCCCTCGGCGAGCTTGCGACCGTAGTTGAGAACCACCATCCGACTGGCCAAATCCGTCACCACCCTCATGACGTGCTCAACGATCACGATGGTGTGACCCGAAGCGTGGATCCGACGGATCATCTCGACCGATTCGTCGATCTCGGTCGGGTTCAGCCCGGAAAGGACCTCGTCGAGCATCAGCACCTCTGGCTCGCTGGCCAGGCCGCGAGCCAGCTCCAGGAACTTGCGCTGATGGAGGTTGACCTGGGAAGGCAGCGTGTCGGCCACATCCACCAAGCCGGTGAACTCCAGGTACTCCCATGCGGCGTGTTGCGCCTCGTCAAGAGTCATCCCCTTGTGCCGGAACATGCAAGCAACGGCCACGTTGTCGAACACTGTCATGGTGGCGAAGGGACGGGGAATCTGATAGGTGCGAGCGATACCGAGATTCGAGATGACGTGCGGTGGCCTCCCGGTGATATCCACGCCCCGGAACCGCACGCTCCCGGAGGTCGGAGCGAACATGCCGCTCATGACGTTGATCAGAGTGGATTTTCCCGATCCGTTGGGTCCCACCAAACCGACGATCTCGCCGGCCGAGATGGAGATGTCAACGTCCTGGAGGGCGTGCAACCCATCGAACTCCATGCGGATCTGGTCACATTGCAGCAAAGGAGCGGAGACGGCATCGGATCCAACGGCGACGGAAGCTTCTTGGCCGGTGGCGCGCAACGTCAATGATTCTCGGTCCCACGTCGCAGCGCGCCGAGCCTTCCGCCCAACGGGCACGACCGCCGGCCGCAGCCATCCGGTCCACCGCAGAATACGGTCGGGGACAAGCAACAACGGCAAGACCACCAACATGGCAATCGTGATCTGATCGAGACTGGCACCGCCGACATCCGCGCCGGATTCCACCGCCAGGACCACAACGGCGACGAGTATGACTAGGCGGAGTCGCGCCCGCACCCGCGGGTAGAGGCCCTCGGGGGCGAAGATGATCGCCAGGATCAGTATGGAGCCGAGCAGGATCTGGCTCCATGCCTCGAATCCTGCTCCCGAAAGTCGATCGCGCAACGTGTACACCACCGTGGCGCCGATCACGGGGCCGAGCCAGTGGTTGCGCCCTCCGAGAACGCTCATCAAGATCACGAACAACGGCACCGTGAAGCTGAACGTCTCTCCGATGGTGATGTAGCTGATCTGAAGCGAGTGGATGCCTCCGGCAGCGCCTGCCAGGAAACCACTGAGCGACAGCACCAACATCTTGTACCGCAGCGTCGGTGTCCCAAGCGCCTCTGCCACGTCCTCGTCGTCGCGTATGGCGAACAAGCCGCGGCCGAACCTGGAGTGCTGAATCGAGTAGGCGATGGCGACCGAGGCGATGGCCATGACAAGACCAACGCGGTAGATGAAGTCGGGGTAGGAACCGAGGAAGCTGGGGTAATCCGGAACGGATACCCGGTGGCCCTGTCCACCGTCGATGTACGAATTAGCCCCGGCCAGGGCCGTCAAAACGAACGTGACGGCCAGGGTCAGCAAGGCGAAGACCTCGCCGCGAAGTGCTCGCAGGCGAAACGCCAGGAATCCGATCGTCCCCGCCAGCACGGTTGCCATGATCCCCGCCGCCGGCAGAGTGGCGAAGAAGCCGACGTCGTATCGCGCCACCAGGATCGCCGACGTGTACACCCCGACGCCAAAGAAGGCTGCCTGGCCGAAGCTGAAGTAGCCCGAGAATCCGGTAAGGATGTTCCAACTGGTCGCCTGCGTAATCCAGAAGAAGAGTGAATACAGGAAGATGAGATAGAAGATGGGAAAGTCGAGGGCAGAGCGCAGGTTGGGCACGAAGGCCAGGACAACGCCTGCGACGAGAAACAACGCCAGCGCGCGTCGGCTCATCGGGCGTGCCTCGCGAACAGCCCATGGGGCCGCCAGACCAAGACCACGATCAGCAAGGCAAACGTGACGAGCGGCGCCGCCAGCGGGCCCCACCGGACGGAAGCGACTCCGCCGACTCCGCCGACGAGGACGGCTGCCGCCACCGCCCCGAGCGGCCTCCCGACCCCGCCGAGGATCACCACCGCGAACACGATCCCGATCCACTCTTCAGACAGGCTCGGGAACAAAGCACCGCTGACGGCGACGAGAGCACCGGCAACGGCGCCGGTCGCCGCGCTCGCGCCCGCCAGCAGCGTCGAGAGGCGGCGGTAGTTGACCCCGAACGCAGCCGCGATCTCCCGATCTTCGGTGACGGCCCGCAGCGCTTTGCCGGTGTAGCTCCGCTTCAGGAATATCGCCGCGGCGATGGCGATGGGCACCGCCAGACCCAGCGCCAGAAGCCGCTGCATGGGAAGCGCGATGTCGCCGATGAATACCGACGCCGAGCTGTAGCGGTTGGTATCGGCGGTCAACCGCAAGAAGTCGGCGCCCCAATAGTTGCGGACGGATCCCTCGACGATGACGAAGAGGCCAAATGTGACCAGCAGCGAATTGAACCCTGAGACCTTGAAGCGATCGAACGCTAGCTGCAGCAGCACGCCGACGAGGAAGAACAACGGGATGGTGATGGGCAGCGCCAGGAAGGGGTCGAGCCCCGTTCTGGTGGTGAACTCGTAGGTGCCGTAGGCCGCCACCAGGATCACCGAGAAGTGGGCCAGGTTGATGATCTCCAGCATCCCCCAGGTCAGGGAGAAGCCGAGCGCCATGATGGCGAACACCCCCCCGAGCAGCAGGCCGGACGTGAGGGCCTGGAGGTACAGGGTCACGCCATTTCCTTTCTCGTCGGGCCCGAGGGTCGGCGCCTCACCTCGCCGTCACGACGCTCTTGAGGAGACCGGCACAGCGGGTGGCCGCCTATCGGGACCACCCGCTGTGCCTGCGGCCTCCTTACGGACTCGTCGGGTACACGGCAGAGTTGCCACCGGTGGATGCTGGGGGCCACACGGAGAGCCACACGCCGTCACGCAGCTGGGCAACCTTCGACTGGTCGCCGTAGTAGTTGTTCTGCGCAGGGTCGAAGTCGATCTCGCCCATCGACAGCGTGGTCACGGTGTTGCTGTTCAACCAGTCACACAGGACCGTTTGGTCGAGCGATCCCGTCGCCTTTACCGCCGTGGTCAGGATCTCCCAGGCCGACCACGATCCCGCCGCTTGCGTCTCGAAGTCGGAATACATCCCGGCCGCTTCGGCCCGGATCTTGAACTCGGCGACGACCGCCGCCGCCTCCGGGGTCGCTCGCTCCGGGGTGCCTTCCGCAAACGTCGCCGCTAGGAAGATGCCCTCGGTCAAATCACCCATCGCCACGAGCGGACCCGGGGCCGGCCACAAGTAGAACTCACCATCTGGCCGATAGTCGAGGGCCTCCATCGCATCGATCAAGTTCGCAGCGTCGAGGCCGAGAGCGCCAACCCACAGAAAATCGGGGTCGGCGTCACGGACCTGGGCGGCGATCGGGCCCCAGTCGGAGGTGCCGGTCGGGAAGGGAAGATCGACGACGACGTCGTAGCCACGATCCTCAGCTATCTGGACTCCTCCCAGCGCGTCCGTGGCATCGCCATCGGTTGTGCCGTAAGCCAGGAAGTTCGAGCCCGGGAACTGATTGACCACGAAGCCGATCGTCTCGGGCGGCGAGCCGGTGGCCTCCAGCATGTCAAGAACGCCGGCCACCACCGTCTGATTCGGGTAACGCCCCGAACCCCACGCCGGGTAGGAGCAGTCGTAGCCGTAGGTGTAGGTGAGGCTGCCGCTGTGGTGCGGGATGACGAAGCCATACCGCTCGGCAACCGGAATGGCCGCGCTGATGGTTCCGGTGCCGTAGGGACCCATGAGCAGATCGACCTCGTCTTCGGTGATCAGTCGCTCGTAGTTGGACGCCGCCTTGTCGGGCGCCGATTCGTCGTCGAGGATTGTCCACTCGACTGGTCGGCCCAGAAGGCCGCCAGAGGCGTTGAGCTGCTCGACGAACATCTCGCCCGCCAGCTTGTGGATGGCTGCCGTCGGAGCCAGGAACCCGGTCAGGGCCAGCGAACCACCAACCACGATCGGCTCACCGCTCGGGGCCGGAGCGTCGGTGGCGGCCGGAGCGTCGGTGGCGGCCGGAGCGTCGGTGGCGGCCGGAGCGTCAGTGGCGGCGGGCGTTGTCGCCGCTGGAGCCGTTGTACTGCTGCTCGAGTCGCCGCATGCCGCGGCAACCATCGCCAGTACGACCAGGACCAAGGCGAAGCGCCAAGCTCCAGACCTGTGGTGGTGTCTCATCATTACCCTCCGGTCTTCGTCAGTTCTATGCCAGCCGTCCGGCCAATTCCTGCTCCCCTGTCGGCATACCTATCTCAAGATGCCGTCGTGCCACGCTAGTCGAGACACACACTCGCTGCACCGTGAGAAGATACGTCGCGATCGCATTGTGACATGTCGCAGTTGAAACTTGCAAGAACTGAAGCGCTCGGCGGTGTCAGCTCTGCTTCTGCCAGAGGCAGAGCTCCTAGTGTTGGTGGCCTGATTGCCGACGTATGTGAGGAGACCGATATGAAGGCTGCGGTGCTGGAACAGTTCAACGAGCCTCTGAATGTCACCGAAACGGCCGACCCCGAACCGAGCCTCGACGACGTCATAGTTCGTACCCGGGCGGCTGGGATCTGTCGCACCGATCTCAAGATCATCGAGGGCGCCATCCCGACCGTGAAAACGCCACTGATCATGGGGCACGAGCTAGCAGGCGAGGTGGTAGCCCTCGGGCAAGGCGTTCGCGGATTCGAAGAAGGAGCGAGAGTCGCCGTGGCCCTTGACATCACCTGCGGCACCTGCGAGTACTGCCGTAGGGGCGAGCTCGACCACTGTGCTCGATTGGTGCGCCTCGGACTCGAGCAGGATGGCGCACTGGCGGATTTTGTTCGCGTTCCGGCAGCCAACCTGGTCGAGATCCCGCCAGCGGTCTCATTCGCGCAGGCGGCGACCATTCCCGACGCCATCGGGTCTCCCTATCACGCTGTCCTAAGGCGCGCCGAGGTTCGATCCGGGCAGACCGTTGCCGTCTACGGGCTGGGCGGACTCGGTCTCACCGCGGTGCAGGTTGCCGTCGTGGCCGGAGCCCGCGTGATCGGCATCGCCCGGACGAAAGAGCGGCGCCAACTCGCTGAGGAGCTAGGGGCGACCTGGACGATCGATCCAAACGATGGCGACATCTCGGTCCAGATCAGGGAGTTGACCAAGGGTCTCGGCGTCCATGCCTTCATCGACCTCGTCGGCATCGAAGGATCTGTTGACCAAGGCGTCCTCTCCTGTCGAAAGGGCGGCGCAGTGGTCGTTGTCGGCTACTCCGTGCCGCAGCTGACCGCCGGAACGATGCGTCTGGTCTACGACGAAGTGTCGATCATGGGCTCACGAGGATCTACCCGCAGCGATCTGCTTGAGGCCGTGGCGCTGGTGGGTCAAGGCCGGATCAGGCCGATCATCGGCGCCGAGTTCGAACTTGATGCAGTCAATGAAGGATTGGACCGGCTACGCGAGGGTTCGATCATCGGTCGGGCGGTGGTGAACTTCGCCTGACCCCGGAAGAGTCCACATGCTAGAAGGCCCCACAACCACAGCAACTAGGCCATAACACGATGGTCACGGATGCACACACCGTGCGGCGGCACGACGAGGCCCCCCTAGGTACAAGATCCGGGACACCCAATAAGCCCAATCCAACCGATCGAGGAGGTTGATACGGAGGCCGATGGAGCACTGTTGAGTGGGATGCGGGTTGTTGAGGCCGCCGCGTTCGTCGCCGGTCCACTCGGGGGAATGACTCTGGCCCAGCTCGGTGCCGACGTGATCAGGGTAGATCCGATCGGGGGCGGCCTTGACTACGGGCGTTGGCCGGTCACCGCCGCCGGCGACAGTCTCTACTGGGCTGGCTTGAACAAGGGCAAGCGGTCGATCGCCGTCGACCTCAGGTCGGAAGAGGGTAGAGAATTGGCGGCCCAGCTGGTGACCGCGGCCGGCGCCGACGCGGGGATCTTGCTCACCAACTACCCGCCGAAGCACTGGGTTGACTACGAAGCGCTTCGCACTCGCCGTTCCGATGTGATCGTATGTCAAATCGTTGGCAACGCCGACGGCAGCATCGCGATGGACTACACAATCAATGCCGCCGTCGGCTACCCGGTCATCACCGGTCCCGATGATGACGAGAGGGTTGTGAACTCTGTACTACCAGCATGGGACTTGATCACCGGGATCACCGCCGCCACCGGCATCCTCGCCGCCGAGCGCCATCGCCGGAGCACGGGCGAAGGTCGGCTGCTCCGCCTGGCGCTCTCCGATGTCGCTCTGGCGGTGCTCGGACACCTCGGCCAGATCGCCGAGGTGCAGGTGAACGACGACGACCGTCAGCGATACGGGAACTACCTGTTCGGAGCCTTCGGCCGGAATTTCACCACCGGCGACGGCCGACAGTTGATGGTCGTCGCCATCACTCCACGCCAATTCCAAGGCATCGTGGAGGCGACAGGGTTACAGGACGAGGTCGCCGAGCTCGAGGAGAGGATCGGCTACAAGCTGAGAAGTGACGGCGACCTGTTCGCGGCGCGCCAGGAGATCGCCACACTCCTTGCCGAGTGGTTCCTGTCCGTTACCTTCGTCGAAGCGACGACTCTGTTCGATCGCCACCGGGTCTTGTGGGGGCCGTATCAGTCGGTCCGCCAACTGCTCGAGACCGATCCGCGCGCCTCGCTGGCCAATCCGATGTTCACGAACGTAGAACAACCGGGGATCGGCACCTACCTGGCGCCCGCCTCTCCGCTGCACACCGCCGGGAATCCACCTGCCCGGCCGGCGCCCAGGCTCGGGCAGCACACCGATGAGATCCTCATCGAGGTCCTGGGTCTGTCCGATGCCGAGATAGGGCGCCACCATGCCAACGGAGTGATAGCGGGAGCCTGACGAGCGCCAGCTGGCACACGACGGCGCCGCTATCTCTAACGGCGCTCGACCTTCTTGGGGTACTGGGTGTAGTCGAGATCGGCACCGTTGAACATCACCGTCCCTGTCACCGACACCGGCTGTTGCAGGGCCGACTGGGCGTAGCAACCCCCTTCGGCGTTTCGTACCAGCGCGGCGACCCGGGCGGGGTCATCGGCAGACTCGATCTCCAGGTGGGTCTCCACCCAGTGGCAGGTAGAGCTGATGGTGCCGGCGAAGACCGACCCCTCGCTCGTCCAGTGGGCCTTCACCTGGCAAGACGCCTTCTGCAGATCCACCTTCAGCATTCGTCCGTACCGGACGAGTTGGGTCAGTATTCACAAGCCGACCGCTGCAGTGAAGTAGTGAAGTGGATAGGGATGCTCGTCTTCGCCGATCATCTGCGGCGGTTCGTCGCTGCGAAAGGTGAACGTACGACCCTGATCGTGTGAGTGCACGGTCGCCTCGTGCTGGATGCCGTCTAGATGGACGGTGACGGCTTCGACAGTGACCAGGCGCTTGAGGATGTCGGGATCAACGCCGGGAGGAACCGACGATGGGTCGCCGGGCCCTTCGCCGTTCCCTGGAACACTTGCTGCCACCTTTGTCTCTCCTCTCAGATGCGTTACGGCAGCCTAGGTCGAGGGGCTCCCCCTGGTTCCCGGAACAGAGGGAACGGCACTCTGAGGATCACGGCCAGGATCCAGTCGAACTCCTAAGGACCATCCCTCGCCCGGGAATGTGCGCCGATTGCTAGCGTGACTCGAAGGTTCGTCAGTGAGGCACATGTAATGAATCGGGTCGCGCTTGACGGTGTGGGCCTTGCGGGTGCCGCCACGGCGGGAGTCCACTCCAAGCCGTGCCGTGATCATCCGGCTGCCGAAACCGCCAGCGAATTCGCCGATCGCGCTCAACGAGACGCTGCCGCGTCGCCTGAGGCGCCTCCATCCGTTGTTGCCACATGAGTGGGGCGCTTGACGGCATCAAGGTCCTAGACCTCTCCCAGGGGGGTGCCGGGCCTACGTGCGCCATGTACTTCGGAGACATGGGCGCGGACATCCTCAAGGTCGAGCCGCCCGGTGGCGAGTGGGGGCGAAGATTGGGCCCTCCCTTCGTCAACGGAGTTGCTGCGGTGTTCCTTGGGGTAAACCGGAACAAGAGGAGCGCGGTTATCGATCTCAAGAAGCCGGGCGGTGCTGAGGTCATGCTGCGTATCTGTGAGCACTGCGACATCGCTCTCGAGAGCTTCAGGCCCGGAGTAGCTGATCGCCTGGGAATCGGCTACGAAGCGATGGCTGCCCGCAATCCCAGGCTCATCTATGCAGCGATCTCTGCCTTCGGCCAGAGCGGACCGTGGCGCGACCGTCCGGGAGTCGATGGCGTCGTCCAAGCGATGGGCGGGATCATGAGCGTCACCGGAACCGCAGATGGTCCGCCCGTGAAGGTCGGCGTTCCCGCTGCGGACATGACAGCCAGCATCTACGCATCACAGGCCATCCTTGCCGCGTTGTTCGCTCGTGAGCGCACGGGGCGGGGGCAGCGGATCGACGTCTCGTTGCTCGATTCCCTGCTGGCGTTCCAGATCGTGCCGCTTTCGATGTTCCTCGCCAGTGGTGAGTCTCCTCAGCGTCTGGGGAGCGCCGCGTCGTATGCGGCCCCGAACGAGGCGTTCCCGACCAGTGATGGCTATGTGATGGTGGCCGCCTACACGGTGAAACGCTGGCATGCGCTCTGTGGCGCGCTCGGTCGACCCGACCTCGCAACCGACTCGAGGTTCGACACCGGTGACAAGCGGGTGCGGGCCAGGACCGAGCTGCGCGACACGCTTGATCCGCTGTTCCGCGAACGGACGACGGCTGCTTGGATCGACGTGCTTACCGAGGCTGATGTTCTGTGTGGCCCGCTGTTGAGCTACAGCGAGCTGGTTGCGGAAGAGCATGTTGCGCTGGGTGGATCCTTTGTGACGACAGAGCACCCTGCTGTCGGCGAGATCCGCGCCCCCATTCTGCCCGGTCGCTTCTCAGAGACGAATGCCGATGCCACAGTGCCCTCGCCGCCCCTGTTGGGCGAGCACTCTGAGGCGATCCTCGGTGAATGTGGTTTCGTGGAAGACGAAATCCGGGATCTGATCCACAGCGGCGTCGTGCACAGTGTCGAGGCCGAGTGAC
>CAXMQS010000092.1:0-136460 GCA_964195995.1 uncultured Acidimicrobiia bacterium
GTGTATTCGACGAGTCGACTGGGCTCTTCGCCGATAACTGGATGTTCATCCCCGACTACGACGCCGCACCGGTGCAGCTGACGACCAGTGGATCGTTCTGCAGTAGCACGGAACACGGTTGTTGGACGGCATCGGCGATGGCCGTTCACGTCGGATATGCGACCGCAGGTGGGTTCAATGACACGGCGGTGCTGTACGACTTCGGAATCGTGGCGACAGGAGAGGGTGGCCTCGGCGACACGATGCTCGAGGACACTGTGGTCCCGCAGGCGACC
Organism: uncultured Acidimicrobiia bacterium; assembly: GCA_964195995.1. Taxonomy (GTDB): domain Bacteria; phylum Actinomycetota; class Acidimicrobiia; order Spongiisociales; family JAOTWH01; genus CAXMQS01. The sequence goes on from CAXMQS010000092.1 coordinate 276, forward strand.
AGCTTCTCGGATGTGGCGACTGGCACCACCGGCTGGGCGTTCGGCTATCCGGCCCAAAAGAAGTGGAAGGGAAACGACCTCATCTACTGCAGCGGTCCGATCGACACCGATCCCCTCAACAACGGTGACACTTATCGCCTCAACGGGTGCAAGCTCAATGGCGGATCGTCGGGCGGCCCGTGGCTGGCTCCCTTCACGAGCGGATCCGGAACGATCATCTCGGTCAACTCCTACGGATACACGGGCATCGACGCCATGCACGGGCCGATCCTCAACGGAGATACTCAGTCCGTGTACAACGCGGCGCTAGCTGTGGTCTTGAGCCCCAACGAAACGGTTCACGTAACGGTTCCGCTCCCCTAGCCGAAATCACCGTAAACCACCCAGGAACATCGGCTCAACCCTGGCCTGTGTCAGTGTTAACGAATGTTCCTAGAGGACTACGCCCGAAGGGAACCCCCGCCGGAGAAGCTGTCGATAACTGGATTGCGCAGTTCTGATCTACGCAGCGGAGGGCAGAACGGGCGGCGGTGGCTGTCTCCGATCCTGCCCTGAACGCCGGTAGCCGCCTCCGTGGGGGCTTGGCCCGCGTTGTCGGCGGTCGGATAGTGCGTCGCGGTGGTTGCGGCGTCCTGCAGCCAACTCCCCTCGACGTCTGAGGATCGCCGCGGCGACATCCGCGTTAGGAATGCCGTAGTCACCGTGCCGGATACGGTCGGCGAGCTCGGTGAGTTGATCGGGTCTCAACCCCTGGCTTTCTCGGAGATCAACTTCGGTATGCACTCCCCTCTCTATCGGCGTTACCAGCGGTGATTCTGAAGTGAGCACTCAACCCTGGTTTGGGCCAGGGTTGACGAATGTTCCTAGAGGACGCGAACCGGTCAATCGCGCATCTAGGCGACGAGTGAATCGGGACGCCGGACTAACCCGATCGACCGTTTGCCACTTCCATGATGCGGTCGTACACCTCGGCGTTGTAGCGGTGGTCACCCGGGTATCGCACCGTGGTCACCACTATTCCCCTATCAAGCATCCGCCGCTCTAGCAACAGAGCATTGTCATAGAAATCGACTGTCCCGTCGTCAAGGGCTCCCACTGCCCGCAGGTCATCGACGAGAGTCCCCGTGGTGTCACGCAACCACACCCATGAATCGGCTTGTGGGGGGTCCTCTATGGCCGTGGAGGTGAGCGTCGATTCTGTTGACCATAAGTGGACCATCAGGTCGTCAACGATGTTCCAGCGATCGGGATTGAGATAGCGATCGACGGTCTCAGTCGCCCCCTCGTCTTGGAACGCGCGGTCCCAGGCCGTGTCTTGGAAGATGAACTGGCCGTCGCCAACAACCAAGCCCCGCGGAAGATGCTTGATCGGTTCGTCGCACATCTCGTCGTTGGCGACACCGAGACCAACCCATCCAGCCGGATGTACGCCCGCCGAGAACCCGACCACCGTCGTCATATCGGCGCGACCGTCGTAGTCGCCGGCAATCGCTTGCGCGTACCCGACGGCACATGCCGCCCGGTCACCATGAGTGTTTCCGGCGAGGTACTCGGTAGGAGTGGAACTCCCTATTCCGTGCCAGTAGCGAGGTGCCGCCACCACCGCACCCCCCTGGGCGACAATCCGTGCCGACGAGGTATCGGCGCAGTTGTCGCAGGCTCCAGGGAAGATGACGACGAGCGGCCACGGTCCACCTTCTGTGGGATAGAACACATCGAGCGTCCAGGTTTCCTCATCGTCCACGAGATACTCGAGTTCCTCGACCTGGACTATTTCGAGATCCTCACCCGAATCGGAGTCAACAGGCGCAGCGGTGGTAGCGGGTGGGGCTGCTTCGGTTGTCGGAGTCGCTGGAGTTGTCGCCACCGTCGTCGTCGGGGTTGTGGCCGCTGCTGTTAGCGGCGGCGCCGTGGACTCCGGCTCATCAGCCGAGTCACCACAACCTCCCAGCACAAGGATGACGGCCACAGTGGCGCTGTAAAGAAGGCGTCGCATTCTTGGGCCCCCTGGGTCGAGAAGACGGAAGCTCCAGTGCATCGTGTGGGCAGCCGGAGCAGCCCGCCAGAGTCATTGGTCACGCAGATTCCGGACCGAACCTCAGGCGAGGTCACGCCCCGGTGTGCCAGTGTTGACGAATGTTCCTAGAGGAGTATCAGGCCCCCAAAAGCTGGTCGTGATGGCGGTGGAAGGGATGGCCGAGGTACTGACTGTTAGCCGGTAACTGTCTCCCTGAAACTGACCGTGGCGAGGACTTCGTCGGCAGCTTCGAGGAAAGCGTCGAAGTCGATGAGGTCATCCGCACCGCTGATGATGGTCAGCACGTCAGTACCGACCTCTAGCACGGTGAACCTGATCCGGTCGCCGTCGTCGAAGGTCGGCGGGTCGAGAGGGACCCGGTTGTACAGGCGATTGTTTGGGAACGTGAACACCTCAACCGACCCACCTCCGGGCACCATTACGCCCGCGGTAAACGAGAGGCCCTCGGCTTCCCCAACCGATACCAGCACCGGATCCGTGTAATCAAGAACTTCTTCATGCTGGATGCCGTCGATCACAGCGTCGATGGAGTTACCAGGAAAAGTGACGAAGTTGAGGAAATCCTCCTGCCCTTGGAACCCCACGGTCCGGCTCATGAGCAGAAGCGGCTCGAACTCACCGAGTATCTGCCAGCCCTCCCCGACGGTGAGGGTGATGGTCGGTGTCATGATCGTGGTCGTGTACTGGCCGGGAGGAAGCTCCTCAGGTCTTAGGAGCCCAGGCGACGGGAAGGCTTGGAGCCCCTTGGTGTCCGCTTCTGTTGAGGCGGTTGACTGCGGGGACGCCGTGGTCGCCGGAGCCGCGACCGTGGTCGCACTGGTTGAAGCCGTCGTTTCAGAAGAACTCGAATCGCTACAGGCAGCCAGCACCATCACCAGAGCGGTCGCCACAGAAAACGCTCGTACCCGCATCCCGGCTCTCGTCGTAGGGAAGGTTGTCAGATACAACGACGCTGGCTGTAAGCACGAAGCCCGATTGTCGGATTCTGGACGGTCGATCGACGATATCGATACAGGCAGAAGCTGGTCACCTCACGAGTTGTCCGCCTACCCGCCGCCGCGGTAGGAGTGGCTACCTGCGGCCTCAGAGGAGGCCACGCCCCGGTGTGTCAGTGTTAACGAATGTTCCTAGAGGGCGTTACCAGACTCACGACACCATGAGGATCGCAGCTATGTCAGTGGTGCTCCGGGAACGTTTCGGAGGTCACTCGACTTCGCTGGTTTCAAGTCCACTAACCAGGGTTTGCGAACGTCCTTGGAGAAGGGTGCTTTGTCCGGGGCCGCTTCTCTTGTCACTGTCACAGGCCTTCCTGGTTTCGCGAAACCGGGACCAGGAGGGACCAGCAGGCGGGCTTCTTCATAGCAATGCTCTGGCGACGACTAGACCCAGGGATTCTTACCCGTTGAACTGTTGGAGCACCTCGCCCGCGGCCCCCACGGCCTCAGCCGTATTCGGCCACACCATGAACTCGAGGCTGGTGACGCCGAGGTCTGCGAAGCTCTGCACGGTTTCGGCGATCTGCTCAGCCGAGCCGGTGAGGGGATCGGTCACCCCCAGCTCCTCCGGTGCGGTGAAGCCACCCGGCACGAGATCGACCCCGATCGAGCGTCCGATGGTCTTTGGGTCACGCCCTTCCGCCTCGCAGGCACGGTCGACCATATGCAGCATTTCGACGAAGGCCTCCGGCTGTGAGCTCCCGGTCGCATAGGCGCTCCACATGTCGCCATGCTTCGCCGCCAGGCCGATGTTTCGTGGACCGTGGCCGGCAAGCATGATTGGGATCTCTCCCGGACGCGGCCCACCTGGACGGTTGGTGAGCGAGGCGCCGTAGTACTCACCTTCGTGGTCCACCGCCTCCCCCCGCAGCAGGGGAACGACGATTCGTAACGCTTCCTCGTAGCGGCTCACCACCTTGTCCGATGGGTAGCCGAAGGCGGCCCCCTGTTTGCCCGAGTGGCCAGCGCCAAACCCGAAGATCAATCGTCCGCCGCTGATCTCGTCGAGCGTGGAAACGACCTTGGCGGTGAGTGCTGGGTTGCGATGGAGGGCCGACAGCACCCAGGTTCCGACCGTGACTTCGGAGGTGGCCTCGGCGACCGCTGCCGTAATGGCGACACACTCCCACCAGCCGCGAGGACCTGGCCACTCCTCGGCTTCCCACAGAAGCTCATCGGGAATCCAGACCGTGTCGAATCCCACTTCCTCGGCCCACAGTGCCCGCTGGCGGATGTCTGACCAGGCCATCGGCGACCCAGTCGAAATCTCCTCGATCACGGCAAGCGCGAGTCCAATCTTCAGCGGTCGCATCCTTGGCCTCCCAAGTGGTCCTGTGTCGGAGGCTATCTGCAGACAACGGGACTGAGGCCCTCCTGCCTCAGCACGAGTCCAATAGGCTTGGAATGTCATGAGACCACTGTTTGGAGCCTTGCTCCTGGGCTTCACGGCTTGTACTAGCGGTGTGAGCACTACGACGAGTAGCGCCCCTGAGAGCACCGTCACATCCCTTCCCGCCGACTCGACAGGAGTGGCGGAGGTCACATCCCTTCCCGCCGACTCGGCTGGAGTGGCGGGGGTCACCTCCCTTCCCGCCGACTCGGCTGGAGTGGCGGAGACAGCCCCGAACTTGGAGTTGCCACCGGCACCGTGGGCGGGGCTGAAGCTGCCCTCAGCCGATGTTGACACGTTGCTCTTGGACACGTGGTTGCAATCCGCCAACCACGGGTACTGCTCACTTCTCGCTCCGGTCAGCTTCGGCCCCGACGGCGAGAATGCGGTACCGCGTAGGGCTGGGTTCACTCATGACGATTGGTCTGTTGCTTGGGACAATCCCGATGGTCCGGGCATGACCGGTAGCAGCGAAGCCTGCGATGATTGTGGGCGAAGCGCCTTCGGGATTCTTGGGTCTTCTGGCCTGGACGACGACCGGCTCGGTGCACGTTGGAGTGATGGGAGCGGCATGGAGTTACACCGCTCAGACTTCCACGTATACGCGGATGGCCACAATCGAGTACTAGCGAACCTTGCTGTGGCGGGTCAGCCGTGTTCGTACTCGGCGTTTTCGTCTTTGGGAGAGGAGCACCTGCTCTGGTTTGTGGACCAGCTCAGATTCGTCGACGGCTACTACTCCGAGCCAATCGAACCCGGTTTTGTCGGTGTCAGCGTGACGAATGCCGGTGACCCTCCTTGGGCCGAGCCTCCGCTCAAAACGGAAGACGTGGATGCTCTCCTACTGGAGAGATGGGACGAAGCCGCAGATAGATTTGGTGATGGTGTTGAGTGCCCTCTCATGGCCCTGGCCGACCTGGGCGGCGATGCCGACGAGGCGACAATCCGAACAGCCCGTTTCGGTGGCTGGGGCGTTGCTTGGGACAACCCAGACGGCCCAGGACATGACGGCTTCAACGGAGATTGTTCGGACTGCGGCCGGGGGGTCGTGGGACTGAGCGGCGGCGATGGCGGCCCCGCCTCGATCCCATCAGAGAGGCCGTACCGTGTTGAGTGGAACGACGGTAGCTACGCCGCATACGGGTACGACGGACACCTCTACAACCAGCTACCTCCAGACCGAATCGAAACCAGAGACCCACAGACGGGGGAAATCACCACTCCCCCCCTGCATGCATACCTGGCCATCGCAGACCAACCATGGTGCACATACGAACTGTGGACCCACCTCGGAACAGACCACATCCACTACCTCTTCGAGCAACTTCGATACGTCAACTCCTACCCGTGAACCTGCCGTAGACCCCCTGTCAAGTCGCTCTCTAGGTGGTCTCGAACCTCAGGCGAGGTCACGCCCTGGTGTGCCAGTGTTGACGAATGTTATTGGAGGACTAGACGCGAAGGGACCCCCGCCGGAGCAGGGGTCCTATTCGTCGCTCGCCTGTTAACCAAGTGCCTCTATGTAGCTGGCACCTGACCCGGGGAGAGGGAAACCGCGACCACAGTGCCCCTCTTACCCCTGACACCCACCTGCACGTGCAGCGGTTTCCCATTCAGGTCTTCCCGTGGTCCCGCAATGGGGTCGAATTGTTCGCACCAATGAGTAGCGCCTTCCCAATAATTCTGATCTCCAACTACCAGGTCGAACTGGGCGCTGAACACGGTTCCAGTCGCTTTGTCCCACTGCTCCAATACGCAGATATCTCCGGGAGCAGAGTCACGGACAAACACAACGACGCGGGAGACGTCACCGGAAATCTCCGTCACGGTGACCGTGCCCGTAGCGCCGCTTTCTAGCGGAGTCCAGTCACAGCCGAACCCAAGGCTGCCTCTGCCGCTCAGCGTTGTAACAGTCTCACAGGGCTGGGTAGGTTCATCATCCGGTGGTCCGGGGATACTCCCCTTCTTTGCCGCAGCCGGCAACGCCATGACCATCGCTATGGCAAACACCATCAAGACAATCCAAAAACGTTTCATGTTGAACCCCCGCGTCGTGCACCGCTCCCCCGACCTGAGAAGCTTCCCCCTCGGCCTAGGTGACCGATAGGGCCGAGAGTCATCTTTGAGCTCGTGAATCCATTCCCAAGCCGTCCACCTCAGGCGAGGTCACGCCCTGGTGGGCCAGGGTCACCTCACCAGACGGGTGAGAGCTAGCCGACTGAGCCGATCATCTGGAGTTCGATGAGGCGGTTGAGCTCAACGGCGTACTCCATGGGGAGTTCCTTGACCACGGGCTCAATGAAGCCGGCGATGATCATGGCGGTGGCTTCTTCCTCTGTCAGGCCTCTGCTCATCAGATAGAAGAGCTGGTCGTCGCCAACCTTGGAGATGGTGGCCTCGTGGCCGATCTGGGCGTTGGCCTCTTCGATCTCCATGTAGGGGTAGGTGTCGGAGCGTGACTCCTCGTCGAGGATCAGCGCGTCACAGCGCACGAACGATTTGACGTTCTCGGCGCCGGGCTCGACCCGCACCAGGCCCCGGTAGCCGCCGCGGCCACCGTCCTTGGTGATCGACTTGGAGGTGATCAGCGATGTGGTGTTGGGCGCGGCGTGCACCATCTTGGCACCGGCATCCTGATGCTGGCCCTCGCCGGCGAAAGCGATGGACAGCACCTCGCCGTGGGCGCCCTCTTCCATGAGCCACACCGCCGGGTACTTCATGGTGAGCTTGGAGCCGATGTTGCCGTCGATCCACTCCATGGTGGCGTTGCGATAGGCCGCGGCCCGCTTGGTCACCAGGTTGTAGACGTTGTTCGACCAGTTCTGGATGGTGGTGTAGCGGCAGCGTCCGCCTTCCTTGACGACGATCTCGACAACAGCACAGTGCAGCGAATCACTGGTCCAGACGGGCGCCGAACAGCCCTCGACGTAGTGCACCGAAGCGCCTTCGTCGACAATTATCAGTGTGCGCTCGAACTGGCCCATGTTCTCGGCGTTGATGCGGAAGTAAGCCTGCAGCGGCTGGTCGAGGTGGACGCCTGGGGGAACGTAGATGAATGAGCCGCCAGACCACACCGCCGAGTTGAGAGCGGCGTACTTGTTGTCGTTGGGCGGGATGATGGTGCCGAAGTACTCCTGGACGATCTCGGGGTACTCACGGACGGCCGTGTCCATGTCGCAGAAGAGAACGCCCATCTCCTCGAGGTCCTCGCGGTTGCGGTGGTAGACGACTTCGGACTCGTATTGGGCGGTGACGCCGGCGAGGTACTTACGCTCCGCCTCGGGGATGCCGAGCTTCTCGTAGGTCTCCTTGATGGAGTCGGGGACCATGTCCCAGTCCTTGGCCTGGCCCTCGGTTGGCTTGATGTAGTAGTAGATATCGTCGAAATCGATGTCGTTGAGGCTGCCGCCACCACCCCACTGCGGAACAGGCTTACGCAGGAAGCGGGTATAGGCCTTGAGGCGGAAGTCCAGCATCCACTGGGGCTCGCCCTTCATGGACGACATCTCACGGATGATCTCTTCGTTTAGGCCCTTACGCGGCTTGAAGACGTAGTCATCTTCGTCGTCGTGCCAGCCCAGCTTGTACCCGCCAAGGTCAATGTCGACTGTTGTCATGGGTTCCTCTCGGGCACGTAGTGTGCCGCGCCTGCCGTCCCTAACCAATGGCTCATTTGCGGGCGCCTGATCACTTGGAGCCTGCCTGATGACCTTGCGGGGAGGCGCCGGAAAGGCGGGAAGGGGGGAGTAAACCGTCCCGGCGCCTCAGACCCGCGTACCACTACAACGCATGAGGCGCCGGCGGCGTTCCCGACTGTCGCCTTGGCGTCGCTCTCATCCAGGCCTTGGCTCCTCGTAGCCTTCTGTAAGCTCGCCGCCATGCCAGTTCTCCTCGTTGGAGCAGACACGGCGCTCGGTCGAGCAGCCGTCGCCGCCCTCACCCCGGCCGCGTCACAGATGAGGGCCTTCGTCACGGACCCGTCCGTAATCGACGAGCTGCGGGGCTACGGCGCTACTGTCGCCGTTGGGGACGTGTCGGATGCCTCCCACCTGGCCGGGGCAGCGCTCGGAGCTTTCAGCGCCATCCTCATCGCCGACGCCGCCAACGATTCAAGAGAGCGCTCCTTCGCCGCCGACGCCCTCGAGGTGTACGACGCCTGGGCGGAAGCATTGAGGGACGCCGGTGTCAGGCGCATCATCTGGGTGGGAGACGAACCACCCGAGTCCATCGCTGGCCTCGACGTGGAAGTGGCCAACGTAGATCCTTCGGCCGGAATCGACACCGCCATCGCTGCCATCCAGTCGCTTGACGACGCAGCCGAGTTGGAATGAAGGCGGTTCGCTACCACGGCGGGACCGATCTGCGGCTCGAAGACATCGATCCCCCATCGCCACAGCTGGATGAGGTTGTCGTCGACGTGGTGGCCTGTGGCGTTTGTGGCTCTGATCTGCACTTCCTCGATGGTTCGGCCAAGACGTCGAGGACGCCGATCACGCTCGGTCACGAGATCGCGGGTGTTGTCGCCGACAGCAGGGCCGGAGCGTGGTCGACCGGTGACCTGGTGGTCGTAGCCGCTGGAGTCAGCTGCGAGGCGTGCTCGCGCTGTCTCGAGGGTCGGAACAACCTCTGTGAGGCCGTGCTGATGACCGGCGTCGATTTCGACGGGGGGTGGGCCGAGCAGGTCGTCATTCCTTCCCGAGCGCTCATCAGCAGGCCGCCGACGCTCGACGCGACATCGGCAGCCGTGGCGGCAGACGCCGGAGCAACCGCCCTTCACGCCATCGAGCGCCGGGGCGCCGTCCAACCCGGCATGGCGGTGGCCGTCATCGGCATCGGCGGCCTCGGATCATTCGCCGTTCAGATCGCCAAGCTGCTGGGCGCCGCGCCCATCATCGCCGTCGACACCAACCCACTGGCTCTAGAGCTAGCCACGGCACTGGGAGCGGACGAGGTCGTCGACGCGTCCGCCTCCGAGTCCGTTGGTCGCCAGGTCAAGCTGCTGTCCGAAGGTGGAGTCGATGTGGCTGCCGAGTTCGTGGGCGCGGCGACCACCGTCGACGCTGCCATCAAATCCCTGCGACGCGGCGGGATCGCAGTCGCCACCGGTATCGGGAACACGCCGCTGGCCACGATTCCGCCAACCCTGTGGGCGATGTCCGAATACGAGTTGCGCGGCTCCTTCGGCTCGCTGCTCGGAGATACCGAGAGGATCCTCGACTGGCTCGACGCCGGCGACCTGCAACCGCCCCCACTACGCCCGGTCACATTGGAACAGGCGCCCGATACCATCGTGGCCGCCGCCTCAGCCAAGAACGATCCTTCCAGGCTGGTCGTCGAGCCCAACCGCCCAACCAAGGATGCCCTATGAAGATACGAATCGCCGTCCAGCTGCAGCCCCAACACGCCGACATGTCAGCCATCATGAGCGCGGTTGCTCAAGCGGAGGAGATGGGCGCGGACATCGCCTACAACTGGGACCACTTCTACCCGCTGTGGGGCGAAGCCGATGGCAAGCACTTCGAATGCTGGACGATGCTCGGTGCCTGGGCTCAAGCCACGGAGAAGATCGAGATCGGACCCCTGGTCAGCTGTAACTCTTACCGCAACCCCGAACTGCTCGCCGACATGGCCAGGACGGTCGACCACATCGCCGGAGGGAGGGTCATCTTCGGCATCGGCTCAGGTTGGTTCGAAAGGGACTACGACGAGTACGGCTACGAGTTCGGCACAGCTCCAGGACGCCTGCGCCAACTCGACGCCGCGATGCCTCGTATCGCCGCCCGCTGGGAGAAGCTCAACCCCCCGGCACCGCGCAAGATGCCGGTGCTCATCGGGGGTGGCGGCGAGAAGGTCACACTTCGGATAACGGCGGAACACGCCGACATCTGGCATGGTTTCGGCAGTCCCGAGACCATCTCCCACAAGAACAGCGTGCTCGACGCGTGGTGCGCCAAGATCGGGCGCGACCCATCCTCTATCGAGCGGTCAGTTGGTCTGCAGGACCCGACACGCATCGACAAAGCTGACGAACTCCTCGCGGCCGGTGCCCAACAGTTCACCCTTCCCTTCGAGGGGCCCGATTACGACCTGGCTCCATTGGCCGATTGGTTGGCATGGCGGGACGCCAAGAACGCCTGATCAGCTGTTCCTCGACAACGGCGACTTCCGGTACTCCCGAGAAGCCGGCGCTGGATTCATCGCGGCAGCTGAAGAGTGGATGAGCTCTCGCTAGACGGTCTATGACGGTGGAGAAGGAGCTCAGCGATGACCGCACTGACTTTGGCTCTCGTGGCATCGCTGACGTTAGGAGACCGGTTCAGTACGCGAGAGACGGTCCCCACCCCAACTCCCGCTTTCGCAGCGACATCGAGGATCGTCGTCATGCAGGGCCCCTGTTGGTGGCGCGCACGCTACGACTCCAGTAAGGGACATAACGACTGATACTGCCTATCGCTACCCTGCTCGGCATGCTTTTCGACTACACGAACATCACATCTGACGACGTAACGACAATCGCCGGCCGTGCCATTGACGACGCGGAAGCCCTTGTTGCGGCCGCCCTCTCGGGCGAGCGCACCTGGGAGGGGACGATGTCGCCGCTCAACGAGATGGTCGCCTCCATGACCATTGCAGGCGGCAAGAGCGCTTTCCTCGGCAGAGCACACCCAGACGATGCCGTTCGCGAAGCCGCAACGGCAGTCGACGAACGCATGCAGAAGTTCGCCAGTGAGCTGGACTTCCGCACCGATCTCTATCAAGCCATCAAGGCGTACGCCGAAACCGACGAGGCCAAGTCACTCGAGGGAGAGAAGGCCCGCCTGTTGGAGTTCACACTCCGCGACTTTCGCCGAGCCGGCCACGAGTTGACGGAGGATGAGCGAAACGAGCTTCAGGCGCTCAAGGAACGATTGATCGAGCTCGGCATCGCTTTCGAGCGGAATATCGACGAGTACCGCGATCGCATCGAGGTGACAGGCGATCAGCTCGCCGGTCTCCCCGAGTCCTACGTTGAGGGGCTCAAGCCCGGTGACGCCGAAGGCACGTTCCAGGTGAGTCTCGACTATCCGGAGTACTTCCCGTTCATGCGCCAGGCCCACAACCGGGAGCTCCGCCAAGAGCTGGAGTTCAAGAACTACACGAGCTCGCCGGAGAACAAGCCGATCCTCGAAGAGGCCGTTGAAGTCCGCAAGAAGATCGCCACCGTCTTCGGCCTCCCATCGTGGGCCCACTACGGCATGGAAGTCAAGATGGCCAAGAACCCCGAGACGGTAGAAGAGTTCTACGACTCCTTGATCCCCGGGCTGAACCGCCTGGCAGAATCGGAGTTCGCAGCCCTTCGGACGCTGCTGGCCACAGATCACCCCGATGCCGAGCTGCGGACGTGGGACTATTGGTATCTCGACACTCAGCAGCGCAAGAACGACTTCGGCGTCGATCCGAACGAGGTAGCCGAGTACTTCGAGATGCAGGCGGTCATCGACGGCATGTTCGACCTCACGGGCGAGGTGTTCGGCCTCGAGTACCGCGAGATCAAGGACAACAAGGCTTGGCACGCAGACGTTCAGCTATTCGAGATCATCGACAGGGAGTCGGGCAACGGCATCGCCCACTTCTACGCGGACCTCTTTCCGCGTGAAGGCAAGTACACCCATGCCGCCGCCTTCGACCTGGTCAAGGGCCGCCTCCTTCCCAGCGGCAGCCGGGACAAGCCCGTCGCTGCGATCCTCGCCAACTTCACCAAGCCAACGGCCTCGCAGCCGTCACTGCTCAAGCACGACGAGGTGCTCACGCTGTTCCACGAGTTCGGGCACATCCTCCACCACTGCCTCACGACGGCACAGCTGGCACGGTTCTCCGGCTTCGACGCCGAGTGGGACTTCGTTGAGGCACCGAGCCAGATCATGGAGCACTGGAGCTGGGACCCGGCCGTCCTCAGCAGGTTCGCCAAGCACTACAAGACGGGCGAGACCATCCCCGACACCCTGGTCAAGCAACTGGTTGCCGTCCGCAATCACAACGAGGGCACGTTCAACCTTCGTCAGGTCTTCCTCGGCAAGCTCGACATGGGCATGCATGGCCCCGACGCCCCGGTTGACCTCGACGAGCTCTACGAACGGACCTACCCCATCACAGGCTTCCAGCCCCATGAGGGCACTCTCTTCTACACCAGCTTCGGTCACCTGATGGGCGGCTACGACGCCGGCTACTACGGCTACCTCTGGTCCAAGGTCTACGGCGACGATATGTACTCCGTATTCGAGGAAGAGGGCGTCACCGACCCCGGTGTCGGAAGGCAGTATCGCGACGAGATACTCGCCGTGGGCGGGACCCGCGATGCCACAGAGTCGTTGGAAGCCTTCCTCGGTCGCAAGCCCAACAACAAGGCCTTCCTGCGACACCTGGGGCTCGGCGCCTAGGTGTCTCCCGCTACCTCTGAGGTATAGCTCCATGCAACCGTGGCGTGTTGCCGCCCGACCGGCGACACTGTGGGCCGCCATCACGCCCGTCGTGGTCGGGAGTGCGCTCGCCGAGGCCCAGGACGTCTTCCGCCCAGGTGCCATGGCGGCTGCGCTGGTGGTTTCGCTGGCAATGCAGATCGGTGTCAACATCGCCAACGATGTCGCCGACGCCGCCAAGGGTGCAGACTCCGCCTCGCGTATCGGTCCGCCGCGGGCAGTGGCGTCCGGGCTGCTGACTCCGAGCCAGGCGTGGTTCGGCGCACTAACCGCCTTCGGCGTTGCCGGGCTGGCTGCGATCTACCTCGTTGTCATCGCAGGGTGGCCGGTGGTGGTCCTGGGGGTCTCAGCAGTCGTCGCAGCAGTCTCATACACGAGCGGGCCGGCCTACGGGTATCGCGGGCTCGGCGAGGTCTTCGTCTTCATCTTCTTTGGTCTGGTCGGAACGGTCGGTACCAGATTCCTTCACGACAAGACCGCCCCTTCCGAGGCGTGGATCCTCGGCGTGGTGGTCGGCTTGCTGATCACCGCGATACTCGTCGCCAACAACTTGCGGGATATCGAAACCGACGAAGAGGCTGGCAAGCGCACCCTCGCGGTGACGATGGGAAGGCGGGCGACGCGATGGCTCTACACCGCGTGCGTTCTCGGGGCTTTCGCCGTCGTCGCAATGGCCACCGTGCTCGGCGCGCTGCCGGGCGGCACCGCACTGGGCCTGATCGTCACTCCCGCCGCGCTGCCCCTCATCCGCATCGCATACACCGAGGTAGCCGGGCCACCACTCATTCGCTTGCTGGCGGGCACCTCACACCTACAGGCCGCCTTCGGTTTCGTGGCCGCCGTCGGGCTCATTTCGATCGGCTGAAACCCTCAAGGATGGAGCCGCAATTCCGATATCAGTCGGGTAGGTCCGACGGGGCCTGCAGCATGCACCCGATCGATCGATCCCCGGCACTCATAGAGCCGGATGCTCATCTGGAAACGGACCGGCAGTTGCCGGTCCGTTTCTATTCGTCCAGGCCGACAGGAGTCAGTCGGCGTCTTTGAGGTCGAGGGCTGCCGAGTTGATGCAGTAGCGCTGGCCCGTCGGGTTCGGTCCATCGTCGAAGACGTGTCCCAGATGGGAGTCACAGGCAGCGCACTTCACCTCGGTGCGCACCATTCCCAACGAGCGATCCTCGACATTGACAATCGCCTCATTGTCGGCAGGAGAATGGAAGCTCGGCCAGCCGCTTCCGGAATCGAACTTGGTGTCCGAGTCGAAGAGCATGGCACCGCAAGCTACGCAGTGATAGCTGCCGTCGTCCTTGACGTCGGTGTACTTGCCCGAGAAGGGCGCCTCGGTGGCTCCCTGTCTGGTGACGGCGAACTGCTCGGGGGTGAGCTGCTGCAGCCACTCTTGATCTGTCTTTTTGATCTTTTCCATGGACGAATAGTACGGCAGCGGCGACCTTACGCACCTAGTCAGGTTGGTGCCTGCCGGTCGCGGCTCGATGAGGCCACGAGTAGGGACCCGAGCTCAGATCACATCGACGATGGCGGCAGCGCACCGCCGGTTCTCTTCCTCGGTGCCGATCGTGATCCTCAACCAGGGGCCCATGGGCCGCACCATGATGCCTCGCGTGATCAGGGCCGCGGCGATTGCGGCCGGATCGAGTCGCGGTTCCCACAGGATGAAGTTGGTCTGGCTGTCGATCACGGTTTCTCCCAGGTCACGAAGAAAGTCGGTCAGATGGGCCCGCCCAGCGGCGTTGTCTTTGGCCCTGTGCTCCACCAGATCCGGATGCCGCAGGGCCTCGATGGCCGCCGCCTGGGCGAGGGCGGTCGTGGCGTATGGGGGCTGCGGACGTCGCAGCGAGCGGATCGTCTCCGGCTGGCCTATGGCGTAGCCGATTCTCATCCCTGCCAGCCCATATACCTTCGAGAAAGTGCGGGTAACGATCACGTTGTCGCGACTGACGGCGAGAGGAACAGCGGTGGCGTAGTCGGGAGCATCTACGTACTCGAAGTACGCCTCGTCGATCACGATGGTGACCCGGTCGGGAACAAGCTCGACCAGGCGCTCGGTGTCAGCTGCCGTCGTGTAGGTGCCGGTCGGGTTGTTGGGGTTGCAGTAGTAAAGGACATTGGTGTCGGAACGAATCGCCGCGGCGAGCGCAGCCGGATCGAGACGCCACTCGGAGTCAAGAGGAACCGCGATCGGCTCTGCCCCAGCCACCAGCGCCGCCATCCGGTAGACAACGAAGGACGGGTCGGCGAACACCACGGAAGTCCCGGGACCGCAGGCAGCGAGAGCGATCGACATGAGTACCCCCGTGCTTCCCGGCGCTACCCACAGGTGGTCGGCGCTGATCTGGTGGCGTTCGGCCAGGGCCTCCACCAGGTAATGGGCGTTGGTCTCGGGATAGCGATGCACCGTGCGTGCGGCCTCGGCGATGACCGCCTGGACCTCGGGAAAGGGCTCCGTTGGACATTCGTTGGAGGCGAGTTCGGCCAGATCGCCTATCTCGGCGGCAACCGGCTTGCCGGGGTCGTAGGACGGGATGGTGTCCAGGTCTGGCCTAAGTCTGGGCAAGAGAGCACCTCCTCGTCGCCTCGACGAGTCCCGACACTCCCGCAAGGCCACAGGCCATCAAAGGAGCACGTCCATCGAGCAACCGGCAGAGGGCCAGCAGTTCATGCGTTCCTCCATCGCGGTTCCCTCTTCTCCAGGAATGCCTGAATGCCTTCAACGCCATCGTGGAGCTGCAGCAGCTCGTCGAGATAGAGGCGCTCGGCGGCCTGGAGGCGCTCTTCGACGGCCCGTCGCTGGGGATCCCGTACAGCTCGAGTCGCCATCCGCAATGAAGCCGGGGAGCGCGGGACGAAGTGCTCGACAACGAATGAGTGGACCACCTCCTCGATAGCACCCGCAGGAGCGAGCAAGTTGACGATCCCCAGTCGGTGGGCCTCGGAAGCAGTGAGATCGCGACCGGTGAGGAGCACGTCCTCGGCGGCACGGCCGGTCAACAGGGCGGTCGCCGCCGGAGGGAGCACGCCGAGGCGTATCTCGGGGGAGGCGAACACGGCACTCTCTTCTGCGACGATGATGCCGCACGCCAGCGCCAGCTCCAGTCCTCCACCGAGACAGCGGCCCTGGACCGCGGTCACTGTCGGGTAGGGGAAGCCGACCAGGTCGCGCACAACACCGCCGATCGCGCCCAGCATCGCCGGGGCCTGCTCTGGCAGGTGTTCGGCAACGCTGGCGCCGAATGAGAAATGCTCGCCAGCCCCGCGCATTACGAGCACCTTGCCCCCCTCATCGGCAGCGGCAGCTGCGATGGCCGGCCGCAGTTCGGCGCAAAGGGCAATATCGATGATGTTGCCGGGTGGCGCATCGAGCGTGATGGTGTGGACCCCGCCGCCGTACGACGTTGCGTGGGTCACTGCCGCCATCAGGACTGAGGGGAGACGGCGGCGATGAGGTCGTCGCCCCAGGTTTCGCCGGCGGCGAGCCGGCGGCGCAGGTCGACGAAGTCAACCTCGCGGCCGACCTCCCGGTCGCCCCGGTGGAAGGCCTGGAACCCTGCTTTGGCCTCGGTCATCATGTTCAGTGAGAGCCAGGCTCGGTTGGTCTCCTTGTTCTGGTCCCAGTGCTCCAGCTTCTTCTTCCGCATCGACTCGACGGTCTTGATGGTGCAGTCGGGCATGGTGTAGAGGATCTTGGTGACCAGTCCATCTACTCCTGCGTCGAGGAGCGAGAAGTCGATCTCCCCCGCCTTCAGCGTCATCTTGGCAGCTTCAAGGTCGTCCCCCTCCTTCATCTTCCCGTGGACGATGCGGCCCCAGTCGTCGAGATAGCGGTCGGTGATCACCAGCGGGTTGGGGACGAACTCGCCGTCGACCTTGAGCACCGGGAAGATGTCGTTGACCAGGCCCAGACGCAGCGACTCGTGGGCGCTCCATAGCTCGCAAAGCACGCAGGATGCCATCGCCTCTCCGAAACCAACGTACAGGTGGAGAAAATCCGTAGAGCCACCGTCTGGTGCGGATCCATGTTTCGGCCCAGCCTGACCGAACCGGGCGAGGTCGCTGGCGACAGTGAAGTCACACGCCATGCCGATTTCCTGGCCGCCGCCAACCCTCATGCCGTTGACCCGATTGATCACAGGCTTGTCGCAGGAAAGGATCGCCGAGACCATGTCGTTGAAAAGGCGCATGTACTGGCGGTACTCCCCAGGGCGGCCGGCGTAGTACTCGGAGTACTCCTCGGTGTTGCCTCCGGTGCAAAACGCCCGGTCTCCGACGCCGGTGAAGACGACGGACACCGCGGCTCGGTCCACAGAGGCGCGGCGGAAGGCGATAATCGTTTCCTTGACCGTCTCGGTGGTGTAAGAGTTGAGCTGGTCCGGATTGTCGAGGGTGATCCACACCGAATGCAGGCCGTCCACTGGATCGCCTGCTGAGTCGAGGACCGGCCTCTCTTCGTAACGGACCTCGGTGAGCTCTCGGCCGGGGACGAGATCGTGACTCTTGAACTCCATAGGTTCTATTCCTTTCACGGTACGAGTATCGAACGGCGCGGGTCGGAGCCGTCGCGGGCCAGAGCCAGCGCCTCCTCGACCTCCGCCATGGGGACCTTGCGGGTGAACTGTTGAAGGTCGACCTGCCCCGAGGCGACCAGCTCGACGGCCTCGGGATACCGCTCAGGAGGGCATCCCCACGAGCCGAACGCGTCGGCGTCGAATGCCATGAGGTTGGAGAGGCGGACAGAGACCTTGTCCATGGTGAAGCCGACCACCGCAAGTGTGCCGGCGGGGCCCAACATCCCGAAGGCGGTCTCCTGGCCGGGGACGGTGCCGGAGCACTCGAAGATCTTCCATCCGATAGGCGCGGCATCGAGACCACGGGCGTGCTCACGGACCGCTTCCCGCACATCTCTTGACGACAGGCCTGCTGCGTTGACGATGGCGGCGGCGCCGTGGTCGAGCAATGGAGAGAGGCGGGCATCGTCTATGTCAACGGCGATCACGGTCGCTCCCGACGCCGCCGCGACCTGAACGGCGTAGGTGCCGACGCCGCCGGTCCCGACGACCACGGCCAGGTCGCCCGCGAGGACGCCTGCCCGTCGCACCGCCTGCAGCGGGGTGGTCACTGCGTCGGCGATCACGGCCATGTCTGCCAGCTCATACCCGGCGGGGAGGGCGTCGATGGCGGTCAGGCCGACAGCGGGCAAGGTGACGTGGGTGGCGAACCCCCCATCGAGGTCGTTGCCCGGCATCTGCTGCCGCCGACAGGCATTGCCCCGGCCCGCGACGCACAGATCACACTCGCCGCATGGGATGACGGCGGGCACCAAAACGTCCGTGCCCACCCAGTCCTCGGCGCCTGCTCCGGACTCGATGACGGTGCCAACGATCTCGTGTCCCAGCACGAGTGGGAGGGATCCTCTGGTATCGACATGGCCATCGGTGTAGCCGATATCGGTATGACATACCCCGCATCCCGCCACCCGAATCAGCACTTCACCGGCCTCTGGGGCACGCCCGGCACCCTGCGCCAGCTGCAACGGCTTGCCAGGCTCCACCAAACGCCAGGAGTAACGGTCGGTCGTCATGACTGTCTTGGCTCCTCTGGACGGCCGAACTGGTATCGCAGGCTCTGGGGGCGCACCAAGGTGGCAACCAAGCGGCCCCGCCCGCCGGTTACGGTTCGGGGATGAGTGACACTGCTACCGGGGTGCTGCGAACCGAGCACCGGCTTATCCTCGAAGTGGCTTCGGTGCTGGAGCGGGTGCTGGACGGAGGCGACGACTTCGACGCCCTGGACGGGTGCGTGGCGTTCTTCCGCCTCTTCGCCGACGCCTGCCACCATGGGAAGGAAGAGGATCTCCTGTTCCCCGCCCTCGAGGATCATGGGATGCCGGGCGACTCCGGGCCCATCGCCGTCATGCTCGAGGAGCATCGCATCGGACGCGGGTTGGTCAAACGCATGGGCGAAGCCCTGCCGGCTGCGAAGCAAGGAGATGCTGCAGCCGTCGCCGACCTCACCGAAGCAGGCCGCGGATACATCGAGATGATCCGGGCCCACATCGCCAAGGAGGACGGGATCCTGTTCCAGATGGCCGACGGGATCGTCACCGGGCCCGCCTGCAAGGAACTGTGCTCGGCGTATGACGAGGTCTGCGCCCGCCGCTTCGAGGGGAAGACGATTGCTGACCTGGAGGGTTTGGCTGAGTCGCTGCGTGACCGTTACCCCGCAGTCTGAGAGTCGAGCGCGGCAAGAATTCCGCCTGCAGCCAGGATGTCTCGCATCGCAGGTGGCAGCGGCTCCCCCTTGAGTCGGTGCTCACCGGAAGTGATGGTTCCTGCCGCCAGGTCGATCTCCACCTCGTCGCCGTCGGCGAAGGCTTCGTGGACGCCGGGGCAAATGAGCACCGGGAGGCCGATGGCCACCGCATTGCGCATGAACAGGCGAGACAGCGACTCGGCGGCCACGCAGGCCACTCCGAGCGCCTTGAGGTTCTCTGCTGCCGTCTCCCGGCTCGACCCACATCCGAAGTTCCTCCCGGCGATCACAACGTCTCCGGCCTCGACGCTCGAGGCGAATGCGGGGCTAACGGACTCCAGCGTGTGAATCATCCGCACGTCTAGGGAGTCGACGGCGTAGGTGCCGGGTGAAAGCAGGTCGGTACTTATGTCGTGACCGAACGTCCAGGCGCGACCCCGCATCACATCGCCGGCATCAGCCACGTGCTACCTCCTCCCTCGGGTCGGCGATGCTGCCGGCCAGGGCCGAGGCGGCGACGGTCTCAGGAGAAGCCAGGTAGATCTCGGCCTGTGGGCTGCCCATGCGGCCGATGAAGTTGCGATTGTGGGTGCCTATGCAACGCTCGCCCGGCGCCAGCAGGCCGCTGTGGCCGCCGAAGCACGGGCCGCACCCGGCGGGGAGCACCGAGGCCCCGGCGTCAACGAGTGTGGCGATGATGCCCTCATCTATCGCTTGGGTCAGGATCGCTCGCGAGGCGGGTGCCACGACCAGGCGCACGCCGGGGGCGATCGTGCGACCCTCCACGATGGCGGCCGCGGCCCTCAGGTCCTCCAAGCGGCCGTTGGTACAGGAACCAAGGAAGGCCTGATCGATGGTGATGCCGCCAAGACCGTCCACCGGTTCCACGTTGTCAACGTTATGAGGAAGGGCCACCTGCGGCGCCAGTTCGGAGAGGTCCATCTCGTGCACCGCCTCGTAGGAGGCGTCGGGATCAGGGCCCAGCGGCGCTACGTCATCGATGCCCCGTTCTGCGAGGTAGGCGATGGTGACATCGTCTGCGGGAAACAGAGCGAACTTGGCGCCCATCTCCAGCGCCATGTTGGAGACGGTGAGGCGGCTCGACATCCCGGCTTCGGCAACCGCCGGTCCGCCGAACTCCATCGCCCGATACTGGGCGCCGTCCGAGCCGAAGCGGCCGGCAAGAGCCAAGATGACATCCTTCCACGACACGCCGGGGGCCAGGGTGCCTCCGAACTCGTAGCGAATGGTTTCGGGAACTCGGAACCACAGGCTTCCGGTAGCCATGACATACGCCATCTCCGAGGTGCCGATCCCGGTGGCGGCTGCGGCCAGCGCCCCATGGGTTGTGGTGTGAGAGTCCGTTCCGACCACCATCATGCCCGGCCGGATGTGGCCCCTTTCTGGGAGCAACTGATGGCAGATGCCCTCGCCCGCGTCGTAGAAGGCATCTATGCCGAGGCGGGCAACGTGCTCGCGAATGCGGACATGGACGGCGGCAGCCTCCGCAGACGGAGCCGGCACCAAGTGGTCGATGACCACTACGGCCTTGTCGGGGTCGAACACCTTGTCGCGACCCGCCTCCGCCAGCAAGTCAAAAACGGAAGCGGCGAAGATGTCATGGACAAGAGCAAGGTCGATGTCAGCAACGACGAACTCGCCGGCGGCGACAAGGTCACGCCCCGCCGCCGGGGCCATGATCTTCTCAGCCAATGTCGAGCCCATGCCCTTCGCCTCCTTCAACCGGCGCCCAGGCTGCGCCCGCCGCAGACGTAGAGCACCTGGCCGGTGACGTAGGAGGCCTCGTCGGAAGCCAGATACAACACCGCATTGCCGATGTCGGCGGGGGTCCCCACTCGCCGCAGCGGGATGGTCTTAACGAGACGCTCCCTGACCTCCTCGTCGAGATCCTGGAACAGCGGGGTGTCCACGAGCGCGGGAGCGATGCAGTTGGCGGTGATCTTGTAGCGAGCCATCTCGAGGGCAAGGGTGCGGGTCAGACTGATCACTGCGCCCTTGGAGGCGGCATAGTTGGCCTGTCCCGGCCCCCCGAGCCAGGCGCGGGATGAGATGTTGACGATGCGGCCATGCTCCTGCTCCATCATGTGAGGAGCGGTGGCGCGACATGTCAGGAACTGCGATTTGGTGTTGACCCGCAGCACCTCGTCCCAGTTCTCCTCGCTCATCTTGACCAGCCAGCCGTCGCGGGCGATACCGGCGTTGTTGACCAGAATGTCCACCCGGCCGTAAGCAGCAACTGCCTCGCCCACCATCGCCTCTGCGCCTGCGGCGGTGCCGACATCCGCAACGACACCCGTAGCGTCGATTCCCGCTCCCTGAAGTTCCGCCACCGACTCCGCGACCCTTTCGGGGACCAAGTCGTTGACGACAACCTTGGCGCCGGCAGCGCCCAGCACATTGGCGATGCCTGCACCTATCCCCTGGCCGGCTCCCGTGATCACGGCTACCCGATCCTTGACGTTCACGATCTCAACCTCCTCATCTGCCCTTGAACTCCGGGGCCCTCTTCTCGACAAAGGCTTGGATGCCTTCCTTGCGGTCCTCGCTCGCCCGCAGCACCGCATGACTGGTTGACTCGAAGTCGAGCCCGGACTCGATGTCGGTGGCTCGGTTGATCAGCATCTTGATCAGATCCAGCGACAATGGAGCCTTGGCGGCGATCTCAAAGGCCAACGCCTTGGCCGAGGCCAGCAGATCTCCGTCCGGCACAACCCGGTTGACCAGACCCATTCGATGAGCCTCGGCGGCGCTGAAGCGCTCGCCGGTGAACATCATCTCTTTGGCGTAGCCCGGTCCGACGAGGCGGGTGAGGCGCTGCGTCCCCCCGGCACCGGCGAGACTGCCGACCTTGGCCTCAGGGAAGCCCAGCTGGGCGCTCTCGGCGGCGATGCGGATGTCACATGCCAGCGCCATCTCCAGCCCGCCCCCGAGGGCATAGCCGTGCAGCGCCGCGATCACCGGGACATTCAGGTTCTCGAAACGCCCGAAGACGTTGCGCACCAAGACGCCCATCGGGTCGTGCACGGTGCCCGCCTCGTAGTCGGCGGCGCGGCTCTTGAGGTCGGCGCCAACGCAGAAGGCCTTCTCTCCCGCGGCCGCCAATACCAGCGCCCTGATGTCGGGATCGGCCTCGATGTCGTCGAGTAGGCCACTCATGGTTCCCAGCATGTCGGTCGTCATCGCGTTCAATGCCTGAGGCCGGTTGAGCGTCATCGTGGCCACTGCCCCGTCGCGCTCGAACAGAACCAGCTCTTCGACTGTCTCTTCGGTCACTGTTCTCCTAACTCTCCGGGCCTGCGGCAACGCCGCGGACCATCAGATCTTCTATCTCTTCGTCGGAAAACCCGAACTCGGCGAGCACGCCGACGGTGTGCTCTCCGGGAATCGGCGGGGCAGGCCAATCCGGGAGCTCGTCGCTGACAGAGAACCGCGCCGGGATGCGTGGCGAGCGCACCGGTCCGGTGGCTTCATGGGTAGGGGCGACGATCATTCCGCCCGATGCCACGTGATCCGATCCCATCAGCTCGGGGTAGTTGAGAATCGGACCGCATAGGATGTCGGCGCCCTCCAGAGCCTCGATCCACTCTGCGGTGGTTCGGGTTGCGAAGATGGGAGCCAGCACCTCGTTGAGCTCGACCCGTGCAGCTACCCGCTTGCCGTTGTCGTCAAAGCGCGAGTCGCCTGCGAGTTCGGGTCGCCCGAGAACCTCGCACAGAGCCGGCCACCGCTTGACGGTGTAGGCAGCCACCATCACATGGCCGTCTGCGGTGGAGTACGCCTCGTTGGGTGCGGCGTATGGGGCGGCGCTCCCCAGGCGGCGCGGAGTCTGCCCGCTGGCGAGGAACATAGAAAGCGGAACCACCTGCAGGGCGAGAAGAGCGTCGAGAAGCGAGACGTCCACCCGCTGTCCCTCACCGCTGCGTTCCCTGACGAGCAAGCCGGCGAGGATCGCCTGAGTCATGAACGCCCCGGCCGCCATATCGGCGGCGGGCAGCCCCACCTTCACGGGACCTGCCTCCTCGGTACCGGTGACGCTCATAATGCCACCCATCGCCTGGGCGACGCCGTCGACGCCGGGGCGGTCCCGCCACGGACCTGTTTGGCCGAACGCCGAGATGGCACCGTAGACGAGGGCGGGGTTGCGGGCTGCCATCGCCTCGTAGCCGATGCCGAGGCGGTCGGCAACGCCGGGACGGAAACTCTCCAACGCAACGTCGCAGCGCTCCGCGAGGCGCAGCACCAGCTCACTCCCTCCTCCTTGTTTGAGATCGACAACGACGCTGCGCTTGTTCCGATTCATGCCAAGAAAGGCGGCGGCGACCCCGGTGACGAAGGGCGGTCCAAGAGTGCGACTCCATTCACCGCCGGGGGGCTCGACCTTTATCACCTCGGCGCCAAGGTCGCCGAGATGCATGGCACACGTTGGACCCGCTGCCCCCTGGGAGAGGTCGAGGACCTTGACTCCGGATAGCGGCCCGCTCAACGCGCCACCTCGGTGACCGCCACCCGATCGACCCCCGGCTGCCCGAGACCCCTCAACGCGGTGTCGGCGAATACGGTCGCGATCTCGTTCGGCAGGCGGTCACCCGTCGGCCGGTAGCGGCGAATCAAGCCGTCGCACATGCCAAGGATGGCCATCGCCGCCAACGCCGAATCCTGCGCCAGGAACTCGTCCTTGTCGATGCCCTCCTCGATCATGTCCCGGAAGAGCCGCTCGTACTGGTCCTTCTTCTCCTGGTGGATAGCCATGAAGTCCGATGAGAGATATCGGCCCTCCTCGGCGAAGCAGGCGACGTAGTCCCGCTCCAGGATCGACTCCTCAACGTGAAGCACCAAGGAGCGATGGAGGCGTCCCGAAACCGGGAGATCAGTCGCCGCGGCTGTCTCTCGCACGAGCGGGATGACCAGGTTCATGGTCGAGGCGATTATGTCTGCCAGCAGCGCCTGCTTGCTGGCGTAGTGGTAATAGAGGCTCGACTTGGTGATGCCGACCGCCGTCGCCAGGTCCTGCATGCTCGTCCCGTTGAAGCCCTCCTGACGGAATAGCGCGGCTGCGGTATCGCGAATTCGCTCCCCGGTTCCGGGCTCCGATGGGTAGCCCTCCTGGCTCACGCCGGTTCACCCAAGAGGGCGAGTATCTCCGAGTCGGTGAGCACGTGATCGCCCTTCTTGGCGACTCCAAGGATGTTCTCTGTCATCTCTTCGGTGCACTCGATCTCGTGCTTCGACAGCCAGGCGACCACGTTGGCAAGGCCGCTCATCGGCCCCACCGTTATCTCTTGCTCTCTCCCCAGCATCTCGGCTGGAACTCCGCTGTAGATGCGGTTGGCGAGCCAGGCGTCGCCAGCGCGCATCGCCTTGAGAACAGCAGCCGCGTGGACGCCGGTGCTGGTCTCGAAGGCGTCCTTCCCGATGGTCGGTGAGTTGGCCGGAATCGAGGTGTCGGTGGCGCGGGAGGCTGCTGCTGCGTAGCGCGGCAGCGAAGTGAGGTCGTTGTCTATCCACCCCAGCAGCCGGAGGTTGACCAGCAGCGGCTCCATGGGAGTGTTGCCCACCCGCTCGCCGATGCCTATGGCGCAGCCGTGAACCCGGTCGGCACCCTCGGAGAGGGCCGTGATCGAGTTGATGACACTCAAGTGACGGTCGCGGTGACCGTGATAGTCGACCTTGACATCCTCACCGGTCGCGGCCACAGTTTCCCTGGCAAAGCGCACCAAGCGGCGCACGCCCCACGGGCTGGCATGACCAACCGTGTCGGACAGGCAGATACGGCGTGCCCCAGCCTCGATAGCCGCCGTGTACAGCTGGCGCAACACGGTGGGGTGGGCGCGGGTGGTGTCCTCTGTTACGAACATCACCGTGAGATCGTTGTCGCGGGCGAGGCGAACGGCGCTCACTGTCGTTTCGAGCAGCCATTCGATGTCCCAGCCTTCGACGTACTGCCGAATGGGGCTGGAGCCGATGAACACCGAGGCCTCGATGGGGAACCCGGCACGCTGCTGCGCCTCGGCGATGGGGAGGATGTCGGAAGGGTGAGTCCTGCCGGCACAGTTGGCTTCGATGGCCAGGCCCTCGCGGTCGATCTCCCGAGCGACGCCTACTACGTCTTCGAGCATCTGGTTACCGGCGCCGGGGTAGCCGATGTCTGCGAAACCGATGCCGAGAGCCGCGATCTCGTGAATGATCTCGATCTTTTCGCCCAACGATGGCTGGCGCACCGATGGGCTCTGCAGGCCGTCGCGCAAGGTCTCGTCGTCGATCTCGACGTTGACCGGCGCCTCTACATCTGCCTCGCCGATGAGGTTCCAGTCGTGAAACAGCTGGTGCTCGGCAAGCTCGCGGTCCGGATGGTCTGTCATGACGACCTCCTTGGTTCTCGGCGACGAAAAACAACTCCGACGGCTCAGCGCCACGGGTCCATCCGCCAAGCATCCGCAGGCGGGTCGGACGCGCAACACAACTATTGGTGTACCATAGTCTACCGAACGGTCGGAAGGTGGATGATGGAGGCTCGAGGTTGACCACAGTGCAGCCAGAGACGGTCCGAAAGTCGTTCCGCCCTGCGGAGTTTGAGGTCACGGCCGAGGGCGATGGCTTTCTGCTTGGGAGTCGCTGTGGGAACTGCGGCGCCCATTTCTTTCCCGTCCGAGCAGCCTGTGCCGGATGCCTCCACGACAGCCTGGAGGCCGTTCGCTTCTCGAGAACCGCGACCCTGTACACCTTCTCCGTCGTTCGGCAATCGACGCCGGAATTCGAGGTGCCATACGCCCTCGGCTACGTCGACCTTCCGGAGGGCGTGCGGATAATGGCGCAACTCACCGGTCGTGACCCAGAGGACTATGAACTCGGCATGGAGATGGAGCTCGTCGTGGAACCATTCGGGGAAGACGAGGACGGCAATGAGTTGGTCGGGTTTCGCTTCCGACCCAAGGAGGTTTCGGGATGACCGGTGTGCATGTGATCGGGGTTGGCATGACACGGTTCGGAAAGCATCCCGACGAGGACGCCGCCGACCTCGGCTCAGCCGCCTTCCAGGAGGCGGTGTCCGATGCCGGCATCGATCCTCGCCTGATCGAGGCTGCCTACTGCGGACATGTCTTCCAAGGCATGGTCACCGGACAGCGCATCCTTGCCCAGGTGGGCCTTGCCGGGATTCCTCTGTCAAATGTCGAGAATGCCTGCAGCAGCGGGGCCACAGCCATTCGCGAAGCTTCACTGGCCATCCGCGCCGGGGAGAACGATGTGGTGATCGCCGTGGGCACCGAGCACCTGACGACCAGGTTCCGCGGCGCCCTGACCCCCGATCGCAGCGATCCCGAGGCCGCAGTCGGTGCCACGATGCCGGCCGTCTACGCCATGAGAGCCCGCCGCTACATGGAGGAATTCGGCATGACTCGCCGTCAGCTGGCGATGGTGGCCGTCAAGAACAAACGGAATGCCGCCGCCAACCCACTGGCTCACTTTCGCAAAGAGATCACGATCGAGGACGTCCTCGAGTCTCGCCCCATCGCCGACCCGCTGCGACTCCACGACTGCTCCCCTGTCACCGATGGGGCGGCTGCCGTTGTCCTCGCCAGCGACCAGGCGGCGAAGAAGTTCGGAGATGGACGGGCCGTTCGCCTGGCGGCGTCGACACTCTTCAGCGGCTCAGTTGACATCGAGCCGACAACGATGACCTTCGAGCCGCTGACGCAGAAAACTGCCAACGCGGCCTACGAGAAGGCGGGCATCGGGCCCGAGGACATCGACTTCGCCGAAGTCCACGACTGCTTCAGCATCGCGGAGGTGCTCCGCGTCGAGGGTCTTGGCCTCTTCGAGCAGGGGGCCTACCCGGCAGCAGTCGAGAGGGGTGAGGCAGACATCGGCGGTCGCCTTCCGATCAACCCCAGCGGCGGGCTGCTCGGCAAGGGCCACCCGCTTGGAGGCACCGGCGTCGCCCAGGTAGTGGAGTTGGTTCGCCAGCTCCGCGGTGAGGCAGGAGTCCGCCAGATAGAGGGAGCCAAGGTCGGCCTGGCCCATTGTCGAGGAGGCAAGGCAGTTGGGATCGAGGGAGCGGCCTGCACGGTGCAGCTGCTGGTGAAGTGACCGACGAGCAGTTCTCGCTGCCATTCACCCTGATGCGCGGGGGTACCTCCAAGGCGGTCTTCCTGCGCGGCGCCGACCTGCCGCCGCCTGGAGCGGACCGGGACCGTGTGATCTTGGCGTTGTTCGGTAGCCCTGACCCAAGGCAGATAGACGGCCTCGGCGGGGCAGACATCCTCACAAGCAAACTGGCCATCATCGACCCTCCATCGCGCCCCGATGTGGACCTTGACTACACATTCGCCCAGGTGAGCGTCTCGGAGCCGGTGGTCGACTTCGACATCATCTGCGGCAACATCTCGTCCGCCGTCGGTGCATACGCGGTTGACGAGGGATTGGCGCCAGCCGACGAACCGAGCACAACGGTCCGCATCTACAACACGAACGCCGACCGCATCTTTCGGGCGATCGTCCCAGTGCGGGAAGGCAGGGCAGCCATCGAGGGCGACTGCACCATCGATGGCGTCCCCGGCACCGGCGCCCCCATCGCCCTCGACCTCAGTGGCACATATGGCAGCGAGACCGGGGTACTGCTTCCGACCGGGAATTCACTCGATGTTCTTGAGACAGCGATCGGCTCGGTTGAGGTCTCGATCGTCGACCTCGCCAGCCTGTGCGTCTTCTTCAGTGCGGCCGCAGTGGGCCTCGAAGGGACCGAGGGTCCCGACGCGGTCACCGAAGATCACGTAGCGGCGGTCGTTGCGATCAAGGAGGCGACATCCAAGCTCCTCGGCTTGCCTCTCGACGCCCTCACTCCGATACCGGCCGCAGTTGCGGCCCCAACGGATTACGTAAGCTTCGGTAAGGGGAAACGGCTGGCTGCCTCCGAGGTTGACCTGGTGGCGCGGGTTATCGGTGGCAGGCCTCCGATGCTGCACAAGGCGTACCCCGGTGCCACCGCAGCCTGCACCGCCGTTGCCGCCCGCATCCCCGGCACGACGGTGGCCCAGGTAGCCGAACAACGCGATGCGGGCACATTGCGCATCGGCCACACCAGCGGCGTCATGGCCGTTGGCGTTGCAGTAGATCGCGATGGGGACGGGTGGCGCGTCGAGCGGGCCTCCTATGACCGCACCGCCCGGCGCCTCGCTGAGGGCACCGCCTTCGTCCGCCGCGCGGCAGCCGGCCCGGACTCCTGATGGCGGAGGGCGTCGTCAGTCTCACCGTGAACGGTGAGACTCATCGCCTCGTCTCGGCGACTCATCGCACCCTCCTCGAGATGTTGCGGGAGGACCTTGGATTGACCGGAACCAAACACGGGTGCGAGTTGGGTGAGTGCGGGGCATGCACGGTGCTTGTTGGCGGGGTGCCGGTGCTGTCGTGCCTGACGCTGGCGGCCGGGTTGGGAGAGGAGGCAGTGACCACGGTGGAGGGGCTGGCCGATGGAATTGTCTCTCACCCTTTGCAGGCGGCCTTCGCCGAATTGGGGGCGGCGCAGTGCGGCTACTGCACGCCGGGGATGCTGATGACGGCCAAGGCGCTGCTCGACGCCGATCCCGATCCAAGCCGAACGCAGATCAAGAGGGCTCTGGTGGGCAACCTGTGCCGCTGCACCGGATACCTCAAGATCCTCGAGGCCGTCGAGCTGGCCGCCGAGAGGTCCCGATGAAGAGCTATTCGGTCGTTGGGAGTCGTCGTGGTCGAGTCGACGCCACCGACCAAGTGACCGGCCGCACCATCTACGCAGACGACCTCGCCCTCCCCCGGATGCTGGCCGGAGGCCTGCTGCAGTCGTCGCAGGCCCACGCCACCATCCTTCGCATCGATACCGCAGCGGCGGCGGCCCTGCCCGGCGTCCATGCCGTGATCACCGGCGCCGACCTACCCGTTCCCTACGGGATCCTTCCCGTCAGCCAGGACGAGCACGCATTGGCCGTCGACAAGGTGCGCTATGTCGGGGAACCGGTGGCGGCAGTTGCGGCCGTGGACGTCGAGACTGTCGAAGAGGCTCTTGCTCTCATAGAGGTCTCATACGAGCCGCTCGATGCCGTGACGACAATCGATGAGGCACTGGTGCAGGGTCCCCGCATCCACGGAGATGGCGATGGCGACAACGTGCACCGCACGGCCGCCCTCGAGTTCGGAGATGTCGAGTCTGGGTTCGCCGTTGCCCACTTGGTTCGCCAAGACGTCTACTTCTACCGGGGCAGCAACCACGCCGCCCTCGAGCAGCACGCCGCGGTGGCATCCGCCGGGCCAGACGGACGAGTAACGCTGTGGTCCTCCACCCAGGTGCCGCACTACGTGCACCGCACGCTGGAGAAGGTCCTCGAGATTCCCGCCGGCCGGATCCGCGTAATCGCTACGCCCTCTGGCGGTGGATTCGGAGGAAAGACCGACCCGTTCTCGCATGAGATCGTCGCCGCCAAGCTCTCGATGATCACTGGGCGTCCGGTCAAGATCGTCCTTTCCCGTGAGCAGGTCTTCTACGCCCACCGAGGCCGGCACCCCGTGCTGATGTGGGTCAAGACCGGGTTCGACCCGGAGGGCCGCATCACCGCCATGCACTTTCGGACATTCCTCGACGGCGGCGCGTACGGGTCCTACGGGGCCGCCTCTCTCCTCTACACCGGGGCGTTGCAGACCTCCACCTACAAGATCCCCAACTACAAGTTCGAAGGGGTGCGGGTCTTCACCAACAAACCGCCGTGCGGGCCCAAGAGAGGCCACGGCACACCCCAGCCCCGGTTCGCTCTCGAATGCCAATTGGACGAGGCGGCGGCCGACCTGGGCCTCGACCCTGTGACCATCCGCCGGCGCAACCTGGTCGAGCCCTTCTCGATGACCGTCAACCACCTCCGAATCACCAGTTGTGGGCTGGCGGAGTGCCTAGACCGGGCGGTCGACGCCTCGGACTTCTCAGCCAAACACGGCGCCTTGGGCGAAGGCAAAGGAATCGGCCTCGCCGCCGGGGCCTACCTGTCCGGTGCCGGGCTCCCCATCTACTGGAACGACATGCCGCAGTCCGAGGTAGAGATCAAGGTGGATCGCGGCGGTGGGGTCACGGTGTTTTCGATGGCGGCCGACGTCGGCCAGGGCTCCACCTCGATACTGGCCATGATCGTGGCCGAAGTGCTTGGCCTCGACCCCGACGACGTCGCCATGGTCACGGCCGACACCGACTTGACGCCGGTCGACCTCGGGTCCTACTCGAGCCGGGTGACCTTCATGGCCGGGAACGCTGCCAAGGAGGCGGCTGAACGGATCCGCCACCGGGTGGTGGCGGCGGTGGCGGACGACTTAGGGCTCCCGGGCGACGCAGTGCTAATTGCCGAGGGCAAGGTCGGCGCAGCGAACGATGGAGAGAAGACCCTGCCGTGGGCTGAGGCGGTCAGGGCGGCAATCGCCAGGGGCGGGCCCCTCACCGCGTCCGGCTCCTACCGAGCCCCTGACCTCGCCGGGCCGTACCGGGGTTCCGGAGTCGGAATATCGCCTGCCTACTCCTTCTCGGTCGCGGTAGTAGAAGTCGATTGCGATACCGACACCGGCGAGGTCAAGGTGGAGAAGGTTTGGCTGGCTCACGACATCGGTCGAGCGATCAATCCCCTACTGGTCGAGGGTCAGATCGAAGGCGGGGTCTACATGGGTCTTGGCGAGGCGCTGTTCGAAGAACAGGCCTTTCGGGGCGCCCTGCATCGCGGCCCATCGCTACTCGATTACAAGCTGCCGACCTTTCTCGAGATGCCGCCGGTGGAGTCGATCCTTGTCGAGACCGACGACCCCGAGGGGCCCTTCGGCGCTAAGGAGGTCGGCCAAGGCCCGCTGCTACCGGTGATCCCGGCGCTGGCCAATGCGGTCCACGATGCGCTCGGTGTCCGCATCACCGAGGTCCCTATCAGCCCAGACAAGGTGGTTGCGGCGCAGCGGGATATGGCTCGGGGAGGCACCGGCCGCTTCGGCCCCGAGTCCGTGCCCGATTTCAACTTCGGGCGGCTCACCCGGGTTGAACCGCCGGAGGACTTCGAGCCATGATGCGCCTGCCCGCCTTCGACTATCTCGAGCCCTCCACCATCTCCGAGGTGGTCGACCTGCTGGCCGCCCATCCGGGCGCCGTGGTCGCGGCCGGAGGAACCGACCTCTTCCCCAACATGAAGCGGCGCCAGGTGCGCCCGGCAACCGTCATCGGACTCGCAAGGGTCAACGGAATGTCCGGCATCACCGCCGATGAGACCGGAGCCGTACGGATCGGAGCCGGCACGCTGCTGCGCGACCTCGTGGCATCGCCGGATGCTCCCCCGCTGCTGGCGCAGGCGGCGTCCGAGGTGGCGTCGCCCCAGATCCGCAACGCCGCCACCGTCGGCGGAAACCTGTGCGTTGACACCCGCTGCAACTACATCAACGTGACCGAGCAGTGGCGAGCGGCCTCTGGCTCGTGCCTCAAGGACGGCGGGGACACCTGCTTGGTGGCGCCCCGCGGCAACGAATGTGTGGCCGTCTCGTCGTCCGACCTTGCCCCGGCGGCCCTCGCTGTCGACGCCACCATCCGTCTCATCGGGCCCCGAGGAGAGCGACAGATCCCAGCGAGCGCCCTCTTCCGACCGGACGGCCTTGACCATCTGGCAAGGGCCGGCGACGAGATTCTCGTCGAGGTGTTGGTGCCTCCTCCAGCAGGGCTTCGGACCAGCTACCGCAAGCTGCGTCGACGCGGGGCCATCGACTTTCCGATCCTCGGGGTGGCCGTCGCCGTCCGCTGCTCGCCAGACGGGATAGTGAGTCATGCCCGGATCGTGCTGGGCGCTGTGGCTGCGGCCCCGTTCCGCGCCTCCGAAGCCGAAGCGGCCCTCATCGGAAACAGGCTTGATGCCGGGGTGATCGACGAGGTGGCGGCTTTGGCCTCAAAGCCGGTGCGGCCGCTTGACAACACCGACCTCGGCTCCCGGTATCGCAAGTGGATGGCGGCGACCTTCGTGGCCCGAGCGCTCCAGGACGTGTCCTAGTCCCCTTCGGGCATGAGGCCACCAACGACCTCCGGATCCTCCAAGTTGTGCAGCCGGACCTGGCCGCGGGCGACCGGATTGCCGTCCGAGTCTCGAGTGACGACAGCCTGCCACAGCTGCTGCGTGCGGCCTTGGTGAACCGGGGTTGCCGCAACGACCAGCCGTCCCTGGCGTACCGAGCGGAGAAAGTCGGTTGTGTTGGAAACGCCAACTGCCCCTACCAGGCCCTGCTGCAGCGCCCACAAGGCAGCTCCCGTCGATGCGGCCGACTCGATCATCGTGCAGTAGATCCCACCGTGAACGAGGCCATACGGCTGCTGGTGGATGGTCGCAACCTCGAGGGATGCCGTCACCTGGTCGGTCGAGATGTCGAGGAACTCGAGCCCGATCGCTGCGTCGAACCCGTGGCTGAGATCGTGTGGGAGTTGATTCATTGACTCGGCCGCCACTGTAGACGGCCCGGTGGCACTGCCATGATGTCTATTGCCAGCGCCGGCCTATGCGCAGAGACTCAGACGGCGTCCTGGCGGCGCGTGAACAGCGCGACGTATGTGGAACATGCCGAGACTGCGCAAGTGGTGCAGGCCTCACCAAAGCTCGACGGGTCGAGGCTCGTCGTCATGGTCTCGAAGCCGAGACTGGAGTAGAGATCTACGATCTCGGCGATCCGGGCAGGATCGGTAACGGTGCGGCGTTCCCAGCCTGTGGCGGCGAGATCCGGCGCGCCCAGGATCTCTATGCCCTCAGAGCAGTACACCGGTTCGAAGTCGCCCGCCTGATTCATGCCGCCGTCCCCGCCGCGGCAGAGACACCACCGTCAGCCCGTATCTTCTCCAGCCGCCGCCTGGCAAGGATGGCGCAACCCAGCGCCGACACGAACTGCATCATGTCGCTGTCTGGGAT
This sequence comes from uncultured Acidimicrobiia bacterium, assembly GCA_964195995.1. Lineage (GTDB taxonomy): Bacteria > Actinomycetota > Acidimicrobiia > Spongiisociales > JAOTWH01 > CAXMQS01. The sequence continues at coordinate 33,365 of CAXMQS010000092.1, forward strand.
GTTCACCTCGGCTTCGAGCAGGTCGCTGACGGCCTTGCCCATCGTCTCGAATCGGAGGATTCCCCCGATGAGCGTGAACTCGGGTTCGGCCTGCACCCGCCTCATCAGCTGCACAGAACGACCGGTTAGCGACTCGATGGCGCCCTGCATGATGTCCGCCGGCGCGGTACCCAGCGACAGGTGGTTGATCACCTCGGACTCCGCGAAGACGGCGCAAACGCCCGAGATCGGAACGGGCTCCTTCGAGGTTGTCATCAGTGCGCTGATCTCTTCGATGGCATAGCCCATGTAGCGCGCCGTCTTCTCCAGGAACGCGCCGGTCCCCGCCGCACACTTGTCGTTGAGCCGGAAAGAGAGCACGTTCGCCAGTTCGTCAACGCGGCTCGCCTTCATAGTCTGGCCGCCGATGTCCAAGATGGTGCGCGTGCCGGGGAACAGAAAGCTCGCCCCGCGGGCGCTTGCGGTGAGGTCGGTCACATGGAGATTCTTGAAGTCGACCTGGTGGCGACCGCCGCCGGTGGCGATGACGTACGCCACGTCATCTTGTGGCACCGCGGCATCCTCGAGCGCCTGCTCATAGATCTTCTCCGCGACTTCACGAAGACGGAAGCCGGTTGGCCCAACCGCCTTGCCGAGGATCTCACCGTCATCCGCCTGGATGAGAGCCTTGGTGTATGTGGATCCGACATCCAGTCCGGCGGTGATAGTCACGATGTTGTCTCCGCGATGCTTGCGACCGGGGCGCGGCCGGTCATGACGTAGTCGAGAGCGAACAGGGCGGCTCCGAGCGCCCCCATGTAGTGGCAGTCGTCGCTGATGTTGAGGGGCTTCTCGAGACGCTCTTCCAGTGCTTTGACCATGCCGTCGTTCAGGGAGACGCCACCGGTAAAGGTGATCTCGTCGTTGATGCCGACGCGACGCATCAGCGACACAGACCGAGAAGCGATGGACTTGTGGACGCCCCAGAGGATGTCCTCGATCTTCTTGCCCTTGCCGATCCACGCCAGTACCTCGGACTCGGCGAAGACGGTGCAGGTGGTGCTGATCTTGATCGGCCTATCGCTCTTGAGCGATAGCGGACCCAGGTCGTCGAGCGGGATCTCGAGGGCCGCGGCCGCAGCCTGTAGGAAGCGCCCCGTCCCCGCGGCGCACTTGTCGTTCATGCAGAAGTCGGTGATCTCGCCTTGAGGGTTCACGGAGATCGCCTTGGTGTCCTGGCCGCCCATATCAACGACCGTCCGCGTGTTGGGGAAGAGGTGCACCGCACCCCGCCCGTGACAGCTGATCTCGGTGACCTGGCTATTGCCGAACGTCACCCGGTAGCGTCCGTATCCGGTGCCGACGACGTATTCGACCTCCTCTTCGTCGATCTTGCCCTGGGCCAGAGCGGCAACGAAGGACGACTCAGCGGCCTTGATGACGTTGGCACCAGTGTCGATCAGAGAGCGACCGACGATTCCACCGACCTCGTCGACGATGACAGCTTTCGTCTGGGTTGAGCCAACGTCTACTCCTGCTGCATATGCCACGTGATCACCTCACTCAGTCGCGCCGGCATCGGCTTGTTGCCGGCGAGTGGCCAAGCCCTCGAAGAAGGCGTCGATCCGATTCTTCATCTGAGCTTCCGAGACGACACGCCGGTCCATCATGTCCGACTCGATGAACAGGCTCGGGATGCCGAGCTTTTCGGTCAGGTGCCGCCTGCCGTCGGCGAGCCCAGTCGAGACGGTGCGACAGCTCTTGATTGGGTGGTAGATGACGCCGTCTGCGCCGAAATCCTCGACCATCGGTATCAGGACATCGTTCTGGTGGAACATGGCGTCCATGGCGTCGCGGACGCTGACCAGCACCCCCTCTGCGAGGCTGGCCAACGGGTCGGCGAGGTCGTACTGGAAACCGCTATTGGTGCCGCCGGAGGCGAACCACAGATAGGTTGAATTAACGAAGGTGCCGCCCCAATCGGTGAACAGCTCGTTGAACCGGCGGAAGATGGGATAGCAGGGAACCCCAACGAACAGCAGGCGGTATTGCTCTTCCATGGTTTGGCCGATCCCGTTGGCCGCCTTGTACTCCATCTCTTCGACGAGACGTTCGAAGTAGCGAGCACCAGCCTCGGTGCCTCTGAGGCCGTTGCCGACACCGAGGAAGATCGTGCCGTCTGTGAGGGCGTTGAACAGGGATGGTCTGGCGCGGTTGAGTTCAAGGATCCGGTTCCAGGAGCGGCTCATCGTATTGGCGTGGGTGAGGACCTCACGGAACTTGTCGATATCGAATTTCTTCCCGGTTACCTCCTCACACAGCGTGATCAGCTCGCCGAGCTGAACCTCGACATAGCGACGGTCGGCCTCGAAGTCACCGTCACCCTTCCACGTCTGGGCACCGGCCTGGCGCGTACCGGGAATGTCGATGGTGAAGGTTGGTGTCCCGTACATGCGCTCCCAGATCTCGGCCCACTTGATGTAGGTGTTGCAGGCGTTGGTCAGCACCGAGATGCCTGGCTTCGGTATCTGGCCCATCGGGTGCTCTCCCCCACGCAGCTGGGCGCCGACATCTGCCTTGACGTATCCGCAAATGTCCGGCGAGTACCCGTAGTCCTCGGCCTCTTCGAGGTATTCGTGGGCGACGCGACGGACCGCGGTCTGGAGGGAGTTGATCTCGGGGAAGACGACGGGTAGATCGAACGTCTTCAAGATCTCGTTGAGGCTCCCCATGACGAAGACGTATGCGGACAGGCCGCCGCTGCTCGCAGTGTTGTTGAGTTCGGCAAACCACTCCCGGAATAGGGCGGCTCCCTCCCGGTTGCCGCGGCCAACGAGTTCGGCTTGCAGCGTGGTCATGTCAACCTCCCGAAGACGATGTGCCTCATCATGCGAAGAGCAGGTTCTCGACGAATGTCTCGACTTGCAGCTCGAGCTGATCGAATGACGACATGTTCTCCTCGAACTCGCTGACGAAGTAGGCGACTCCCTCGGCGTCGAGGGCGTGCGTATACGTGACCTGCTCCTCGAGGCCGGGCTCGCACATCTTGGCGGCGGCAACGATGGCGGCGTCGGCCTTGGAGGCGAGGATCCGCTCGATGAGCATCTTCTCCTTGGGCTTGCGCAGATCGTGCTGCACCGGGCTGTACGAGGAGCGCTCCGTGTAGGCCTCGGCCAGGTTCTCGAGGGGGTCACCTTCGGTGGAAACATCCTCGGTGAGCCAGCGCAACCCGATGTGGAAGTCGTCGTCAACCAGGTAGCAGGTGCGCCCCAGCATTCGGATGAGATCGAATGGAGGCTGCTCGCAGAAGCCCCCCTCGAACACCACGCGAACGCGGTCCTCTTCCTTGGCAGAGCGCTCCCGGATGGCCGGGAGCAGCGTCGCCAGAAGATCGTTGTGCTCCTCGCGAGGGATCATCCCGGCAAGGGCCAGCAATGCATATGAGTCCTCGGCGGCAATGAGCCAAGGGGTCTCCCGCTTGATCTCGTACAGCTCACGCAGGAGCCGGCGATTCTCGTTGAACACGGCGATCGAGTTCCGGAGATCGTCGTCGGTGATGTCTCGCCCTACAACGTCCTCGGCGACCCTTCGCATTCGATCGTATTCGTGACGCAGGTAGTCGATGCTGCCAGCCGAGTTCGGGTTCTGGGGCAGGTACAGGATCTGGCAGGGGTAGTCGAAGTTGCGGCCCCAGATCGCCGCCAGGTTCCGAGCAGCATCGCAGATCGGGTGCGATACGAACATATCCAGCTGGACGCGATCGCTCAGCACAAGCTCGAGCGACGTCTTGAGAATCGAGCAGAGGTAGGAGCCGAAGTGCGAATCGGCCTGGTTCGTCTCCAAAGGGGCGCCTCGCACCTTGAAGGGGAGCATGCCGGCGGCGTGAACGATCTCCTCGGGAAAGTAGACCTGGAAGTGACCGACGACCTTTCCTCCGGCGTCGCGCCAGCGACGCACCGTTTCGAATTCCGGGGATTCGACCATGTCCCGGCACTCCCCCAGCGCATCGTCGAGTGAAGCACCGCGCCATTCGTCGAAGGTCCTCGTGGCCGCCAGCGTCATACCGTGCGACCAGTCGGCTCTGCAGCGGCCCCATTGAAGAACAGGTCCAGAACGTAGTCGAGATGGGCGTCGGTGCTTCCAAGGACGCGATCGGCATATCGCCCGATCACGACCTCGACGAGGGCAACGAAGGACCACGACAGGACCCGGGCATCCCCAGGGGCCAGCTCGCCATCTCTGATCCCGTCGCTGATGATGGCTTCGATCTGCTCGGGCAAGGCCTTCTGGTAGGCACGTACCAGGCGGTCTCGCTCCGCGCCCGAGAACGTGTTGATGTCGCGCCGAACGAGACGAGTTAGCTCACGTTCCTCGTCGGGGAGCTCGAGGAAATCCCTGGTCAGTCTCCCCAGGCGGTCGCGACAACTTCCGGTCGCCGCCACTGCCTGGCCGAAGAGGCGACGCTTGTTGTCGAGATCGTCGAGCATCATCGAGACGTACAGGTTTTCTTTGCTGGCGAAATGGTGGTACAGGCCGCCCTTGGTCACTTGGGCCGCCCGCGCGATCATGTCCACTTTGACGTCTGCGTAGTTGCTCGCCACGAACAGCCCTCTCGCCGCGGCCACGATTCGGGCTGCAGTTGCCTGTGATCTCGTGGGAAGGTCTGTCAGATGTTGCGACATACTCACCTACCGACTGTCCGGTCGGTTTCAGCGTACTCAACTCCCCCTGCCATGTCAACGGCTTCGGTGAGCCCACAGCCGAAGACCCCACCGTTCGGCGCTTCAGTTGCCAAGCCGGCGCCCGCTGGCGGATGCTCCTCCATGGCCGAGGGAAGGCAGGTCAGGGGTGATCAAGGGCGCCCGGCCGCGGCACAGTCGAACGAAGAACTCGTCATTCCGGCAGCTTGGAGTCGTCCACCTTCCATGTCAGCGAGCTGTCGACCCTCACAACACCTTCGAGGCGCCTAGCGAGTTCCTCGAGGATGCGAGCGTCAGTCTTGGTCGGGAGTTCTCCTGCGATGTCGACGATGCCGTCTTTAACGGTCAGGTCGAGGGCTTCGGGGTCGACGAACAAGACCCTGCGGCTGATGTCCTCTCGGATCTCGTCATCGATGAGCTCGTCGGGACGAGCGAAGGCAGCAACGATGTCTGCTCGACTGATGACCCCGGTCACCGAACCATCTTGGTCGACTATGGGGAGCCGCTTGACGCCGTTCGCAGCCAACACGCGAGCCGCCTCGGCCAGCGTGGCATCGGGCGCCACAGTGACGACGTTGGTGCTCATCACCTCGCCGACGGAAACCGCCTCGGAGTGGGATGACTCCTGGCCGAACACGGCGCCCAGCAAGCCGCCGCTCGGCGCCTCCTTGTCCAGCTCCCGCTCGAGGAAGTCGGCCTCGGTCATGATGCCTACCAGAGCGCCCATGTCGTCAACGACGGGCAGGCCGGAAATGCGATTGGCGACCATCAGGCGAGCGGCCTCTTTGATGGTCTCGGTGGGGCGAATGGTTACAACATCGGTCGTCATCAGATCGATGACTCTCATTCAGGCGGCCTCCTTGACGACGAGTAGATCGCATTCGGCGATATGGATCAGCCGATGACTGGTACTACCCAGTACCAACGAAGCTACTGCGCCGCGACCCCTACTCCCCACCACGATCATGTCTGCCTCGTGCTCGCTGGCGTACTTCACGACGGCGTCCGCCGGGTACCCCTCGAGATCTACCTGCTGCGAGTCGACCCCCTCCAGGATGGGCCCGATCCGCTCCCAGACGGCATCTCGCTCCAGCCGCATGATCTCGGCTGAGGCGTCAGGGACTGCTCCCATTGCCGCGTAGACGGTGGCCGGGATGTGGACCGCATGGACGGCATGCACGGACGTGCTCAGGCGCTGGGCCAACGAAACTGCCTTGCGGGCCGCGGCCTCGGAACCGGTTGAGGCGTCGACGGCTACAACGATCATCTTTCCTCCCATGACTCGGGCGGCATGCGGTGATCGTTTTCTGCATTACGGCGAGCCGCATAGGCCGCGACCTCGCTGCGTCGGCTCATCCCGAGCTTGGCGAGGACATTCGACACGTAATTCTTGACTGTCTTCTCTGCAAGGAACATGCGCTCAGCGATCTGGCGGTTGGTGAGGCCCTCGGCCAGGTTCTCGAGGATGTTTCGCTCCTGGGGCGACAGCCGCGCCAGGAGCGGATCGTCCTTCTCGCCGCGGATACGGCGGAACACGCTGTCGACCAATACCGGGTCGAGGAGCGATTCCCCGCTGCCGACCTTTCGAATGTTCTCGACGAGCTCGTCGCCGGCGACTCTCTTCAGGACGTACCCGGAGGCCCCCGCCATGATCGATGCATACAGCGCCTCATCATCGGCGAACGAGGTGAGCATGAGCACCTTGATGTCGGGCCACTGCTCCTTGATCTGACGACAGGCGTCAACTCCGCTGCCGTCGGGAAGCCGAACATCCACCACGACAACGTCGGGCGCCTTGTAGCCGACGACCCTGACGGCGTCGAAGACCGTCCCGGCCTCGCCAACAACTTCCATGTCATCTTGAGAGCCGACAAGGGCGGACAGCCCTGCTCGGACCACCTCATGGTCATCAACAAGTACAACTTTCATTCAAGGTCAGGCTACCCATGAGGCGCCCTGGTCATCATGGCCTTATGGCCCTGTCGAGCCTGGTCAAATGACCCTGTAGCCTCGTTAGCAATGGATCGACTTCCAGCAACCGTTCGTCAGCTCGTCGAGGCCGCGGCCCTAGTCGCTGGCCAGGCCGACCTCTCCGATGTATTGCGCACGACGATACGAACGGCGATGGAGTTGACGGGAGCCGCTTACGGTGCGCTCGGGGTCATCGGGAGTCACGGCGTATTGACCGATTTCATTTTCGAGGGCATCGACCGCGAGACCGCGGACCGGATCGGCCACCTGCCGGTCGGCAAAGGGGTCTTGGGGGCCATAAGCGAGATCCCCCTCAGGCTCGAGGACCTCACCACGCACCCGGACGCCGTTGGCATGCCGGCCAGCCACCCGCCGATGACGTCGTTCCTCGGGGTCGCTGTCAGGTTGGGCTCCGACACCATCGGCAACCTCTACCTGACGAACAAGGCGGACGGTCCATTCTCCGAGGAGGACGAGCTCCTGGTGCAGGCACTGGCAGTCATCGCCGGCTCCGCTGTGTCGCGGGCCCGTTTGGAGCGTCGCCTGGAGCGGGCGGCCCTCATCGAGGACAGGGAGCGGATCGCTCGCGACATCCATGACGGCGTCATCCAGGAGCTGTTCGCAGTCGGACTGGCCCTACAGGCCACCAGAGGCACGGACTCGGCAGAAGCGAGTGAGCGCATTGATCAAGCCGTTGACAGCATCGATGATGCGATGACCAGCTTGCGCGACTACATCTTCGACCTGCAATCGCAGACCCCCGATTTCGAGGCCCGCCTCCGCGCCGTGCTGTCGGCAGCGGCGAGCGAGGCCGACGTGCGAATCGAGCTAACGGGCCGGTTCGTAGATCTCGACCGACCGATAACGGACAACCTCACTCACTTCGTCCGTGAGGCTGTCTCTAACGCCGTCCGTCACGCCAGGGCGTCGAAGGTCACCGTCTTCGCGATCAACGACGGTGAAACCGTGACCGTCGAGGTTGTCGACGACGGCTTGGGTTTCGACACCACGATGCAGAGCGAAGGCATGGGCCTGGCCAACATGCGCGAACGCGTCAGCGTCCTTGGCGGGACTTGCGAGGTTCGCAGCGAGATCGGAACCGGCACCACTGCCATAGGTAGTGTCCCCCTGGACTAGAAAGGACCGAGCGGATGGAAGAGATGACCCGCGAAGACGCCCTCGCTTTCCTCACCGAACAGCTCCTCGGTCACCTCGCCGTGATAGATGGCGACGAGCCCTATGTGAGTCCGATTTCCTATGTCGTCACCGACAACACGCTGTACTTTCGGACCCGACCGGGACGGCGCCTCTCGGTGCTCAAGACGAATCCTCGGATCTGCGTCGAAACATCGCTCGTCGACGATGCCGGGGGCATGTGGTCGTCCGTGTGTGCGTGGGGCAACGCCGCGACCGTTGAAGACCCCCAGGTCGGTGCCACTGTGGTTTCCATGCTCCTCGAGAAATACGCGGACTCCTCGGAATCAGTCTTGTCCTACGCGAAGGGACCCAACCTCGGCGTGGAGGCATCAATAGTTGCGGTGCCGCTGGACGAGATAACCGGCCGGGCGTCGGGCGGCGAGCTCGGAACACACGTCCGTCCGGGTCGCCTGTAGGCGTCTCTAGCCTCTGCTGGCGGAAGCGGGAACGTCTTTGCGCGATGGGACCCACGGCCCCTCGAATGGGCGCACCCGAACCCTGGCGTCGACGACCCGGACGCCCTGGCCGGGCTCAAGCACCTTCACCGGATTGAGGTCCATCTCGGAGATCTCGGGAATCTCGTCAACAAGCTGCGACAGGCGTTGCATAGTCACCTTCAGCTCGGCGATGTCGCCGGCCGGATTTCCTCGGTAGCCCTCGAGCAGGCGCGCCGACTTCACTCCGGCGATCATCTCCTCGATGTCACTGTCGGTTACCGGATGGATTCTGAAGGCAACGTCGCCGATGAGCTCGACGAAGATGCCCCCAAGGCCGAAGGCAAGGAGCGGTCCGAACGATGGGTCTTCGGTCATTCCCAGGATCACTTCGTGTCCCCCGACAACGAACTCCTGGACAAGCGCACCCGAAGCGTCCTCGACAACGGCGGTGACCCGCTCGAACGCCGCCGCGATCTCATCTGCGCCAACGATGTCCAGCTCAACTCCGCCGATGTCCGACTTGTGCAGCGCCTTGTCCGAGATGACCTTCAGAACGACTGGCCCGTCGATGTCAGAGGCGATCGCGACCGCTTCAGCTGCGGTGGCGGCGACCCCGGACTTAGCCAAGCCGAGGCCATAGGCGCCGAGGACCGCCTCCACTTCAGCGGGCTCGAGCCATCCGCCGCCGTCCCCCATGCGCGCCAGCGCCTCCTCGACCACCTTCTGCGCTTGCTTCCTCGAGACGTCCTCGAAGTGAGCGATCGTGCCCTCGGGACGGCGACGCCATTCGCCATAGGCCGCGGCGCGGGCCAGGGCCTGGGCAGCCGGCTCGGGAAACAGGTAGGTCGGAACCTGGACTCCCCCGCCCACCAACTCGGCGGGAGCACCCGATGCGTCCATGAAGACGGCGAGCATCGTCTTGGAAGAACGCTCGGCTGCTGCGCGGATGGCGGCGGCGATCTCGTCGCTGCCTGTTGGTGCCGCCGGTATGTGGATGGCTATCACCGCGTCGAGCTCATCGGAGGCGACGAGCTCGTTGAGACAGGCCGCGTACTGGCTGGCTCCGGCTGACGCGATCATGTCGACAGGATTGCGGGTAGATGCCTCAGCAGACAGGTGGCCGCGCAGCCGTGCCTGCAGCTCCGAGGAGAACTCAACAACCTCAAGGCCTTGCGACTCCAGGGCGTCTGCGGCCAGGATCCCAGGGCCGCCGGCATTGCTCAGAATGGCGACGCGCCGCCCCTCCGGCACGGGCTGGTTGGCCAGGAGGGAGGTCACGTCGAAGAGCTCCGCCAGGGTCGTCGTTCGGATGACACCCGCCTGATGGAAGAGCGCGTCGACGGCAACGTCGAGACTTGCCAGAGATCCGGTATGACTGGAGGCCGCCCTCGCCCCGGAGGCAGTCCTCCCCGACTTGACCGCAACGATGGGCTTGGTACGGCCGATACGCCGAGCGATACGGGCGAAGCGGCGCGGGTTGCCGAACGACTCGAGGTAGAGGAGGATGACGTCCGTGCGCGGGTCGTCCTCCCAATAGAGCAGAACATCGTTACCCGAAATGTCTGCTTTGTTACCCATCGAGATGAAGGTCGAGATACCGATGTTGAGCTGGCGGGCATAGTCGAGGATGGCGATGCCAAGGGCACCTGACTGCGACGACATGGCAACGTTGCCGGGTGGCGGATAGCGGGGTCCAAACTGTCCATCGAGGCTGATGGCTGGATCGGTGTTGAGCACCCCCATGCAGTTGGGACCGACCATGCGCATGCCTGCGGACCTCACTACCTCGAGGAGCTCATCCTCGAGAACCTCTCCCTTGTCGCCGGTCTCGGAGAAGCCTGCGGTAATCATCACGATGCCTTTGACACCGGCAGCGGCGCATTGCCTGACAGCTTCGGTGGCGGCGGCGGCGGGTACCACTATGAACGCCAGGTCAACGCTCCCCGGAACATCTCCGATACTCGGGTAGGCCTTGACGCTGGCAACAACCTCGGCCGAGGGATTCACGGGATAGATCGGGCCGGTGAACTCTCCTGCGAGCAGGTTGCGAAATAGCCGACCGCCGATGGAGGCCTCGTTCCTGCTGGCACCGACCACCGCCACCGAGTGTGGATAGAAGATCGGCATGATCGAGGCGGCGACGGCCCGCTTCTCTCGCTCCCACTCCGCGGCGACGTGCTCGCCGGACTCAGCCGTCGGCAACTCGACCGTGTAGACGCCGGCTGAGGCCTCGTCGCGGACGACCCCGAAGCCGGAGTTGCGGAATACGCGCAGCATGGCGTGATTGTCCGCGAGGACATATGCCTTGAAGGCCACGATGTTTCGCTGCCTGGCGTAGTCCGCGAGGCGATCGAGCAGAAGAGTGCCGACACCCCGACCCTGATGTGCGTCCTCGACCAGGAATGCGACCTCGGCAGCGGCGGGCTCGTCCTCGAGCACGTCGTAACGGCCAACCCCGATGATCGTGCCGTCGACGATGGCAGCGAAGGCCATTCGCTTGTCGTAATCGAGGACCGTGAAGTACTCGACTTCCTCGGGCGACAGATCGTCCTTGTCCCTCATGAAGCGCTGGTAGATACTCCGGGGCCCTGACCTCTTGAGCAGGGCGCGCAGCTCTTCACCATCATCGGGGCGCACCGGCCGAACGCGCATGACGCCGCCGTCCTTGAGGACGAGATCGAACTCCCAAGCTTGCGGGTAGTCGCTCATCCCCCGATTGTGCCACGAGAACCGGGGTTCCCTACTAGGGGCTAACGTCGCTGTCATGGCAAGGACTTTCACCGCAAGAGGGGCGCTACTCCTCGGCTTAGTGATGCTGGCATCGGCTTGTGGTGACAGCGCCACCACAACTTCGGTACCACAGACGGCGGCGCCTGTCCCCCAGGGGACAACCGCGACTACACAACCTGTCGTAACGACGACCCCAATGACCACCGTTCCGGCCACCACTCAACCACCGGCCACCGAGGCCGAGCCCCCCAAAAACGCGGCGCCGGCCTTCGCCATCACCGCGGTGACCTTCGGTGACGGTGGGTTCGTGCAGATCACCAACACAGGCAACGGCGCCGGCAACCTCGATGGGCACTGGCTATGCCAGCGCCCCGCCTACCTCGAAATGCCGTCTACAGAACTCGGACCGGGTGAATCTGTTTGGATCGCTGCCAGCGGGAGCGACCTCCAGTTCGTCGGCTCCGTGGTCGGCGTCGTCGATGCCGAGGGCCGCCTTGGATCCTTCTCACTGGCGACCGGCGAAATGGCCCTGTATGCGAGTCGTGACTTCGGCAGTGCCGCAGCCATCGTCGACTATGTGGAGTGGGGCACCTCAGGACACGGCCGCTCCAGCGTTGCCATCGAGGCCGCCATCTGGCCCGAAGGTGGTTTCGTCGAGATCCCCGACGGAACCATCTCCATCACAGCCGGCAGCGCCGGAGCGAATGATCCGGCAGCCTGGTCGCCAGATATCGGCGTCTAGCGCTCAGCTGGGCTTGACGGCTCGAACCGTGATGCTGTAGACGCCACCGTCCCCTGCATTGCCGCTCTCCAGGATCTCTGGCTTGGCGAAGCCAGACTTCTCCAACCTCCCGAGATACTGCGCTTCAGGTATGGCTCCGTCGATGCACGATGCCCAGCTGTCGGGATCGGGATCGATCGGCTGTGCGTCGGTGCCGGAGACGATGTCGGAGACGACCAGACGGCCACCAGGCGCCAACACGCGGAAGGCTTCGGCGAATACGGCGCTCTTGTCGGGCGCCAGGTTGATGACGCAATTTGACAGCACGACATCGATGGAACCATCGTCAACCGGCAGCTTCTCGATAAGCCCCTGGCGGAACTCAACGTTGCCGGCACCAACCTTGTCGGCGTTGGAGCGTGCCCGCTCGATCATGGCGGGAGTCATATCGACTCCGATGACCTGGCCGGTATCGCCAACTTCTCGGGCCGCCAAGAAGACGTCTATGCCAGCGCCGGATCCGAGGTCCAGAACACGCTCTCCAGGCGCCAGTTCGGCCAGGCGGACGGGGGCACCACAGCCGAGGCTCATATCGGCGCCTTGCGGTATCTGCGCCAGATCCTCAGCCGAGTAGCCCAGTTTCACACTGCCTGTGCCGTCGTCGCTGCAGCATGCCGAGCCCGTCACGGCCAGGCGGCCGTAGCGATCTGCGACAACGGTCCGGATGTCCTCTGCGGATTTCATGAATCCTCCTATTGATGGATATCAATATGTTGCCATATGTATCGATATATGTCAATATGTTGTTTATGGACCAATGCTGCCCACCCGTGTTCGGACCAAAGCTTGAGGACGGGGACGCCTCCGACCTGGCGCAGATCCTCAAGGCGGTTGCCGATCCCAACCGGCTGAAGCTGCTCCATCTCATCGCCGCCTCCGGCGAGGTGTGTGGCTGCGACTTAACAGCACCGCTCGGACTCTCCCAGCCAACGGTTAGCCACCACCTCAATGTTCTCGCCAGGGCCGGCTTCCTCGAGCGATCCCAGCGCGGCAAGTGGGCGCACTATCGAGTGGTCCCCGAGCGACTCGATCAAATCGTCGCCGCGTTCGCGTTTTCCGCTTCAGTCTGACTCCACAAAGCCGATGGCTTTGGGAGAAAGGAAGAGAAGTGGAAGAGTTCTCACTCGACAGCATCGATCCATCGCAGGGCCCGCACGCCGCAGCCGGCCTCACCGATGAAGAAGTTGAGTTCCTTTCGGGAATGCTCATCTGGGAACTCGGGATCAGGTTCTCCAAGGAGGAATACCTCGAACTCCTGGAGCGGGCGGGCAGCGCTCGAGAGCGCCTCGACGAGGAGATCGAGTTCACCCGCAACGAGCGGGAGCAGATGAGGTTCGAGATCGAAGTGCTCGATGACATCGAGTCACTGCCGACGATCGAGCACCCAAGCCCCCCGACCGGCCTCTACCTCTAAGCGAGCGCCACCAGGTCCAGCATCGACTCGTCGAAGAAGCGAGTCAACCCGTCCGGCATCAGCACGGCACGATCGGGCTGTACCTGTGCCACAAACTCCGTGTCGTGACTCACAAGGATCATCGTTCCCGGGTACGCCGTCACCGCGGCGAGCAATGCCTCCTTGGCCTGCGGGTCGAGGTTGTTGGTGGGCTCGTCCAACAGCAGCACGTTGTGCTTGCCTGCGACGATCTGGGCTAACGCCAGTTTCGTCTTCTCACCGCCGGACAGTGTCGCGGCGTTCTGTTCGATCTTGTCGGCGAGCAAGAAATGCCCCAGCAGGCTGCGCAGCATCTTGTCCGGCTCTCTGCTCACTTGACGCATGTGGTCCAGGACCGATCGCCCAGAGATGATCTTCTCGTGTTCCTGGGCGTAGTAGCCAAGCGACGCCTTGTAGCCCATCTCCACCTCGCCGAGGTCGGCGGTCTCCTCACCGGCGAGGATGCGCAACAGCGTCGTCTTGCCGGCGCCGTTGAGCCCCATGATGACAACGCGCTCCCCTCGCTCGACCAGCAGATCGACGTCCAGGAAGACAACCTCGTCGTCGAACGCCTTGGCTAGACCGGTGGCCTTGAGCGGGATGCGGCCGGAGGGCTCGGGCTCAGGGAAGGCAACGGCGATCCTGCGTGACGACCCGGCGATCTCGACGAGCTCGCCCTTCATCCGTTCCACCCTCGTTTCCCATGATCGGGCTTGTTTGGCCTTCTTTTCCGACGAGTGCTTGAAGCGTGCGATGTTCGCTTCCAGGCGATCGATCTCGCCCACTTGATGGCGGCGCTCTCGCTCCTTGCGCGCCCGACGCTCCTCGCGTTCCTTGAGGTAGTGCGAGTAGTTGCCCCGATAGTGCTCGAGGGTGCGGTCCTCGACGGCGAGCACCGTGGTGATGGCCTCGTCCAAGAGGGGCAGATCGTGGCTGACAACGAGCAGGCCTCCCGAGTAGGACGCCAGGTAGCTCATGAGCCAGGCCTTGGCGTCGAGGTCGAGGTGGTTCGTCGGCTCGTCGAGCAGCAGGATGTCGGTGTTGGCGAACAGGATACGCGCCAGCTCGACCCGACGACGCTGGCCACCCGACATCGTGGAGACAGGCTGGGACAGGTCGGCGTTGCCGATGCCGACAGATGCTGCGAACTTCTTGGCCTCGGCCTCGGCCACGTAGCCGCCCTTGGCCTTGAACTCGTCTTCGAGCCGGCCGAACTGGAGGATGAGACGATCTCTTTCGTCTCCGGTCTCCGCCTCCATCTTGAGCCGGACCTGCTCCATGCGCCGCTGCATGGATCCGATGTCTCGGGCCATGAGGACTCGCTCCAGGGCAGTGACGCCCGGCTCGTCGAGCTCGGGAAGCTTGCTCTCCTGGGAGAGATAGCCGATTACTCCAGAACGGGCGAGCTTGCCCTCGTGGGGAGCGGTTTCGCCTGCCAGGGACTTCATGAGAGTTGTCTTGCCGGCGCCATTGGGGCCCACGAGACCGACCTTGTCGCCGGGATGAACGGCGAAGGAAGCGTCGTGGAGGAGGGTCTTGATACCCGCCTCTATAGAGAGGTTCCGCGCGATGAGCATGGTGAGAGAGCGTACCGGCCTACAGACAACAGGCGTGGGTGCCGATAACTGACTGATGCACGTCCGAAACGTCTTCGCCGCCGCCGTTATCGCCCTCGCGGCATCGGCATGTGGCGGCGGCAGCGATACCGACGTCCCGGTGACCGATGCCGCGGATCCGGTAACGCCCTACGGAATCGTGGTCGACAAGGCCAAGACCGTTGCCGACCAGGTGAACCAGAGAACCGCAGACCTGGAGAGCCAGCTCCAGCCCTAGCAGGCGTGCCGTGCGGCTTCGAGCCTCGCGCTGGTTACTGCGTCGCCGGCAGCTTGCCCTCGGCCAACCTCCAGCCCAGGACACGGGACGCCGGACCGGCAACGCCCAGGATCTCGAGCGCGTCGTGGCGCCACTCGTAGATGGCGCTCTGACCGAACCGGTGCCCAACAGCGATGGCGGTTTCCCGGGGAAGGCCAGCCACAAGCAGCCCGGGCTCGGGTATTGACCCGTCCTCCGCGCTGCCGATTGTCTCGAGGGTCTCAACGCCAAGGGGTCGCACGACATCGACCAGCGACCGGTGCCGGTCAGCATTGGCAGCAGCATCGCTCACCACTCCGCCAGGGTTGTAGGCGGTCACGATGTGGACCGCCTGGCGAAAAGGAAAGCTCGAACCGACATCTCCTATCGGCTGCGGATGCAGAACGCGGGTGTCGTCCTCAAAGTAGATCGTGACCACGGCGCGGGCGAAACCGTCAACTAGCTCGTCTTCCACGGAAGGCACCCTAAGGGAATTGCTCCAGGAGGGCTTCCGCCCCAGTGGCGGAGTCGGGTCACGGAGTCGGGGCACTAGGCCAAGAGAGGCCTTTCGCCCCTGGCGCCTCCCTGGTGTCTCGACTCAGGCTCTGGGTACACCCCCAAAAAGGGAGGATTCGATGAGGAAATGGGTGATTCTGGCATTGTTGGCCACAGGAGCGGTCGGCTTGGCACGACTGGCGAGCCGTCGGGAGGCCGAAGGCAGCCGTCCGACGATATGGGACAAGCTTGGAGCTCAGATGGAGGAGATGCCTGAGGACTTTCCGCCTCGGGTGATGTTCGACAATGTGGCCAAGACCAACGAGACGACACAAAGGATTCTCAACATCCTCGAGGAAAGGGTCGCTCCGGAAGAGCTCGACCTGACAGTGGCAGGGAAGAGCGGCAATGACTGACCTGCGCGCTCCCGAGACTGCTGCCCCGAAGGACCGTCTCACAGAGAAACAGCGGAGAGAGCAAGTCTGGGAAGACTGGTGGACAAGTGATCGGCTGGACGCGTTTGGCTGGGCGGCACTCTTCCTCTGGGGCGCACTTGTGCTCATGGCCCAGTTGACCAGTTTCAAGGACGACTACGACCGGTGGGAAGGCTGGGGGGTCTTCTTCGTTGGAGCCGGCGTGATCGTGCTCGTTGAGGCAGCTGTACGCCTGGGCATACCCAAGTACCGCTCCAAGTTCGGGTGGACGCTGTTCTGGGGTACCGCCTTTCTCGCCATCGGATTGGGTGAGTTGGCGAATCCGGCCTGGTACGCGCTACCGCTAGTCGCTATCGCTGCCGTCATCTTGAAGGACGCGCTCACCCGCCGCGAGTGATCAAAACCCCGCGTTGAGTCCAAAGTCGATCTAGGAGGTTCAAGCTTGACAGCCCTGGCCACGCGGATAACGAGCAAGGTCGACACGCACCCCCGGCTGATCACCGGAGTGCTGGGAGGAGTGGTCCTTTTCTTTCTTGCCGCCTGCCTCCTCCACGATGTCATCCCGGTCTGTCACTGGATCTTCAAGTGCGATCACCGGATGCACTGACCGGACAACGCCACCAAGGAGGCTGCCATGCATGTCGAATTGTCCCGTACCTATCCAGTGTCCCGCAAGAGAGGCTTCGACCGTTTCATGGACGTCAAGTCGTGGACGGACTGGACCACACTCGAAGTGACCAACTCCGAGGCGGCGGTGTGGGAGAAGCCAGGTGACACCATCCGCTATGCACGCAAGACCGCTCTCCCTGGATTCGCCATGAAGGGCGAAGGCGTGCTCAATGAGGTCGCAACGGACGTGTTGGTACGTATGACGATGACCACAGCTGGGCTACCGGCGATGCCCATCGAATGCCAATTCGCGCACGCCGGTCGCGGCGCCTTCACCCTCACCCTGACCATTGACACGGATGATCCCCCCGGCTTCTTCGAGGATGCCTTGCAACAGCTCCTCTTCGTCGAGACACTCACGGCCCGAGACATGAGGCGGTGCCTGGACGGCTTGGAAAAGGTCCTGGCCAGAACTCCGGTGGGTTAGCTCAGAAGAAGGAAGGAGCAGGTGCACCCCACCCATCTCCCGACTTGTCCTCATTGCGGCAACCCGGACGTGGAGCGACTACCAAGAGGCTGATCAGCCGGCAGACCTACCGGGAACCTCCACATGGGAATCGATGTTCGCCGACCACCGCAAATGGCTATCTGCGTCGAAGATGATGAAACCGTATTCGGGATAGGTATCTAGCCATTCGAGCGTGCGGACCTGATCTGAGAACAGAGCCGTGGCCAAAGCGTCCGCCACCCCGAGCGCTGGACCGACGACGCTGACGCCGGTCACCGATGCTTCCGCGACCGCGGGCCCCCAGATGTGGTCGCCGCGCTCGTACGTTCCCGACGACGCCACGGCACCGCGATTGACGGAAACGATCGCTCCGATCGAGTCAGGCGCTTGCGGCAGACGAACACCGACCTGCCACGTCTCGTCGTCAGCCGGAGCGCCGCAACACAACACATCTCCCCCGGCGTAGATAGCGAAGTTCTCCGCACCGGCAGTCTGCAGCAGCAGGGCGGCCTCATCGACGCTCCACCCCTTCACGTACCCGGACGGATCGATGCTCGGGGAACCCGGTCTACGAATCGAGAACCTGCCCCCCGTCGTCTCCTCGAACTCCTCGCACAACGCAAGGACGTGCCGCACGTCGCGATCGGCGTCCTGCGGCGCCAGCTCACCGCGGCCAATGCGGGAGATCTGGCTGTTGGGTTTGAAGGTGGAGAACCGGTCCTCGACCCCGGCCCACCACGCGAACACGTCGTCGACCACCTCCGGATCGATTTCGTCATCGACGCGGACGGTGAACACCGTCCCCATTACACCAGCGGTTGATCGCATTTCGGCTCCAGACAGAAGTCGGTGCTCTGAAGGACGTCTCGCAGGGCCCGCGCCCAGCCGTAGGTGGTCTCGGTGGCCCCCGACACGACGTGGACCCTGAAGTGCTGGATCTCGAGGGCCTCGGCCCGCAGGATCTCATGAGCCTTGATGTTCGTCTCCTTGGCGCGAGTGGACGAGTGCGGGGTCCTGATCATCTCGATGTCTGTCATCACGTCCATGTCGAGAGTCACTTCGAGCTGCAAAACGCCCCGCCCAAAGCGGACGAAGCCGCTTTGGATTTTCTCTACGCCGGGAGGCAGCGGGGGGATCGTGGTCGTCGTCGGCGTGGGGAGTGTTGAGCGGACGCGGGTCGTCGAGGGCGGCACCTCGATCTCGACCTCGGCGATCCTGGCCTCCAGTTCCTCAGGCGTGCTGGCGGGCGGACGAAACTTGAATGCGAACGAGATGGAGGTCAACGCGAGCACTCCAACGGCAGCGAGGCGACGCAACATCAGTAGGTGAAGCTCTCTAGGTGGATGCGATCGGAGGGGACCCCGGCAAGCCTGAGGCCGCGCCTCGCGGACGCGACGAGGGGCGGCGACCCGATCACGAACACATCGCGTTCGCACACGTCGGGCACACTCTCCAGCAAAGCGTCCGGGACGAAAGGATTGACGCCGTCGCCAACGCGGCTGTAGGACATGAGAAGCTCGAAACCCATCTCCGAGCTGAGCCGCTCCAGGTCAGCCCGGAAGACGGCGTCGTCGGGTGTCGGGTTGCGGTATATGAGCGTGACGTCCTGTGGGCGATCGAGATCCTCGACCAGTCCCCGAAAGGGCGTGATCCCTATCCCGCTGGCGATGAAGAGCATCTTGCGATCTGTAGGAAGGGCATCGAGAAAGCCCCCGTATGGACCCTCCACGGCAACCCGCGTTCCCACGGCGATCGTCTGCAGCCGGGCCGTGTGGTCGCCAAGCGCCTTTACGGTGAACCGCAGCGAGCGCCCATCGGGTGGAGCCGACACCGAGAAGGGATGTGCCTTCCACCAACGGCGCCTGTCCAGCACCCGCAGCAGGAAGAACTGACCGGCCTGAGCCCGCATGCGCTCAAGACCCTGACCCTCGACCACGAGCGTCACTACACCTGCGCTCTCCGCCTCGACCGCAGCGATACGGAGACGGTGGCGAGCAAGCCGCCACACAAGAGCGATCCACCGAAAGCCAAAGACCAGGATCGAGACCGCCGTCCACAGCACGACCCAGTAGGCGAAGGCCCAGCCATCGAGCACGAAGTCGGCGCCGATGGCGGTCTGATGGCCGAATGCCAGGGCCGCGGCGGCGTAGGTGGCGAGATGGATCAGCCACCAGACCTCGTATGGCAGGCGACGACGCGCCGCCCGGACCGACACAACGATTACAACACCGAACAGTCCGAAGCCGATAATGGCCCCGATCAGGTAGTCGTAGTTCCGCACGTAGTCCACGATCTGATCCCAAATCGAGATCCCTGTGTCGCGCGCTAGCCCAATGGTGGATGCGAGCACGTGCGTCACCATCAACCAGGCAGCGGTGAAGCCGGTCAAACGATGAGCCCGCATCATCTGGTCCATCCCGTAGCGTCGCTCCAGCCACGGAGCCCGGGACACCAGCACCAGACCGAGCATGACCGCCAGGGCCGTATAGAGGCCCGTCAGTTGGCCGATCGAAACCAACCACTCGTCGAAGTTGCCCGATCGACCGAGTCCGTCGTGACGAAACCACATCCAGGTGACGACGGCCACGTTGATCGCGACCACGAAGACGGCGTCGTAGGAGGCCAAGGGAGATGGCCGCGGGCGCGCCGGGTGAGCGACGGAGCTCGGAGGGCGGGAGCGGTTCAGGGTGGTCACATCGCGCAGAAGGCTATTCGCCGGTAGCGATGACTCTTGTCAGGGCGCTTTTGCCTTCCTCCCGAAGTCCGAGTTCAGCATGGACGCTCTCGAAGGGCTGTGGCGGAAGATCAGCAGCTAGAAAGAGCTGTCAAGGGAAGTAGTTCTCGGCGCCCGGAGCGGGGCTCTAACCCTCACGCCCACCATCGGTGTCTGGGGATAGCCGCCCCATTCACGGGTTGCGACGAAAGAGACCTCTTACGGCGCGGAACGGCGCTCCGAACGCATACATCCCTGACCTGATGGCGGCGTTGTGGCGGATGTTCTTGATCTGTGACCATTGGCGCTTGGGGTCCACGCACACGACCTCCTGAGAGACCTGTTCGTCGCCTCCGAAGTGAGCTGCGACAGATCGCAGGGTGTACTGCCACATCTTGTCTTCCTTCCGGCCGGCGAACAGCGCGAACGCTGCCTCGTAGATCGGATCTCCTGTCCTCATCAGCACCTGTACTTGAGCCTTGGTGGCATCTTCGTCCTCGAAGGCGCTGAACGTGATCCAGCCCGCGAAAGGATGGCCCTGCGGCGTCATGAAGGTGAACGAACGCTCGTCTGCGAAGACGACCATCACTCCGGTAGACAGCTTCACCCCACCCTGGGAGGAGTTGATGACCGCAACGTCACCCGCGTTCAGTTTGCTGAACGGCGTGTACAGATTGTCTTTTGGCGGCCAGAACGAGGAATAGTTCTCCTTCCAGGACCCGATGACTTCTTCGGGAGTCGCCGATTCGCTGACCTGTACCCGGTACGTCTTCTGCCACATCTTCCCGAAGCCCTGGAGAGCGCCTGCCAGCTGCCGGCCCTCCACATTGAGATTGAGCGCCTCCGCGGGGAGACCCGAGACCTCCAGACCCTCTGTCGGCTTGGCCCACCCCTCGTCCGGTTGTGCGTTGTCCTCTTCGTTGCTCATCTGGGTCTTGTCCTCCTTATGGTCAACCGGCACTCAGCGCGTCGGCCTCGCTGCCGTAAACGACTATCGCTTCATCGATTCTCGTCAGCTGAAAGATCTCCCGGTAGTGGTCTGTGAGTCCGTAGGCGCATAGCCGTTGCTTGTTGCGGTTGGCTCGGATCAACATCGTGACCAGCAAGCCGATCCCAGAGCTGTTCATGTACTCAAGGCCGGTGAAGTTCAAGATCACTGAAACCACCCCGTCGGCGCTGGCCTCTTCATAGGCCGCGACCAGAGCCTGGTCCGCCGTGGCGTCGACCTCTCCGCTGATGTCGATCACGGCGGCCGACTCACTCGGTCGGCGCACCTCCAGGGTTAGCTTTTCGGTCATTCATCCCTCCCTTTCTGAGAGTGAGCTCTCGCGAGCTTCGGTCATTGAGCTGCGTTGGGTCGAAGCGTGGCCGCAGTACAGCCTGAAAGCGTCGAGGTTGCCGAGCGAACTACCCATGAAGATGCACCACGAGTTCGACTGTCGTATGGGTCTCACCTGCGGCGGTGCGCACCTCATCGACCATGTTCTCGATGAGCAGAAGACCCCAGCCGCGCGGGCTCCGCTCCCCGCTGAGACGCTCTTCTAGATCGGGCGATTGGGACTCGAGCACCCCCTCGAGGTGGCCGGTATCTGTGATCGAGACGAACAGCCGCCCGGGTGCGGTCGCCACCAGGAAGTGGACGGGTAGCTCCGGGCGGTTCTTGTTGCCGTGCTCGACCGCGTTGAGCGTCGCTTCGGCAACCGCTGTCTCGAGGCGTTCTCTTTGCTGGTCGTCGATCAGCGCGCCGACGACGTTACCGACTCGCTGTGAGGCGATCCGATCTGCTCCAGCCTCACTGCTCAGCGTGAACTCGTCCACCACGACTCGACCCGACGGTGGTGCGGGGTCAGTTGCCGCGCCGAGGCGGCGCAAGGCGACCAACGTGACATCGTCCTCGAGGCCGTTGGCGGGCGCGGTGAACTCTGCCAGTTCTGCCATCAGATCGGCGAGCAAGCCTTGGGTGGTGGCGTGTCGATCTCGGATCCACGACATCAGGCGTGGCTTGCCGAACATCTGCCCAGCCAGATCGTGAGCCTCGGTGAGCCCGTCGCTATAGAGCAGCAGGCTCTCGCCCGGTTGGATCACCACCTCGACCTCTTCGTACTCCATCCCAGGCATCAGCCCGAGAGGCATTCCGGTTGCTTTGACCTCCCGAATCTCGTCCGACCAGATGAGCGGGAGGTTGTGGCCCGCGTTGGCGTAGGAGAGGACACCGCTCACGGGATCGACCACCGCGTATAGGCACGTTACGAACATGCTCTCCGGAGTATCCGGCACCAACAGATCGTTGACGCGTTCTAGCACGCGCCCCGGCTCGCGAGTGCCCGACGCGGTGGCAACACCGCGCAGCATGCTCCGACAGGTTGCCATCACCATGGCGGCAGGGACCCCCTTGCCGGAGACGTCCGCGACGACCACCGCCCACCTGCCATCGGGAAGCTCAATGAAGTCGTAAAGGTCTCCGCTGACCTCGCGCGCCGGCTGATAGTGCGCGGCAAGCTCCCAGCCTTCCAGTTGGGGCAGATCCTTGGGCAGGAGGTCGCGTTGGATGCTCTCGGCCAGCTGCAATTCCTGCTGCAGGCGTTGCCTCTCCGCGGCCTGCTCAGCTTGTTGCTCAACGAGTTGGGCATAGCGAATGACCGGGGCTGCACTCTCGGCAAGCCGGCGAAGAAGCTGATGATCAAGGCCGGAGTAGTCACGATCGCCGAGCCGCGGTCCCAGCTGCAGGACGCCGACGAGCTCCTTGTGGCTGACAAGGGGAACCACGAGATCGACGCCCTTGGTCACCAGCGCCGTCGCCGCAGCATGGCTCTGGGCACTCAGCGGGATCGGACTATTTCCGGCGTCTAGATAGACATCGGCCAGAGCACGATGCTCGACGGATTCCTCATCGCCAACCAATTCGACATAGAGGTCGACCGCCGATGGGCTGAGCGTCTCCCCAACCACCTCCAGAAGATCCCGCTCGAGCTCCGCCACATCAGACTGATCTCTGATTCGCTCGGCGAAGGCATCGACCGTGCGGTCGGCGTTGTACTTCTGGCGATAGAACCGCCTGTCGACCTGCGATTGCACTCTGGTTCGCAGCGGCTGGAAGAGGCCAACCATGAGCATGCCGGTCAGGGCCACGCCAAACCCTGGGCCGATAGTGCTCTCGGCGAGGTTGCCGGCGATGACGGCGGCGACGACGAGCGCCAGGCCGATGACCCCCGTCAACGTGCCGTAGACAAGGGCCCTGTTGAGGATCAAGTCCATGTCCCACAACCGGTACCGAGTTACCGACACGACGATCGACACCGGGAAGAGGATGACCGCCAGGGTAAGAAGGCTCAGCAGGTTGAGGTCGTAGATGGCTTGGAGGCGGGGGGTTACCACCACAAGGCCGAGGTCGAAGTTCTGGGAGAGATCCGGGTCGATGATCCAGATGAGACCAAAGACCGCGACCACAGTGAAGAGCGAGATCACTACCAGACGAGTCTGACTTCTCACGTGCGCGTTCGACACCCTGAAGTAGCGGTAGATCTGAGCTACGACCACCGCCAACGCCAGGCCCAACGTCCACACCACCTGAAGGCTCTCGGGCCACTCGGCGACGTCGAAGATCGCAACGCCCGGGAAGATGGCCCACAGAACGACCTCGGCGCTGAAGAGCACCGCGACCACGCGCATCCATTTAGCGGCGAACCGGCCTTCAGGGAACAGGAAGGCGAAGAGAACGATGGCGACTCCGGCGATGGAACGCCAGAACTCGGGACCGGCGTCGAATACGCCCAAGGAGTGGACGGCCACCTCCCAGTCGGGCCTGGTCTGAGCGAGGACGCTGGAGGGCGCGAACAACGCTGCACCTGCGGCGAGCAGGGTTGCCGAACTGAGGGTCGCCACCCAATCGCGAGACTTCCTTAGGAAGAGAAGCGCGCCGGTGACGAAGAACAAGACAAACCCGGATACGTGCACAGCGATCTGCCCTGCCTTGAGCACATCGGCGCCGAGGAGCCGCTCCTCGAGTTGTCGCGCCAACTCTGGCTGAACGGCAAGGGCTCCCTGAGACTCCACAAGTCCGAGATCTCCCCCGAAGAAGGCGTCGAAGCTGGCGGCGGCGACGGCGGTTACCAGAGCCGCCAGGGCAAACCATCCGGCCCTCACCAACCACAGGCTGGGTCCCTCGAGCGTGGTCGCTCGATCAACGACCAGGGAGGTGGTCATGGGCCTACTCCTTGAGGTCGGGTGAGGCTCACGAGGCGCGCCATGTCATCTTCATCGAGGACGAAAAGCTCAGGGTGGTCCTGTCTGAAACCGTCCGACATGGCATAGTCGCCAAACGGCACTGCCGAGTCGCCGGCGGCCTCGATTGCCGGTTCGACCGTCGGCATATCGTGGCACTCGCCGCAGAACGGAGCATGAAAGCGGACACCTTCGTCTTCAGAAAAGTAGTGGTGCGTCCGCCAGTCGATCACCGGGGCCTGTTCATCGCCGGTGCTGTGGCATTCGAGACAGCTGCCCTGGGATGCCGATTCGATGGTGTGAGGTACCGGCGGCGCGATCGAGTCTGCAATTTCGGTGCTGCAAACACCGAGCAGCAAGGCAAGGACGAGCGCCGGTGCCATGACTGCGACCCGTGAACGTCGCGTTGCCAAGGCCGGGGAAACCACACCGGTAGGCGTGGCAGTGACATCGCCGGACGCCTCCAGCGGGATACGAACCCACAGGACGACGTAGAAAAGAACGCCCACCAGGACGAAGGAGCTCAGAATGAAGAGGATTCGTACAAAGAGGACCGTTACTCCGAGATAGCGGGCAACGCCGGAGGCCACCCCGCCGATGCGGCGGCCACGGCGTGCCCGCCGCAGCTCTGGCGCAACGGGCGTATCCGGGCTCGTTTCTTGCTCCGCCACGACGGGGCTGCGAGCTTCCCGGAGACGAGCCCGTTCCGCTGTCACCAACCAGGCGACCGCCCATATCAGCACGAGGATGCCACCCACGTAAGGACGGGCTGACGCATCGAACCGGAACCTCAACGAAGCGACCCCATAAACCAGCATTGAGACACCCGTCGTCCATGCCGCCAGGGGCCACCCCTTCACCCGCAAAGCAGCGAGGTAGCCGGTCGCCAGGATCGACAGACCGAAAGCAGCCATTCCTCCCCAATGGCTTTGATGGAAGCGCACGTTGTTGGCGGCCTTGTCGAACTCCTCGGAGAAGGCGATGAGGGCAGGAAGGGTCAACATCACCATGAGGAAGAGGAGTCCACCGGCCGGACTTAGCCGGGGTCGGAAGATCTCCTGCCGCGACGGATGCAGCATCGCGATCGTCGCCGCGGGGACCAGATAGATCAGCGTCGTCCACTCCCATCCGGTCGAGGCGGTCACCACAGCCGTGAGAATCAAGACGACGGCAACCGCCTGCTGCATGCCGGCGATGTGGCGTTCGGGCGATCGCAGCTGGACGATCACACCTACCAGGACCATCGCCAGCAGCATGCCGAACGTGATCTCGTGCACGCGATGGGAGATGTTGTCGTCGAAGTCGACGAACCACCCCAGGAACAGGGAGCTGAACGGGCTGAACAGGTAGAGGAAGGCCGCGAAAGCGACCGACAACGACACGAAGGCCGTGCGGCGTCGATCAGTCGTGCCATGCTCGAGTGTTGACTCGGCTGTGGGCTGGGCGTCCATAGTCTCGGCGATACTCCCCTGTTACCTCACCGTAACCGTTATCTCGTCCGTCAGGTCCAGAGCGGTGTGGCTTCCGTCGGCGACCTGGAGGCACAACGTGTGTTCACCGGGCTCAAGATCGAGAAGTGCCGTCTCTTGTCCTCCTCCGAAGTGGAGATGTTCATCGTCGGCGGCGACCGTCAGGCGGGGCTGCACGCACGGCCGATCGATGATGATGTGGAAATGGCCACGCCCCTCGCCCACTCCCTCGCTTGCCGGCTCGACGATGAACCCCTCGGCACCCATGTCGACCGGGACCGGACTGACGACTACCGCTCCATCGCGGGGCTCCTCGAAGAATACCTTTCCATCGCTAACGCCAGCGACGATTGCGCAGGCCGGGGTCAACAAGACCAGCAGAAACCCCGCCATGATGTGCTCCTTCGCCCCTAACCGTGTACCGATTCCCATCGAAACCTCCTGGTTTGTCGCCTCACTATCGGTTAGTGGCGTCTGCTAGGCGTTACGAAACTCGGTCATTCCGAGATTGGCGCGACTCGTTGTACCGTTACGTGCATGCTAATACCTAGTTTTCGTTACGATGATTGAGGCGCGTCCAGGGATGTTGGCGTGACTGGCTTGACGATCAACCTGCTGGGTCCGCCATTGGTCGAGTGCGATGGGGTCCCGATCGAGGTAGACACTCGCAAGGCCGTGGCGCTGCTGGCCTACCTGGCGGTCTCTGGCCGAGCCGAGACACGCGAAAGTCTTTCCGTGTTGTTGTGGCCCGACTACGACCACGCGAGGGGCCGCGCCGCTCTTCGTCGCACATTGTCCGTGCTGCGCAAAGCCCTTGATCAGCGCTGGCTGGTGGTCGAGGGCCAGACTGTGGCGCTCCCGATCGCCAGTGATGTTCAGATTGACGTTCGACTGTTCGAGGATCGGCTCGCTGCGAAGAAAGCGCACTCCCATCCTGCTTCCGCAGTCTGCAACCAATGCCTGCTCTTTCTCGAGGAAGCCGTCTCCCACTACCGGGGTGACTTCCTCACCGGCTTCACCCTGCGGGACAGCGTGAACTTCGACGACTGGCAGCTCGCACAGAGTGAGCACCTCCGAATCCTGTTCACAGGTGCACTCAGGGACCTCGGTGATTCCTATCAGCTTCTCGGAAGATCTGACGATGCCATTGCGACCTTGAACAGATGGCTCGAAGTCGATCCACTTGTGGAGTCGGCTCATCGTTCACTGATGGAGGTCTACGCGTCGGTCGGTGATCGATCGCGCGCTCTGGAGCAATACCAGAAGTGCATACGGGTCCTCGACCGAGAACTCGGAGTCTCTCCACTAGAGGAGACCGTCGATCTGTACCACGAGTTGAAAGCCGGACGCCTCCCCGTCCGACCCATAGCGCAGCCGACCACAATGGAGCGACCTGTCCCTAGCGGGACTCCCGCGCCATCTCGGCTCCGATCTCCCCTCGTTGGCCGATCGACCGAACTCGACGCAGCCTCAGCTTGGCTTGCTGGAGGCAATCGACTGATCGCCATCGAGGGCGAAGCCGGGATCGGCAAGACGCGCCTCGCAGAGGAAGTCCTCGCCACCGCAGCGAAACAGGGGATCACGGTCATCGCAGCGCACTGCCATCAAGGCGAGGAGGACCTCGCCTTCGGAGTCCTCGCCGAGTTGCTGACGATCGGAGGCCGTGGCGAGGACGCTGGGGCGCGACTCGCCGCGATTCCCTCCTTCGCCGTTGGCGAGGCATCATCGCTAGCTCCGTCACTCGCCGACCTCGTCCCCGACATGCCACCGCACGTGCCTCTCTCTGGAGCGGCGGCCGAGGCTCGGCTATTGGATGGGGTTGCGGCGGCGCTGCGAGCCCTTTGTGGGGAAAAGGGAGTTCTCTTCATCGATGACGTCCAATGGGCCGACGCGGCGTCCCTCAAGGTCCTGGGCTATATGGTTCGACGCCTACCCGAAAGCGGTCCCTCGATCCTGGTCACGTCACGAAGCGAGGCGCTGCGAGCAGACCACCCGCTGCGCGAGATGCTGCATACGGCTCGCCGCAATGGAGCTTCGGCCTCTCTATCTCTGGCTCGACTCGACAGAAATGAGGTTGCAGAGCTGGTTACGGCAGCCTCGCCGCACTCAACGGCGCAACCCGACCTCGACACACTCTTCGAAGAGACAGAGGGAGTGCCTTTCTTCGTCGTCGAGTACCTGGATGCCATTCGGCTGGATGGCGAAATGGAGAGTGATCGACTCCCAGTCACCGTTCGCGATTTGCTCTCGTCGAAGCTCGCGGGCCTTACCGAGATGGGACGCCAACTCGCAACAACGGCTTCTGTGGTCGGACGAGCCTTCGACCTGGATCTGGTTCGGGAGGTCAGCGGGCGGAGTCCGGAGGAGGTCGTTGAGGCGATAGAGGAGCTCTGCCAACGCGGAGTAGTGGGAGCGCCAAGCGGGGACTCTTCCTCGTTCGACTTCACGCATGAAAAGCTCAAAGAAGTCGCCTACGAAAATACAAACCCGGCGCGCCGTCGACTGCTCCATCGCCGAGTCGCCGCGGCTCTGGTGAGCGTCACCCGATCCGGTACCGCTGCTCCGTCCGCCGAGGTCGCACGGCACTACCAACTCGCCGGTGACGACGCCGAGGCTGCCGTTCATTATCTCGAGGCCGGGCGTCGTGCTTTCGCCATGCATGCCAACACTCAAGCCAAGGAATACCTGCTGACTGCATTGGCCCTTGGTCACACCGAAGAGGGCCCTATCCACAGAGAGATCGGCGACATCGAACTGCTCGCAGGCGACTACCAGGCAGCGTTGTCCAGCTACGAGCGGGCGGCGGCCATGAGTAGCTCAGACGCTAAGCCCGATGTCGAGCGCCGGCTGGGTGCCCTGCATCATCGCATTGGTCAGTTCGACTCCGCCCGCGCCTATTTCCAGACTGCCCGCGACTCGCTTGTTGCGGGGGAGCGAACCGCTGCTGCCTCAATGACCTCTGCCGATTGGGCATTGACCGAACTGAAGGTGGGCAACCTCGAACGTGCTCGTCTTCTTGTAGAGGAAGCGATGGAGTTGGCGATATCGAGCGAGGACGCCAGCGCCCTTGCCCAGGGACACAACACGCTCGGCATCCTGGCGACGGAGGAGGGCGACTATCCGGGAGCTGCACACCATCTCGAACGGGGCCTGGCGATGGCGAATGAGGTAGGTGGCGGTGCGATCAGGGTGGCCGCGCTCAACAACCTTGCTCGTGCCACCGCTCGGATCGGTGACCTCGACCGAGGACGGACCTTGGCCGAAGCGGCACTTGACGAGAGTGTTGCCATCGGCGACCGCCATCGCGAGGCTGCTCTGCACAACAACCTGGCGGACCTACTCCACGCTGCCGGGGATGTCGACGAGTCGATGAAGCATCTCAAGAAGGCCCTGCAGGGTTTTGCCGAGATCGAACTTGGTGCCGATCTCTCGCACCCTGAGATATGGAAGTTGGCTCAGTGGTGAGGTTGAAGCCGACCTGATACTGGGCCCATTCCGTAACGGTCGCGTAACGCCGCGATGTCACCCTGGCCTCATGAACGAGGAGGCGATGACATGTTGACTGAAAGCATTACCCGACTCAGAGGAGAGACGGATCGCGAGCGATCTGCACTGCTGCTAGCACTCTTGATCGGTTTCCCTCTCTTTGCGATCTTGAATGGGATCTTCCTGACCAACATCGTCGTCGGCTTCGTCGGGATGGCGATACTCGTGGCAGTTGGGGTAAACGCTCTGATACACGTCCGGCGGGTACCCCGGCTGGTGCTGTCAGGTTTGGTTGGAGGCGGTGTAGCCGGACTTGTCGCCCTAGGGGCCGGCTTACGCCTTGCGATGCGGGTTGTATCCCTCACCGGTGGCAGGCGGGAAGTGAGTGCCGACGGCACGATGTTCCTCCTCATCGCCGGCGCCATGTTGGGGGCGATAATCGGGTTGACCCTGGCCGGCGTACTCCGCCTGTGGCGGGGGCGTGGGTGGGTCATCGGCACCATCCTGATGGTGTTCTTCGGTTCGTTGTTGCTCGTCGGATCCGATACGCGTAGCGAGTTGCAGCATGAGGGGTTTGGCATCTGGTTGAACCTGCCCATGTTCCTCGGCGCCTTTCTCCTGTATGGCGTCTTGGCGGTCAGGTCGATTCGTTGGGTCGAAGCCAGGCTGCCGATGATCAGGCTGGCTCGATCTCCCCTGCCTGAGGGGACTTGAGGCTACAGCCAAAGGTCGTCATGCGCACAACTGCTGCTCGCACCTCTGTCATGCTTTTGTTGGCGTTAGCTGCGGCGGCCTGTACGCCAGGACGGGCCGACATCGCGACGCCTGGTTCACAAGGACCCGCGACGTCGCCGACGGTGACAACCTACCCTCCATCTGCCACGACGACCGTCCAGCCCACGTCCGATAACCGACGACCGGTGATCCTCGACTACTCGCCAACCGTCTCCGACTTGGGTGCGTTGGCATTCCTCGCAGCCCATCCTGACATACGCCTCATCGCAGTGACACTGCCCGGAACCGGCGAGTCCTACTGCGAGCCTGGGGTTGCTCACACACGAGGCGTTCTCGTTCAGCTGGATCTGAGGGACATCCCGGTCGCCTGCGGACCCGACGATCCGCTGTCGGGATGG
The DNA here is from genome assembly GCA_964195995.1 of uncultured Acidimicrobiia bacterium. Lineage (GTDB taxonomy): Bacteria > Actinomycetota > Acidimicrobiia > Spongiisociales > JAOTWH01 > CAXMQS01. The sequence continues at coordinate 63,511 of CAXMQS010000092.1, forward strand.
AACGCCTTTCCGATCACATGGAGAATCGCCTCCAACGAGATGGAGCTCCCGATTGCCCAGCCGAACGAGACGCGCTCCGCGCCTGATCTGATCGTCGATCTGGTGCGCTCGTCCGACGTTCCAGTCGAGATCGTTGCGGTCGGACCACTCACCAACGTCGCCATCGCTATTCAGTCCGCACCTGGGATGGCGTCGAACGTGGCCGGGATAACCATCATGGGAGGCGCCGTCGACATCGCCGGAAACGTCTTCAGAAACGAGGTCGCCGAGTGGAACATCTGGGTGGATCCGACCGCCGCCGGTGTGGTCCTCGCCTCAGGCGCGCCGGTCACCTTGGTTCCTCTGAACGCCACCAACCACACCCCGACCGGACAGATCTTCTACGACGCGCTTCTGGCTGCCGCGAGTACACCTGAGTCAATCCTCGTAAGCGACCTATGGAGGGCCGCCGAGGACCAGGTGACCAATCCCGAAGGTTTCTGGTTCTTCTGGGACGAGTTGGCCGCGGCCGTACTGGTAGACGGCTCCATCGTCAGCTTTGAGACCCACACGCTCGTGGTCGACGATGACCTTCGCGAGAACAAGGGCTGGACGCGAGAGGACCCGTCGGGCACTGCAGTGAGGGTCGCGGTGAGCTCGGACCGGCTTGCGTTCGAGACCCTCTTTCTCGAGACGCTCGTCGGCGGTCCAGTCGACCTCGGCTATACCGAGGCGACTCCCGCTGAGATCAGCTATCTAACCGAAGTCGATGCCATCGCGGCTGAAACGCAGGTGGCGATCGACGATCTGTTCAAAGCTGCAACTGCTGACATCGATCCGAGCCAGGACGATGACGAGGGATTCTTCCAGATCGTCGTGAAGATCCTGCCCCGGGCCGTCGACGGACCCTTCGCCGAGCAGTTGATGCGCCTGGCCGCGCTCGACGTTCCACCAAGCCTGGCAGAGGATCACCGGCAATACCTCGCGGCCTTCAGCGGCTTGATCGATTCGCGCGACGAGATGATGGCCGTGCTTGAAGCTGATGGCACCATCGATGCCTTCGAACAGTTCCTAGAGCCAACAACGAAGGCATGTCTCGCGATTCAGCGGGAAGCCGACGTCCGTCTCCTTGACATCGATGCCATGTGCTTCTGATCGTTTTCGAGGTTCGAGTCGAATAGAAAGAGGGTTTCAGCATGTCAACGGATCGCTTGGGTGAACTTGACCGGATCGGCTGGTGGCTGGGTATCGCGGCCTCCCTGATGAGTCGAGATTCTCACCCATTGCAAGACGGCCCCCACCCATCACGGTCGGGCACTGAGAATCTCATCGAAGGAGCCCAGAGCTCTCCCCTGGATCGCAGGACGTGAGGGAACCACGTCGCGCGGCAGGAGTCGTCGCCCTCCTGGCTGTTGCGGTAACCGCTACCGCCATATTGGCAAGCCCGGACGAGAAGAACTCGGCTGCAGACAGCGTCGCGGCCGTCGAAGCGATGTTCGACACTTACAGGAGCGAGAGTCCACAAGCCGCTCTCAGACACCTCGACGAGAGGCAAGCCGAGAAGTATCGAGATCAATGGAGCGGCTTGACCGTATTGAACGATCGATTGGAGGTCGTCCAGCCTTGCCGGCGGCAGACATCGCTGGGAACCATCAAATGTGTGATGTCAGAACAGCACGACCTTCACGAAGCCGCTGGGTTGGCTCCTGTCGAAGTCACTTTCACTCTTCGGGTCAATCGAGACGGAGAAATCAGCTACATCTCCCAGAGCGTCCCGGACCACTACCGCGACAACTATGCCTTCACCATTCGGTTCAAGATATGGCTAGCAGACACCCACCCCGAGGCGCCACTTGCTATCAGAGGCTTCCCGGGTGTCTACCGGGGTCCAAGCCCTATCTTCGATGCGGAGTCTGCAGCAGCGTCCCTCGAGTTCGTCGACGAGTTCGTGGCAGAGTCAGCGGACTACCCACCAAGAAGTCCCTAAAACGAGTTGCTGATGGGGTCGCTGAGCTGGTCAGCTGCTGACCGCCGAACTGGTGGATGCACAAGCGTCCTGGTCAGGCACCGCACTTTCTTCGTGCCCGGGGCAGGGTTCGAACCTGCACGCCCCGAAGGGCCGCGGATTTTAAGTCCGCTACGTCTGCCAATTCCGTCACCCGGGCAGCCCCAGAAGCTTACGGTTCATGGCTCGCAGCTACGGGAGGGGTGGCTCCCGCCAGTCGGCGTTCACCGATCCGTCGGGGAGAACGCAGGGCGCCGTGCAGTCGAGTGGATCGACTCTTGGCGCGGTCCACTCCCCTGCCGGGTTGTCGCCGCCCGCCGCGTAGTCGGCGTAATGAGCGTGCAGGCATTTGAGGCCCGCACCCTTGATGCCGGCGACGCCCCCTGCCTCATCGCCGCGGTCAGCCGCGTACCTGACGTGAGCGTCTCGCATACGATCCGCCAGCTCGGGGGTCTCGTCGAGCAGCCGCTGCGCTTCGACAACCCCTCCGGCAGCCTCGACTCGACCAACCCGTGCCACGGCGAGCGGGCAGGTCAGCCAGTACCGCGTCGGAAACGGCGTGCCATCTTCGAGGGCCGGCGGCATCCTCGCCACAACGGGGAGGCCGAGATGACAGCGGACGACAACATCGGCCTCGGCGCGAGAAGGCCGTCCTATCTGGGCGGAGATGACCGCCCGTGTCACGGATCGAGGTCTTGTCCGGTCAGGAAGTCGGTTATCGGATCCCACCAATGGCGTTGCGGCACCTCGACTGTGGCCTCGGGAACGGTCGGTGCCACGGAACCGGGCTTCGTCACCACGACGTAGGCCACCTCACCAGGACGCACATATCCGAACTCCTCGCGAGCGAGACGCTCGACCTCGTCGGGGGCTTCGAGAAGGAGAGCAGCTTCCTCCAGACGCGTTGTCTCGCTTTCCAGGGCAGCGAGCTTCTCCTCGGAGAGCGCCACCGCTCGCCCCTGCGCGATGATCTGGCGAAAGGGCAGGATGCCGGACATCGTCGCGGCTAGAGCGAGCAACAGCAGGAGAAGCAACGGAGAGCGCCTCATCGCAGGACATCCCATCCGGCGAAGCGGGCGCCACCACCCAGCTGCTCCTCGATGCGAAGGAGCTGGTTGTACTTCGAGGTTCGCTCTCCGCGAGCCGGTGCCCCGGACTTGATCTGGCCGGCATTGGTGGCGACGACGAGGTGGGCGATGAAGGAGTCTTCGGTCTCTCCAGAGCGATGGCTCACCATCCGGCCGTAACCGGCGCTGGCCGCCATCTCCATCGTGGTGAGCGTCTCGGTGACGGTGCCGATCTGGTTGAGCTTGATGAGGATCGCGTTGGCGACGCCTTCGTCTATGCCGCGTTTGAGCAGGTCACGGTTGGTGACGAAGATGTCGTCGCCGACCAGCTGCACCTTGCCCCCGAGAACGGTCGTCAGCTCACTCCACCCCTCCCAGTCGTCTTCGGCCAGACCGTCTTCGACCGACACCAGGGGGTAGGCGGAGACGAGCTTATCGAGGTAGGCGACCATGGCGGAGGCGTCGAGGGCCTTGCCGTCGATGTGGTAGCGGCCCTCCCGTCGGACTTCGTTAGCCGCGACGTCGATTGCCACTGCGATGTCCTTACCCGGCTTGTAGCCGGCAGCCTCGATGGCCTCGACGAGCAGCTCGAGGGCCATCTCGTTCGCCCCCAGGTCCGGAGCGAAGCCACCCTCGTCGCCGACGTTGGTGGCGAGCCCGCGGCCGGCCAGCACCTTGTGGAGGGCGTGGTAGGTCTCGACGCCGGCCCGCAGCGCATCCGAGAACGTCGCGAAGCCTCCGGGGACCAGCATGAACTCCTGGATGTCGACCGAGTTGGCGGCGTGGGCCCCCCCGTTGAGCACGTTGAGGCAGGGGATGGGCAGTAGGTGGGCACCGGGACCGCCGAGGTACCGGAACAGGGGAAGGTCTGATCCGGCGGCGCTCGCCCTGGCTACTGCCAACGAAACGGCGACGATGGCGTTCGCTCCGAGCTTGGCCTTGTTGGGCGTTCCATCGAGATCGATCATCGTCTGGTCAACGCTGGCCTGATCGGTGGCGTTGCTCCCGATCAAGGCAGGCGCGATCGTCTCATTGATGTTGGAAATGGCCCGCAACACGCCCTTGCCGCCGTAGCGGTCTCCGCCATCTCGAAGCTCGAAAGCTTCGAGCGCCCCGGTGGACGCTCCCGAGGGTGCCGCCGCACGGCCAAAGGCTCCGCCAGCTAGCAGCACCTCGGCCTCAACGGTCGGGTTTCCCCGGGAATCCAGGACTTCGCGGGCCCGTACGCTTTGAATCGTGCTCACGGGCCTCCTCGACGCCCAAGGTATCACCGGTCCCTAGGCCGCCAAACGGTTTAGCCCTTGGCCCGCTCCCATAGAGCGTCCAGTTCCGCCAGCGATTTCCCCGCGAGTGGACCGGATGCCTCCATCGATCGAAAGCGATCGGCGAAGCGGTCGGCGGCGTGGCGCAACACCAACTCCGGTTCTATCTCGAGGTGGCGAGCCAGATTCACAACGGAGAACAGCAGGTCGCCGAGCTCATCGCTGCGCTGTCCGGGTTCGTCGGCCGCCGCCAACTCGGCCGCCTCCTCGGCGATCTTGTCGAGCGGTCCCGCGGCGTCTGGCCAATCGAAGCCCTGCGATGCCGCTCTCCTCTGAAACTGCAGCGCTCGCATCAGTGCCGGCAGCGAGGCCGGAACGCCGTCCATCGCCGACTCCCGTCCCTTCTCTTGACGCTTGCGCTCGTCCCACTGGCCAAGTGCCTCCGCGGCGCTGGGAGCGTCGGCATCCCCAAAAACATGGGGGTGACGCCTCACCAGCTTGCGCCTGATCTGCTCGGCGATCTCCTCGACGTCGAAGCCGGCTGCTTCGCTGGCCAGGGTGGCGTGGAAGATCACCTGTAGGAGCAGGTCACCGAGCTCCTCTTCGAGGGCGGCGTACGCACCGAAGTCGGGCTCGCCCGCGGGCGCCGATGGTGGCAGGGCCGAGATGGCGTCGACTACCTCGTAGGCCTCTTCGACGAGGTGCTGCACAAGCGAGTGGTGCGTCTGCTCTCTGTCCCACGGGCACTCCTGTCGCAAGCGACGATTGACCGCGATCAGGCCAGGCCACCCAGCCGGCGGCGGGTCGAGAAATAGCGTCGTTCGTTCGTCGACATCTGCAGAGTGGAGATCGCCGAGAGGGACAACGGTGGTCGTCTCTCTGGGCGATCCCGCGTCCCGGATCACCGTCACCTCGACATCGGGCTCGAGGACCCGGCTCAGCGCGTCCTTGACGTCCGCGGCCACCCGAGGTCGATCGACGTGCGCGATGACGGTCGGCAGGTGCAGCAGTAGCGGGTCCGGCAAGGAATGGGCATCGAGCAGTTGCATGCCACGGGCGAGAGGGTCGAGTCCAGCAGCAGCCAGCACGGGCTCGAGAAAGGAGCCGCCGAGGATCATGGAAACCGCGATGTCCGACTCGCCCGCCTGCTTGCGAATCTCGACCACCGAACGCTCGCCAACGCCGGGGCCTCCCGGGACTGCGTAGAGGACATCCGATGGAGCCATCTCCAGCACCCGCCTGGCGATCGCGGTGTAGACGTCGTCGAGGTCGTTGGCAGACTCGTAGAGATCATCGCACGCCGTCACGGTACGCAGCTCGGCAAGGGCCGCCGCCGCCGGGTGACGGAGAGTGCGTACGACAACGGGGCGCTCTCCCGTCAACAGCTCACGGCTGGAGTGAGGAACCGTCTCCCAGTCCGCCGGTCCGAGACCGACGATGGTCACACTCGCCATCAGCCATCAGCGGGAGGCGAAATACCCGCAGCGTCGCTGTTCCAGGTCCCGATCTCGGATGCCACTGTGACGTCGGCGCCGCGCACCGTGTCGTTGAACCAGGTCGACCACAGTGACTGGGCCAGCTCCACTGGGAGGTAGGCCTCGGGATCGGCCTCAACGTCTTCCAGTGTTGGTGCGGTGCGATCGTCAACGATGAGAAGATGGAAGCCGAACTGGGTCTCAACGGGCCCAAACAGTGTGCCGATGGGGGCGACCAGTGACGCGTCCGCGAACTCGGTTACGTAACGGGCCGCCAGGCTGCACCCCAGATCGCCGCCGGGTGTCCCGGTGTCGAGGGAAACCTCCGTGGCAACGGCTGCGAAGTCTTCTCCCCCATCGAGTCGAGCGGCAACATCCTGTGCCTCCCCCGGTGTTGCCACGAGGACATGACGCATGCACACCTCAGTTATCTCTTGCGGTCGGTTGTCGACAAGGTCGGCTAGATCCTGTGTTCGCAGCAACTCGGCGATGCCTGCACTTCGCATCTCGAAGGTCTTCGCCTCGCGGCGCAGCAACACGTCACTTGCCCCGTCGATGCCGAGCGCCTCGTCCAAGTCGGTGTTGTTGGCGGCGAGCGCCTCGTTGAACTGCTCGACCCTGGAGTCGATGAGGGCCGGCTCTATCTCGACTCCGAACTCGTTGGCGAGGCCCTGGGCGATGGCCTCCTGGAAGATCACCCGTGACAGGTCGTCGCGGAAGTACTCGGCGATGATCGCATCCCCGCCGTAGGAAGTACGCAGCGCCAGGATGTCCGTCACGAGGATGTCCTGGCCATTGACGGTCGCGGCGACGGTGTCGTTGGCTGACGAACACGACGCGGCCACGATCAGGGCGGCAGCGAATATTCCTAGACGGCGCAGATTCACTCCTCGGAGGAAGGCCACAGTGTACGGAGAAGCTCGTGTAGGCGGCCAACGACCGGCGAGTCGGGCAACGGCAGAAAGAGCTCGGAGCCTCGGTAGACATGGCCGGGGGCCAGCCGTTGCAGTCGAACCTCGCCCGACGTGCTGAGGTGAACGGGACTGAGCTTGACTTCCCGCTTCAGCCCGACGATCTCAGCCAACCCGATCCGCTTGGCATCGACCCGCAGTCGGGCGACATCGAGCAACAGCGTGACCTCAGGCGGTAGCGGCCCATATCGATCGTGCCACTCCGTGGCGACGTCGACGATGGCCTCCTCGGACGAAGCAACTGCCAGCCGGCGATAGGCCTCCAACCGCGACCCTTGATCGCTCACGTAGTCCTCGGGAAGGTGAGCGTCGACGGCCAGGTCGATGCGCACCTGCGGCTCAGGAGGCGGCTCGGGCGGACGGTTCTGCAGTTCGGCCACTGCCTCGGCGACCAGCTCGGCATACAGGTCGAGGCCAACTGCATCGACGTGACCCGATTGCATCTCCCCGAGGATGCTCCCCGCTCCCCGTATCTGGAGATCTCGGTACGCCAGCTCGAAGCCCGACCCGAGGTCGGTGGCCTGGCCGATCGCCTCGAGCCGACGGTACGCCTCGTCCGTCAGTCCGCGCTCGGGCGCGTGGAAGAGGTAGGCGTAGGCGCGTTGCGACGACCGGCCGACCCTCCCCCGCAACTGATAGAGCTGAGCAAGGCCGAGCATCTCCGACCGTTCGACGATGAGCGTGTTGACGGCCGGAAGGTCGAGCCCCGACTCGATGATCGTTGTGGAGACCAAGACGTCGTACTCGCCGGCCCAGAAATCGAGCATCACCTGTTCCAGCTGTCCCTCCGACATCTGGCCGTGGGCAACTGCGTACCTGGCGTCGGGAACTAGCGACCGCAGTCGCTCGGTTGCATGCTCGATCGACTGAACTCGATTGTGCACGTAGAACACCTGCCCCTCGCGCAGCAGCTCTCGTCTGATAGCTGCAGAAACCGTCGGCGAGTCGTATGGCCCGACGTAGGTGAGAATCGGGTGGCGATCCTCGGGAGCGGTCCGGATGTGACTCACCGGCCGAATGCCGGACAAGGCCATCTCCAACGTCCTCGGGATCGGCGTTGCCGTTAGCGTCAGCACATCGACGTCGGTGCGCAGCTCCTTGATCCTGTCCTTGGCCGTCACGCCGAAGCGCTGCTCCTCGTCGATCACCAGCAGGCCAAGCTTGCTGAAGGCGATGTCGCCGGACAGCAGGCGATGGGTGCCGACGACCACATCGACGTCTCCAGAGGCAAGGCCCACCAGCACTTCCTTCTGCTGCCGCCCGGTCAGGAAGCGGCTGAGAACCTCGACCCTTACCCCGAAGCGCCCGAACCGCTCCGAGAAGGTCTCGAAGTGCTGCTGAGCCAGCAGCGTCGTCGGCACAAGGACGGCCACCTGGCTGTCCTGCTCGGCAACCTTGAACGCAGCTCGCATCGCCACCTCGGTCTTGCCGAACCCGACGTCCCCGAAGATCAAGCGATCCATTGGCGTTGCCGACTCGAGGTCCTCCTTTACGTCGGCGATGGCCGTGATCTGATCGGGCGTCTCCTCGAATGGGAATGCCAACTCGAACTCGCGCTGGAAGGGCGTGTCGCCCGGGTACGCCACCCCGACTGCGGCCGCTCGTTTCTGAGCCAGCCTGACCACCCGCTCGGCGACAGCGGCCAGCTCCTGCTTGACCCTCCCCCTGGTGTTCGACCAGTCGGTCCCCCCCATCCGGGACAATCGTGGCGCCTCGCCTCCGCTGTATCGCCTGACGGCCGCTAGCTGGTCTGTGGGGACATAAAGCCGATCTTTGCCGGCGTAGGCGACGATGAGGTAGTCCCTCTCGATACCCGCGACCGTCTGGGTGGTGAGGCCCTCGAAGCGACCGATGCCGTGATGGTGGTGAACGACGTAGTCGCCGGCCCGCAGGTCGTTGTAGCCAGCTCCGACCTCACTCGCCCGTGCCGTGACGCGACGGTGTGCCCGCTGACGACCGGCGATCTCCCTCTCGCCGAGAACGGCGAGGCTCTCACTGACGAAGCCCAGGTGGATACCGCTCGAAATCACCGCCGACTCCACCGAGTCGAGCTCGTGGCGCCGCGGCAGTGAGAAGCCTGCTTCCTCGAGAACGGCGGCGGCCCTGTCGGCTGCGGCCTCGCCGTCCATGGCGATCACGACCTCGATCTCGTCGGCTCGGAGCTCGGCCAGAGCGGCTGCCAGCGATGGGGCGTCTCCGGGCACAGCGTCAAGGCCTGTCGCTTGCAGCGCCTTGTCCTCCGGGCGGGTCGGCGCGGGCGGCGCCAGCAGCGCTCCTTCGACCGAGAGATCGAGGTAGAGCGCGGGATGGTCGCCTGCTTCAGGTGCTTCAGGCCCCCAGGTCGAAGCCAGCGCCGATGCCAGCTCCGCTTCCTCCTTGGTCAGCTCCGTGCTCCTATCGGCGGCCCGAGCGGGATCGAAGACGACAACAGGAACTCTCACTTCCGAGAGGAGGGAGAGTGGGGGCGCCAGCCACGGCAACCACGACTCGATCCCGGCGAACGTGACTCCCTCGGCGATGCGATCCCAAGTCGATGCCGCCCACGGCTCGCTAGCCAAGAGGTCTGCTGCCAGCAGCTGGACGTCTGGATCTGGCCGGAGCTCCCGCGCCGGGTAGGCAACGAGGCGTTCGATTTCCATCGTCGACCGTTGGGTTACGGTCGAGAACATCCTCAGTTCATCTACGACATCACCGAAGAAGTCGAGCCTCACCGGGTCGAACGCCTGGGCCGGGAACACGTCGATGATGCTCCCCCGCACCGCGAATTCGCCCCTGGCCTCGACTCGATCTGTTCTGGTGTATCCGGCTGCGGCCAGCGCCTGCTCGATGCCCTCTCTGTCGACCTCCGCTCCGGCCTCCACGACAAATGGCCTGTAGTCCGAGGGCGATAGCCGCTGAGCGACGGCTCGCACCGACCCCACGACAACGAGGCCGGGTTCGCCAATCGACAGCCGGTGCCTGGCCACACTCCGGGCGGCCATGGTCGTCACGTTTGGCGAGACATGCTCGAAGGGCAGCGTTTCCCATGCAGGCAACAGCGCGACGGTGTCGGTGAAGAGCGCCAAGTCGTCGGCGAGCTGCTCGGCGTCACGCTCGCTGGGTACGACGGCCAGCAAACCGTCCAATCGACTGGCGGTCGCCGCCAGGCTGATGGCGCGCAGCGACGGCGGCACGGCTATCCGACCGGGGGGGTCGGGGAGCGGCCGCCACCTATTAATGAGCGGGGCGAGTGGCGCCGCCAAGAGAGTCAGACTACAGCGGCGGTTCGGCGATCCGCCTGTCGACAACAGCGTCTGGGCGTGCGGCGAACCACTCGCTGGCGGCAACCAGCACCCCTTGACCCGCCCGCAGGGCTAGCTCGACGGCCTGGGGATCGTCCCTGTTGGCGCACGCCGCCAGGGCAGCGCCGAAGTACTGCACCGCCGCCGCTGTGACGTCGGCAAGCGACAAGTGCTCTTCGGCGAAGGCCAGCAATGCGGTTCGATTGAGCGACCACACCCTCTCCGGCCGACCGGTCCACACAGACGCCGCCCGATAGAGCGCCGGAGGGAACAGGGACCGAACAGACCTCAGGTATGGCCAGAGCTCCGCGTCGGATAAGCCGAGCACGTCGTAGGAAACTCTGGCGGCGTCGGCGGCGGCGCCGGCGAGTCCATATCTATCTCGTTCCAACAGCCGGCTCGTCGACGGCACGGTTGTCGGGGGCTCTCCCCCATGCATCACCTCGTAGGTTCCGGGCAGGATCGTCCACCACTCGGGGAGCGTTGTCGTGTCGAGAACCAACAGCTGCAGCGGCGTGTCGAATGGGACCGGTCCGCCGGCGTCCAGCACCGCGCGCCGCAGACCCCACGGCTCGTCGAGAGCACCATTCCGGTAGACGTGTATGTCGATGTCCGAGAGGCCGGGAAGGAAGTCGAACGGGCCGTCCCACGGCTTGTGGGTCGACCCCTTCCAGATGATGCTCGTATAGCCGGGCAGCCGTTCGGCGGCGGCGTCGGCGATCTTGACCGCGAACTCGCCGATGAGCGCTTTGTCTCCGGAGCTCGACGGGCCGGTCATCCCGCCGGTCCAGTTTCGATGAAGCCGAATTCCCACAACCACTCGACCGTCCGTCGCAGCGTCGTTGTCAACGGGAGATAGGTGATGCCAAGCTCTCGCTCGGCCCGCGAGCCGTCGTAGCGATGGCCATGAAGCAGTGTGCGCACCATGTCCTTGCACATCGGCGACTCCGACTTACGCAAGCGCGCCACCCCGGAGGCTGCCCGGCCGGCCGCCATCGCCGCCCAGCCGGGCAGCGATATGACCTTGCGGCGGACACCCGTGATCTCGGACAGGATGTCAAGGGCTTCGGTGACGGTGGCGGTTGCGCCGCTCAGGATGTAGCGCTCGCCTGGTCGCCCCTTGTGCAGTGCCGCCATGTGACCTTCGGTGCAGTCGGCGATATCGATTATGGAGAGCCGGGTATCGACCATGGCTCGCAAATTGCCGTTGAGGTAACCGATGAGGATCTTGGTCGAGCCACCGGCGCGGCCGGGCCCTTGGACGGACGACGGGTTCACCGAGACCACCTCGACTCCGGAACTCTCCGCCGCTGCGAATACCGCGATTTCTCCTTCGTGCTTGGAGCGCTCGTACGACGAGAGGTAGGAGCCGCGGTGGGGCGACGTCTCGGACCCGACCGTTCCCTCCGCCTCCCCAATCGCAGCAGCAGACGAGGTGTGGACCACCCGTTTGACCCCGGCGGCGGCCGCCGCCTCGACGACGTTTACCGAGCCGGTTACGTTGGCCTGGAACAGCGGCGACGGATCGCGCAGGCACATGGCGTTGAGACCGGCGAGGTGGAACACCTGGTCGCAACCCTCCATGGCTTCGCGCAGAACGGCGATATCCGAGAGGTCGCCCATGACCGGGTCGGCGCCGGCAGCGATGAGCAGTTCTCCGCCGGTCCGCGTCCTTGTCAGGGCCCTGACCGGCCCCAGGTCAGGCTCCAGCTGCAGCCTTGAGAGGATGGCGCCCCCAAGGAAGCCCGTTCCTCCTGTCACGAAGGTGCCGCTCATCGCATCAATGGGCAGCCAGCGAGCGAATCACCTTCGCCGACTTGGCCAGGTAGTCGATGCCCGACGCCACGGTGATCACCACTGCGAACAGCATCACCCATTCGTCTGGATAGAAAGCGCCCCACTCACCTGAGGTTCGCAGGATGGCAACGAAGATGGCCACGAATTGCACGGTGGCCTTGATCTTGCCGAGCATGCTTGGCGGCACCTTCGAGCCGTCGAGAGCGACGATGCCACGCAGGCCCATGATGGCGATCTCTCTGCCGACGATGACGAAAGCCGCCCATGCCCAAGCCCGATCAACCTCGACGAGGGCGAAAAGGGTCCCGGCGACCAGCAGCTTGTCTGCGATCGTGTCGAGGAAGGCACCGAGGATCGTCGTCTGCTCCCAACGCCGAGCCAGGTAGCCGTCAAGAAAGTCGGTAGTGGCGGCAACGGCGAAGACGATCGAGGCGATGACGTAGAGGTCGGTGAGGATCAAAGCCATGATGACGGGCACAAGAACCACTCGTGTCCAGGCGATGCGATCCGGAACAGAGATACGGCCTCCTCGAGGGCGATGCTACCCGGGGTCCGTGCGCTAGGTCGCCCAGCCGAAGCTGCGTTCCACAGCCTGATGCCACCTCGCCGCAAGGCGTTCGCGATCTACGGCCGATCGCTGTGGCAGCCAGCGCTCGTCCTCTTCCCACATGGCGGCCAGTTCGTCCGTGCTCTCCCAGAAACCGACGCCTAGGCCGGCCGCGTATGCGGCACCCAGCACGGTGGTCTCGGTCTTGCGCGGCCGAACCACCGGCATACCCAACGCGTCGGCCTGCATCTGCATGAGAAGGCTGTTCGCCGTCATCCCTCCATCGACGCGCAGTTCGGCAAGGTCTGTCGATTGAGCCATAGCGGCGACAACGTCTGCGGCCTGAAACGCCGTCGACTCAAGGGTTGCCCTGGCGATGTGTGCCGCCGTGGTGTAGCGAGTGATGCCGACGATGACCCCCCTGGCGTCGGGCCGCCAGTAGGGAGCAAAGAGCCCGTTGAAGGCAGGGACCAAGAAGAGGTCGCCGGTGTCGTCGACGGAAGCCGCCAGCGCCTCGACCTCCGGGGCTGCATCGATGAGACCGAGACCGTCACGCAGCCATTGCACCGCGGCCCCGGCGATCGCCACAGATCCCTCGAGCGCGTAGACAGGAGCTTCCCCTTCGATGTGGTAGCCGACCGTCGAGAGCAAGCCACTGGTCGACTGGACGACATCGGTACCGGTGTTGACGAGCAAGAAGCAACCCGTTCCGTATGTGTTCTTGGCGGCGCCAAGAGCGAATCCGGCCTGGCCGAAGAGAGCAGCTTGTTGGTCACCGAGGATCGCCGCCAAGGGGACACCATCGAGCACGCCGCGGCACTCGCCGAGGCTGCCGCTCGAGGTAACGATGGTGGGAAGAGCTCTGACGGAAACTCCGAAGGCATCGCACAGCTCCGGCTCCCAACTGAGGGATCGCAGGCCCATCAGCATGGTGCGCGAGGCGTTCGTCGGATCGGTGATGCTTTCCCCCGTGAGGTTCCACGCCAGCCAGGCGTCGATCGTCCCGAGATGGGCTCTCTCCGTTGCGTCACGAAGCCCGGCGACGTTGTCAAGCAGCCATCGCATCTTTGGCGCTGAGAAGTACGTTGACAAGGGCAAGCCGGTCGTCTCACGGAACCGATCCGGCCCCTCTTCTCCTCCGAGCTCCCGGCACAGCTCGTCGGTGCGGGTGTCCTGCCACACGATCGCAGGCGCCAACGGCGTGCCCGAGTCGTCCCAGGCCACCGTGGTCTCTCGCTGGTTGGTGATGCCGACGGCAGCCAAGTCGGTGGCGGCGAGACCGGCGGTCGCCAGCGCATCCGATATCACCGCCTCGCAGTTGGACCAGATCTCGGCGGCGTCGTGCTCGACCAGACCCGGCGCTGGGAACGACTGACCATGCTCGCGCTGTTCCATGGCAACGATGGCCCCCGAGTGGTCAACGACAACGAACCGAGTTGAAGTCGTCCCCTGGTCGAGTGCGCCGACGAACTCGCTCACAGCGGTCCCTGATCCCCCGACAGTTGCCGTGCTGCCTCGGGACCTTCCGAGATAAAGGCCTCGACACTGTCGGCGGCCTCTTCGACCAATACGCCGACGCTTGGGACCTCTCTCGAGGTGAAGCGGCGGAGCACGAAGGCGGCTGGGTCCATAGCGCCGGGCGGTCGACCCACGCCGATCTTGAGTCGCCAGAATTCAGGCGACCCCAGCGATCCGATGACCGAGGTGACTCCGTTGTGACCACCTGCTCCCCTGCCGAACTGCACACGCAGCTTGGCGAAGGGGAGGTCGATGTCGTCGTGGACAACGAGCAGTTGATCCTCGGTGATGTCGAAATAGTTCAGCAGCGGTGCGACGACCTGGCCGGAGTGGTTCATGGCAACGTTGGGAAGGACCAGCTGAGCCGAATCGTCCCCTGCACCGAGCTGCGCTACGAGCGCTCGGATCCCGCGGCGAGCTCTCCTGAACCTGAGGTCGTTGCGGTGGGCGACTCGAGCAACGGCTTCAGCACCGACGTTGTGACGCGTGCCTTCGAATTCGGCCTCGGGATTGCGGAGCCCAACGACGAGGCGCAGCTAACCCTCCGCTTCGGGTTGAGCGGCTTCTTCGCCTTCGTCTGCCTCGACGGGCTCGATCGGCAGGCCCTCTTCGTCGAGCTCGACCTCAACTTCGGGCTCGGCTTCGATGCGGGGCGCCTGCACCGTGAAGAGCGTTGTGCCCGGGTCGTCCACGAAGGTGACGCCTTCGATGGCATCAAGGCTGTCGAGACTCATCGATTCGCCAATGTGGAGGCCGGTGATGTCGATCTCGATGGAGGGCGGGATCGCAGTCGGCAACGCCTCAACGGTGATCTGGGTCCGGACCGACTCCAGGATGCCACCGTCCTCGCGAACGCCGATGGGAACACCGACGGGCTGGATGGCGACCTCGGCCTGGATGGTTTCGGTGAGTGAGATCTTGACGAAATCGAGGTGAATGATGTCGCCGCGAACGGGGTGGCGCTGTAGTCCTCGGGCGACCGTGAGAACCGAGGTGCTGCCGACCTCGAGGTCGATAAGAGCGTTGAGCCCTGCGTCGCTGTGCAGCGCCGCGTATAGATCGCGCTCGCTGATGGTGACAGGAAGATTCGCCTGATCGCGGCCATAGACGACCGCGGGCACCTGGCCCAGCCGGCGCATGCGCCGCGCCACCCGACTACCGCTATCGCCGCGCTCTTCAGCGCGAAGTGTTACCCGTTCCATCGAAAGACTCCTGGCGAACGCCTGAGGACTGCATTATCGCAACAGAGACCGCACCTGACCAAACGGTTCGGCCAGGCCTCCTAGGTGTTCTCCCCCATGAAGATCTCGCTCACCGACTCGTCTGTGAAGATGGCTCGCAACGTGTCGGCGATGAGCGGGGCGGAGGACAGCACGGTGACCTTGTCGAGGTCACGAGCATCATCTGGCGTTGGCAGCGTGTTCGTTACGACCACTTCCTCGATCGGGGCGTTCTTGATCCGATCGATGGCCGGCGGCGAGAACACGGCATGGGTAGCCATCACGGTCACCGACAACGCCCCTCTTTCTCGCAACAGTTCGGCCGCGGCCACGACGGTTCCGCCGGTGTCGATGATGTCGTCGACGATGACGGCATGCCTGTCCTTGACATCGCCGATGATCTCGAGGGCAGCGGCGACATTGTGCTCGTCTGGCGATCGGCGCTTGTGCACGAAGGCGACCTGAGAGTTGTCGAGGTGGCGGGCGTATTTCTCCGCCAACTTGACGCGACCGGAGTCTGGCGACACAACGGTGATTTTCCCGGTCACGATCGATGCCAGGTATTCGACGAAGACGGGGAGAGCCGTGAGGGCATCGAACGGTTTGGAGATGAAGCCCTGGATCTGGCCCGTGTGAAGGTCGACAGAGACGAGGCGGTCGGCGCCGGCTACACCGAAGAGGTCACTGACCAGCCGAGCGCTGATTGGCTCGCGCGCCAGAACCTTCTTGTCTTGTCTGGCGTAGCCGAAGTAGGGCACGACGGCCGTGATCCGCTGAGCCGAGGCCCGGCGCAGCGCGTCGATCATGAGCAGCTGCTCCATGACGTGGAAATTGACCGGCCGGCTGTGGGACTGGATAACGAAGCAATGCGCTCCGCGAACGCTTTCTGTGAAGCGGACGTAGATCTCGCCGTTGGCGAACACCGATCGCTGTACGCCGCCGAGCTCGGTTCCAAGGATCTCAGCAACGTCCTCGGCCAGCGGCACATTGGCCGAACCCGAGAACAGCATCATCCGCTTGTCGCTGGGCAGCTTCACTCGTCGCTCTCGGCTCGCTTGCTCCTGCGGTCAGCGTAGCCCGGAATCTCCTTCTGCGGCGACCGCTCGATGCCCAATGCTCCCGGCGACACGTCCTTGGAGATGACGGAGCCGGCGCCCGTCCAGCCATCCTCCCCTATCTCGACCGGGGCCACCAGCATCGTGTCGGAGCCGATGCGAGCACGAGCGCCGATCTTGGTGTGGTGCTTGTCGTATCCATCCCAGTTGCAGGTGATCGAACCAGCTCCGATATTGGCGTCCTCGCCGACGGTGGCGTCCCCGATGTAGGAGAGGTGAGGAACCTTGGCGCCGGTCGCCAGGGTCGTGTTCTTCAGCTCGACGAAGGATCCGGCTTTGGAGTCGGGACCCAGCACGGCCCCGGGCCGGAGACTGGCATAGGGGCCAACGTTGGCCCCTGATTGGACGTCGGCGCCGTCCAGAACCGAGTATCTGACAACGACGTCCTCACCGATGTTGCTGTCGCGGACATGGGTGTCGGGTCCGACCTGGGCCCCGGCCCCGATCGTCGATGCCCCCTCGACGTGGACCCCCGGATAGATGCTGGCACCGGCCGACAACACCGCGGCGGCGTCGACGTAGGTGCGCGCCGGGTCGAGCATCATCACCCCTTGGCGCATCCACTCGCGGTTGATCCGCATGCGTATGACTTCGGCCGCTCCGGCCAACTGATCGAAGCTGTTGACTCCGACGACCGGCAGATCTACAGCAACCGCGCCGACCGGCTCGCCGTCTCCGACCAGGAGACCGACGGCGTCTGTCAGGTATTGCTCGCCCTGGGCATTGTCCGAACCGATGCGGTCGAGCGCACCTTTGAGATGCTGCGCAGAGAAGGCATAGATCGAGGTCCCAACCTCTGTGATGGCGAGCTCTTCGGGGCTGGCATCGGGATCCTCGACAATGGCTTCGACACCTGCGCCACCGCGGACGATACGGCCGTAGCCGGCTGGGTCATCGAGGTGAGTTGTCGCGAGAGTGACGGCGTTGCCGGCGTGTTGGCCAACGAGGTTGCCGACCATGTCGGCGGTTACCAGCGGAGCGTCACCGGGCAGGACGACGATCGTGTCGCCATCGGCTGGACCGAGGGCGGCCATCGCGATGGAGGTGGCGTGCCCCGTACCAAGCTGCTCGGGTTGCAGGACAGTCTCGACGCCGGAGGGCAGGGTGGCCACCACGGCCTCGGCGTCGTGGCCAACGACCACAGCGATCGTGTCGGGGGTGGCACCGCCAGCGGCGTCCATCACCCAACTCAGCATCGCCTTACCCGCGACCTCTTGCAACACCTTGGGCCGCCCCGATTTCATACGGGTGCCCTCGCCGGCAGCGAGGATGATGACGTGAACGCTCATTGACGCCTACTTACCTTCGATGGCTGGGGGGACAGGACTCGAACCTGTACTAATGGGACCAAAACCCACCGTGCTGCCGATTACACCACCCCCCACCGAGCCGGGGCGATTCTACCCCGACACCTCTTTCCATCCGTGTGGGCTCGGGACCGCGGCGTGAGTGGCCCGCAGCCCCGGTGGCACGTCGCGCAGGGCCGACTCGGCCTCCTCGATATCGACGAAGAAAGCGAACAACGACGGCCCGCTCCCTGTGAGGCCGACGGTCCGGCCCCACCGTTTGGCGAGCTCGGCACGCCATTCGTCGAGCTCGGGACGGATGCTCACAGCCGCCGGATACAGGTCGTTGCGTAGCGGCGTGTAACCGCGCAGATCTGGCGGCAGGCTTGCCGCCGGCAGGATGGGGCCTTGCGGCCCGTCGGCGTCGTCCCAGGCTCGATAGACGGCGGCGGTCTGCAGTTCGAATGGTGGCACCGCGATGGCGACTGCGAATCCCGTCGGAGTCGGCAGGCTTGTGACCCGCTCCCCGACGCCTTCCACAATGGCGAGGCCTCCTTCGAGGCAGAACGGGACATCCGACCCGAGGCCAGGCGCCAGGGACCTCAGCTCGTCGAGTTCGACTCCCAGCAGCCGGCCGGTCGCCGCCAGGGCGCCTGCGGCATCGGCGCTTCCGCCTCCGAGTCCCGCAGCCGTCGGAATGTGCTTGCGCAGCGTGAGACGAAGCGGGACCGCAGCTTCGCCGCGGGCGGCTGCAACCGCTTGCCACGCCAGGTTGGCGTGATCGGTTGGCACGTTGCCGTCGATGTCTTGGGAGTCCTCGTCCGCCAACTCGACCGACAGCCGGTCTGGCCAGGTCACCGAGAGATTGAGCGCACTGAGGCGGTGCAGTGGCCCGTCGCCGGGCGGGTCGACCACGAGACCGAGATTGATCTTGGCGTAGGCCTCAAGCTGCATCGGCGATCTCCAGGAACGAAGTTGGGGGCAGGTCTTCGGGTCGGGCCGTCGGCTCGATGCCGGCTCGCGTCAGGACTGAGATCGGGTCATCGAGTGCGCCACGCAGCGACGAACGCAACATCTTGCGGCGCTGCGAGAAGGCCGTCGCGGCCAGGTCGGCAGCCTGACGGCGCCTGGCGGATGGCGGCGACGTGCGCGCCAGCCGGATCACGGCGGAATCGACATTGGGCGCCGGCACGAAGACCTGCGGCCCGACGGCGAATCCGAACTCGATGTCGCAGAAGAGGCCGGCGACAACAGAGGGCAAGCCGTAGGTCTTCGACCCCGGCGAGGCCAGCAGGCGGTCGGCTACCTCTCGCTGGACCATCACGACGAACGACTCGACCTGGCCGGCGTCAGTGACCGCATCGAGAAGCACGGTCGTGCCCACTTGATATGGCAGGTTGGCAACCATCGTCCACGGACCGCCTTCCAACGCTTCTGCGAGGTCGACTTGCGCCGCGTCCTGGTATCTGATCTCGGCGAGATCGCCAACCTCGGAGTCGAGCAGCGGGCGCATCCGATCGTCCACCTCGTAGGCGACGACCCGGGCGCCGGTGGCGGCCAGCGCCTTGGTGAGCGTTCCGGTTCCGGCGCCGATCTCGACCACCAGATCGCCGACTCCGACCCCCGCAAGGGCAACGATGCGCTGGGTGATGTTGGGGTCGGCGAGGAAGTTCTGGCCAAGCACCTTGCGCGGTGACAGCCCGAAGCGATCGAGGAGACCCACGATCTCGGACCTGGACTGCGGGCCATCACCCACGGAACACCCGCTCAGCGTTGGCCGTCGTGAGGGCTGCCACTTCTTCGACCGGCTCGCCCCAAACTTGTGCGAGGGTAGCACCGACGAGGGCGACCCGGGCTGGTTCATTGTCCTCGCCACGATGCGGTGGTGGCGACAGGTAGGGCGTATCTGTTTCCACCATCGTGCGGTCTCGTGGGGCCACCGCCGCCGCCAGGCGCACCGTTTCGCCCTTGGGGTACGCGATCGGGCCGGCGAAGCTGAACGCAGCTCCGAGATCATCGAAGCGCTTCGTCCACTTCGGTCCCCCTGTCCAGCAGTGAAGGACCGTTCGCTCGCCTGCGCCCGTCGTCTCGAGCGCCTCGTAAACCTCGGCAAAGGCATCGCGGCAATGCACGATGATCGGTTTGTCGAGATCGACTGCAAGCGACAGCTGATCGGAGAAGGCGTCGAGCTGGGCCTGGCGCGGCGCCAGGTTCCGATAGAAGTCGAGGCCACACTCTCCGATGGCAACCGCCTCTGCCGCCAGCTCAGCGATGGCGTCTCGCTGCTGGGGCCAGCGTTCGGCGTAGTGCGGGTGCAGGCCGGCGGCGGCCAGCACCGTGCCGGCGTGCTCGGCGGTGAGGGCCACGGCCGTGCGCGAGGTCTCCTCGTCGATCCCGGGACAGACCACCCACTCGACACCAACCGCCCGGGCCCGATCGAGCAACGGGCCGGCCGGTTCGGAGGACCCGAACAGGTGGCAATGGCTATCGACCCAGGTCACTCGCTCAGCCGGGGGAACAACGACTGGCCTTTGGTGACCGCGGTTTCCGGGACCAGGCCGCCCCACGAGGCGGCCGCCGGGAGGCGCTGCGCCTCTAGCGGTTCGCCGATTCCCAGATCGGCCCACAGGCGCTCCATGGCCGCCGGCATGATCGGATAGAGCATCACTGCCAGCACCCGCAGCGACTCGGCGGCGACATAGAGGACCGTCGCCAGCACATCGGCGTTGGCGTCATCTTTGGCCAGCTTCCATGGCTCCTCGTCGACGAGGTACTCGTTGGCGCGCCCCACGATCTCCCATATTGCCGCCAGCGCCGGTGTCAGCTCCAGCGACAGCATGTGGCCGTCGTAACGGCCGGCGACGTCGGCCACCAGCTCGGGTAGCCCCCCGTCGTGACCGTCTGTGATTGGCGCCGGAACCTGGCCGTCGAAGTAGCTCCCGATCATCGCCAGCACTCGAGCGGCCAGATTGCCGAGGCCGTTGGCGAGGTCGGCTGTATAGCGGGCCTCCATGCCCTCCCACGAGAAGCTGCCGTCCTTGCCGAACGAGATCTCCCGCAGGAAGTAGTAGCGGTAGGCATCGACACCGAAGTGATCTGTGAGCTCGAAGGGATGGATCCCGGTGAGGTTGGTCTTGGACATCTTCTCGCCGCTGACCAGCAAGTAGCCATGAGCCCACACCTGCTTGGGCGGCTCGACGCCGGCAGCCATCAGCATGGCCGGCCAGTAGACAGCGTGCTGGCGGATGATGTCCTTGGCCATCAGATGCACGTCTGCCGGCCAATACCGCGCGAAGCGTTCCGGGTCGTCGGCATAACCAGCAGCGGTTATGTAATTGGTCAAGGCGTCGAACCACACATAGGTGACGTGCTCGGGGTCCCACGGCAGCGGGATCCCCCAGTCGAACGCTGTGCGGGAGATCGAGAAGTCTCGCAAACCACCGTTGATGAGCGCCAGCACTTCGTTACGCCGTATGGCCGGCTCGATGGCTTCGGGCCGGGCTTCGTAATGCGCCCGCAGGCGGTCCTCATACGCCGACAGCCGGAAGAAGTAGTTCTCTTCCGACATCAGCTCAACGGGACGCCCGTGCACGGGACAGTTGCCGTCGACGAGATCACCCTCGGCGTAATACAACTCACAGGAAACGCAGTACAGGCCTTCATAGCGGTCCAGATAGATGTCGTTGCGCCCGTTGTCGTAGACGGCCTGCAACAGCTTGGCGACGGAGGCGGCGTGGCGGGGCTCGGTGGTGCGGATGTAGTCGTCGTTGGAAAGGTCGAGACGCTGCCACACCTCCTTCCACTTCCCTTCGATCTGGTCGACGAACTCCTGTGGTGACAGCCCGGCCTGGTCCGCCGCCTGGAGCATCTTCTGGCCATGCTCATCGGTGCCCGTCAGAAAGAAAGTGTCGTCGCCACGTAGTCGGTGGTAGCGGGCAATGAAGTCGGCGGCGACCGAGGTGTAGGTATGGCCGATGTGGGGGACGTCATTGGGGTAGTAGATCGGCGTGGTGATGTAGAAGGTGGCCATTGAGCAAGCGATGGTACCGGGCCACCACTTCTCGTCGACAGAGCAGGCACCGCCCGACCGCCCTGTGCCTGCCTATCCTGGCCCCGGAAGCCCGACCTCCTATTGGGGATGTTCAGGGGGGCCTCCACCGGCATAAGGAGGATCAGTTTGGACACCGGAATGGTGCGCAAGATCGACGACCTGGGCCGCATCGTGGTACCGGCAGAAACCCGCCGACTTTTCAACATCCGAGAAGGCGATCCGCTGACGATCTCGACGGATGGCGACGCCATCGTCCTTCGCAAGCTGGAGGCGACCTGCACCTTTTGCGGGTCGACCCGCGATGTAAGCGCTTTCAAGGGCAAGGGGATCTGCACCACCTGCAAGGGCGAGCTGAACTAGACGTCCCTGCGGCGCAGCGCCTCTTCATAGAGGCCACGCCGAGGAACGCCGTCAGTCTCTGCTATCTCTCTCACAGCCTCGGCGAACGCCTCGCCGCCGGCAACGAGATCGAGGACCCTCACTGCAGACGCTTTCAGATCGGCCGCCTCCTCGGGCTGTCCCGCGATCACGACCGTGAATTCGCCACGGCCGCCCTCAGCCCAATGAGCTGCCGCTTCTGCCGCCGACCCCCGCCACACCTCCTCGTACATCTTGGTGAGTTCTCTCGCAACGACCACATTGCGGTCAGGGTCGATAGCCGCGATGTCGGCGAGGTCGCGGCCGATTCGTGATGGTGAGGCGAACAGCACCGTCGTCTCTGTCCGCGGTCCGACGGCGGCTAGGCGCTTTCGGCGCGCAGAGCCTTTCCGTGGCAGAAAGCCCTCGAAGGTGAAGCGCTCAGCGGGGAGGCCGGCGACCGCGAGTGCCGCAGTCACCGCGCTCGGTCCCGGAACGACCGTGACCGTGGCCCCTGCCTCGATCGCGCTCTTCACGGCAAGGAAGCCGGGGTCCGAGAGTGCCGGAGTTCCGGCGTCTGTCAGCAAGGCAACGGTCTCCCCCGACTCCAGCCTCTCCCTGATCTCTGTGCTCCGCTGCTCCTCGTTGCCGGCGAAGAACGAACGCATGGTCGGATTCGCTCCGAGATGCTTAGCCAGCGCACTCGAGCGCCTGGTGTCCTCGGCATAAACGACATCGGCGCTTCGCAGGGCCTCGCCAAGACGCGGAGGAGCATCACCCAGGTTCCCGATGGGAGTGGCGCACAGGATGAGTGTCCCGGTCATCCTGTAACGATAGGAAACAGGTGAAGCGTGCTCCCGAGCGCAGGGGCAGAAGCCTCCAGGGGAAGCTCCACGATGTAGCGAGCTCCCTCGAGCTGCCGGAACGTCCCCGGCAACAGGACAACCGAGCTAACAACGTGCCCAGCGTCGGAAACTCCGATCAGCCTCAGCGGTTCCTGCATGCCTCTTCCATGAACGGAGGAACCCGCCAGCAGCAGCCCCCTGCCCGAGGGGCGGGGTCGCAGGCCCCGCCACCGTCGAAGCCTGGATCTGGCGACAACCAACGGTGGAGATGCCCACCTGTGGCCCTCCACCTCAGCGCGGACTACCCTGTCGGTCTTCATGGCAAAGAAAGCACGACGCAGACAACGCGCCCGCCGCAGCAAGGCAAACCACGGGCGTCGTCCCAACGCCGGCAGGCGTTGAATCACCGCGCCACCGTAGAGGTGGCGCCCCTCTCCTTCTAGAAGCGTGCTGAGCAATCTATTCGCGAGCCGGCGATCGCCAATCGGGCGTCGGCTCGTAGCACGAGTCATTGATCAGGATGCTTCAGACCTTCGCTACGGCAGGTTGAGGGCGCCCGCCGCCGCCTCGCCGGCTGCCGGGTCGGAGGCAGCGACGAAGACAACGGAATCACCGGACACGTCGACAAAGGCGAAGTCCTCTCCGCTGAATGTTGTAGACGAGTCCTCGCCATCGGTCGGATCGCCGGCGTCCATCGAGGTCGCGGCCAGATCGATGAACGCGTCGGCGACCTCGGCGGCGTCGCGATCGGAATCGGCCTTGTAGGAGAACAGGAAGATGACGTCCGTCCCGTTGCTCAGGATGCGGTAGGCGTCTCCTCCCCAACCGTCGCCGATCTGAGACGCTGCTCCCTCGCCGATCGCCTGTCCGAACGTCGCCAGCAAGCCCAGCTCTCCCCAGGTCGACTCCTCGACAACTTGATACCCGGGCGCGTCGACCGACGGCAGAACGACTTCCAGCGCTGCCTCCTCGTCAAAGAACGTTGCGGGATGGGCGATGTGCTCAGTTGTCAGTGGCGGTGAATCCAGCGCGGCGTTGATTCCCTCGATCCCCTGCTCTTCCACGATCTTGAGCAGCAACTGGAAGCCAGCCTCGTACCTAAAGAACAGCGGCTCCGAGATGGAATATGGCGTTCGATCAAGAGCCGCCGAGTCGGTCTCGAGGATCTCCGTACCGAGGGCGATGGCCTCAGAGGAGCTGAGGTGCTCGGCGATGTACACGAACTGGAAGTAGGTCGCCTCGCCCTCAAGGAGCGAAAGGTAGGCGGAAGCCTCGTCGAGCCTGTCCGCCTCCACCAGCGCATCGAGGCGATCGCCAACTCCGAAGTGCTGGTCGGAAAGGGCGTGAACCATCTCGTGCACGACGGTCGTCTTCGAGAGCACCGAGAGATCCGATGCGTCTGCTCGCACCAACAGTTCCTTCGTCTCGGGAACGTACAGGCCAACTATCTGCTCGCTCAGCAGATCGTCGTAGACCTCAGCCAGCGACTGATTCTCGGGGTCGAGGAGCCCGAGCAAGTCGAGCCACGCCTCTGTCCATTCCAGTTCGCCCGGTTCGAGTTCGGCCTCGAAGTCGGAGACGATCCGAGCCGCCAGCTCAGGCTCTGACAGGAACAAGACAGTGGGCTCTTCGATGAAGGACAACCCGCGGACTTCTTCGGTTATCCGAGCGAGTGCTTCCACCTCGACCCGCAGGCTCTCGACCAGCTCTGGGTCGAGCCCGGTGTCCGGCTCAGGCGTCCCATTCGGTGGCAGAGTCGTCGCCGACGGAGTCGTCGGGGCCGAAGTTGAGCTCGGCGGCGATGTCGAGGTCGTCGGTGAAGTCGACGACGAGCATGCCGAGCTCACGACGACGATGACCACGAACATGGCAGGGAGACGCCGCAACATCGAGGCAGGGTAGGAAGCAGCGGTCCCGATCCTGGGCAGGGACGTTGAGTCAGGTAGCAGTTACACTGTTGCGACGCATTCATCCAGAGCGGTGGAGGGACAGGCCCCTTGAAGCCGCGGCAACCGGTGGGCGACACACGGTGCCAATGCCTGAACGATGAGCTGCCGACGGCGGACTCCGCTCGCGGCGCTCTGAAGCGCGATAGAGACGGAGGTCCGAGTGGAAGCTGATTACCTAAAAGCAGTTCGCGAGCGCGTTGTCATATTCGACGGCGGCACCGGCACCGGCTACCAGCGGATGGGGCTAGGCCCCGACGACTTCGGGGGCGAAGAGTTCGAGGGCTGCAACGAGCTGCTCAACATCACTCGGCCGGACGCCGTTGCCTCGCTGCACGCCTCCTATCTAGATGTTGGCGTCGACGTCATCGAGACCAACACCTTTGGAGCATTCGCGGTACCCCTAGGTGAGTACGGCATCGCCCATCGAACGTACGAGATAGCGAAGAGCGGCGCCGAGATCGCAAGATCGGTAGCGGCCGACTTCTCGACGAACGACCGGCCGCGCTGGGTTGCGGGTTCCATCGGTCCCGGCACCAAGTTCCCATCGCTCGGTCAGATCGCCTACGCCGAGCTGCGAGACGCCTACGAGGAGGAGGCGCGGGGGCTTCTGGACGGCGGCGTCGACCTCTTCATCATCGAAACGATGTTCGACCTGCTTGGCCTCAAAGCGGCCCTGAACGGGGCACGGCGAGCGATGGCCAGCACGGGTCGCCAGGTTCCCATCCAGGCCCAGGTGACCATCGAGGCCACCGGTCGCATGCTGCCTGGGACCGAGATCGGTGCTGCCCTGGCCGCGGTGGCTCCGCTGCAGCCAGACATCTTTGGCCTCAACTGCGCCACCGGCCCTTCTGAGATGGAGGAGCACCTGCGCCACCTCTCTCGACACTCGCCGCTGCCCATCTCCGTCATCCCCAACGCCGGGCTGCCGAAGGTCATCGACGGCGAGATGAGCTACGACCTATCCCCCGCTGATCTTGTCGAGCACCATCAGCGCTTCGTCACCGAACTCGGAATCTCGGTCATCGGAGGGTGCTGCGGAACGACGCCTGAGCACATGAAGGCAGTCGTCGACGCCTGCGCCGGCCTCGTTCCAGCCACACGGTCACCCCGCCTCGAGCCGGGTGCGGCCTCTATCTACAGCTTCGTGCCATTCCACCAGGACACGTCCTTCTTGATCGTCGGAGAGCGCACCAACGCCAACGGCTCCAAGAAGTTCCGCGATGCGATGCTGGCCGAAGACTGGGACGCCTGCGTGCAGGTCGCCAAGGATCAGGTTCGCGAGTCGGCCCACATGCTCGACTTGAGTGTGGACTACGTCGGTCGCGACGGTGTCGCCGACATGGATGCGCTGGCTTCCCGCCTTGCCACCCAGTCGAGCGTTCCGCTGGTTCTCGACTCAACGGAGCCGGAAGTGATGGAAGCCGGCCTGCAGTGGATCGGCGGCAGAGCCGTCCTCAATTCGGCCAACCTGGAAGACGGCGACGGAGCGGGCTCGAGAGCAGACAGGGTGTTCCGCCTCGCCAAGGAATACGGAGCGGCCGTGATCTGCCTGCTCATCGATGAGGATGGCCAGGCGCGCGATGTCGAGTGGAAGATGCGTGTCGCCCATCGCCTCTACACCCTGGCGACCGAGACCTACGGCCTCGCTGCCGAAGACCTCATCTTCGACGCCCTCACCTTCCCCCTGAGTACTGGAGGAGAAGATCTGCGTGGCGACGGGATGGCAACCATCGACGCCATCAGGCGGATCAAGGAAGAATTGCCGGGAGTCTTCACGGTTCTCGGGGTCTCCAACGTCTCGTTCGGCCTGAAGTCGGCAATTCGCCAGGTGCTCAACAGCGTCTTCCTCCACGAATGCGTTGCCGCTGGCCTCGATGCCGCCATCGTCCATGCCGCCAAGATCATCCCCCTTGCCAGGATCCCCGAGGAGCAGCGCCACGTGGCCATGGACCTGGTATACGATCGGCGTGGCCTCGACGGGGGCGCCGGCGATGACAAGAGCTACGACCCGCTGACGGCGCTGCTGGAGTTGATGGCAGGAGCCAGCACCACGGAGGCCGAGGTCGAAGACCGCAGCGATTGGACCATCCAGCAGCGGCTGGAGCAGCGGATTATTGACGGTGAGCGCGACGGCCTCGTCGAGGACCTCGATGAGGCTCTCACCTCGACCGGTCCCCTCGACATCGTCAACGACACCCTGCTGGCAGGGATGAAGGTTGTCGGCGATCGGTTCGCCTCAGGCGAGATGCAGCTGCCGTTCGTGCTGCAATCGGCCGAAACAATGAAGGCGGCCGTTTCTCACCTGGAACCGCTCATGGAGAAGGCCGCGGCGTCGGGAAAGGCCTCGATCGTCCTGGCGACCGTCAAGGGCGACGTCCACGACATCGGCAAGAACCTCGTCGACATCATCCTCACCAACAACGGTTACGACGTCCACAACCTCGGCATCAAGGTGGGCATCGGCGACATGATCGACAAGGCCGTTGCGGTCGGCGCAGACGCCATCGGGATGAGCGGACTCCTGGTCAAGAGCACCCTCATCATGCGCGACAACCTCGAGGAGTTGAACAGGCGTGGCATGTCGAAGACGCCGATAGTCCTCGGCGGCGCCGCTCTCACCCGGTCCTACGTTGAGCGGGATCTGCGCCAGGTCTACGAGGGACCCCTGCTCTACGGCAAGGATGCCTTCGCCGGACTCCGTGTGATGGACCGAATCGCCGAGATGAAGACAACGGGGGCAACGGACCCTGACTTCGGCCGCGTAGCCGAGGGCCGCCAGCTTCCAGAGCGGGCGCCGCAAGCGGAACCTGGGCCGCTCCCAAGCCGGTCCCCCGACGTGGCCACAGACAACACCGTCTTTCATCCTCCCTTCATCGGATCTCGCGTTGTTCGGGGGATCGAGCTCGATCAGATAGCCGAGTTCGTCAACGAGACGGCGCTGTTCCGCAACCAGTGGCAGTTCCGGCCGGAAGGGGACGAGACCGACGCCGACTTCAAGGCTCGCGTCCGCGCCTACCTGCGCGACCAACTGGCACAGGCCAAGGCCGAGCACCTCCTGGTCCCACAGGTGGTCTACGGCTACTTCCCTGCCAACGGCGATGGCGACGATCTGGTGATCTGGTCTGACGAGGAACGCTCCGAAGAGCTGGCCCGCCTGGCGTTCCCCCGCCAAAAGGTTGAGCCGTGGCTGTGCATAGCCGACTTCTTCCGACCGATCGCGTCGGGAGACCTGGACTACGCCGCCTTCCACATCGTCACCATGGGCGGAGAGGTCTCACAGCGCACAGCCGAGCTATTCGCCGTAGACAAGTACGCCGACTATCTCCTCTTGCACGGGCTCGGCGTCGAGATGGCCGAGGCGCTTGCCGAGTACTGGCACCGGCGGATCCGCGAGGAGTGGGGTTTCGTCGACGAGGACGGGCCAAGCCTTCATGGCCTCTTCCGTCAGCAATACCGCGGCGGCCGCTACTCGTGGGGCTATCCGGCTTGCCCCGACCTCGAGGACAACATGACCGTGGCCACCCTGCTCGATGCCTCTCGCATTGGGATTGAGGTCGGCGAGGAGACGGGCTTTCAATACCAGCCGGAACAGACGACCTCTGCCATCATTGCCCACCACCCCCGGGCCAAGTACTTCATCGCTCGGTAGGCCTGTGACAAAGGGCCCTATTGGCAATCGTCGAAGATAGCGATACTGCTTGTGAAAGGATTCACAAGCAGTATCCGAGGCCAGCCATGAACGAGCCGCGACCGCCAGCTTGCAGCGAAGCTGATCTGCCGCCGCCCCTGCCCCTCAACGAGGAGCGGCTGGCGACGATCGCCAAGGGGTTGGCCCACCCGGCGCGCATCAAGATCATCGAACAGTTCCGGGAGGCCCGCCCCCATATGGCACATGAGATCTTCGAAGGCTGCGATCTCGCCCAGTCAACGGTCTCGGAGCATCTGCGCATCCTCCGCAAGGCCGACATCCTCTTCGCCACCAAGGACGGGCCCCGCACCTGGTACTGCCTGCGGCGCTCGGTGCTGCGGCAGTTCGCCGAAGCCGCCGCCGATCTCACCACCGAATGGGTGATGATCAGCCAGCCGTAGAGCCGGCCCCCAAGAGCATTGCTTGTGATTGATTTCACAACATAACGCGCCTGTTTGTGAAAGTAATCACAAGTAGGGCCTTTCGACCCTACCCCGTCCTTCGACGATTGCCGATACTGCGTTTATTGGACTTTGTGAAAGAGTTCACAAGCTTTCCAAATTAGGCAAGGAGGCCTTAAATGATGAATCGTCTCAGGATCGTCGGGATCATCCTTCTGGTCGTCGGCGTTCTGTTCATGGTCGGAGGCGGCGTCGCCTTCTCCAAGGTGCAAGACGGCTACGGATCACTGGCAGCATTCAGCGAGGCGCAGGGCGTCGAACTGAGCTACAACGAAGATGGGCAACTGATCGACCGCGGCACCACCGAAGGTGCCGACGCCATCATGACACTGCTCACCGATGACTGGGGATTCAGCCCCGTCAGCGGGGACCTTGATTCCAACGACCCGTTGGTCAACACGGCCAGCGAGTTCATGTTCCAGATGGCAACGATCAACTTCCACGTGCTGCACGGCACACAGAATGTGACGCTCGCCGAAGACATCGAGTTCGAAGGCGAAGTCTTCGCAGCCGGAACGTACGAGTTCGAGGTTGACGGCCGCTACTGGACCGACTTCAACCGCAGCCACCCGCTCGAGGGACCAGCACGAGGCCAGGCATGGACCGGCACCGTGCACGGACTCGTCGGTGAACTCGGTGTCGGCACCGTCACCCACTCAGTCCTGCAGATCGGCCTTGGCATCGCAGCCATCCTCGCCGGCATCGGCTTCCTGTCGATCCTGACCGGCGGTGGCCTGGTGTGGGCCAGTCGCTCCAAGGACACGGGCGTGCCGGGAGTACCCGACACGATCCCCGAGTCGATGAGCAAGTTCGCCAGCACGGAGGCATAAGACTCCTTGCCGGAGGACGGAAGCCACGGCTTCCGTCGCAGAGGCCCCTTCGGGGGCCTCTGCCGCGTCTGGGATCAGGCCGTGTTCCGGGCACTAGCGGTACACTCCCCCGCCTTCGGGGGTGTAGCTCAGCCCGGCAGAGCACTACGTTCGCAACGTAGGGGTCAGGGGTTCAAATCCCCTCACCTCCACAGAAATTGAGCCGTCCTTGCGCAGCAAAGACGGCTTCTTGTCTCTCCCCCCAGAGGGGGGAGTTCCGGGCCGAAGGCCCGTGGGAGGGGGGCATGGAAACGAAACAGAGCCGTCCTTGCGCAGCAGGGACGGCTTCTTGTCTCTCCCCCCAGAGGGGGGAGTCCCGGGCCGAAAGGCCCGTGGGAGGGGAGCATGAAAACAGAAACAGAGCCGTCCTTGCGCAGCAGGGACGGCTTCTTGTCTCTCCCCCCGGAGGGGGAGTCCCGGGTCGAAGGCCCGTGGGAGGGGAGCATGAAAACAGAGCCGTCCTTGCGCAGCGGGGACGGCTTCTTGGGAAGCGTTCTTATGGCGGCGATGTTGCAGAGAGCGTGAAGTCCTTCGCCGTGACCGCAGCCCTGGCTGGTGTCGTGATTTTGGCGGCCTGCAGCGATACGACTTTGACAACAACGGCGCCGACGACAACCACCACGACACCGCCACCAGCGCCGGCACGAGCTCCTTTGCCGCCGCCGGTCGATCTTTCAGTCCACATCGTGCCGTTGGAGGACGTCTACCTCGACACGTTCGGCTCCGGTGCGCTGCCTCTGTCGGAGTCGAACCTGGAGATACGTGAGGCGCTTATCGACGCCATCCCCCCGCTCGACCGCCCTGTCTACGAGTCGGCGGCAGAAGCATTCTGGCTCGCCGACGATGACCTCGTCCTCGGGTACCTCGGCGACCGGGCATACGCGTACCCGATCCGGATCCTCAACTTCCACGAGATCGTCAACGATGAGATCGACGGAGTGCCGGTGCTTGTCAGCTATTGCCCACTGTGCCGGAGCGGCGTCGTCTTCGATCGTCGGCTCGGTGATCAGGTGCTGACCTTCGGCAACACCAGCGCCCTTTACGACTCAGATCTGGTGATGTTCGACCGCCAGACGGGGACCTATTGGTGGCAGGTGCCCGGAAGGGGAATCGTCGGCACACTTAGCGGTGAGGAATTGACGGCACTGCCCTCGGTTACGACTACCTGGGCGGTGTGGAAGATGACCTACCCCGACACCGTTGTCTTGAGCAGAGAAACCGGATTCTCTCGACCCTATGAGCGCGACCCGTTCGTGGGATACGCCGAGAGTCTCGATAGCGGAAGCTTCCCTTTCCCAGTGTCCGCCGCAGCCACCGACGACCGCCTTAGGGCCTCTGAGGTGGTTCTTGGTGTCGCCATCGCCGGCAGCCATCGCGTCTACCCGCTCGGCATCCTCGGTGACGCGGCTTTCAACGACGAGATCGAGGGAATGCCGCTGGTCGTTCTCTCCCGGCTCGACGGACCGTCCGGGGCCGCCTACTCGGCTGTGATCGGCAACCGCCAGTTGACGTTCGAGACCCGAGACGGTGAGGTCTTCGACCGAGAGACGGACAGCCGCTGGACCTTCGGTGGACTCGCAGTTGAAGGCGAACTGGCTGGTGAGACCCTGGAGGCCCTCCCAAGTCGCACGACCTTCTGGTTCGCATACGTGGCCGCCTTCCCCGAGGCGACGATCGCGGGTTGATCAAGGAGCCTCGCTCCTCTCGGCGCCTCTGCTACTTTGTTTCCGATGCCACGCCGAATCGACAGGTTCCGCCCTGTTCTGTTACTGAGGGGCCTGCGAGCTAGACGCGAGCAGCCCGATCTCGCTGGGCTTGCCGCCGAGACCGACGCCGAGGCGTTCGTGTGGCGGATCCTGCCGCACGCCGCCCGTAGTTTCGCCACCAGCATCGTTGTGCTGCCGAAGGCACATGCTCTGACAGCCGCCGTCGCCTACCTGTACTGTCGCATGCTCGACACCTACGAGGACCTGCTTCCCGAGAAGACGGCGAGACCGGAGGCGCTCCGTCTGTTCGCTCGCCGCTTCGAGCTCGATCCCATTCCAGCCGCCTCCCCCATCGATGACGCTCTGGCGCGAGACGAAAGGGACCGGCTTGGCTTGCTCCTCGTGAATCGTTGCCATCTCGTTGACGGGGTATTGGACACACTTCCCGTCGCCACCAGGGAGTCCATCGCTCGGCTGGTCTCTTCCATGGCCGAGGGCATGGCGCAGTCTGCTGACACCTTCGAGCGCCAGGGCGGGGTGCTGATCGATAGCGAGCAGGTCGCTCAGTACAGCCATCATGTCATCGGCAACCCGGCCCTCTTCATTCTGACCCTCCTGAGTGAGAGGACGCCGACCCGCGCTCAGGAGGGGGATGCGCTGATGGTGAGCGAGATGATCCAACTGGCCAACATCACTCGGGACATCGAGAAGGATCTCCACCGGGGCGTCGGCTACCACCACACTCTCAAGCCGTTTCTCAACGCCACCGGCGACGCCGCCCAGCGACGTGAGGTGGTACGACGAGTGCGGGAGGAGTACCTCGGCCACGCCCTAGCGGCTGTTCCCGCGTACCGGCGCCTCTTCGATGGGTCGTCAGCACGTTTGACTCCCGGGACGAGAATGGCGGCAGTTCTGATGATGCTGCACACCGACCAGCACTATCAGCGATGCGCCGTCATGGCAGGCCACGAAACGTGGGGCCGGCGGCGCGGCAAGGTGCGCACGGCGGCAGCCGCCCTACCCGCCTTCCTGTCTATCACGGGAGCGCGCCGGACGCTGCTGAGAATCGAGAACGACTTCCTCGAGGCCGCAGCAAGACAGCGGGCGCGAGCCGTGGCCACGACCTAGCGCAACAGGCGCTCCAGTATCCGTCCGGCGAGTGACGGCCGCCTACCGAGCTCGTGAGTCCTCACCAGTAGCAACGGCGCGTCGACACGATCACGGATGCCATCTGCGAGGTCTGTAAGGAACCGGAATCGCGAACGGAGAGCTCCCATGATCACGAGATCGGCGCCACGCGACCGTTGCGCCAGTTCAGCAACGAGGGCGTCGCTCTGAGCTATCTCGCTAACGGTGGGAACCCCGACCACGGCGTCGAGTTCCTCGTGGTAGGACCGCAGGGAGTGCACCTGGCGGCCGCTGGCGTTGGCCGAGAGGACGTGCACTAGTCGAATCGTCGCGTCTTCGGCGGCCGAGAAGCGACCCGCGATGTTGATCTTGATCGGATCGAGAGGTCCACCGGAACCAAGCACCACAACGTCGTCGATGTCACCGAGATACCGGCCGCCCAGGAAGGCGAAATCGCAGAGCACCCTGTCACCGAGCCATTCCATGTCTCCCGAGAAACCACGCTCTTCCGCGCCCATATCGGTTAGCACCAGATCAACTGCGTTGTCTGTGACGGTTGCCTCCAGCTCGGCCCGGCGATGCCGTCCGGCTATCCGAACGACCGAGATGTCAAGGCCCTCGCGAGTGGCTATCGCGGCAAGGCTCCGCTCGGGCTCACCGTCTTCATCACCCCCTGCCGATCGGGACATAACAGCGAACTGGATTGACGCCTGCTGTGCGGCAACGGTTGATGCCGCGCGCAACAGGTCGCTCAGTCTCCGCTCGTTGGTGTTGGGCCGGACCGGAATCAGAATGCGACGCTTGCCTGGGCCAGACAGCTCGTCACGTGACTCCAGCACCAGTCGCTTCATGGCCCTCACCCTGAGGGCATCCGACCAGGCGCTTTCGGGGTTGGTCCGGGAGCGAGCGAAGATGCGGTACCAGCCAACGCCAATGGCAACGATCAGCACTGCGCCGATGATGGGCACGACGCCCATCTGGCTCAGAAGAATGAGCGGGGCAACGATCCCAAAGATCTGTATCCACGGATAGAGAGGGCTCTTGAAAGCTGGGCGGTACCAGTCGAGCCGGCTCTCTCTGAAAGCGATGAGCGCCACGTTCTCCATGGCGAAGACGAGAAGCTGGAAGGCCGACGCCAGTTTCGCCAGCTCGAGGATCGGGAAGACGATGATCAGGACAAGAAGCACGCCGCCGGTGAGCACCACCGAGGCGACCGGGGTTCCGCGTGACCCGATGCGGCCGAGAGCGCTGGGAGCCAGTGCATTGCGCGCCATCGCCAGCGGGTACCGCGATGACGCCAGGATTCCCGAGTTGGCCATCGAGAGGAGGGCAAGCACGGCGACGATGCTGATGGCGAACTCGGCACCGTTCCCGGCGACGGCTTTTGTGGCAAGGGCGACCGGCGTCGCGCTCTTGTCGAGATCACTGGCTGGAGTGACCCCAACGATCACGAAGGCGATCGCCGGGTAGAGGAACAGCATGATGACGATGCTGGTGAGGATTCCCCGGGGAATGTTGCGAGCGGGTCGGCGGACCTCTTCGGCAATGCTGGCGATATTGGTAAGTCCGGCGTAGGAAACGAACACGATCCCCGTCGCCGCCAACAGCCCGCCATAGCCCTTTGGCAGGAAGGGTTCGAAACGGTCGGTGTCGATGTCGCCAACACCGACGAACACGAAGATGGCAAGCGCGATGAGGACAGCGGACACGATCACCGTCTGGAAACGCCCCGAGTGACGGACGCCGTACACGTTCACAACTATGAGGGCCGCACCAAGCCCCAGAGCGATCATCTTCACCGGAGCACCTTCGAAACCGAGCTTGAGGTATTCGCTTAGCCCCTCAAGCGCGAACGCCGACTTGAAGACGAGAGAGAACCACACGCCGAAGCCGGCGATCGTTCCTAGCAACGGGCCCATGGCCCTGTCGATGTAGAGGTAGGTCCCGCCGGCGTGCGGCATCGCAGTGGCCATTTCTGACTTGCTCAAGGCGGCCGGCAGAACGATGAGCCCGGCGAGGACGTAAGCCACAACGATGGCCGGGCCGGCTACGGAGGCGGCCAATCCGGGGAGGACGAAGATGCCGCTTCCCACCATCGCACCGATGCTGATGGTGAGTACGGCGTACAACCCGAGGTCGCGCTTTAGATCCAGAGGCGGCTCCGAATGGAGGATGTGACTGAAGGAGCCTAGAGGGGTGGCGCTTACGACACGGGTTGCGGCCTAGAAGTCGAAGGGGAACCCGTGGATCTCAACGCCTTCCTTCCAGGTAGGCTGGTTCTCTCTCAGATCCATGAACATGTCGATGTGTCCAAGGATGTTGAACCCGGCTCGGTGGAAGGCCCGGATGGCATCAACATTGCGAGCCACCGGCCGAATTGTGAGATGAGTAACACCTCTCGCCAGCGCCTCCCGGCGCAACTCCTCGAGCAACCTGGCACCGACACCGCGAGAACGGTGCTCCTCGGTGACAACTATGGGCTCAACCTCTGCCTCGCTGCCGTCAAGCAACAACCCGGCCATGCCAACCACTTCCCCATCCACCTCGGCGAGCCAGATTCCTGCAAGGCGAGAGTCGGCCAGAAGGGGATCGAAATCAGCTGCCGGGTCGGAGCCGCCAATAGACGGCGACTCGTAGATGAGGCGGTGGCGCTCCGTGAGTTCCACCCACAGGGCACGGCAGGCCGTTTCGTCAGCTGGTCCGAACATCCGAATCTGCACGCCACGAAGGTAGCGGGCAATACAGCGGTGAATGGTGCCGCGGCAACCGCTGCGACGGGCCCGTCTAGCCGGCTACGACGCGGACTTCGCTCTGAGTTACCGGCTCGCTGACGGAAGTGGCAACAGCCTGTGACTGCTGCTTAACCTGCAGGAGAAGGGCGATGTATGCCGCTAGAACGGCGTCAACGATGAGGCTGGTCGAGAGCCACACCCAGCTACCCGTGTACAGCGCCATGCCCAGGGTGGCGACGGCGAGCATGCCGAGACCGATGAGGATCTGTCGGCGTCGTGCCTTGGCTCGTGAACGGCCCGCCTGCGCTTCGGCATTCACGGCTCGCACCGCTGCCAATTTGGCTGTCGATCGGGCAAAATTCTCCGTCGTGTTGATCGGCGCCTCACGTCGCGATGTCACGAGCGACGGTATGAGGAGTGCCGCCCAAACACCTGCCAGCAAGATGAAAAGGACGATTTCTATGATTCTGCCTCCGCTTGTTGGCGAGGGTATGCCCCTTGACGCGCGCCTACAAGTATTCAGCAAGCGCGAAAAGCGACACTGAGTCGCGAATTCAATCTACCTGCGCCTCGGAACCTCCGCCACTCTCGCTCGACGGGTGCTGGCTGCGAACTAGCCAGCACCCGCCGTCGCCACCGCCATGTCCGCTTCCGGACCCCAAGCAAAAGCAGCCAGGAACGCCGCGACGCTGAGCCAAGGAACCAGGTATCCGTTGCCGACGACCGGGGTTTAGAGCTCTTGCCCCAAGGAACGCCGTTGGCTCAACCGATCCGACGTTCCTTCCCCGTCGCCAGTCGCCTGATGTTCTCGTGATGTCGGGCCAGGACAAGGAGAGCGATCGCCGCCGCCAGCACGAGGGACCACCCGCGTTCGCCCGCGATCGCCAGGGCCGGGACCCAGGCGACTGCAAGGATCAGAGAGCCCGCTGACGCCACCTTGGTGACCGCCAGCTGAGTGCCCCACAAGACCAGCGACCCAATCCCAACCCACGGGGACGTGACGAGGAACACCCCGATGGCCGCCGCCACACCCTTGCCGCCACCCAGGGGCCGCCACGCCGGGAAACAGTGGCCGAGGACCGCAGCCAGCCCGGCGGCGTAGGCGACGGTGTCGGCGTCACCGAGCCACAGCCCGACGGCCGCCGCCAACGATCCCTTGCCGGTGTCGCCGAGGACGGTGAGCAGAGCACGCTGTTTGCCGACGGTGCGGGCGACGTTGGCCGTGCCCGGATTGCCGCTTCCTACGGAGTAGATGTCGACACCGGCGAACCTGGGGACGATCACGCCGAACAGCGCACCTCCCAGCAGGTATCCGACGACGACGGCTGCGAATGTTCCCACTAAGTCGCGAATCTTAGGTTGTACGCTCCGGCCGCGACGAGGAGATAGATGGGCACCGAGTTCACCCAGACCGACCGCACGACCTTCGGGCGATTGCCGGAGCGCGGCTCACACGATGTCGACGCGGCCTACGCGATCTTGGACGAAGCCCTCTTCTGCCACGTCGGCTTCGTGTTCGACGGCAAGCCTGCCGTCATTCCCACCATCCACGCCAGGGACGGTGACCGCTTGGTGCTGCATGGTTCGGTGGCATCTCGCATGCTGCGCACCCTCAAACAGGGCGTCGAAGTTTGCGTTGTGGTGACGATCCTGGACGCGCTGGTCATGGCACGGTCGGCCTTCCATCACTCCATGAACTACCGATCAGTGGTTGTTTACGGCCGGGCCCGCCTTGTCGAAGACCTCGAGGACAAGCTCGCAGCGATGGCGGCGGTAACCGAGCATGTCGCGCAGGGACGCTGGTCCGATGCTCGCCAGCCCAACCGCAAGGAGATACAGGCGACCATGATCATCGAGGTCCCGCTCGCCGAAGCCTCTGTGAAGATGAGGAGCGGTCCCCCTGGAGACGACGCCGAGGACATGGAGCTCGATGTCTGGGCTGGCCTCATCCCGGTGTCGACCGAGTTCGGAACGCCCATCGCCGCGCCCGATCTCATGGAATCGGTCGACCTCTCCGATTACCTCAGGGACTACACCCGCTAACAGGTCTCTTCACCTGGCTCCCGGCATCGTTTACGTTGCGGCGGTGTACTGGCTCGGCTCCCCCGCATATCTGCGCTGGCTGGCTGCCGGGCTGATCGTCGCCGGTGCCCTCTTACTGGAGTTCCGACCAACTCACATGGTCGACCACCCATTCGCCTCCGAGTCGATAGCCCGCGGCGACCCGCTTTCAGCCGTCGTGTGGCGCCGTATACCGGATGGCCTCTTCCCCGTACCCGACCTCGGCGGATCGTTCGCTGCCGTCGATGTTGGCGAAGGAGAGCCGCTTCTCCCCTCTCATGTCTCGGAAGCCGGCTATGTATCGCCTGACTGGTGGTCGATCCCTGTCGCCATGCCCTTCGGTGCCCCGGTCGGCACATCCGTTCAGCTCGTCGACAGCGCGACCGGTCAGCTGATCGAGGGCGTCATCGTTGCCGAGCCTCCAGACGACCCATTCGCCATCGAGCCGGCGGCACTCGTGGCGGTTCCCCCGGAATCGGCGGCTGCGTTCGCCGTGGCTGCGGCGACGGGGCAGGTGACGGTGCTCATCGCCAGCCGCTGAGGGACGCCTTTGTAGGCTGCTGCCGTGTGGACAGCCGCTTTGTGGGGCCTGGTGCAGGGCCTTACCGAATTCCTACCGATCTCATCCAGTGGTCATCTCGTGCTGATCCCTGCCCTTTTGGAGATCGAGCCACCCGGCCTGGCAACAACCGCGGTACTGCACCTGGGAACGCTGGCTGCGGTGCTGTGGTACTTCCGGACCGATCTCGCTTGGCTGTCACGATTTCGTACTGACGCCACCGCTGCCCGGATGGTTCGACTGTTGGCATTGGCGACGCTGCCGGCCCTCGTCGCCGGACTCCTCCTGAGATCGACACTGGAGGACCTCAACGACAGGCCAAGGTCGGTGGCGGTGGCCCTGCTGGTGACCGGGGTGGTCCTCGGCGCCTCCGAGGTGTTCCGCCGCAGCCTTGGGGAGAGGTCGGCGGAGGACATCGACGGCAGCGACGCAGCCGTCATCGGCTTGGCACAGGCCACGGCACTCGTGCCGGGCATCTCGCGCTCGGGTATGACGATCGTCGCCGGACTCGGCCGTTCTTTGAGGCCCGAACAGGCAGCCCGCTTCGCCTTCCTTCTCGGTATCCCCATCATCGCCATCAGCGGTGCCGCCCAGGCCGTCGAGTTGGCCGGAGAGGGTGGTCTCACGGGGTCGGTATGGATCGGTGTTGCTGTGGCTGCCGTCGCCGGCTACGGCGCGATCGCCATTCTGCTGCAGCTACTGCGGCGGACCGGGCTCGCCGTGTTCAGCGCCTACTGCCTGGCCTTTGGTACCTGGTCGCTGTTGGTTCTGTAGGCGGCGGGTAGCTTCGTCCCGTCGCGATCCACGTCGGGGGCCTGATGTGAAATCCCGAGTACCGTGAGGCTGAGCGGAGCCGCACCATGATCGAGTCAGCAGTTGAAGTCGAGGCGCCCGTTCTCAGTCGGCTGTCGCGCCTCGATCGGTTCCTCCCGCTGTGGATCGTCATCTCAATGGCCTTGGGGCTCGGGTTGGGCACGTTGATCCCTGACCTCAACGACTGGCTCGACGCCGTCAAACTGGGGACCGTATCGCTGCCCATCGCTTTCGGGTTGCTCGCCATGATGTATCCCGTCTTGGCGAAGGTTCGCTACTCACGCCTCGGTGAGATAGCCACCGACCGCAAGCTGCTGGTCACTTCACTGCTGCTCAACTGGATCGTCGGACCGGCGCTCATGTTCGCCTTGGCATGGATGCTGCTCTCGGACCTACCCGAGTACCGCACCGGGCTCATCATCGTTGGCTTGGCTCGCTGCATCGCCATGGTGTTGATATGGAATGACCTCGCATGCGGCGACCGCGAGGCCGCAGCAGTCCTCGTCGCTCTCAACTCGGTGTTCCAGATCGTCGCCTATGCCGTCCTCGGCTACTTCTACCTCGAGCTCCTTCCACGCTGGCTTGGTCTCGACACGGCCAGCCTCGACGTGTCGATGTGGGAGATCGCCAAGATCGTTCTCATCTTCCTAGGTATCCCCCTTGCCGCTGGTTTTCTCACGAGGCGCTGGGGCGAAGGCACTCACGGCATCGATTGGTACGAGACCCGCTTCCTTCCGAGGATCGAGCCAATGGCTCTCTACGGCCTGCTCTTCACCGTGGTGATCCTCTTCGCCCTTCAAGGTGAAACGATCACCTCCCAACCGCTGGACGTCGCTCGGATCGCCCTGCCGCTACTCGCCTACTTCGCACTGATGTGGGGGGCATCGTTCTTGCTGGGCCTCCGGCTCGGGCTCTCGTATGCCAAGAACACCACACTTGCCTTCACCGCCGCCGGCAACAACTTTGAGCTCGCCATCGCGGTTGCCATCGGCGTGTTCGGCGTTACCTCGGGCCAGGCCCTCGCCGGTGTCGTCGGACCCCTTATCGAGGTTCCGGTGCTGGTTGGCCTCGTTTACGTGGCCCTCTGGGCCAGGAAGAGGTTCTACCCCTTGGAAGCCCGCTAGAACGCCTCGGGGCACCAGGGCAGCTCATCCCAGGCGAACATGGCGTCGACCTTGCGGACCGCCTCCTCGCCCGCCCTGACGGTGCCCCACGTCACCATCGGGGCCAGCCTCGAACCACCGAGATACAGGGCGCCGAGCTCGGAGGCGGACATCGAGATGTCGGGCTCGGCGTCGGTCGGCGAACACTCGGCTCCATCTCTGCCGCCGACGAGGCGATACCGCCCGTCCACTCCCTCGGTGAAGCTCCCGCCGACGTCGATGACAACTTCACCGTCGATGGCGTAACGACGCGCCGCCAGCGCCGCGGGAACATCGAGGATGGCGAGCCAGAGTGCGTCGTTGACTGTGCGCTTGAGGCGACGCCGATCGACCAACATCATCAGGAGTCCCTCATCGACCGAGCGTCGGCCCGCCTTGACCGTCTGGGTGAGATCGAGGTTGAGCAGGAACTGCCAGAGGGCCCTCTCTGCGGCCGGCGTTGCCGCCATGAGTTCGCCTACTTGAGCCGAGCTCGCTGCTATCCCACCTTCCCAGTTCTCCTTGCCCCGCCAGCGCACATATCCGTCAACTGTCCCGTTCTCCTCGTAGACCGTGAACCGATTGGCGGTGGCTCCGCTTCGCCAGCTCTCTGGGTCGAAGAAGTGGCGGTGCTTCCAGTGCTGCGGTGGCCGATTGAGCATCCCGGGCCGAGGCTGCACGCGCTCGTAGACGCCGGGGAACACCTTCTCTGCCTCTTGCTTGTCGACCATGCGGCATCTCCCGAGCGGCTCCTCGCCACCTATCAGAGCAGCGTGAAGTGTGTCGATCTCCAGGGTCGCGCCCTGAGTCGCTTGGCCATATCCAAAACGGCCATAGATGGGCCACTCTGAGGCCCACAGGATCGACACCGGCTCGCCATGGTCTCTGGCGTCCGCGTAATGGCGCCGCATCATCGAGGTCAACAAACCGCGACGGCGATGCGTCGGCAGCACGCTGACGGCAGTGAGACCGCCCGCGGCGACGGAGCCGCCCGGCGTCGATA
The DNA here is from genome assembly GCA_964195995.1 of uncultured Acidimicrobiia bacterium. Lineage (GTDB taxonomy): Bacteria > Actinomycetota > Acidimicrobiia > Spongiisociales > JAOTWH01 > CAXMQS01. The sequence goes on from CAXMQS010000092.1 coordinate 104,398, forward strand.
GCTCGTAGGTGTAGGCGCCGAAGGTGGCCACCATCGCCTCGTTGTCGATGGCGGCGAACATGCGGTCGACCTCGTCCACCTGTATGAAGTTCTCAGCCTCCTCCTCAGTCGGGTCGAACTGGAAGGTGACGCCGATCGTGTCGAGGAACTGGGAGAATGTCTCCTTGGTGATCTGGCGCATCTCGAGGTCCATGCCGCGACGATACCGAAGTAGCCTCGCTCTCATGTTCTCCCCCAAAACCCTCGAACGCCTCGCAGCCGAGCACATCATCTGGATGACCACCGTCTCCCCTTCCGGCAAGCCCCAGGCGTCGCCCGTTTGGTTCCTATGGGATGGTTCGGTGATCTGGGTGTACTCGCTCGACCCGACGCAGCGGCTTGACAACATCGCTGCCAACCCTCGAGTCTCGCTCAACCTGAACAGCGACGACGCCGGAAGCAACATCGTCACCATCGAGGGAACCGCGTCCATCGTCGCCGATGCTCCCCAGTCCTACGAGGTCCCCGAGTACCTGGCCCGCTACCGGGACCGCATGGACCCTTGGGGTGGCCCCGAAGGCTTCGCCGCCAAGTATCCAGCGGCCATTGAGATCACCCCGACACGGGTGCGCCAGTAGGGCGGCCTGCCCCTGCGAGGCACCTCACCTGCTCGAGCTCCGGGACAATCTTGAGACAGAGTCTGAACGCAGTTCGACCCCCTCCGCCCCTTCGAGGCACCTCCCCCCGAAGGGGGAGGATGGAAATCGTCTAAGGGCTCGTCCGAGGTGGACGGGGACGGGGGTGCTCGCACAGCTCGTAGAAGTTGCCGTCAGGGGCCCGGAAGTAGAACCACCGATGACCGTCGGGGCCCTGCTCTAGGTCGGTTAGGCCGTCGACCCCTACTTCGGTCAACTCGCGGTGGGCAAGCTCGATGTCGTCCACCCAAAGGCCGGCGATGGGACCCGAGTCCAATAGCTCATGCTCCCTCGAGTTCGGTCCGAATAGCTCGAGTCGGTCTCCGTTCTCGACTGCAAGTTGCGTGAAACCGCGGACGTCGACTATCACCTGCATCCCGAGTTGATTGCTGAAAAAGTCGGCTGTGGCGGCACGATCATCGGTTGCAGAGCCCACCCAGATGATCCCCTTGATCCTCATGCAGCCTCCTCGACTTAGCGAGAAGTGTATGGACGGATGGCCCGGGTTAGATTCGACATAGCGGAGGACGGTTCAGTGCCAATCGACACGCCACAGCAGCTGCAAGATCATCTTCGTCTAGCCATTCAGGTCGAGCTCTCGACGATCCCGCCCTACCTGTTCGCTATGTACTCGATAGAGGACCAGAGGTCCGAAGCGGCCCTCCTGATCAGGAGCATCGTCGCCGAAGAGATGTTGCACGCAGCGCTGGCTGCGAACGTCCTCTTGGCGGTTGGGGGCGATCCTCGATTCGATGCGCTCGACATGGTGCCGACGTATCCGGGGATGCTGCCGCATCATGAGCCCCCACTCGAGTTGAACCTTGTGCCGTGCTCGCTGGAGCTGATCCGAGATGTCCTCATGCGCGTTGAGCAACCAGAGGTACACGGAGCCTCCCCAGAACCAGATGTCTACGAGACGCTCGGCCAGTTCTATCACGCTCTTGAGATTGCCATACAAGACCTTTCCGCCAGCCAGGACCTGTTCGCGGAACCGCAGGCAGACCGACAGCTGTCTGACTCCTCGGCGTACTCGCCTGTCGCCTTTGACGCAGCCGATAGCGGTGGACTCATGCTGGTCGACAGCGCAGATTCGGCTCGTGAGGCCATCGAGGTGATCGTCCACCAGGGCGAGGGTCTTAGCACCGATCGGTGGGCCGACCCCGCGCACCAGGAGCTGACCCACTATCACAAGCTCCTCCAGATCGCTGAGGGGGCGAGCCCACTCGGGGCCGTCAGACAACTGAGGTCGAACCCCAGGACAGCCGACCTACCCGATGCGCTGCGGCCACCTTCAGATCTCTTCAACGCCTCGTACCGCTACCTCTTCCTCGTGCTCCAGGACCTATTCAGCGCGGTCCCCAACAAGGGGGCATTCATCGGGCACATGTATCGAGTGATGTCTCAGGTGTTATCACGCCTCGGCTTCTTCCTGGTGCAACAGCCCCTCGACGACGCAACGTTCGCCGCGCCAACGTTCGAGATCTACGACTTCGGTGGTCGAGACCCCGGCAGCGAGCTGGCGGAGCTGGCGGCGAAGACGGCTCAATCATTCCCCGAACTATCCGACCTGGAAGCAGCCGTCCTCGAGCTCAAGCCGGGAGGCGAGGAGTAGCGGGGGACTCCCCGTGGAGGGGGAGGGTTAATACTTGTAGAAGCCTTGTCCTGTCTTGCGGCCGAGGTGGCCGGCGTCGACCATGCGACGCAATAGGGGCGAGGGGGCATAACGGGGTTCGGCGAATTCGGCATGCAGTACCTCGGACACGGCTACGACGGTGTCGATGCCGATGAGGTCGGCAAGGGCAAGAGGTCCCATCGGGTGGTTGGCGCCCATCACCAAAGCGGCATCGATGTCGTCCGCCGAGGCAACGCCGGCTTCGAACATGCGAACCGCGTCGACGAGCATTGGCAGCAGCAACGCGTTGACGATGAACCCGGCCCGATCCTTGGCTTGAACGGGATGCTTGCCCAGCTCGACAGCGAAAGCTGTAACGGTTGCGGCCACGTCTGGTGATGTCAGCAACGAGGACACCACCTCGACGAGGGGCATGACCGGGGCAGGGTTGAAGAAGTGCATCCCAGCAACCGACTCCGGACGATCCGTGGCCGTCGCCAACCGGACGATCGGTATCGAAGAGGTGTTGGAGGCGATGATCGCACCCTCGGCAAGGATCCCATCTAGCTCGGCGAAGAGGCTGCGCTTCACCGACTCGCTCTCCACGATGGCCTCTATCACGATCTCGGAGTCGCCGAGCTGCGTGAGGTCGGTCGTAGCCGTAAGGCGGTCAAGAGTCGCCACGGCGTCATCCGCGGTCAGCTTCCGGCGTTCGACGGCCTTGCCTAGAGACTTGTCGATATTGGCGCTACCCCTCGCGATCGCTGCCTCATCGACATCGGCGAGGACAACCTCACACCCCGCCCGGGCACACACCTCGGCGATCCCGGCGCCCATCTGCCCTGCTCCAACGATGCCAACTCGCTCCATGTCGTCAGACTAGGGCTGGCTGTAGGGTGGCCGCATGGCCGTTCAGGGGACAACGACACCCCAACCAACGATGGGCCTGACCTCGGCAGAAGTCAGCGATCGAGTCGCTCGCGGCCTGACCAATGACGTCCCCGAGGCATCTACTCGCACCGTTGCCGAAATCCTCCGGGCCAACATCGTCACCCGCTTCAATCTCCTCCTCGGCGCACTGCTCATCGTCGTCCTGATCGTGGCGCCACTTGCAGATGCTCTCTTTGGCTTGGTGCTAATCGGAAACACGCTGATCGGCATCATCCAGGAGCTTCGCGCCAAGAGCGCCCTCGACGCCCTCACTCTGCTCAATGCACCGAAGGCGACTGTGCACAGGGATGGCTCTGAATCGACGATCGGAGTGTCCTCCGTCGTCCTCGACGACGTCCTTGAACTGCGACCGGGCGACCAAGTCGTGGTCGATGGCGAGGTTGTTGCGGCCGACGGGCTCGAGGTCGACGAGTCTCTGCTCACCGGCGAGTCGGACTCGGTAGACAAGCTCATCGGCGAGCAGTGCCTGTCTGGCAGCTTCGTCGTCGCAGGCAGAGGCCTCTATCGAGCAACGCGAGTCGGCAAGGACGCGTATGCGGTTCGGCTCACTGAGGAGGCCAAGCGATTCACCTTGGTGCGCTCGGAGCTCCGCAACGGGGTCGACGCCATCCTCCGGGTACTGATCTGGGCGATCCCTCCCACCATTGTGCTCCTGGCGTGGAGTCAGCTCGACAACTCAGACAGTGTCCGCGAGGCGCTGCGAGGGGCGGCTGCCGGAGCTGTCGGCATGGTCCCCCAGGGACTCGTACTCCTGACATCGATCGCCTTCGCCGTTGGCGTCGTCCGGCTGGCTCGTCGCAAAACGCTGGTCCAAGAGCTGCCTGCCATCGAGATGCTGGCGAGGGTGGACACGGTCCTCTTCGACAAGACGGGAACACTCACGGAGGGCAAGCTCGCAGTCGAGGAGATCGTGGCGTTCGGCGACAGCCTCACGGCTACCGAAGCGATTGGAGCGATCGCCAACGCCGACCTTGCGCCGAACTCGACGGTTGGAGCTATCGCCGCAACCTACCCAGACCCGGGATGGGGCGTCATGGATCGCAAGGCATTCTCCTCTGCCCGTCGCTGGAGCGCGGCATCCTTCGGCAATGGCGTCACCGTTGTGCTGGGTGCTCCTGACGCCATAGGCGTTTCACGCGGCGTGTCGGAGCAGGTCGAGAAGCGATCCGCTCAGGGCAAGCGGGTGCTGCTGGCTGCCGCGACGAGACAGCCCATCGCCGGGGATTCGCCGCCTGCCGACCTCCGCCCCGTCGCGCTCGTCGTACTCAGCGACAGGATCCGATCGGACGTGGCCGACACGCTCGATTACTTCGACCGACAGGGCGTCGCCGCCAAGGTGATCTCTGGAGACCACCCGGCCACCGTCGCCGCGATCGCATCGGCCGTCGGCCTCACGGGCGACGTCGTCGATGGTGCCGACCTGCCGAGTGACATCGACGAACTCGGCGAGGCCATGGACGGTGCCACCATCTTTGGTCGCGTCTCGCCACATCAAAAGCGATCCATCGTCGCTGCCATGCAGAAGCGAGGACACGTGGTAGCGATGACGGGGGATGGTGTCAACGATGTACTGGCCCTCAAGGATGCCGATATCGGCATCGCCATGGGAAGTGGCAGCCCGGCATCGCGATCCGTCGCACAACTGGTCCTGCTCGACAGTGCGTTCGAATCGCTGCCGGCCGTCGTCGGCGAGGGGCGGCGGGTCATCGCCAACATCGAGCGGGTCGCCAACCTGTTCGTCACCAAGACCGTTTACGCCTTCTTGCTGGCGATAATCGTCGGGATCATCGGCAGGCCGTTCCCCTTCGTACCCAGACACCTCACCCTGGTCGGCAGCGTCACCATCGGCATCCCAGCGTTCTGGCTGGCCTTGGCGCCAACGGGCCGCAGGGCGGCACGGGGCTTTGTTCGCCGTGTCTTGCGATTCGCCATACCGGTTGGAACGCTGGCGGCGGCGGCTACGTTCGCCGGCTACGAGTTGGCGATCAATGAAGGTGTCGAACTCGTAGAGGCACGGACGGTCGCCACCATCGTCCTCGGAGCCACGGGGTTGTTCGCACTCATCCTCGTTAGCCGACCCATCACCCCAACCCGCCGCATCCTCATTGCCAGCATGACGTTCCTGCTACTCGTGGCTCTCGGAACGGGTGGTGGGCGATCCTTCTTCGAGCTGCAGCTTCCCGGCGCGACCCTCACCATGGCCGCCCTCGGAGTTGTTGCCGTAGCTGGTTCGATCATGTTCGCCGCCCTGCGCGGGATCGGCTGGGTCCAACACATGCCAGACCTCCTGACCACTGATTGGTGGAAGAGGCTGCGCCCTAACCGATCGGGAGACTGAGCTCGAAGGTGCTCCAACCGTCCTCATGGTGGTAGACCAAATCCCCGTCCATGAGCTTGGCCAGCTGATAGGACACGGTAAGCCCTAGTCCAACCGAGGATCCTGTGCCCTCACCATTCTCGCCGCGGAAGTAGGGGTCAAAGATCTTGGCGCGATCGCGCACCGGGATGCCCTCCCCGTTGTCGCGAACCCGCAGCACGACCATCTCTCGGACGATCCTTGACTCGATCTCCACCAACTCACCGCCATAGCGCCTGGCATTGGAAAGCAAGTTTCGCATGATCTGGCGCATGCGGATGGGATCCGCGTACACCTTCACGGGATCGCCCGTCGAGCTGACTGCATCATCCATCCCCAGGGCGGTGAGCACGAGCTCCATCTGCTCCCAGAGTTCTACGGCCTCTGGCGACACAGACACTGTGTCCATGTCGGACCTTGAGGCGACCAACAAGTCCTCAACCAGATCGGCCACCTCGATCGATTGCTGCGCTATCAGCGCCACCAACATCTCGAGTTCGGGCCTGTCGAACCGGTCCAGTCCTTGCTCTAGCTCCGCGGCGAATCCGACAACGGCAGTCAACGGTGTGCGCAGCTCATGGCTGACGCTCGCAACGAACTGATCCTTGGACCGAACAAGCTGCTCGAGCTGTTCGGTTGCCCGCGTCCGCTCTGTCACGTCGTTACCAACACCGATGGCGCCCGAGACGACGCCGTCCTCCCACATCGGCCCGAGGCGCACATCAAGCACGCGACCTCTCACGTCTGCCGAAGTTGTCAGCGAATCCCCGGCAAGCGCCCTGCGAACAGCACGAACCAATTCGGGTGAGTCTCGGAAGAGCTCAAACGCCGAACGACCGACTGCTTCACCGGGACTCAAGCGAAGCGACTGCAACGCCTGACCCTCGCTGAGTGTGAACACGCCCTTCTCGTCGAGGGCGAAGAGCAGAATGGGAGAGGCAGAGACAACTGCACGCAAGCGCTCCTCGATCCGCTGCAGGGCTATCCGAGCCTTGCGGGTCTCGGCGAAGTCGGCGAAAGCCAAAACCACCCTCGACAGGTCTCGCTCACCGTTGACGACAGGCGCCGCCCAGTGGAGAATCCCGTCGATGGGCGTGCCGCGAAGCGAGGTCGTGTCGAGGCTGCCCTGCGCTTTGACCTTCCCTTCGTATATAGCGGCCAGCTGCTCGACCAGGGCATCGACGGAACCGTCACCATCCTCGAGCAGCGGAAAACGATCTGCGAGCTCCGACACATTCCCCGCCTCTAACAACTCCAGCGCTGCGTCATTGGCGTCCGTGAGTTCGACAGCGTCGAGCGCTGCTTGCACGAGATCGATTCGCATGCGGAGATAGGCCCGGACATCGGCCGCCTGGTCGAGATCAGCTAAGTGCGCCTCAACCTTCGAGTAGTCCATCTCCCAGATCGGTATCGGAGACTGACCGAATAGCGTCCGGTAGTGCTCTTCGTTGGCCCTCAGGCTGGCCTCGGTGGCTACGCGGGCAGTGATGTCCTGAAAGTGGCCGAAGAAGTAGACCGGCGCACCGTCGCCATTTGTGACAAGGCCCACACCGACCAGCGCCCACGCCGTTCGCCCGGTTGCATGAAGACATCGCAACTCGTCCTGGAAGCTCCACACCTCAGCTTCGAGGAGTTCTGCAACCTTCCTCTCGACGAGGGGCCGCTCTTCGGGATGGAACATCGAGAGAAAGTCGCCGCTCCGGATGTCCTCGAGAGACCGTCCGAGAAGGTCGGCCATCGCTTGATTGACGCGCAGGACTGATCCGTCGCGACCGAACATCACCATGCCGCTCGACGCGTGTTCAAATGCTGCAGAGAAGCGACCCTGGGCGTCATGCAGCTCCGAAACGGTGCGCTCCTGTTCGTCGACGAAACTGCGAGTCGTTGCGCCGAGTCCCCACGCGACTACGCCGCCGCCAACGACGAGGCCAGCTCGAACGACGGCCTCTCCCCAAGTACCACCTTCGAGAAACAACGGTAGATACCAGGCGACGCCCCAAGCGAGGTAGGCGGAAGACCAGGCCGTAACGGCCGGATAGATCAGCGCCGCTGCGGCCAGCCACACCGTGACCGAGCTGAAGATGCCTCCGGTGTACCAAGCCACAGTCCCAACACAGGCCACCAGACCAAAGCCTCTGGCGACCACGAAGGTCTCACGGAGGGCTCCGAGGATTCCGAACGCCGCGGCGACACCCACCGCGACCCATGGCAGCAGAGGAACCGAGGTGCCGACGAGCAAGGCTGCGCCATGCACGGCAGCAAGGACCGCTAGGTACGGTTCAAAGCTAACGAGGCGCGCTCGGTTGAGCGGAGACAGCATCTGAGTCCGGATCGGCACCTCCACGAGACGTACGAGTGGTATCGGCTCCCCAAGGCAGCTCCTGAACCGGCTACTGGCATGGGTTCGCCGCTTATGCTTTCGCACATGCAGCTCTTCGTAGGCAACCTTCCCTGGAGTTTCTCATCCGAGGATCTGCAACGCCTGTTTGCCGAGTACGGCCAGGTGGATTCCGCCACCGTTATCAAGGATCGAGCAACAGGAAGATCCCGCGGCTTCGGCTTTGTCACCATGTCCTCGTCGCGACACATCGAATCGGCGCTCGAAGCCCTCAACGGCTCCACCGTCGGTGGCCGCGAGCTAACGGTCAATCCGGCGAAGGCGCGCTCAGACACGTAGGACCCCAAGCGGCTGCAAACGCTCTGCTCAAGGAAGCCCTTCTGGAACGGTGATAGAGGGTTCGCGGGCGTGATCCAGAGGCCGGGTGACCCCCATTTGGGGGAGGCCGAAACCCCTCGCATGCGTGATGACATCGTCACCTCAATCCGACATGCTGATGGCATGAACATCATCCAAGATCAGCTGGCATCCCTCTGGTTACTCACGCCAATCGCAGCCTTAGTCATCGTCGGGTTAGCAGCCCTGCTGGTGACTGGCATCCCAATCCGCATCGTGGAGGTCATCGACAACGCCGGCTGGCGCCGTCGCGCGGCTAAGCAGCGGCGAGTCGAGCGCAGCGGTGATGCTGCGGTTGAGAGTGCAGAATCTGCGAGGATGGCCACATGAAGCGCCTCTTCATCCCGCTGTGGCAGGGGGCCACCTATGCCAGGGGGCTCTACCTGCTGTTAGGGCTGCCACTGGGCATTCTCTACTTCACATTCCTCGTGACCTCTCTGTCGTTGGCAGTCGGCCTATCCATTGTTTGGGTCGGAGTGCCCATCCTCATCGGCGCGCTCATCGCCTGGCGAGCGATGGGCAGATTCGAACGCACGCTGCTCTCGGCGATGGTGGGAGCGAACATAGACCCTCCCCTCGGCAAGGTCGAGCCCTCGATGAGTCTGGGGCAGAAGGCACGTGCGTTGGCCTCCGACTCGTATACATGGCGTAGCTTCGGCTGGCTGCTGCTCCGATTCCCCCTTGGCATCGCCGGATTCGTCGTCGTCGTCGTTCTGGTCTCGACCTCTCTGTCGTTGTTGGGTGCTCCGTTGGCCCTGGTATGGGAGGACCACATCGATTTCGGGTGGGCCGAGGACTTCACCGCGGCTCTGTGGCTGGCACCCCTCATTGGGCTGTTTCTGGCTGCGGGTTCGGCTCACGTCATCAGCGGCTTCGCCAGGCTCCACGGCGTCATGGCCCGTCCCCTGCTTGGCCCTTCGGGGGAACAGGAGCGTGTCGCCTTGCGCCGACGCACCACCGTCCTCGAAGAGAGAACTCAACTGGCCCACGAGTTGCACGACTCGGTCGGACACACGCTGACGATGATGGTGGTCCAGGCTGGAGCCGGTCGCCACGTGTTCGACAGCGATCCCAGTTTCTCGAAGCAGGCTCTTGGCAATATCGAGACGAGTGGACGGCGTGCCCTAGGCGAGCTAGACCACATCCTTGGCATCTTGCGCGAAGACGACGACTCCGAACTGGCACCGCAACCCACGGTCGGCCGAGTCCCAGACCTGGTCGCCGAGATGACTGCAGCTGGTGTCAAGGTCTCCCTTTCTGTCGAAGGCAACGTCGAGCAACTACCCACCGAGGTGAGTCGATCCGCCTACCGCATCGTCCAGGAAGCCCTGACAAACGTCCTCAAGCATGCGGTATCGGCCCCTGCACAGGTCAGGCTGCATCGGACCGCCGGGGCTCTGGAGCTCGAAATCGTCAACGAGGCACCGCCAGGTGGGGAACCACAGATCCGGGTCGAGGACGATGGAGGCGGTCGCGGCATAGTCGGTATCCGCGAACGCGTTTCGATGCTCGGCGGTAGCGTGGAAGCCGGAGCCCGCCCCGGAGGTGGCTTCCGTGTGTGGGTCCGCCTGCCAGTCGACACCGAAGAACCACTTTGATCACCATCCTCATAGCAGACGACGATCCCTTGGTCAGGGTCGGTCTGCGGGCCGTTCTCGATGGCGAAGCCGATCTTGAGGTGGTGGCCGAGGCGTCCGACGGTATCGAGGCCATCGACGCAGTCGCCCTGCACTCCCCGAGCGTTGTGGTGATGGACATTCGAATGCCCAACCTCGACGGCCTGGCCGCAACTCGCCAGATCAAGGCTCTCCCCGACCCACCTCAGGTCCTCATTCTGACGACCTTCGAACTCGACGAGTACGTCTACGAGGCGTTACGGGCAGGGGCCGCCGGGTTCGTGCTTAAGCGGGTCTCACCCACCGACCTTATTGAGGCAGTACGCGTCGTCGACTCGGGCGCGTCTTTGGTGTTTCCCAGTGCCACCCGCGATCTCGTTCAACACTTCCTCCCACCCGTTCCACCAGCCAGCTTCGCCAAGGCGCTCGAAGAGCTCAGCGAGCGTGAGAGAGAGGTGCTGCGGCTCGTCGCCCGCGGACGATCCAACCGCGAGATAGCTGAAGAGCTCTTCGTCAGCACGGAAACGATCAAGAGCCACGTTGGTTCGGTGCTCCTCAAGCTCGAGGCTCGAGACCGGACCCAGGCCGTGATCGCCGCTTACGAATCTGGATTCGTCACGCGGGGCGACGGCTCAGCTGAGCCGGCCGCCCAGTAGGCGACCACCGTCGAACTCGCAAGAGCGCCGAGGTCGGCCCTTAGGCCGTCAGGGGATAGAGCACCGGATTCCTAGACCGCTGTACACCGCTCCTTGTCGCTACTAGCCGGGATGGCCACGGCAACCCGAGTTGAGATGACGCTATGGCTTCGGTGGCACCACATATATCGCCACGTTCCCTCCCGCGACGATCTTCTCGCGCTCGATTCCGAGACCGGCCTCGGCCACAAGGCCTGGGACACCGCCCGAGGCCTTGAAGCTCCGGTAACCGGAGTAGTGGCCTGAAACCCGCTCGACGATCGCAGACAGAGCACGAAGAGTCGGCCCCTTCCATCCCCGCAGTGATCCAAAACGGAAATCGATCAGAAGCAAGCGGCCATTGGGTTTCGCGATCCGGCCCATTTCGGCCACCAGCGCCGTTCGCGCGTCTGCGGGAACCTCGTGAAGAACCATCGACGTCGTTACCAGGTCGAAGTTGCCATCATCGAAGGGCAGCGTGTCGCCGTCGGTGAGCCGGAGCTCCGCCTTATCTCCTAGGCGGGCCGCGGCTCTCTCGAGCATCGCCGGCGACACGTCGACACCGACAACCGTGCAGCCGGCATCGACATAGTGGGCCATGCTGGTCCCCGTGCCGCAGCCGACATCGAGCACCTGCCATCCCGATCGGGGCTGGACCACGTCGAGGGCGACCCTGCGCACTCCCGCCTGCATCGGCTCTATGAGCCGGTCGTAGAGGCGGGCGATACGCCGATAGGGATCCTTGGTGCTCATGGTGTGAGCGTAGAGCCATCTCCATCGAAGATCCCTAGCTATTCGGATGCCTCGTCCGTCTCGGGGGTGGAAGGCTCCTCAGGCAGTGATCTTGCTTGCCGTAGCGATGTTTCCGAGACCCGGAATGCTGATGCCTCCGTTCGCCCCACCGAACGGCGCCATCACCTCGGCGGCAGCCGCGGCGAGCTGTGGCTCGTCCACATGACCGGCAAGAAGTATCGACGTTGAGGCGAGGAACGCCTCGAGCGATGCAAAGCGAGCGGTCCCCGTCTCAACTCGAACCTCGACATCGTTGAACCCTGCGGACTCGACAACACGACGCAGGTCCTCGGGATCGCGCATCGACCACGGTGCTCGGTATCGGTCGGCGACCTCCCTACCGGCTTGCCGCTCGACTAGATCGGCGAAGGTGCTCTGGCCGGCCGATTCTCCCCATACGAGAAGTGCCAGCCGACCGCCTTCCCGCAAGACACGGTGCATCTCTCCTACCGCCCTAACGCGATCTGGGAAGAACATCAGCCCCGCCTGGCAGACCACCACGTCGAATGAGTTCATCTCGAATGGCAAGTCCATCGCGTCCCCCACACGCCAATCCACGGAGGGTTCGATCCCCGCCGCGACTTCGATCATTGCTTCGGTCAAGTCGAGGCCGACCACCTCGCCCTCAGCACCTACGCGACGGGCCGCCTGGCGAGAAACCACGCCCGTGCCGCACGCCACGTCGAGCACACGGTCTCCGATGCCAACACCCGCGGCATCGAGGATCCGGGGGGCCCACTCCTCGAAGATCGCAGGCACAAGCAGGGTCTCGTAGACGTCGCCTGCGTTTGTCGGAACTTCGGGCCACTCACCATTGTCCACGCTTGTCCACCCCTTCAAAGCGACGCGTAAACCTACTAGGCATGGATTTTGGGGGCGAAACGGCAAGAGCCAAGGCTCCGCTGGGCCGTTCGGGTGAACCGAATTGGGCCTAACCGGACAGACCGCGATCCAGATCGCGGGCCTCTCCGCTGTTGAGGCGGTGCTCCTTAGGACAGAACGCGAGACAGCTACGAGATGTCCATTAACGCGTCGTCCGTTATCGCAACACTTACCGGGCACGAACGCGGCAGTCGGCCTGCGACGAGCAGCGCGCCGTCTCAGCTGCCTCGCTGTCGAGCGCTCCGCTGCGCCGCCAGCTGCTCGAGGAAGGGGGCGACGTCCCTCTGGCTGTCGAGCCGCCATCGGGCCTTGGAGTCATGGCCCCCAACAGCGACGGCCAGGTCGGACGGCCCCAGCACGGAGAAGGCGTCTTCGTCGGTTACGTCGTCCCCGATGAAGACGGTGACGCTGGGCGAGGTCTGTTGTCGCAGTCGTCGCAGCGCCGATCCTTTGTCGGCGTCCGAGGTCGAGAACTCGACGACCCTCTTGCCATGCACGACCCTTACCGCCAGCGGGGTGCCGGCACTGATGGCCGAGCGGGCTGCGGAGTCCACCAGCAATCGGTCGACCCGGCGGTAGTGGAAGGCGGCGCCGGAGGGCTTGGACTCGACGTGGGCTCCGGGGAAGCGGGCGGCCACTTCTCGAAGCCGAGTTGCCAGGGCGGCGGAACTCAGTGAAATCTCGGCGTCATCCCATTCGCTGCCGTGCCCACCCACCAGCGCCACTCCGGAGATGGGGCCTACCAGGCGCCTCAGCTCGACGCGAGCCCGGCCGGAGATGATGGTCACGAACGTATCGGGAAGGCTCGCAAGATCTTGCAGTGCCGCCACCGCCCGCCGGTCAGGGTGGGCCGCCGCGGGATCGTTGACGATCGGAGCCAGCGTGCCGTCGTAGTCGCAGCCGATGAGCAGCACCGGTGCTGCCGCGGCCGCTTGCAGGCTTGGTTGCATCAGGCGCCGAGATCGGTCAGGCACTTCTGCGCCCAATCGAAGACGTCGTGGCTTTTGACCTGGCGGCGCATCCGCCTCATGCGTTGGCGTTGCTCTTCCACCGGCATCGCCACTGCCCGCTCGAGGGCAGCAGCCACTCCGTCGACATCATGGGGATTGACGAGGACGGCAGACGGCAGCTCCTGGGCGGCTCCCGCGAATTCGGAGAGGAGCAGGACTCCACGACCGTCCACCCGGCTTGCCACATATTCCTTGGCGACCAGATTCAACCCGTCACGCAGCGGGGTGACTGTCATCACGTCGGCAACCGTGTAGTGGGCCACCAGGTCCTCGAAAGGCAGACTCCGATAGAGGTAGTGCACAGGGATGTGCCCGGGCCGGCCGTGGTCACCGTTGATGCGTCCGACCATCTGCTCGATACGGGAGCGCATCGTGGCGTAGTCGCCAACCTCCTCCCGGGAGGGCACGGCTACCTGAACGAAGACAAGGTCGTCGGCGGACCGTGACTCGAGGAGCGTCTCGAAAGCCCGCAGCCGTACGTCGATGCCCTTGGTGTAATCCAGCCGGTCGACTCCCAGAACCACGGTACGTTTCGGCCCAAAGTCGGCGCGCAGTCGGGCCGCCGCCTCTTGTACGGACGGCGACTTCGCGGCCTCGACAAAACGTGGGGTGTCGATCGAGATGGGGGCGGTCTTCAGGCGTACGACGCGATCGCCGACCCGCAGTTGCCGGTTGCCCCCCTCGGCGCCTGCGAACCGCTTGGCGCAACGGACGAAGTTGTGACGGCCCAGCCGCGTCTGGAAGGCGATGACATTGGCGCCCAACAGTCCCTCCAGGATCTCCTGTCGCCACGGGAGGCGGGCGAACAGCTCGAGGGGAGGAAACGGGATGTGCAGGTAGAAGCCGATGGTGACGTCGTCTCTCAGTTGGCGCAGCATTTGCGGTACGAGCTGCAGTTGGTAGTCCTGGATCCATGCCACATCACCGCCGTTGAGGGCGCCGGCGGTCTCCTCGGCGAAGCGACGATTGACATCCCGATAGGCCCGCCACCAGTGACGGTGATACTCGGGAACGCGAAGGACGTCGTGGTACAACGGCCATAGCGTGCCGCTGCAGAAGCCGTAGTAGTAGCCGTCGAGTTCGGCCGCCGACAGCCGCACCGGCCGCTGCTCGACGCCATCGTGGGTGAAGGGTTCGGGGGCAACATCGGCGACTCCGCTCCAGCCGACCCACGAGCCGCGCCGTTGCTGGAGGATCGGCACCAAGGCGCTGACCAAGCCACCGGGGCTGGTATGCCACTCACCATTCACCCTGGCCACCGGGAGCCGGTTGGCGGCAATGATTATCCGAGTTGACAGCTTTGTAACCCCCGTCGGGGTCACGATACTCCTCCCCCACCCCGCCAACCCTCGATGCAACGCCGGGTCGCGCCTCCGACAGTTACGGGTTCTCTCGTTGCATCTTCATGGGTGCCAGGGTTCAGCGCGCGGCGACTGCGGCGAGGATGGTACGCGTTCCAGTGGTGGCAAGTCGTGCCACCTGATTGGGTGTACGTGCTGCGAGACCCAAGAGACCATTGAGCATGTGCTGTATGAGGTCAGCGTCAACATTGGGTGTGAGATCGGACCGGAATACTCCTGAGCGTTGGCCCTCCTCAAGGATCTGGTGGATGCGACGATGCATCATCTCGTCGTAGGCCCCCAGGGTGGCTCGTGAGTCGGCGGATAGTCCGTGCTGAAAACTGAGAGCATGGTGGGCGTGTGCACCGATGGACACAACGTGGCGAACGAGCTGTTCGAGCTTGTCCTCAGGAAGGTCAACGACGCTCATCGATGACTCCAGCAGTTCAATGCTCTCTCGATTGTGCCGGCTGATGGCCTCGGCGACGATGCTGTCGACGTCGGCGTAGTGGTTGTAGAGGGTCTGGCGGGCCACGCCAGCTGTCTCGGCGATCCCCAGCATGGTGACGCCTCCCAAGCCTTCTTCGGCGATCGAGGTCAACGCAGCCTCGATTATGCGATCGTCTGGGGACACCGCGGCGACGGCTTTGGAGTCTGTCGCCTTGGGCATCAGGAACGGCTCCGATAGAGCCGAACCGACATTGGGATGAACAGCAAGAGAAGAGCGGCCGTCCATCCCAGGGTCAAGAGGATGTCGTCACCTGCCGGTGTCCCGTTCGCCATACCCCGAACGGCGTCCGACGCCGCCGAGATCGGCTGGTAGGTGACGAAGGGTTGCAGCCAGCCTGGCATCGTCTCGGCAGGAGCGAACGCGGTGCTGGCGAGCATGAGTGGGAACAGCCAGAACATCGACAGCATGCCGACCATGTCGGGCTGTCTGACCTTGGCTGCGATGGCGGCCCCCAGCCACGAGAAGCCATATCCGATCGCCGTTGCGAGCGCGATAGCCCCCACCGCACCGGCGAGCGAGGCGAAGCGGTAACCCATCAAGAGTCCGACCAGAGCAACCAGGATGAGACCCGCGACGTTGCGGGCGGCATCGGCGACGGTGCGTCCGGCGATCACCGCCACCTGGCTCATCGGGAGTGAGCGGAATCGATCGGTCACACCCTCGGTGAGGTCCGCGGCGAGGCCCATGCTGGTTTGTTGGGCCCCTTGGAGGGCGGTGATGACGAACACCCCCGGTACGAGGAACCGCAGGTAGTCGATGCTGGCACCCGCGCCGATGGAGCCACCAAAGATGTAGTTGAACAGGACCAGGAAGAAGACACCCATGACGACCGCGAAGGCGAGCATTTCGGGCTGACGGAGGGTTCGGATGGTGTCGCGCCACAGCACAGTGTTGGTGTCCTGGGCGGCCCTTCGGATTCGCAAACCGATGCTTGGGTTTGAAACCAGTACCGGTCGGCTCTCGGAATGCACGGTTTCGGTTGTCATGCGGGCACCTCCTCGGTCTCAACGGGGGATCCGGTGAGAACAAGAAACACGTCATCGAGCGTGGGACGGCGCAACTGGAAGTCAGTGATTGAGACATCGCCATCTTGGAGGCGCCGGAGCAAGTCGAGGGAGCGGATCGCTCCATCTCCCACCGGTATGCCGAGCCGACATCCGTCGACGTCGGTCACCAGGCCTTCGATCGGACCGATGATGTCGAGAGCAGCGGTGAGAGCGGTCTCGTCGACGACGCAGACCTCCAGAACATCTCGCTGGAGCTCTCGCTTGAGAGTCTCAGGACTGCCAGAAGCTACGACTTGCCCCTCATCGATGATGAGAATGAGGTCGGCGAGTCGGTCGGCTTCCTCGAGATACTGGGTCGTGAGGACGATCGCGGTCCCTTGCGCGGCGAGCGATGCAATGGCATCCCAGAGTTCGGCTCTGCTTCGGGGGTCGAGACCGGCGGTCGGTTCGTCCAGAAACAGTGCTGGTGGACTCGCGACAAGGGCAGCCACGACGTCGAGTCTGCGTCGCTGCCCCCCGGAGTAGGTCCCGGCCACGCGATCGGCGAAACCATGCATTTCGAACTGCTCGATCAACTCCTCAGCTCGCCGCCTCCGCTTCGTTCGAGGGATCTTGTAGAGACGACCGAACAGCTCCAGGTTCTCCCTTGCAGTCAGCTTCTCGTCGACCGCTGCCGCCTGCCCGGCCAGCCCGATGAGCTGTCGAACCTGATCCGACTGCGTCCCTACGTCGAAACCGCCAATACGCGCCGATCCCGCATCTATTGGCACGAGCGTGGCCAGCATGTTGATGGTGGTCGTCTTGCCGGCACCGTTTGGTCCGAGCAAGCCCACCACCTGTCCGGCATCGACAGAGAAGCTCAGGTTCTTGACCGCCTCCACTGCATCGAAAGACTTCGACAAGCCAGCGGCTTCGATTACCGGACCAGGGTTCATCGTGATCTCTTCGATGTTAGACATAGTGTCTATCTTACATGACGTTATGTCTACTGTCGAGTCCTGGTCGTTGCCTTGTCGAGACGCCGTCAAGCCCGCCTCTGCTAGCTCGTTGTCGTTTGCTCTGCACGCGAGTGACCAGGAGTGACCGCTGCTGGCCACTGTGACGGGATGGAAACGGGGTGGATTCTGGGCGGCGCCTAGCATTCGACCGTCCGCCAGATCGTCACAACGTCCGCTGCTTGCTGACGATTCCGGACATTCAGCCCTCGTAGCTCAGGGGATAGAGCACCGGTTTCCTAAACCGTTGTTGTCCGGTGTTAACCACTGCTGACCATTACAGGCTCTCAATGCTGTTTCGGCGGACTGCTGTTCACCGTGCTGACCACCAGAGGCCTTTAGCGGTTGGCGGGCTCATTCGGCTGGGCCTTCCTTAGCCGGATCTCGTACCCCAAAGAAACGATGGCCCTGAGCGTCTCCACAACGGAGGTGCGGTCGTACTCCTTCTCGCTCTCAGAGAGGTCGTCGTAGTGCACCAACCCGGGGTGGGTACGCAACGCGTCACTTCTCGCGGGTCCGTGTACCCATCCTTCCTCGAGTCTCTGTCTGGCCCAATGGTCGTGGTTGTGCTTGGCCAGGAGTTCTACAAGCTCGTCAAGACCACCGGGAAGCTCGACGCCGGAAGTGGGAATTGGAGCTGGGGTGTAGGTGTCCATTGGCCTCCGTCCACTCGCTGCGTCCGGTGAATGTCTCGGCAACTCAGCCTACGCTCGGAGGAGGCATTGTCACCAGCCGTTACCGGCGCGAAGACCAACTCCGCCCCCCTGCGCTAGGCGCAACACATCTCAGGTAGGGTCCAGCCGCAACCGCTGAAAGGGTGTACGGCCATGAACGACTTCGTTCCAACAACAGAGGGCATGCCCGAGGAGTTCGCCGAACCCGAGAGCGACGCCGAGCTGCACGACCCCAAGCTCTCGATGGAGGCTACGACAGGCGACCTACGGAAGATGTGGGCGGACTGGCTGTGCGCCAAGGGGCCTGGGAAGTACGCCAATCCGATCTTCTTCGCCAAGAAGATCGGTGGCGTCCCGGCGGTGGCGGAGGATGCGTTCCGAGCGCTCGAGCAGGCGCTGAAGTCGTCCGGCTATCAACCGAAGTCGGCGTGGGCATACAACTGCCGCAACATCGGCGGCACCAAGAGCTACTCGTTACATTCGTACGGGATCGCCATCGACATCGACCCGTCGGTCAACCCCTACAGCAGCGGCGACCCCTACTCGGGCAAGTTCAAGTCAGAGCACGTCGAGGCGGTTCTCGCCATCAAGAACGCCGAGGGCCGGCGGGTGTGGTCCTGGGGCGGCAACTGGAAGAAGCGCGACCGGATGCACTTCCAGCTCGACCAAGACCCCACCGGCGTTGACGTCGACTGGTCGACGGTACCTGGAGGAGAATCGATGACGTCCTCTGTCGCTGAGGAGCGAACAACAAGGACCGTTGGCAAGGCGAGCGCGGAGCTAATCGATGCCGCATTCGCCGCCGGTTGGGCGCAGGGTGACAAGAACTACTGGCTCACGTTGTCGCCAGACAGTGGCGAGTGGCCTGACTTCTGGAACGCCTGCTACGGGGCGGCCGAGAAAGTGACAAGAAGCGGCAAGCCGGATGACGCCTGGATCGAGGCGGCCTTCGCGGCCGGCTGGGCGCAGGGGGACAAGACCTACTGGCTCGAGATGTCAACGGACAGCGACGAGTGGTCCGACTTCTGGAACGCGTTCACGGCCGCGGTCGGCTAGCCAGCGGGCCTCGCATAGGGATCGACTTCTGAGTCCCACCAGGCCGACCGAAGAACGAGTCGGCCCGGTCAATCGGACTTCGAGGCGCCGAGATGGTCGGCCAGAGCGCTGCGAATGCTCTGGATCCACAGGCCCTCGTTGGCGGCGTAGCTGCCTTCCTTGTCGTTCAGTTTCGGCATCGTCATCGCGCCTGCATGGTGCAACCCGATGAGCCGCCACTTCGAGTCGAACACTGGACTGCCCGAACTCCCCGGCTCCGTAGGAGTCCGGTAGTGAAGCCTGGGATCTTCCAAGTCGATCAACAGGTTGTCCTGCAACGAGAAGGAGAGGCCGCCCCCAAGCGGGTG
The DNA here is from genome assembly GCA_964195995.1 of uncultured Acidimicrobiia bacterium. Lineage (GTDB taxonomy): Bacteria > Actinomycetota > Acidimicrobiia > Spongiisociales > JAOTWH01 > CAXMQS01. The sequence continues at coordinate 123,629 of CAXMQS010000092.1, forward strand.
GCCAATGATGTAGACGCGCTGCTCTCCGTCGGCAAGCGGCATCCCTGACGCGACGGGAATCGGCTCGACCTCGGGCGCAGGCTTGTCGATCCGCAACACGGATACGTCGAGCTCCTCGGGAGGCGACGAGAAGATCAGCTCGCTGACACGGAACTCGTCCTCAAGGCCAAGCGCTTCGAACTTGATGACGGCCTCGTCAGGCCGGAGAGCACCCGACACGTCGTCTGATACGACATGAGCGTTCGTGATGACGAACACCTCATCGGCTGGCAACAGCTCGCACAGGTCAGCGCCTCTGAGCATGAAGCCGGTGCCGACTCCGGTGTCAAGCGAGTCGCAGAACAGCGCAACAGCCTCGCTGCGATCGAGGCCGGTTCGATACCACTTCAGGTTCTGCACACCGGTTGTACCCAGGACGCGCTCCAGCGTTGGCTCGGTAACTGACTCGAGTGCGGCGGTCGCAGTTGCTTTGGCCTTGGGTTGGAGGTCGACCGCTCCGCCGTCCTCCCTGGCCAGGATCGCACCCCGCAAGATCTCCAGTATTGCCCCCTGCTCACCATCGGGCTCGAGCTGCCACACCTCCTCCAACTGGCGCAAGGTGCTCGTCAGCTCGAATGAGTCGGAGTCTCCCTTGACGTATCGCCCCAGCCACTCCAGGGCCCCCTTGTAGTCGCCAACGGCTACGGAGGCCTCCAGAGCCGTCGCGTAATCCCAGACGTCGGCCCGACCCTCGTCCGCGCGCGCCTCGATGTCGGTCAGGATGGTGCGCGCCAGTTCCTCTGGCTCCGGATAGCCGTCGAGCGTGACCTCATCGCGGCGGGCCCGAGCCAGAAGTGCCGCGGAGTTGATCCCGTGCCATGCGTCCAAATCGACCTTGTAGATCTCGTAATAGGCGTCGATGCTCTGGCGCAACAGCACCTGGTTGCGTGCAAGGGTGGGGGCCGCGGCATCCATGTACATCTGCTTGTAGGTGCGACCGAGTTGACCGCGGGATTCAGCGTTCTCCTTGGGATCATCAGCCGTCTCGGCGACCGTCACCTGCAGCACTGACTCACCGGCAACGAGGTGGCCTCGATCCAGCAGCGCCTGGGCATAGTGCCGGCGGACCGCCGGCGAGGTCACTTCAGCCTGGATGAAGGCGTCTCCCAGGGCCTCCATGAGGTCGAACCAGCGCTTGCGGCGCAGCATGCCGAGCACCTTGGCGGCAGTGTCAGCAGGGAACGGCTCTTCGGTGGCCCGCACCCTCTTGACGAGTTCCTCGCAAAGAGCGGTCGTCTCGACGCGGTCATACTCATTGACGCGCGCCCCGAGGGCTTTCGTGAAGTCGTCGGCGTCTTCCCACGTCACAGCTGCCCCTCTGCCTATAAGCCGAGCATCGAGCCGAGCTCCTGGCGCATCTTCGCACCCGCCAAGTACTTCAAGACGCTGTGGCGCCACTTGCCCCAGCTCTGCTCGTTGATGTCGATCACCTCGAGATCACCCGACCGCTTGTAGTCGTTGGCGAACTTGGGGTCGATGCCCGCGACCGGATCCAGATGGTCGTACACGTTGACCCAGCGACCGACCTTGTCCGGATAACCGTCGTCCCTGGTCCACTCTGGCTGCAGTCGGTCCTGGATCTCGTCTAGCCCGAGCGGACTGCCGACAGTCACCAGGCCATCGACCGGCGGGCAATCTGGCACCCGCATGAGGTTGTCATACGCCATGACCGTTCCCATGCTGTGGGCGACAAAGACGTGGGGCGGCCCGGATTCAGCGCCCGAACGGAGGGCGTCTTGCACCCGGCTCCGGATCTCCGTTTGCACCTCGAACTCCTTGCCTTGGCGCGGGCTGAAGGTCATATTCCACAGGTAATGGTGAACGTCGCGCAGGTAGGCCGACATGATTCGCTTCTTCATCCAACCTGGCAGCGGAATGCGCTCGAACTGCGCCGCTGCCTCCTCCTCGGACGGCTCGTCCTCATCGGAGATGTCCGCGTCGAGGTTGTACTTCGAGACGAAGCTGTCGAGCCACTCCTGCTCTTCCGGGCTGGCCTCTTCCCGGAAGGCCAGATCTACGTCCTCGGCATTGGTGTCGGCGACCCCGTCCTCGGCACTCTCATGGAAGTCGGTCTCCGGCTTGGGCTCGGCGTACATCACGTCGGCCCAATACACCATCGACGAGGTGATCCCCTCCGCCCCGAGGTCGATGCCATCGTCCCTAGCCAGAGCCCGCCGCCACGAAGCCAGCACGACATCGCTGAGTGGTTTGTTGGAGATTCCGTGAATGAACGTTACGTGTGGCACAGCTTCCTCTCGCTCGGCACGAAGGGCAAGCCTAGATGACATGCCCGCCAAGAGACGGGAGCGATCGGAACCTAGTTACGTGTCCAGGTGAAGCGGCCCTCGGTGTTACTCATCTCTATCACCGTGGCCGGACGTCCGGAATCGCCATCGTGGCTTAGCGCGAAGCTCTCGAACTCCTGAAGGTCGCTGCCGCACAACGCCACAAGGATCTCTGAGCGGAGTGACGTCATGTTGCTCGTGAAGTCGCGCGTTTCGGTCGCGTTGCCGTCCACAACACCCGCCAGCGACAACGATCCGGCGCATGACAGGTGTCCGTCGGGACTAGGAAAGAACTCGTCATGAACGTCCATATCCCACGACGCGGCGCCGGTGGCGTCGATGCTGAGAAGCCCGTTCAGCGGCGGGAAGCCCAGCACGATCGGGCCCGGACTCTCGGTCCAGGCAGATTGGACCCAGTCCCCCGCGACCTGCTCGAACGCGTTCAACGGCGGGGCTGTGATTGTGGGATCTATGACCGGCGACTCGGGGTCGGAGGGCGGTGACTGTGTCGTCTGTGTCGACCCAGTGCTTGGCGACGTCGAATCCGGTGTGGTGGTGCCGTTCCCGATCTGCGACGCCACGACACCGGCCGCCACCGCGATAGCAATGACAGCAGCGACGGCGATGCCCCACCTCGATCTTGGCTTCCGCGTCTTGAGCTTGGTAACCGACTCGATGTCCCGGGTCAGCCGCTCGGCGTCCGTGTTGAAGCGACTGGCGCTCAGCTCGAGCGCGTTGAGACGGGCCAATCTCTGCAGGTCAGTTGGGAGGTCTCCGGAAGCTGGCAACGCTGCGCCGTCAACCAGAACCGGAATGACAGTGACATCGGCCTGTCGAAGGGCAGTCGCAATCTCTTGGCGGAGCAAGTCCTCAGGGTCCTGTATGCGGGGTCGACCTTGGTCGTCCGGAATCGATTCCCAGGTCCGTCCGATTACGGCAAGCAGGACGTCTACGTCTCTGAGGTATTCGGCGATGTAGTCCGAGAATTCGACACCCGCCGGGATGGTCGACACATCCATGAAGACCTTCTCGGCGCCGAACCGCTCGACGAGCTCGTTATAGAGACTGGTTGACCAGCCTCCAGCGTCCTCACGCCGATAGCTAATGAACACCCCGGGCACTCGAACACACCCTTCCCCGTGACCTGGCCGTTAACCGTAGCGAGCGAAACTCGACCGACGCCGGCGGACTCTCCGCAAGGCGGTTCGCGTTGCGCATCGCTCGCCGCTGCGGGGAATCATGAGCGCCCGCGCACGGCGACTGCGGCGAGGATGGTGCGCGTTCCGGTGGTGGCAAGTCGTGCTACCTGATCGGGCGTACGCGCTGCGAGAGCCAAGAGACCAGCGTCAACGCATCCCGCTGCACCAAACCTCGCGGCCTGGACGGCCCAACTCAGTAGTCCCCTGGGGCGCACTGGCCTGGGTTCGATTAGTGGACCCGTCACACATGCTTCTCGCGACGCCGGCAGCTTGCTGGGCCACCTAGTAGGTTCGCTGGTCGATGACGAACCAAAGGGCGGTGAGCCCTAGCGATGGGCCGCTCGACGGTAACGCTCGGAAGTACGACGGCTTCATCTCCTACAGCCACGTCGACATTGAGCTTGCAGCCGATCTCCAAAGCAGCCTGCAGCGCTTCTCCAAGCCGTGGTGGCGCCGCAAACCCTTCCTTCGGATGCTGCGCGACGACACGGCCTTTGGCGCCAGCTCGGACCTGGCCAACACGATCCACGCCTCCTTGGACGAGACCACCCACCTTGTCGTCATCCTGAGCCCCGACTCGGCCCGATCCGAGTATGTCGACTCTGAAGTGCAGCACTGGCTGGCAACAAAGGGTCCAGAAACCATCACATTCGTCATCTCCGATTGGGGCGAGCCCACCGAGGGGGTTTGGCCGAACCTGTCCGGCTTCGCTTGGGACGGCGACGACGTCCCACCCGCCGTCCGCGGAGTCTTCACGGAACCATTGGCCGTCGACCTCCGCTGGGCGATCGAGCCGGGCGAGCGAACCCTGCGCCACAAGCCGTGGCGAGACGACGTGGCCGACATCGCTGCCGGGATAACCGGCAAGAGCAAAGATGAGCTCATCGGCGAGATCTTGGGAATGGCCAAGCGGGCTCGGATCCTCACAGGCACTCTCATCCTCGGGGCCCTCATTCTCCTCGGCGCAACCGGATTGGGCGCACTTGGCTGGTTGACGGCCGAGGGCCAACGCAAGGACGCTCAGGACGCGGAGAGGTTGGCGCAGGAGGCGGCGCTGGTCGCCGATTCGGCGAAGGAGACAGCATTGGCGGAGCAGCAGCTGGCTGTGGCTGCCCGATCCGATGCCGAATCCGACAAGAAAGCGGCAGAGGACGCCGCGGCCATCGCCGAGGGGGCGCGCGATGCTGCTGAGGAGGCCAAGGTGACGGCCCAAGAGGAGCAGAGGGAAGCCGATGAGGCGGAGGCGGCGGCAAGAGCGGCGGAAGAGCAGGCTGTTGAGGCCGCAGGGATCGCTGCTGCGGAAGCCGACCGGCAGCAAGCGCTTGCCGCCGCCGCAACCAAGGAGGCAAGCCGGCAGCTCGCCATCGCTGAGGCGGTCCGCCTGGCCATCGCCTCGGGCCAGGCTGCCGACACCGACGTGGCAGCACTCCTCGCTCTCGAAAGCGTCGAAGCGACGGAATCCCTCGGTTTCGTCAGCTCGAGTGCGGACGCCGCGGTCTATGCGGTTGCGATGTCGCCGTGGCGCCTCACCCTTCGCGGCCACGCCGGCGTCAATGACTCGGTGATCGGCGTCGGATCGGCGTCGTACAGCCCCGACGGAAAGCTGATACTGACCGAAAGCAACGACGGCACGGCCAGGCTGTGGGACGCCACGACCGGCGTAGAGCGGGCGACCATCACCGGGCACGGTTTCACCGGCGTCCAGTCGGCTCGGTTTAGCCCCGACGGGTCCCGGATTGTCACCACTGGCGGCGACGACGCCGCCAAGGTGTGGGACGTCGGTAGCAGCTCCCGTGTATGGGACGGCACGAGCGGGGCACTCCTCCTGACGATCCCTCGTGATGGACTGCTGGCGGCGCGTTTCGGCCCGAATGGGTCTCGGCTCCTCACCGAGGAAGGATCGTTCACCGACATCATTGGGTCCGCTACCAACGTGTGGGATGCCACGAGCGGAGCACTGATATTGGGCCTCGAAGGGGGCGCGTCGAGGTTCAGCCCGGACGGGACACGCATCGTGACCATCGACACCGATCCCACGGTTGGACCGTCGACTGCCACGGTGTGGGACGCCAATACCGGTTCTGTCGTCGCGACCTTCGCCGAAGACGGAATCGTCTCAGCCGACTTCAGCCAGGACGGCTCCCAGGTTGTTACCGGCGCTTCCCTAGGGGCCACCGTTTGGGACGCTGCCAACGGCATCGTCGTCGCCAACCTTGTTGGTCACATGGGACCCGTGACGTCAGTCGAGTTCGGTCCGAGCGGCAGCATCCTCACCATCGGGGTCGATGGCACCGCCCGGCAGTGGCGTGTGCACGAGCTGTCCGAAGGCACGTCCGTCATCCTTGACGCCACTTTCGGAAGTATTGGAGCTCCCGTCGTGTCTGCCCATTTCGACTCAGATGGCTTCCGAGTGGTGTGGGCTAGCGCAGGTGGCGCAATCGTGGAGGACGCCGCATTCGGTCTGATCGCCAGTCTCGAAGGGCACACCGGCTCGATCGAATCCGCCGAGTTCAGCCCCGACGGCTCACGAGTCGTGACCGCCGGCGGCGGTGACAGCACGGCCAAGGTCTGGCGTCCGAATGCAGCGTTCATTCGATTCATCAACTCAAGCGACATCAGTGACGATCCCCTCGATCCCCTTGACACCTTCTCGGATGGCCCAGACGGATCCCGTCTTGAGTTTGAGCCATCCAGCTTCAGTGCTGTACGCGTGCTAGATCGCAACGGAGCCTTCAAGGCCACACTTCAGGGTCACACGGCGCAAGTCCTGTCCGCTCGGTTCACTCCAGACGGTTCTCGCATCATCACATCGAGCCACGACGGGACCACAAAGATCTGGCATCCGGACGGGACGTTGCTGGCGACGCTAGATGGTAAGATTCTCCAGCTCAGCGCCGACGGGTCGCGCATCACGACGACCATCGACCTCGACCAGGGCGGATTGCCCCGAATCTGGTCCGTGTTCTCGCTCTCCGCGGCGGTCGCCGAGCTTGAACACCGTCTCGGCGGCCGTCAGTTGACGAAGGACGAGTGCGTCGTGTACGCCATCGATCCGTGCCCGGAGGACTGAGCGGTCGCGGGGGTGGATTCGGGGTGGGGCCTAGCATTCGGCCATCAGTCCGATCGCCTGAAGCTCCTGTAGTCATTGGCGATTCGGCCTATCCAGCCCTCGCAGCTCAGGGGATAGAGCACCGGTTTCCTAAACCGGCCAGTGGGCCCAACAAGACAGAACGCGAACCGACTCGGTGACATCCAATCGCCGATCCGGCTTGGAAACGGACGGGCTATCCGTGCCTTCGCGTAGCGTGGTTAGTGGGCTGCCAGGACGGTCAGGCTGCCGCGGTCTCTGCAGTCTCGAAGGCCCGACCGGTCAGCCTTCGACGGTCAGTCGGAGGAGGATGGTGTTGTCGACTTCGAGGTCGCTCCCCCAGATGAGCTGTGTGCTCGAATCCCAGGAGACCTCGTCGTAGCCGTCCTTGGGGCTGACCTCACTCTCGGCCCACTCGGTTGCCGAGGACCAGGCGCCGTCGTCGAACGCGGCCGTCGCCCAATCGGCGGGAGTCTCAGTGATCTCGAACTCGCAGGTGGCGTCAGGGTCGGCGTCCTTCTCACACTCAGTGTTGAGGGGTGCTCTATGCGCCACCAGCACCGACCAGTCGCCGTTCGTCACTGCGACGACCTCGCCTGTCGCGTTGTCGGTGATCTGTGCGATCAGTCCCCCGTCGCCCATCTGCTGGTTGTTCTCGCCGATGTACTCGATGCCAGAATCAGTCTCCTTGAAGTCCTTCGCCTCGATGGCGATCGTCAACGGATACTCGGCTTCAAAGGTGAACGTCTCGCTGTTGAAAGATCGTTCGGTGGTTATCGGGACTGAGTCTTCGCCGATTAGTTGGTCGTTGACATAGAGCGCAAACCAGTTGTCTGCCCATACTTCGGCGGTGAATCCGAGGCCGGTGTCCGAGCTTGCGGTGTCGTCGCTGGTTGCAGTCGTGTCAGTGTCGGCAGCCGACGTGTCAGCGGAGCTGTCGCCATTGGATCCGCAAGCGGTGACAGCGAGTGCCATGCCTAGGAAAGCTACAACGAATCCAGCATTTGATCTCTTGATCATCACTGTGTCCTTACTCGAAGATGTCAGTTTCGCCAGAGGCGGGTGAACCGTCTTTGGCCAGAACCCACCGCAGGTACGCCTGGCCTTGGGTCAGGCTGAGGAGTGCTTGTACCTGCTCCATCTCTTCGGCTGTGAACTGCGTGGCATAGGCCTGCACCGCAGCCTGCGCCTCGGCGACCCCGTCCCCGGCATCGATGACAGTCGTCGCCTCGGCATCGTCGACCGCCACTAAGTCCTGGCCCGGAGGTCGCAGAGCGGCGAAACTGGCTGGGAACATCGTGTGATAGAGCTTCTCAGGTGCACCAGTGGTATCGGACTCCGCGTACCACTCTTCGACGAGCTCGGTGGTGATAGCACCGACGGCGATGTGGTCGAGATGTCCGGTGAAGCCCTCCGGTCCGAACGTGATCACCACCCGGGCGCCGAGCTGCTCGAAGATGTCTCGGAGCTGAGCCTTGAGATCCGCGATCTCCGCGTCGGACAGAGTGTCCTGCTCGCCGTCCTGATTGCCGATTGCGATCGGAGGATTGATGCCGTAGGCGGCAGCGGCCGCCGCCAATTCCTCTTCGCGGGCGGCCCCGAGCTCGTCACCCACGGAAATATCGGTTCTCGAGCCACCCTGTTGCCCCGATGTGACACTCACCAGGTACACCTCCACGCCCTGCTTGGCATAGTGCGCAAGCAACGGTGAGGTCGTGAGTTCGTCGTCGGGATGGGCGGTGACCACCACCACGACGGGCTCTGCCGGGGTTGTGGTCGAGGCGGTCGTAGACGTCGTGCCGGCTGCTCCTTCGTCGGGGGTGCCATCATCGCTGGAACATGCAGCGGCAGTCAGCGCCAGCGCGACGTGCGCGGCACCAGATCCTTTCCCTCTCTGGACATGTTCAAGTCTCGACCAAGATACGTGGCTTCGAGCGGAATGAGTAGATGCCGGGTGGCTATTTCACTCGGTGGGTGCATGTTCCGACTTCTCGAAGAGGCTTTCGGCCCGGACACCTGAACTGTGCCTCAGGATGACGAAGACGGTTCGGGTCGTGCGCCCACGAAACAGAGCGCTGACCCCGACCGTGACGGGCATTCGGTCCTAGAACGCTTCTTCTCGGAAGGGGCGCTGCCAAGGTCATTGGCTACCAGGTGTTAGGAGTAGAGGGCCTAACAGGAACGAGCCAATGTCCGAAGCCCTCCGAGCGGCACTTCTTGGGCTCTCAAGGTCCACAGCCTTTGGAACCGCGACCACCATCCGCGGCTGTGTCATCTCGTCGGGACGTCGACGCTCTCGAGCAGGCAGTTCGCCTTGTTGACGGTCACCTCTGACGCCAACCCGCCGGCCGCGGGATGGGCTTCGCCGCCTCGCCCAGACGTATGATTACGTTGTGAGCCCGCGTACGAAGATCGAGGCGTGGCCGCGGGCTCGGCTGGGCCACACACCCACCTTGATGTTGATAGCCGGGGTGGTCGGTGCGGGGGCCGGCGTCGGCGCCTACTTGCTGATTCAGGCCATAGAGCTTGTACAGGACGCCGCCTCCCTCCTCTCTGATGTCCCCTCTCTGGCCCGGGCATGGGTCTTCATCGCCATCCCCCTCGGACTGTTCCTGGCCTGGTTCACCACCAGCTGGCTCTCCCCGGAGTCCACGGGACACGGGGTGCCCCAGATCATCGCGTCCTTGGCCGTCCGGGCCGGCAAGATCAGGGCCCGGGTCGCTCCGGTGAAGATCGTGGCGACCGCCCTCACCCTGGGCAGTGGCGGCTCCGCCGGCCGTGAGGGACCGATCGCCCAGGTCGGCGCCTCGCTCGGCTCGACGGCGGGACGATGGGCACACCTTGGGGAGAGTGACGTCCGCAGCCTGGTCGCCGCCGGGGCCGCCGCCGGGATCGCCGCCACTTTCAACGCCCCCATCGCTGGCATGTTCTTCGCCATGGAAGTGATCCTGGGAAGCTTCTCGGTGGCCCACCTGAGCACCGTGGCGGTGGCCGCCGTGGCCGGCGCCGTCGTTAGCCACGGACTCCTCGGCACCGCCCTCACATTCTCCGTCCCTGCCTACCCGCTCAACAACGCCTGGGAGCTTGCCCTCTACGCCACACTGGGCCTGCTGGCCGTCGCCATCGGCTACATCTTCCTCCGGGCGCTCGACTGGTGGGACGTCATCCCGGATCGTCTCCCGACATGGATCCGGCCGGGGGCTCTGGCGCTGGTCGTCGCCGGGATCGGGTTCGCCGCCCCCGAGGTCCTCGGCACCGGACAGGCCTTCATTCAGGATCTCCTCCAAGGCGAGTTGACGCATGTGTGGTGGGCCCTGCTCGTCTTGGCCGTCGCCAAGTCCGTGGCCACCGCCGCCACATTCGGCGCGGGCGGCTCCGGAGGCATCTTCATGCCCAGCCTCTTCATCGGCGCCTCCGTGGGCGCCGGCTTCGCTTCCCTGATCGCGCCGCACTGGACGGTCTCTCCGATCTCCTCGGGTGCTTTCGCCCTCGTGGGCATGGCGGCGGCCTTCGCCGTGATGGCCCGCGCCCCGCTCACCGCCATCCTCATCGTCTTCGAGACCACCGGCGACTACGGCCTCGTCCTGCCGTTGATCACCGCCATCGCTGTCGCCACCATCATCGCCAACCGCGCCCATCCCGAAAGCGCCTACACCATGCAGCTGTCCGGCATGGGCATCCAGGTGAGCCACAGGGGAGAGATCGACCTGCTCGACACGGTGAAGGTGGGGGACGTCACTTCGGGAGATGCGGTACGGGTGAGGCCGGACCTCACCCTCGGTGAAGTGCAGGGGGTGCTCGACCGCCACCGCCTCCACGGCGTGCCCGTCGTCGACGGGCAGGACCGGCTGATAGGGGTCATCGCCACCACCGATATCGTGCGGGCAGGAGGACCGTCAGACCAGGTCCGGGTCGGCGACGTCATGACCCCGCGGCCGGCGACGGTTACCCCCGAGACGCCCGTCTCCGAGGCGATGGAACGCATGGCCGTCCTCGGAGTGGGCCGCCTCCCGGTAGTGTCGGAACGCGCTCCGGATCAGCTCATCGGCATCTTTCGCCGGGAAGACGCGGTCAATGCCTACCACCAGGCCCTGGCGGAGACAACGCGGGAGCGCGTGGGGGGAGACCGATTCCGCAGACGCACCCGCTCCGATGCAGAGTTCTTCAGATTCGAGATCCCCGCCCACTCGGTGGCCGACGGCCGGCCGATCCGGGAGGTGCCTTGGCCGGAGGGCTGCCTCCTGGTTTCGGTGCACCGCGGACCCGAAGTCTTCGTGGCTAACGGCGAGATCACCCTTCAGGAGGGCGACGTAATCACCGCGTTCGCCGAGGAGGCTGGACGGCGACGGCTGGTGGAACGGCTCGCAATCTCCGCCGACGGCACCGGCGAGACCGAAGCGGTTCAGGCTCCCTGACGCGCTCGAGCTCAACCCAGGCCAGACCGTGACATCACCCTCGGCGTCCAGGGGCCGAATGCCCGGGAGTGACCGTTATCGACCGCTGTGACGCGGTGGAAACGGGGTGGATTCGGGGCATGCCGCAGAAGGCGTGCGCATCATCGACATCGGAGATCAACGCGTTCTGTGAAGCCCGACAGCGGGAACCGTGCCGACCGGCATCAGTCGGAACACCGTCGACGCCTGATATCTGCGTGTGGCCGCTGTGACGGCGCCCCGGCGCTCGCTTACGCGGAAGGCGGGGGCCAGTTCTCGTGAACGCCCGGGCCGAAATAGCGCAGCCCCACGAGCGGCTCAGCGCCGACGTTCTCGATCTCGACCTCCGCCTCGGCGGCGCTCGCCGTGATGAAGACCTCGTCATCCGTCTTCTCGCCGAATCGGATCATGGCGGGCGTTCGCAGATCAAGCGGGCCAATCCGACCGATCCCCTGTGTGGTGATCCACCCGCTGGCGCCAGGATCCTTCAAGACGCACCGTGCACCGGGATCGACCGTCAGCTCCTTGGCTGAGAAGAGCTGCTTGCCGCCGATCGTGCCGTAGACGATCCACCGATCGTTGTAGCCATCACCCGAGCTGTCCAGATCGACGATCGGTTCCAGGTAGTGATGATCCTTGAAATCTGGATCGACGTTCCGCTCCCAGTCAAGCTGTCCCACAATGAAGTCAAGGTCCTGATGCTTCTCCTCGGGAATGTCTTTCACCAACAACGACCTCGGCACGTCGCGCCCTTCGACTTGAGACTGGAACACCGCCATGACGTCGCTCCCCCATTGCGGTTCGTACGTCAGCAATGAACCGGGACCGTGCAGCACGCCTGGCGGGATCAACCAGCCAGTGCCACGCTCCAGGGGGTACGCCGTCGAGAGATCGAGGATCCCATTGTCGCCCTCGTCCCATCGCTCAAGGCACTGGCGCACCTGCTCTTTGGTCGTCCCCGGAGTCAGGCCCAGAAAGGTGAAAGGGAAATTGTTATCCGTGTGGTTGTACTGCGGTGGGAAGTAGTAGGCCTCAGGTTTGGCCTCTCGCCCGACGAGCTTGGCGTCCTCAAAGCCCTGGTGCATGTGATGTGGGATGGGCCCCAAGTTGTCAAAGAACTTGGCGTACACCGGCCAGCGACCGAATTCGTCGAAGATCCCGCCGCCGATCAAGTCCACGCCAGCCTCGGTGACGGCATCTCTCAGCAGAATGCGTTGCCCCTCGAAGGTGATGTAGCTAAGCCCTTCGTCCCCAACACGGCCCTCGTTGGCCGCTTCCGTAGTGCTGGCGAACCACCGCTCGTCGATCCCGCCTCGATCAGTGCCGTACGGGTAGTAATCGTCAGCAGCCAGTCTGAGGCGCTTCCCGGGCTGAAGAAAGCTACGAGGAACCCAGGTCGGCATAAGCCGCAGTATTCCTTCTCCGGCTTCCATGGCGCGGCCGAGAACCTCAGAAACATTCTCTCGAGCGACGATCGCGGGAGCTACCAGGGGAAGTTTCCTTAGTTCGGCCTGACGTCCACCGTAGTGAACTGCGCCATCATCATTAGCCTCCACCGTCTCGTCCGCCAGAGAACCCGCAGCGGAGGGCCCGCGCCCGAGGCCGAGTGACCAGGAGTGACCACTATTGACCGCTGTGACGGGGTGGAAACGGGGTGGATTCGGGCTCGCGCCTAGCATTCGGTCAACAGCCGGATCGCCGGAATCTCAGGTAGTCATTGGCGATTCGGTACATCCAGCCCTCGTAGCTCAGGGGATAGAGCACCGGTTTCCTAAACCGTTTCCATGG
>CAXMQS010000093.1:0-9961 GCA_964195995.1 uncultured Acidimicrobiia bacterium
GCGGTGAACCGTGTTCGCCGCTTCTGCGTCTTCGGCCTCGACGAGGCAGAAGATCTTCCCCGCCGACTCGTCGACCCAGTAGCGCAGGTAGCTGACGCCATACTTGCCTTGCGTCTCGAGGTCCTTCTTGTGGGCTTCGGCTACATCTGCGGCAGATACCCCTCCGTCCAAGTTGTGGACGTCCATGAACAGTGACATTTGCAACCTCCAAGGCTCGCGTCCGGATTACTGTGTCGAACATATCCGGACCACAACAGCCAGTCATGAGCGCCAACCACCTAGAAGTGACGAGGCGAGTACTCAGATTTGGATGCCCGTCAGGGGTTGGTGAGGATGCCCTGACCGCGAGCCGCCTCAACGGCCGCGTCCCTCGTCGGCACGTCGAGCTTCATGAGTACTGCAGCGACGTGGTTCTCTACGGTGCGATACGAGACGAAGAGCCGGTCGGCAATGTCCGAATTGGTGAGCCCATCGGCTAGGAGTTCGAGGACTTCGGCTTGCCTGGCGGTCAGGCCGGCGGCGTGATCCTGGGTCGATCTGGATCGGCCCCGTGGAACCTTCACGCCCCGGCCGGCGAGGGTTGTCCGAACCCGGGCGGCGGCCGCGATTGCTCCGAGTTCCTCGAAGATCCGCACCGCCTGGACCTGTGCATCGTCATCACCGTGCATCAGTGCCAGGCCTCTTTCATATGGCACTCCTCTGGTGTGCCAGAACTTTGCAGCGCGCTCCCAGTCGCCCTCGATAATCCATCGGTAGAAGTTGGCGGTGCCCTCGGGGATCGTCGAGACGAACCCGAGCTTCCACATCCAGAACACCAACGCGGCGCTCGGCCACGGAGGTCCAGATCGCAAACCCGTATCGAGGATTTCGAGCAGTGATGCGTTCCACGCTTCGTTACGATCGTCCGACAACCACATGTACTCGGCCAGCACGGCAGCAGCAGGATCCACGATCGTTAGTTGGTCGGAGTCCTGCGCTAAATCCCACATGCGCTCAAGCGCGGCGCGTGCTTCGGATCTCCCCCTCCGGGCCTGAACGGTCCCGAGTACGCGCCACGCGAGTGTCTCGGTGGCCGGACTCGAGTCGAGCGCATCGGTCGCCGAGTTCTCGGCCGCAGTCCAGTCGCCCTTCCACTGGAGGATTTCGGCGTACATCGCCTGAGCGTCCGCCTCGAGCATGCGCATCTCGTATCGAGCAGCGGTTTCGCGGGCCCGCCTGGCGAAGTCCGCTGCGCGTTCAACGTCTCGAACATCGCCGCACATCCCGGTCATATTCGAGAGGGCTCGCACTTCGGCAAAACGGTAGCCGGAAGCTTCGGCTCGCCTCCGGCTCTCCTCGACGAGCGCCATGCCCTCGTTGTTGCCATCGCTGTACACGATCATGCCCTTGACACTCAGAGCGGTGACGATGGCGTGCTCGTCTCCGGTAGCCTGAGCGATGGACGCGGCCTTGTCTGCAATCTCAAGTCCGGCGGCGCTGTCTTCGTGATACAACCAGTGAACGAACGCTTGCATACTCAGCGATTGTGCGAGGTCCGCGCTCGGTGGGAACGTCTCGAGGATGTTGACGGCCTCACCGACGGACCGGAGTGCTTCCTCTGTTTGGAGATGTGCCTTCTTGACACGCGACGCGAAAGTCAGTGTACGTGCCAATGCGGGATCGTCGCCCAGGGACCGGTAGAGGCCGACGGCACGATCGACAAGTTCGACCGACTCGGCGTTGTCGACGTAGAACTCCGCGCGTGCCCAATCATCGAGGATGACAGCCCTCTCCCGCTCAGGAATCCGATCCAGGTACGGCTCGGCCTGCTGCGATCAACACTCGACGCCCCCGAGAGCCTTGCGGAGCTCCTCGACCATTCAGAGGACGGACTACTCCGAGCCGGACTACGGCTACTGCCGGAACACCTGGTCGTCTGCTGCTGGTAATCGACCAGTTCGAGGAGCTGTTCACTCTGGTCGAATCCGAGCCGGAGCGGTTGCAGTTCGTTCGCAACCTCGAAGTGGCACTGACCGATCCGCATAGCCGCATCGTTGTCGCTCTCGCGCTGCGCGCCGACTTCTACGATCGGCCGCTCGCCTACGGCAGTTTTGCAGCGCTGCTCGGCGACAGCATCATCAACGTTGTGCCGCTGACGCCAGACGAGCTGGAAGCGGCTGCTGAGGGCCCCGCCGAGCTCGCCGGTGTTCAGTTCGAACCCGAACTGCTGAACAGGCTGCTCGGCGACGTTGTAGGCCAGAGTCGCGGTCTGCCGCTGTTCCAATACGCCCTCACCGAACTATTCGACAGAAGAGCTGGCCCCCTACTCACGGCCCAGGCATATCAAGAGATGCAGGGTGTCGGCGGCGCTATCACCAGACGTGCCGAAGAGATCTATCTGGGGCTAGCCCCCTCGGAGCAGACTGCCTGTAAGCAGCTCTTCCTGCGCCTAGTCACGATCGCCGAGGCCGGAGCGTGGAGCAGGCGGCGTGTGGCCGCCTCCGAAATCGTCACCATTGTTGAGGACGTAGTGGACTTGCAGTCGGTCCTCGACAAGTTCGCCGCGTTCCGCCTGTTGACGTTCGACCGCGACTACGCCAGCGGCTCACCGACCGTCGAAGTCGCCCACGAGGCGCTCCTCCACGAGTGGCCGCGCCTGACGGAATGGATCGAGGAAGGGCGCGACGACGTCATCCACCACGCTCGCTTCTTGACCGCGTTCGTCGAGTGGCACGCCGCCGAGGAGAAGGCGGACTATCTGTTGTCCGGTCAGCGACTCTCCGATTACGAGGAGTGGGCCAACACCAGCACGCTGCGCTTGACGAGCCGCGAGCAGCACTTCCTCGACGACGCCATCGCCCAGCGTGAGGAGCAGCGGGACATCCGCTATGGGTCTGAAGAACCAGAGGTCGACGGGTCGACGCCGTCCCTGACCACTCGAACCCTCGGCTGTGGCGGGGTACCTTTGGTTCTTGCATAGATCTGCACATCGCCGACGTGACTCCGCCAGCTCGGCAGGCCCCCCTCTGTGTCACCCGATTCGAGTTCTCGTTCGTCTGTATTTGTAAGTGGGCCGGCACGCGGCCTCGAGGAGGAACTCTGATGAAGACTCGTTGGTGGAATGTCAGCGCAGCCGTGATCGGCGCCCTGATGCTCATGCTAGGTATCGGCAATCTATTGGACCCAGACGACACCGGACCGCTCTACGGTCAAATAGTTCTGCTCGCGGTCATGGCCGCCGGCGCAGCACTGATCGTGTACGGCCTCGTTCTGGTCCGTCGCAATCAGCCACCGGGCGGCAAGCTCGTGGCTCTCGGGGTGCTCCCCGGCTCGGTGGGGATCGCGTTCTTCTGGTTCCCGCCCGCGGTAGCGGTGGGAATCCTGGCCATCATCACGAGCTGGACTGCGTTCCAGTCCACAAAGCAGCCAGAACACCAAATGGCCGCCTCGTGAAATCGAAGACCCGACAAGCGATGTGGCGTGGCATGATTCTGCAGGGGAAGGAGACCATATGAACTGGTGGTTGCTGGAGCTCATCACATTCGGTGGCCTGGTCCTGGCCCTTGTCCTACTCGGCCCGCTCATCAAGCGATTCGGCCGCAGTTACGCCGCCGACGTATTCCGGGCCAACCCGAGAACGGGCAAGAGCTACATCGTCCTCATGGATGTCGCCTACTACCTCATCTTCTCGGCCTACATCCTCTTCACGACGGTGTTTGAGCAGCAAGACGGCTGGGCAGACACTGTGAACGCCCAGCAATTGCGCAACGGGTCGCTGAGGATCGGCGGCATGCTGCTCATCATGGGCATCCTCCATGGCGCCAATGTGCTCAGCCTTCCAATCATCGGGCGACTGCTCGGGCTGGGGAGGCGTCTCGACGAGGACGCCAGAGGCCCGAAGGCGACCTGATGATCGCTATCCCCGTCCACCGCCCTCGATGGCGCCAATTCAACGAATGGCTGCTCATGGTGACCGATCAGGTCGTCGCTGCGTTTGTGGCGACCGATCGCGATGCGCTAGTCGCCGAGCTGTTTCGGCTGGAAGGTACGCGGCTTGTGAGGTTGGCGCGGCTGTTTACCGACGATCGGAACGCGGCGGAGGATCTCGTACAAGAAGCTTTCATCCGGCTTCACCGGGCCGCGCACCGGATCAACGATCCATCGAAGGCGGCACCGTACCTGCGTTCGATCGTGATCAATCTGGCACGCGACCACAACAGACGAGGGCTCATGTCGCTGCGCCACCAGGAGGCGATCCCTACGGGGGCTGAACCCGACGCACCCGAGGATGTCCTGGTCATGGATGACGAGCGGAGGCGACTACTCGATGAGGTACGTGCCCTCTCGCCGCGGCAGCGTGACTGCCTGTTGCTTCGCTTCTATCTCGAGCTGTCGGAGTCCGAGATCGCCGAGACCCTCGATATCTCGAAGAACTCGGTGAAGACGCACTGCCGCCGCGGCATGGACATGTTGCGGGGCCGGCTGGGGGTTAGAACATGAACCTGGAACAGCTCCTGACCGACACTCTGCACGCAGCCGACGACTACGCCCCAAGTACCGATCTCTTCGCCAAGGTCCAGCGATCGATCGAAGAGGACGACGCACGCAGGGGCCGCATCCGGCGCAAGATTCTCTGGTCCGCAGCAGCGGTCGCCGCAGTCATCCTGTTCCTCCTCGCAACCGTGCGCGTAGAGAGCGGCCAGGTCGATATGTCATTCACCAGCCTCGAGTTGCTCGTAACCGCGGTCATGGTCGCGATCGTCGCCGTCATGGGCCCGGCCATCCGCCGATTCGGTGAGACGTACGAGCGAGCCGTGTTTGCG
The DNA here is from genome assembly GCA_964195995.1 of uncultured Acidimicrobiia bacterium. GTDB lineage: Bacteria > Actinomycetota > Acidimicrobiia > Spongiisociales > JAOTWH01 > CAXMQS01. The sequence goes on from CAXMQS010000093.1 coordinate 4,803, forward strand.
AGCAACCCCGACACGGGCACGCAGGTGCTCAGGCTCCTCGACGTCGCCTACTACCTCATCTTCGGCGCGTACATCGTCATGTCGCTCATGTTCGAGCCGCCTCAAGATCTGTCGCTGATCGATCGCCAGTTCACCGACCAGCTCCTCTTCGAGGCCGAACGGCTCGGCGGCTTGTTCCTGGTCATGGGGGTTCTCCATGTCGTAATGCTCATCGCGCTGCCCGTCGTCGGCCTCGTCCACAGCGCAAACCTGCGTAGAGCTCGGATCGCGGAAGGGGCGAAGAGCGACGACAACGTGGCAGCGAGAATCGACCGGGGTGTCACCGTGGGGGTTTGGGTCGTCGCTGCGTACGTGCTCTTTCAGATGGTGGTTGCTGTGCTCGGGATTCTCGTGGGTCTGGGGATGGGCGGATGAGATCCGCAACGAGAGAACCCGCCCAGATGCTTCCTCGAGTGGCGGCGACCGCGCTGTCGGGCGCTGTGGCCGGATTCGTTATGGCCGGAGCAGGAGGACGGCTGGCGATGCGGCTGTCGGCCCAGATCGATCGCTCGGCGCACGGCCTCACCACGGAGGCCGAGGCGGTCGTCGGACAGTTCACGCTTGCTGGGACCATCTCATTCATGGTGTTCGTCGGTCTTGCCGGCGCTGTCATTGTTGGCCTCCTCTGGTCAATCGTCTCGCCTTGGCTTCCCCGCCACGGAAGCAGTCGGAAGGTCGTCGCGTTCGTCGTTGGAGCAGCGCTCGGCAGTCGGTTGGCGGTCGATGGACGCAACTTCGATTTTGTGATTCTTGATCCGGCGCTGCTCCAGGCCTCGATCTTTGTGGTTCTTGCGGGCCTCACCGGTGTGGCTGCCGTGGCCATCGAACCATGGATGGCCAAGCGCGTTACGGCAGAAGGGACAGGTGCCAAAGTGGCGTATTGGGCGATCGTCGCTGCCGGGGCGGTCTTCGTGGTCCCCTTTAGCTTCCTCTTTTTCAGCGAGGAGTCGTGTGGCTGCCTCAGCCCACCTTGGCTGGTGGGCGGAGCCATCATCGCCCTTGGCCTCGTGTGGATCGCCCGCCTCGTCATCGGGCAGCGCCACGATGCTGAACCGCGGTGGCTTGAAGTTGCGGGGCAGATCCTGGTCGGCGCGGCGACCCTGGCAGGTCTTGTCCACCTGGCAGGTGAGGTAGCCCACTTCGCGTGACGCTCTCGGATGGTCCGATATCTTGGCTCTCCGCATCTGACCAGGATGCTGTGGCGGTGCCTGACACATTGGTTCGTCGTCAGCGCGACATCCCTCGCTACAACAAACCTCCATGCTTGCGGCCAAGCACCCCGCATCCGGCCCCCCGGGGTGCCCTCCAGGTGCCTTTCGGCGAATTCACGGGGTTTCACTACGTCGCGCTGGACGTCACAAACCCAACGAAATGGCACCCCGTGACATGGACTGAAACGTAGCGCGATATCCACTATGGGTCTGAAAAACCAGAGGTCGACGGATCGACGCCGTCCCTGACCACGGGAACCGCCTCTTCGAGGCGGTTCCTTGCAAAATTCCTGTCTGCGGCGGGGGATTCCTTGTGTCCTATGGCCAGCTGGGGTCGAGCGGCGGCAGATCCACCGCGAAAGTGGTGCTGCCTCCCCCGCTCTGCATGAAGACCTGCAGCACCAGCGGGTGGGGAACGTCGGGCAGCTCCTCGGTAACGAGGCATTCGCCACCGTCGTTGGAGAACGCAGCGCAGTCTGCCTCGAGATTCAAGCCAGGCCAATCGACATCGACCCATTCCGCATACCCCGTGCCGCAAGCGTTAATCGTGGCAGCCGGGACGCTGCCGTTGTACCCGAGGATGTGCGGGCTGTTTCCATAGATGTTGGCGGCGGTGCGCAACAACCAGCCACCACACGAGTCTCCGGCAGCGATGCTGTCGCGTGGAATGAGGCCGAGATATCGGGCGCCCTCGCCGGTGACCGTCACTTCCCAGAGCCCCTCAATGCTCGTCATCACATCGATGCAGGTTCCGGGCTTCTTGCCGGCCAGTGTGAACGTGAAGTCACCATCTTGGACGCCCTCGATGCCTGCTGGGTACTCGGCGGGGTCGCACATGGTCCCGCCCATAGGCAGGTCATCGCCCGGGTCGTCGTCCTGACAGGCAGAGTGTTCCGGTGTGGGGTCGGGGAGATTGGGGTCGCATTGGGGTTTGTCGGCGGCAGCCGGCAGCGCCATCAGCAGAGCCAGAGCTGCGGCAAGCAGCATGATCATTGAGAAGCGTCTCATGGTCTCTTCCTTTCCTGGGCTAGTCCTCGCGTGGCTCGTACCAGAGCCGGCCGGTGGACGCAGGACCGCGTTCGCAGGCCTCGGCAGCTGCGGCGCATCTCTGCTCTTTCATCGTTGAATCCAGGGCACCGTCCTCTACCAGCCCCAGGTGAGCGGGTCACCCGGGTCGGCGAACAGAGCTTCGGTATCGAAATCGCCCTGCCAGTCCTCAGGGAACTCGACACCCATGAGCGGCGAGTTCACCGCCGACTGGAACTCCCAGGAGATCTCATTGGGATCTGTGCACGAATCGACAATTCCGAGATCCAGCCATGCCGAACAGGGGGCATACCAGCCAACCCAGATGTCGTAACGACCGCCCGGTAGCCCGTCGGAGAATTCGTGTATGTACTGCTCACACGTGCTGCTCTCGGTCTGTTCCCAGTACCCGGGTCCGCACTTCTCAGCTTCGAGGCTGACTACGTAATCGGCGCTGAACTCGTAGGTCTGCTCCAACTCGAAAATTTCATCGAGGGCCGGACCGTCCCAACGGGTGATGAACACTTTCACATCGAAATCGTTGCTCAGCGGTTCCGTCGACTCGTTCACGAATCCATGACGAATGTGGAATGGTTCGTCGGCCAGCCACACGCTGGTCCCGTTGCCATCGTGCAGCGGATCCGCAAACGACGGCTCACGGCCGCATCCGGTGTCCCAACATAGCGAGGCGAGAAAGTCCCAGCGTGGTGTCGCTGGCACATCGGTTCGTTCGCCTAGCGCCAGTCGCGGTACACCGGCATCCAGCGCAATTGCGTTGTCCCCCGGAGTAGCCACATCGGGATCACCGTCACCGATCTCCGCCCCTGCAACGTCTGCCGGGTCTATCGGATCGCCTCCGCCCACGTCTCCGTCCGACTCACTCGACACCGGCATTGCGAAGGTCACAGTTTCTGGTGCCGAAGGCGGGTTCGCCGGATCGAACGACGGTCCGGCCCAAACACCGGCATGGACGTCGAATTCCGAGGGGAACGCCCCCGCCAGGGCAATCCCTGATGCGTTGGCGACGATCTCCGAGACGTAGCCTTGGCCCGCGGTCAGGACCGGATCCCAGTGTGCCCCGTCCGGTGACGTCCACAGTGTGATCGAAGGGTCGGTCTGGTCGGTCCAGCCATGAGGCCCCGCGGCAACGTATCCCGAGCCAATTGCTGCAACGGAGCTGAGAGTTCCGATATTGGCGAAGCTGTCCGCGGTGTCGGCGAGTGACCAGTTGAGCCCATCGGGCGAAAGCCAGACTCGCACCGCTGTCCCATCCTCGCTGCCGACCGCTATGTACCCGTCGGCTGTCCACGCAACATCGTTCATCGTCACGTCTCCGTCGTTCTGTCCTGCGAAGATCGCCGAATCTGCATCGATGCGCTCCCAGGATCGGCCGTCGAGCGACAGCCACACGGCGGCCACGATGTTGCCCGCAGAGTCCTCGGCCATGCCGACACCCACGGTCTCCCCTTCGGGACCGGCGGCAAGCGATACGAAGCCGGGGAGGAACAACGAGTCACTGGAGTCGATCGGGTCGTCGGTCCAGGGCGGCGACCAATCCAGGCTGTCTACTGAGAACCAGGCTGCGGGACGGGACACGTAGGTGTCTTCGGTGAGCCACTCGCCAACGTTGCCGGCGGCAACCAGTCCGTCCTCCGTAGCAACCACATCCAACATTGCGCCGGATTCAGTGAACACAGCTGGGTCTGTTGCAGACCTGGCCCAGGAGGTACCGTCGGTCGAGGTCCAAACGGTCGGATAGACCGGACACGCCTCTGTGTCATCCTCGCAGCCCGTACCTACGGCAACCATGCCGGGGCCACCCGCGCTGATGCCGTAGATCAGAACCGTACCCTTGGTGAGCGCCTGATCGCTCTCGGCAAACCGCTCCCAGGTGACGCCATCTTCGGACACGAGGACGACACCGTTCTGCCGAAAGTCAATCGTGCCGGGATCAAACCCGACAGCGACGAGTCGCCCGCCAACTGCGGCCATGTCGAATAGACCAACAACGGGGTTCATGATCTCGCCACCAACCCGGCCCCACGCGTCGGCTGTGATCGTCACCCCCGGCTCCAGCGGAGCGTCGGGTACCGTCGTTGTCACCGGCGCCTGGGTCGTTGTTGGTTCATCGATAACTGCGGAGTCACCGCCGCGGAGCAACAGCAGTGGCAGCCCGACGATGAGCAGCAGCAGGACCGCGGCTCCGGCGGTGACTGCGACTGGATTCCTCCGACGTTTCGGTTCCATTTGAGTTGTGCGTTCGATGGTTTCCATGGTCGACCTCCGGGGCATGGCGACAACCGAGGAGTCGACTCCGCCGGACAAACCCTGCTCGATACGGGTGATCAGCTCATCCGTAGAGAGTTGTTGGTCTTGTTCGGCAAGATCTCGTAGTACATCCTCAAGCCGTCGCATCTCTGACCTCCTTCGAGAGGGCGGCTTTCAGTTGCCGTTTGCCGCGGGAGGCGGCAACTCGTGCTGAGACCTGACTGCAACCGAGCATCTCTCCGATGTCGGCATACGGCCAGCCTTCGATTATCCGTAGATACAGCACCGCCCGTGATTTGGGCGCCACCATTCGCAACTCCTCTAGTTCCCAGGAGTAATGGGGAGATTCATGGGTTTCGGTTCCGAGCTTTGACCATGCGGTACGTCGGCGAACCTCGGACCGCTGCTGGTCCTTGGCGAGGTTGACGATCGTACGCCGCACGTATGCGCCCGGGTTGTCCAATCCCGTGAGTGATCCCTTTCTACGGAGGGTGCGGAGGAGTGCCTCTTGCACGAGGTCGTTGCCATCTTCTCCAGGAGGACGGACCGCAGACGCAAAGCGCCGGAGCGAGGGGTAGAGCTCTGCAATGAGCTTCTGTTCCCTGTCGTTGAGCG
>CAXMQS010000094.1:0-221398 GCA_964195995.1 uncultured Acidimicrobiia bacterium
TAGAGGTAAAAGCCAGGGACGGCCAGGTTGGAACGGGGGGTTGCGGGTTTCTCTTCGAGGGAGAGCGCGACTCCTGCATCATCCATCTCGACCACGCCGTATCGAGCCGGATCGCTCACCGGATACCCGAAGACGACGGCCCCGCTGCCGAAGTCGTTGACGATGGTGTCAAGTCCGAGCCTTCCGAAGAAGATGTTGTCTCCGAGGATCAGGGCCACATCGTCGCCGTCGATGAACTGCTCGCCAACGATGAAGGCTTGGGCGATGCCCGCCGGCCGTTCCTGGACCTCGTAGGAGATATGCAAACCCCATTGCGAGCCGTCGCCGAGTAGCCGCTCGAAGCGCGGGGTGTCGTCTGGCGTCGATATAAGCAGGATGTCCGTGATCCCCGCCTCCATCAGCGTGGCCAGCGGGTAGTAGACCATCGGCTTGTCGTACACCGGCTGCAGCTGCTTGCTGGCGACTCTGGTGATCGGGTCGAGCCGGCTGCCAGCCCCACCGGCAAGGACGATCCCCTTCATCAGCGGTGCTGCTTCAAGGGTCGCCACCAATCCTGGCGCTCTCGGTACCAGTCGATGGTCTCGGAGAGCCGCTCCTCGAAGGGCTCCCCCGGCTTCCACCCGAGTCCACGAAGCTTGGACGAGTCGAGGGCGTAGCGGCGATCGTGTCCGGGCCGATCCGTTACCGGCTCAATGTAGGAGTCATCCTTGCCGAGTGCCGACAGGATCCTTGTGGTGAGATCGATATTGGAGAGTTGCTTGTCTGCGCTGATGTTGTAGATCTCTCCCGGTGTGCCCCCATCGACCAAGAAGTGGATGGCTGCGACATGATCCTCGACGTGAAGCCAATCTCGCTCGTTGAGCCCATCTCCGTAGAGCGGCACCTTCATGTCATCGAGAAGGTTCGTGACGAAGAGAGGGATCACCTTCTCCGGGAATTGGTACGGCCCGTAGTTGTTGGTGCAACGCGTGATGACGGCGTAGTAGTCGAAGGTGACGCCGTACGACTGGACCAGGAGATCGGCGCCCGCCTTGGCCGCCGAGTACGGCGAGGACGGCTCGAGCAAAGCGCCTTCATCGGCGAAACCCTCGTCCCAGGAGCCGTAAACCTCGTCCGTGGAGACCTGGATGAAGCGCTCAACCTGGTGGCGGTTAGCGGCGTCGATCAGCACCCCCGTACCAACCACGTTGGTCTTCAGAAAGACGGAGGGGCCATCGATCGAGCGGTCGACGTGACTCTCGGCGGCGAAGTTGACAACAACATCCTTGCCCATGACCATGTTGTCGACAAGAGACGCGTCCTGGATATCACCCTGGACGAAGGTGTGATTGTCGAATCCGTCCAGCTCGTCGACCGTTGCCTTGACCCCCGCATAGGTGAGCAGATCGAGGTTGGTGACCGTGGCGTCAGGCTCGTGCTCGAACAGGTATCGGATGAAGTTCGATCCGATGAACCCGGCTCCACCGGTAACAAGGTAGTTACGACCCATGACTCCAACCTGGTGTTTTGCGTCGACGGTTCGGCCAGGTTAGCGATGCGGTCATTCGAACAGCTGAGCGTCCCCAAGCAAGGGAGCCGCCTCGTCCTTGCTGGAAACGCTGGGAAGTTCATCGCCAAGCGGCCACTGGACCGCCAGCTCGGGATCGTTCCACCTGATGGCGCGGTCGGCTTCAGGCACGTAGTAATCGGTCGCCTTGTACAGAAGATCTGCACTCGCAGAAAGGGTCAGGAAACCGTGGGCGAAGCCGGCGGGAACCCACAGCTGGCGATGGTTCTTCTCGTTTAGCTCGACTCCAAACCAGTGTTTGAAGGTCTCAGAAGACCTCCGGATGTCAACCGCTACGTCCCAAACAGCGCCCGCGACGCACCGCACCAGCTTTCCCTGTGGATGCGGAAGCTGATAATGCAGGCCACGCAGGACGCCGTGGACAGACTGCGAGTGGTTGTCTTGGACGAAGCCAACATCGAGATGTGTCGCTTCGCTGAAGGTGCGAGCGCTCCAGCTCTCTACAAAGAATCCTCGGTCATCTTCGAACACGGTCGGTTCGACGATCAGCAAGCCAGCAAGTGAAGTAGTTGTGACGTTCACGCCGTCGTGAGCCTAAAACCTGTCGAGAGCCAGTCCGTGCACTGAGTCCGGCCGTCCGGACCGCCATTAGAGTGGCCCGGCACTTGCACCACAATCCCCACCCTCCGACCACCGCAAGGAGAGGCTAGCTGTGCCCACCCGCCAGATGAAGACCGCCGATGCCTACAAGGCTCAACGAATCAAACACTGGGACAGCGTTGCCGATGTCCGCATCAGAGTCAAGGATCTGAGCGGCTACTACCACAATCGGCTGGAGCAGATCTTTGGCTTTCTCGTCCCGGTCGGCTCGCGTGTTCTCGAGTTAGGAAGCGGGTCTGGAGACCTTCTGGCCTCGTTGAGACCGTCATACGGAGTGGGCGTTGACTTCTCGCCCCGCGCAGTGAAGCACGCGCAAGAGCGATACCCCGATCTCACATTCGTCGAAGGCGATGCTCACTCGGTTGAGTTGGAGGACACTTTTGACGTAATCATCATGTCCGATCTCGTGAACGATCTTTGGGACGTTCAAGGAGTCCTCCAGAATGTCCGGAGGTTCTGCCACGGAGGCACGCGACTGATCCTCAACTCCTACAGCCGGATTTGGCAACTACCGCTGGGACTGGCCCGTCGACTTGGCATGGCCAAGCCAGAGCTCCAACAGAACTGGTTCACCGTCGAAGACTTGGAAAACCTCCTAAGCTTGTCCGACTTCGAAGTCGTCAAGCAATTCGCCGAGGTTCTCTGGCCCATGCGGACTCCGCTGGTTGGCAGCTTCCTGAACAGGATTCTCGTCAAGGTCTGGCCCTTCAAATACTTCGCCATGACGAATTTCGTGGTGGTAAGGCCGCGGCAGCTGGAGTCCGACGAGGATCCGAACGTGTCAGTCATCATCCCGGCACGTAACGAGGCTGGACACATCAATTCGATAGTTGAGCGCACCCCGGAGATGGGTCGAAGCACTGAGCTCATATTCGTGGAGGGCAAATCGAGCGACGACACGTATGAAACAATCGAGGCAGCGATCGCCGACAACCCACAACGCAATCTACGAGTCCTAAAGCAGCTCGGTCAAGGCAAGGGTGACGCTGTCCGCTTGGGCTTTGGCGAAGCTACCGGCGACGTCCTGATGATTCTCGATGCAGATATGACAGTGCCGCCTGAGGATCTTCCGCGATTCCTAAGTGCCCTGGTGAGTGGGGACGGGGAATTCATCAATGGCGTTCGTCTCGTGTACCCAATGGAGGACAAGGCCATGCGGTTCTTGAACCTCGTAGGAAACAAGTTCTTCAGCTTCACATTCTCGTGGCTACTTCAGCAGAGGGTGAAGGACACACTGTGTGGTACGAAGGTTCTGTACCGCCGAGACTACGAGCGGATCGCCGCCAACCGCGACTACTTCGGTGACTTCGATCCGTTTGGTGACTTCGATCTCCTCTTCGGAGCGGCAAAGCTCAACCTCAGGATCGTCGACATGCCCATTCGCTATGGGGAGCGTGTCTACGGCGACACCAACATCAACCGCTGGCAGCACGGATGGCTCTTGATCCGAATGGCGATCTTCGCGGCTCGGCGACTCAGGTTCACCTAGCCTCATGACTGGTCTCCTGCGGCGCCTTCGGGGCCGAATCCCGCTCACTCGGCTGCGGCTCTTTGCTGCGCGCTCTCTCTATCGCAGCATTCGTTTGTTCCGAAAGGACGACCATGCTCGAATCGTCAGGTCGGGGATCCGCTATGAAGTGGACCTATCCGAAGGTATCGACCTCGCTGTTTACGTCTTCGGCCGATTCCAGCGCCACGTCCTGGACTCAAGATACGTGACAATTCCGCCGGATGGCATTGCCGTAGACGTAGGAGCGAATATGGGAAGCATGACCCTCCCTCTTGCGAAGATGATTCCACGGGGCAGCGTGTATGCGTTTGAACCCACCGACACCGGATATCGCAGGCTGACCCGAAACGTGGCGCTCAACCCAGAGTTGGCGGAGAGGATCACATGTGTGAACGCGTTCTTATCTGACGCCACCAACGCGAACCCCGACATCGTCGCGTATTCGAGCTGGCGTGTCGATCGCAAAGCCGAGGGAGCTCACCCGATTCACGGTGGCAGCATTGGCAGCGCCGATGACGTGATGTCGACCACACTCGATGAGTTCTATGCCGAACACCGCCTTAGCCGATTGGACTTCATCAAGATCGACACCGATGGCCACGAGTGGCATGTATTGTTGGGCGCCGCCAGAACCATCAAGACAGAACGGCCGCTCGTCGTCTTTGAATGTGGGTTGTCTCAGCTTCGCGAGGAGGGCACGTCACTTGCGGAGGTTCATGGATTCTTCAATCGCCTGGGTTATCGGCTTGTCGAGAGCAAGAGTGGCAGGGAAATCGACCCTGAGAACCTCGAGAGCGCTGTCCCCGACAAGTCCAGCATCGACGCTCTGGCGATTTCGACATAGCCCCCAATCGCAACCCACAACACGTCCCCCCAGGCGGCCGTTGGCACCGCACGGGCGACAACGGAAGAGGACCGCCGATACGGAGAGGCACCCATTCGGCGAGCTTCCGGCAACGGTCCTGTCGCCCAGAACAGGTGATTCCGTCCTTTTCGGCAAGGATTGGGGCTCGCATCGAATAGCCGGAACGACGCCTAACGCCGAGCCACAAGACTGGTGTAGTCAGATATGGATTCTCCCAGACGCGGTACCTCACGAGTCAGCGACCCGCCGACCACGAACTCAACATCGAATCCGAGCTTCATTAGATACTCGAGCAGCTGACTCGCCGAAGATCCAGCCCGACGGAGCCCGGCGGGCCAGTACTCCGCCAACATGACGACACCAGGGTTCTCTGTGAGAACCCGCTGCATACCGCCTAGTGCGTCGTACTCGGCGCCCTGGATGTCCATCTTGATGAGGTCAACTGGATCACCTGGTACGAGGAAGTCGTCGAGTCGATAGGCCCGAACGCGGTAGTGCCGGCGATCGCCACCTGGGTCGTAGGTCCTGTGATCCACGTTGAGGTCAGCCGATTCGTACAGGTTCGCTTCGCCGGTGGTGGCGCCAATTGCAGCTTGCACCGCCTCGACATTCGCCCGCTTGGCCACGGCAGCAACCAAGCGGGCGTAGTTCTGCTGATCTGGCTCAAAAGCCACCACTCGCCCATCCGCGCCCACGAGCTTCGATAGGTAGAGGGTGTGGCTTCCGATGTTGGCTCCGACATCGATGGCAGTTGCCCCTGGCTTGAGGTATTGGCGCATCAGGCGGCGTTCGACTTTTTCCGTTACGGCTTTGTAGGCCGAATAGGCGATGCGGTACGCCGGAAAGGCGTGGTTATATAGGAATCCCCCGACTCGGAACGTCAAACTGGATTCAGGCATCGGCGGAACGATAACCGCACGAGGCCACGGACGTTCGGTGATCTGCCCTAGCATCGCAGGCAATGGAGACCATGTTCCTGACTTCGGGCACCACGAGCAAAGCCGTTGAGTGGGTGGTCGGAATCACACACATTCGACCTCGTCGTAGAGGCTTGAGGCTCGCAGCTGCCTTCCCCCGGTAAGTGCAGTTGAAGAGGCCCACCACGGTATTGCTAGCCGGTGTTGCCTGCATCATCGTTGCTTGGTCCTTCGCAAATCCACCGTTCGCATCGCCGGACGAGAGTGCGCATTACATACGAGCTGTCGGCCTCGGACAAGGCCAGGTTGTTGGGGATGAAGCGGACTATCCGAGTGGCTCATTCGTTGGGATTGACTTCGGCAATGAACGGCAGCTCCGATGGCGCAACGAGACCGTCCGGAGTATTGACATACCCCCGGGCCTCTCTCCTCAAGGCGTGGACTGCAACGCGTTTCAGATTCTTGTCACAGCGGCGTGTCAACGGGAAGTTGATACACCAAAGGGACCGACAACCGAGTTGACACCCGTGGGGAATTATCAACCTCTCCCGTACATCCTCCCTGGTCTGGCGACGCGGATCGCAAGTGACCCACTCAGTGGCAACTATCTGGGTCGCCTCGCCAGCGCCTTGCCAACCATCGCTCTTCTGGGCCTAGGCATAGCGGTGGCGTTTCGCACCGGCACAGGAGGAATGTCGATTCTCGGCCCTCTGATTGCCTTAACGCCAATGGTCCTCTTCTTGGGATCAACGCTGACCCCAAGCGCTCTCGAAATCAGCGCTGGCTTCGCGTTCGCGTCGGCGATGGTTCGCATTGGGCTGGATAGGCAAGCGCCACGCATGGCTTATGTCATTGGTGGCGTTTCGGGAGTGTTGTTAGCTCTCAGCCGCTCAACTGGTCCAGTCTGGGTCCTTCTGCTGGCTCTCATACCCCTAAGCCTTCGAGGCGCGCAGGACGCGTGGGACGCTATCAGAAGGGCTAGTCCCGTCTCCTGGGTAGCTCTCGGCAGTATCGCAGTCGCTGCGACCGCAAACAGAATCTGGGAAGCTGCTTTCGGACCCGACTTCCACATCAGCCTGTCACCCGTGGGGCACTCCTTGTCGGAAGGTCTTGGTTGGACCGCGCTGACAGTGTCGGAGCAGATCGGCGTCTTCGGTTACCTCGAATTGTCCATGCCTCGAGTCGCATACCTGACGTGGTACGCCATGCTGGCCACATTGTCTGTGGTGGCCTTGATGGTTGGCCAGCGCAGGCAACGACTCGTCTACCTCTCAATTGCCGCTGCTTCAATCGCTATACCGACGCTCCTGCAGGCTGCCATTATCCGCCACACGGGTTTCTACGTCTCGGGCCGCCATGTCCTGCCCTTTACCGTGGCCCTGCCACTGCTCGCGGCTGGAATCGTGGCCAGCAACAGGAGTCGCCTAGCGGGCCTTGCCACGTCGGTACCGCTGTGGTTCGCGACAGCGGCAGGCCTGGTTCATCTCCTCGGTTGGCTGGCCAACGCCAGGCGCCACGCTGTTGGAGCCAACGGACCACTCTTCTTCTTCGGTCATAGCCAGTGGGCGCCCCCATTGGGCTGGGCGCCCTGGTTGGCAGTTGTCACGGCGGGCGTCAGCGCAATTATCGCCGCAGGATGGTTAGCTATTCGAGAGAGACCACCTGTCGACTCTGTGATGACCGCCAGCTCGGAATAGTCGATAGCGAGGTTAGTTGCATGACCAGCCGAGGGATCTGATGGGATCTGTCGCAGACACCGGCCGCTACCGCAAGATCCTCTCGTGGTACCGCTGGCGACGCTCGGGGAGAATCGTTTTCGATTCTGTTCCCGAGCCCACCGGCTCGACCCACTTCGTCATGAGCAACGGGGTCCCCCTAGGCAGGCCTGCCGACACCGCCAGCATCATCGTCGTCAGTGCCCCCGGCACGGTCGCCGCCCCTGGCGCCTATCGGGCGTTGGCCGAGGTTCTCGAGACCACGAACGCCGACATGGTGACCTGCGACCACATTGTCACCGGCTCGGGACGATTGGCCTTCCGCAAGCCGCAGCTCTCACCCCGGTTGCTGGCCTCGGGCCCCTACATCGGACCGGTGCTGGCACTGCGGCCTTCCTTGCTCGACATCGCGCCCGACGCCCACGCGGCCTTGATCGGCTCGGCCGGCAGGGCGGCCCGCATCGAGCACGTCGACCAGGCTTGGTTCGCCACGGCCACGGGATTCGGCGTAGAAGCTTCCGTGCAGGGGGCCGAGGATGCGCTGGGGGCTTGGCACAAGGCGCAGGCCTCCCCTGCCCGCGACAGCCCGTGGCTGAAGATCGACCTGAGTCCACAATCGGGTCGCCCAACCACCGTCGTCATACCGACACGAGATGGCGGACAGCGCCTCCGCCAACTCATCGACTCGATCGGCCAATCCCCCCTGCCTGCCGAGTTGATCGTCGTGGATAACGGCTCGACGGACAGCCAGACGACGAACCTCCTGGCCGACATCGCTACTCGGCCCGGCGTTCAGGTCTTAGCGGCCCCAGGGGCATTCAACTTCAGCCGCGTCTGTAACATCGCGCTCGCTCAGGTAAAGACGCAAACAGTTGCCTTCGTGAACGACGACGTGTCGCCCCTCGACGATCGCTGGCTCTCACAGCTCGTTGCCAACCTGGATGACCCAGCGATCGGCGTCGTCGGACCCCAGCTGAGATACCCAGATGGGGCGATTCAACACGCCGGCGTTGTCCTTGGCCTCGGAGGCGCCGCCGGGCATGGGTTCCGCGGTTCCGACCCCGATCACGACGGCTATCTCGGACTCTCCGGCGCCCGGCGTGAGGTCTCTGCGGTGACCGGGGCATGCCTGGTAGCGCGAACGGCCGACCTGAGAGCGATCGAGGGGTTCGACGAGGACTATCAGAGTGACTTCCAGGACGTCGATCTGTGCCTTCGGCTGGGCGAACGGCTAGGGCTGGCCGCTGTCTTGGATCCACGTCTGCCGCTGGTTCACCTCGAATCAGCCACCAGGGGCCAAAAGGACGCTCTGCCCGCAGACGCGGCGCGGCTTCGAGAGCGCTGGGCCGAACGGCTCGATGAAGACCCCTATTACTCCCGACGCCTGCCCCGAATCAACCCCGGCTACTCGCTCAAGAGCTAGAGACACGCAGACGACACGTGGTGTCGGCCAGCGAGATGTTGACGTTGGCATATGGATCGCCGCCTGTCAGGTAACGGCCGTAAGACCGCTTCGACTCCCGTCGATCCGACTTCGACACCGTTGTGCCCCGCGACAGCGACTCCTTGTGGATCAGGCGAACGAACGGCGTCATCACGTTGCGATAGCCCGCCTCCACAAGGCGTATCCCCAGGTCGACATCACCACCGCCGATGGTGAACCGCTCGTCGAAGCCTCCCACCTTGTCGAACTTCGATCGTTCGATCATGAGGCACGCCGCCGTCACTGCCAAGAAGTTGCGGACCCAATATGACGGCCCGCTCGGCGTCCAAGCGTCGGGGTGCAGCCGGGCCCACGGGTGATCAGCGAATCCCCCGATTCCGACGAAGACGCCAGCATGCTGGATGAGCCCGTCCGGGTAGAAGAGGCGGGCGCCGACTGCGCCGATCTCGGCTCGCTGGGCGTGCTCTGCCATTGCCTCCAGCCAATTGGGGTGGAGCGCCTCTGTGTCGTTGTTCAGGAACAGCAGCATCGAGCCCTTCGTCTGGGCGACCGCCCAGTTGTTCAGCCTCTGGAAGTTGAATGGCTCGTCGAGCTCAACGACACGAAGCCACTCCCACCGACTCTGCCACTCCCGCATGGCAGCCTCGGTCGCCCCTTCTTCGCTTCCGTTCGACACCGCCAGCACCTCAAAGGGCAAACCGGTCTCGTATCGGTCGATGGCCTCGAGGCAGGCTGTCGTCAACTCGGGACGATCACGGAAGGGGACGATGATGGACACAAGCTCGGGGTGCACCGGATAGCGAACCCGGTGGCTGGTGGGCCCTGGTCCGAAGTCGATGGTGGCCCCACTAGGACCCAACAAGTCCTCGAGGGCACGCCGCCCGGCCCGATGTGCGTCTGGCTTCACGCGAACATCTGACGCCGTTGAGTCGTCATGGGCTCGCCAGTGATAGAGGACGTCGGGAACATGGATGGTGCTAGCAGCCTCCCCGGTCGCCCGCAGCGCAAGGTCGTAGTCCTGGGCACCGTCGAACCCGGCTCGTTCGCCGCCTATCGCTTCCCAGACGTCCCGGCGGATGACCGAAAGGTGCGAGATGTAGTTCAGCGTCATCAAAAGATCCGGTGACCAGTCGGGCTTGAAGAACGGGGCCGATCTGTTGCCGGCCGCGTCCAGCTTGTCTTCGTCCGAGTACACGAACCCTGCATCGGGGTTGTCAGAGATCGCGATCGCCATCGCCGCGAGCGCATGATCGGCCAACTCGTCATCGTGGTCGAGGAGCGCGAACCAGTCTCCAGAAGCCGCCGCGGCCGCGGCGTTCGTGTTGAGGGCGATCCCAAGGTTCTCCCCGTCGATCACCTTGATCCGGCTGTCGAGAGATGCGAATCGCGCACAGATGGGAGCCACATGGGGCGCGTCCGAAACATCCAGCAGCACCAGCTCCCATTGCTCATAGGTTTGGCGGCGCACGGACCGGAGGCATGCCTCCAGGAAGTCCGCTGGCGGGTTGAACACTGGTGTCAATATCGAGAAGACGGGGCCGTCCACAGGCGGATCCGGAGGCTGCTGCTCCGCCAGCCAGGCCGCATAGTCCGCTGCGGCCTCGGGGTAACCGATCGGGACACCCGTGACGGGAGGACCCGCCACATCTGCCAGCCAAGGAGCCGTGCTGTTGAGGAGGCGGGACTCGAGGTATCCCGAGTAGGCACTGTCGCGCCGCAGCTGTTCCTCGAGTATCGAGATCTGAGCCACAGACTCCTCCCACCCGAGTCGGGCCCTGTCGAGGGCACTCGTGAGCTCGTTGTCGTGATCCGCAGCGCTCTGTCGCGCCAGTTCGAGTTCGACGAGGGTCTCTTTCCAGCCAGCGTCCAGATCCCGCCGACTCTCGTCACGGAGATCGAGGCCTGCCGAGATGACCCTTCCCGTAACGGCTCTCGCCGACGCGACCTCCGTCTCGACCGCCTTGGGGTCAGATCCCGGAACCAGGGACGGCACCCTCTTCAACAGCGAACCATCCTTAGCCGCGACCATGACCTGTCTATAGGAAGGGCCTGTGGAGTCCGCGACCTCGAGGAAGTCCTCCAGCAGATGGCGACGGAACCCGGTGGTCTCGCTGGCGTCGCCGACACGAATCGCCACGTGGGTCTGGAGAAGCGTCTCCGACCACAGCGGCAACGGGTTGCTCCCGAACGCCAACGTGGCAAAGCCGGCCGCCTCCAGCTGCGCTGCCACGGCCACCAAATCGGGGAGGCCGCATGCGAGGTGCTCGGACAACCACGGATGCGTCTTGTCGAACATCGCTTCGAAGTCGACTCGCTGTGCCGCTTCTGCTGCCCGAACCTCAGGGCTGTCGAAGGGACCCGCGATCACCAGGACATCGGCAACGCGCGACGCCTCGGCGATCACATCGACCTTGGTTACATCATCAACGTGCTCGAGCACATCCAACAGAACCGCGGCGTCGAAGGCGTCGTCCTTGAATGGAAGGGCGGCACCGGATGCCACGACATCGACGCCTTCCGGGAGAACGTCAACCACAACAACCCGGTGCACCGGCAAGGAAGCGGCCGTCAGCCCAGCCGCGCCGCCGACGTCAAGCACCCGGCCACCTGGGGCGATGAGTTCGCCGATGATCCTGGCCACCAGCAAGTGGCGAGACGTCAGGTCATACTCGCGTTCCGCGAACGGGGCCATGGAGCCGGGGCTCGTCGTCGAATCAACCATTGCCGGATACGAAGTCCCACACTCGGGAGAACTCCGTGTCCCAGGAGATGTCCCTCATCGCCTTGCGGCCGTTGATGACGAGTCGTTCACGGAGCGCCGGATCCGTAACGAGCGACGCCACAGCGCGCTCGATGTCACTCGGAAATGGTTCGACGGCGAGGCAGTTTTCGCCATCCGCGAAGAACCATTCGGTCGCTGGATTGGCATTGACAACCGGCGCTACTCCTGCCGCCAGATACTCGAACGGCTGATATGAGGGGTGCTTGGCGAGCTGGAAGCAGATGCCGATATCGGACTCGAGGTAGAGCTGCTGGACTTCGGTCATCGTGCCCAGGCGTCCGAGGTTCTCCACCACTCCCTCGAGCTCCATGTCGGCTGGGATCCAATCTGCTCCCGCCGAGACGATTCTCACCTCGTTGCCGAATCGCTTCTTGAGACGATGGCAAGCCGCGGCGACCAGCTCGAACGCGTTGCGGTCCGTCAGCGGGCGACCGAAGAGGACGATCTGGGTTGGCCTCTTCGAGAGCGGGCGGTCGAGCTGTGCCAGCTCCTCGAAAGCTGGGGTGAATGAAACATAGGGGTTGCCGTAAGTCGCGTAGACGTCCGCAAGGCCGGGCGAGTTGACGAGTCCGGCGAATCCCAATCGATATGTCGCCTCCGCCAGCGCCGATGACGATCCGGCCGGATAGAAGCTGGGCTCATAATCCTGGACCATGTAGAACTTCGCCTTCGTCTTGTTGAACCGCGCCAACGGATAGGCGCTTATCCACATCGTGGCGACAGCGATATCGGTCGGTGGCAGTTCGTCGTAGTCGATGCCGCCAGGACCAGAGATGACGATGTCGACACCAGACAGGCTGGGGAACGGGCCGGAGATCGCTTCGCGGATCTCGGCATCTGTGGCGCTGGGACGGTCGAAAACGACGACCCGGTGCTCGACGCCGTGCACGCGATGGAGATAGTCCATCAGCCGCAAGATCGTGTGGATTCCGCCGAAGAGAGCGTGGTCGAAGAAGGTGAGAAACCAAGTTGCGGTCTGCACCTGACGTGGCTGGTTGAACCTATCCGTCACGGATCGGTTGGCGTCCAGTTCCTCGGTGCTGGGATCGAACAGCGGATTGAACGCGAACGAATAGGCCATCGAGCCTGTCCACGGATGAGGCTCGGCATCGACTTCCGCCTGTGACAAGCCCCATCTCGCCCGGGAAACTAGAGCGCGGGGCCCCCGGGTCACCAGGACGCGAAGCCCGGCAGCGGTTCCCCGAATGAAACCGCGATCGCCCAGAAGGCGCTGCTTGCGCCAACGCACACCGTTCACGAGGCCGGCGAGACCGTCTCGCCGGAGGGCGGCAATGGCTCGACGCAACAGCCTCACTGTCCTTCTCCCTGGTTGACCACCGTCGCCCCGTAGGCCTCGATGACGTCGGCGGGCTCTCCCTCCATCTTCACATGGCCGTGATCCAGCCACATCACGCGATGGGCGATCTCCGCCATGGTGCCCATGTCGTGGGACACGAAGACTACGGAGCAGCCCGCATCGATCATGCTGATGATCCGCTGCTTCGACTTCAGCTGGAAGCTGGCATCACCAACCGAGAGCACCTCGTCCACGATCAGGATCTCGTGCTCAACATCCGTAGCTACCGCGAAGCCAAGGCGGGCCAGCATTCCCGAGGAATAGCTGCGGATCGGAACGTCGAGGAAGTTCGACAGGTCGGCCCAGCGGGCGATCTCAGGTGCCCGCGATTTCATCTCCTTGTCGCTTTGTCCCAGCAATGTCCCGTAGAGAACGATGTTCTCGTAACCGGTGAGGTCTGGGTTGAAGCCGGCCCCGAGCTCGATGAGGGGGGCAACGCTTCCCCGAACCAGAACCCTCCCCTCGGTTGGCGGGAGCACTCGTGCGATCATCTTCATGAGAGTCGACTTGCCGGCACCGTTGGGACCGATGACACCGAAGACCTCTCCGGGCGCCACCTTGAGAGACACGTCTTTGAGGGCCCAGAATTGCTCATAGGTGATCTGACCCTTGGTGAGCTTGATCAGGTATTCCTTGAGGGTTGACGCTGAGCTGCGCGCCAGCCGATATGCCAGCGAGGCCTCGTGGATCTCGATCGCTGGGACGGTCACATCATCACCAGCATCTTCTTCCACGACTTCGAGAAGAACCAAACCCCAAATACAAATATCCCGATCGCCGTGCCGGCCATCATGGCGAAATGCCACGGCTCGGCGAACTGGCCCTCGTATACGAAGCCTCGGAAGACCACCAGGTAGGAATAGAGGGGATTCGATTTGATGACCCACTGGAAGCCATCCGGCACGATCGTCAAGGGGTAGAAGGTCGGCGTTAAGTAGCTGATGAGTTGAATCAGCACTGCCGTGAAGTCGATGACGTCGTAGTAATACACGGCGACCGAGGCCACGATCATGCCGAGGCCCGCAGACAGTGCCAGCAAGGCCAGCACCGGTATGGGTACGAACACCACGGTCCACGGAATGCCGACACCAGTGAAGACCTGGATGAAGAACAGCGGCACGAGGCTCAGGAGGAAGTTGACGCCGGCCGCCGTGGCCGTGGAGACGGCGAAGATCTCGGGGGGAACGTACACCTTGGAAAGCACCGATGCGCTGTTGACGATGGACGAGCCCGAGGCGATCACGGCCTGGCCGAAGAACGTGACGAGGAGGATTCCGGAAAGGAGGTATACGACAAATGGGGTGTTGGGGATCTCGAACCTGAACACCTGAGAGAAGATCAGCCACATCACTGCTGTTGTCAGCAACGGGTTGAGCAACGTCCACCACACCCCGAGCGAAGACCGCTTGTAGCGAAGGGTCAGGTCGCGGGTGATCAGCAAGCGCATGAGGCCGCGGTAACTCCACAGGTTCCGCATCTCGGCGATTACGGGCTTACGCGGTGCAGCGGAGTCATATAGAAGGGAAGAGGTCATCAGTACCTGACAGTCCAGACCGAGAGGAACGATACCAGCGCCGTCTGCCGACCCCGCTCAGGCTTGGCTAGCCGCTCTCGGTGGCGAAGAGACCGACTACAGGTCGCGTGCCTTCGCCATGGGCGTGGTAGTGAACCGAGTGGTCGGCGACGCCTTGTTCCATCGCCAGCTTGAGGTACCAGTTGCCATTGCTCGGTCGATAGGCCGCCAGCGTGTCGACGCCGTCGCCATCCCAGTCGCCGGTGAGGACGACATCGCCCGGATCACCGAAGATGAAGGATTGGTCGGCGACGCCCGTTGCCAGCGAGAACCGGTAGTAGACGAGGCCGGTCGACTCCCGGTGTAGGCCGACGTCGGTGGCCCCATTGCCGTCGAAATCGCCGGCGAACGGCTTGTCGCCCGCATCGCCGAAAACGAAGTCGAAATCCGCCGCACCAAGGCCACCGTCGGCGCTTCCCAGCTCGTTGATGATGAAGAAGCGCTGCTCCGAGGGCCGATACAGGCTCACCGAGTCGTCGCCATCGCCGTCGAAATCGCCGATGATCGGAACATCGCCCGGATTCCCGAAATAGAAACTGCGGTCGGCGATGCCCTGGTCGCTGCTGTTGCGCAGGTAGACGTAGCCGTCGGACTGGCGATACAGACCGGGAGTCTCGATGCCGTCACCGTCCCAGTCTCCAGAGAATGGAACATCGTTGGGATTTCCAAAGAGGAAGGAAACGTCGTCGGCCTCTGAGGCCGGCGCATCCTTGATGGACCACTCCGCCGCTCCGTCCACGAAGCCGACCTGGTCGCAGGCGAAGGGGCCGGCACAGATGGGACCTGCATCCCACGGCGATGGGTCGTCGGGGAGGAACCACTGGGTGATCGGGTCGAGCGGCGCGCCGCCGAGGTGCACTCTCAATCGGCCCTCACCGGCCACGTATAGGTCGTCGCGCCCGTCGCCGTCGTAGTCGCCGATGAGCAGCTGGCTACCAGTTCCCATGTCTAGCGATGTCGACACTGGATCGATCTTCACGAAGGTGGCGCCATCGGCGATGGCGACCGTCAACACGCCTGCGGGATCGACTGCGTACAGATCGTCGTTTCCATCGACGTCGAAGTCGCCGAGAGCAAGTGACGAGTCGGTGCTGTCGAGCGCCAACGTGGCGCTGGGGCCAGAGGTGTATCCAGTCGACGAGTTGTAGACCGCGATCCCTGTGGTAACCCCTGGAGTGACGGCAAAGAGGTCGAGAATCCAATCCGAATCGTTGTAGCCGAACGCTAACTCGGCGGCTCCCACCGGTATGGGGCCGGTGGCGACGACCTCGGTGAACGACGATGCATCGGAATACCCGCTGAAGGTTGAGGCGCCTCGATCAAAGACGACGAGGTCCGGCATGGCGTCTCCGTCTAGGTCGGCAAACGTGACGTCGTCGGGATCTGCCGACACCGCCGTGTCGACGCGATAACCGACAACACTGAAATCACTCCTGGCGCCGGCCGCTTCGACCGTCAACCCCGAGGGCCCAGGTCGTACGCGGTACAGATCGTCGGCACCGTCGCCGCTGCGGTCGGCCATCGCCATCACTCCGGTCTCAAACGGAGTCGTGACGTCGACATGGGGTGCTACGAAGTTCCGAGCCGCGGTGAGTGGCGGATACGGCCCAAGTCGCGGTCCGTAGTTGGGGGTGGCCAGCGGTCCCATCCACGAGTAGTGCATGGTGTCCTTGACGTTGACCCAGTCGCCGCCCCAGCAGAAGCCGGCATCGCGCCAGGCGTCGCGGAACCACTCGGGCATGTTGGTGATCGGCGTGTTGTCGGTGCGGTATGGGTTCTGCGCCGGGTTGATGTCGATGGCTGTGCCCATTGCGTGATTAGAGAGGTACTCCCGTCCACCAACGGTGCGGAACACGAAATCAGAGAGATCATCGATTGGGTAGGGCCCTCCTTCGACCACTGCCGCGTCGATCAGGTTCTGTCGCACCTGGTCAAGTGCCGGCAACAGGCGCTCGTGGAGCCTCGGTTCGCGGTCTTCGGGGGGAAGGAACCAATCCGGGGACCAGAGGTAGTAGTTGAGCATGCTGTTGTTCAGCTGACTCTTGTCACGCCCGAAGAAATCGGCCTTGGGTCCGTAGATGCGCGTTGAGAAGGGAAGCACCCCGGTATCGCCAACATAAGGGGAGTTAGCGCCATCAGCGCCGCAGCCGGGCGACTCATTGAAGTTGGGGCCGACGTCGCCGCTGGTCGACGACAAGGCCATCACACCAGGTGCGCCCACGACAACAAGGGCAGCAATCAGCAATACGACGAGGAAGGAGCGGGGAACCATGCGCTCAAACCAGGGTAGTGATGGGTGGATTCGTGGAGGGGACGCCCCTGAGCCGGTCACCGGCCTCTGTGGCGCTGTGTTAGCGGGCACCCGACAATATCGGCACCACACAGGTGATTACTGAGAAGAAAGCCGCCTGGGCGCTGCGGTCTACTGGTGGCCGAAGCCTGACAGCACCGTCCACACGCTCTGGCCCATGATCCGCAGATCCAGCCATGGGGACATGTGCTTGAGGTAGTAGAGGTCGTAGGTCAGCTTCTCGACGGTATCGGCGAGGTCGTCCGCGTACCCGTAGTTGACTTGGGACCAACCGGTGACCCCTGGCCTGATCAGATGCCGGTAACCGTAGAACGGGATGGCCTGGGAGAAACGTTCGACGAACTCCTTCTGCTCTGGCCGTGGCCCCACCAGACTGAGGTCACCTTTGACGACATTCCACAGCTGAGGGATCTCGTCGACGCGGAAGCGTCGCAGCCACTTCCCAACCCTGGTCAGCCTTTCATCCTGCTCTGATGTGAACTGCGGCCCGAGGTTCTCCGCATCCTCGACCATGGTGCGGAACTTGTAGAGGGTGAAGAGCTCCCCATTACGCCCGACGCGTTCTTGGCGGAAGATGGCGGGACCGCTCGAATCAAGCCGAATGGCAGCCCAGATGAACGCCCCCATGGCTAGCCACAGTGGCGAGGTCGCGACGACGGCCAGAAAGTCAGCGCCACGCTTGATCAATGCGTAATCCGCGTTGCGCGAGGCCGGTTGTGAGATCTCCCAACCTTCCGCCAGGTGGACCATGGCCATGCGTCCCGTGTGCTCCTCGTAGACGTTGGTGAGCGAGCGCACGGGAAGGCCGGCGAGGTTGCATGAAGACACCCACTGCGCCATCGGGTCGCTGAGAACCGAGCGCAGGTCAATGACCAACATGGTCTTGCCGGACAGCGGCTCGTCTGGAGGGAGCGAACCAGGGTCGTGCACAGCCAACACGTTGGCGTGGTCTGCCTCATCAAGGTCTCTCGCCAGGTTCTTCTCCGAGGTGACTATCACCATCGTCTCCAGCCACGGCGTCCGAATCCGCCAGCCGAGCCGATGGGCCAACGCCCCCACAAGCCATATCCCAGCGGTGACGCCCAGGAATGGTCGAGAGAAGTAAGAGCGTGTCAGGAGGATGCCAACCGAGGCAAAGAGCAACGATGTAGCCACGATCGCCAAGCCGCGTCCATAAGAAGGGCGGGGTACGCCCTTCACCCACATCCGCATCGACACATATGAAGCGACGAGAGCGCCGACGGCCAGCATGCCGACCATTGGCCAAATCGAGTCGCCGGCCCTGAGATCGACGCGCCAAAACCAAGGTGACTCGAAAGCAACGGCTGAAGCGACGAGGAGTGCTCCCCCGAGCGCTGCCAGGTCACCCGCCAGCAGGGTGAGCAGTAGACGCCTGCGCATTAGCAAATAAGGTTAACGCAGCGCCAGACCGATGCGGTTCTCAGCCGAACTGCGCCGCGAACTCGTCAACGTGGCCGGGGAGCCCCTCGCCCACCGCGCTCGCAACCGCGCCAAAGAACAGCGACGCCAGAAACCCGACTGGGTGCAGGGACATCGTGGCGTCGATGGCACCGTCCCCCAGCGTGACTTCGACCTTGCCGGCCACCTCGCTCGTCTTGATGTCGATCACCATGCGCTCGCCAGGATCAGCTGTCGATGTCCGAGCCGAGCCGTTGAAGCTTCTGCCGGCGGCGCGAGCGGACCACTCGAACGATTGGAGTTGGCCATCATCGTCGTGCACTGCCCCCCATACCTCGTCGATAGGGCCGATCTGGGCCCAGGCCTCCGCCTCTTGCAGGCGCGCCCACACAGCGTCGGAGGAGGCACTGACGGGAGCGCTATGGGAAAACGACGCTGTGGTCATAGGCCTGAGACGTTAGCGACCCGACCTAGTTGCTGGCAGCCTCTCGGGCCGTGTCCGACTCTTGCGCCGTGTCCGACTCTTGCTCCTTGGCGATCTCTTCCCGCACCTTCTCCATGTCGAGGGCGAGAGCCTGGTCGATGAGGTTGCGAAGCGCGTCCTCGGGAAGCGCACCTGGCTGGCTGAAGATGCCGATCTGATCGCGAAAGATCATCAGCGTCGGGATGGACCGAATGCCGAAGTACTGGGCTAGCTCCTGCTGGTCCTCGGTGTCGACCTTGCCGAACACGACTTCGGGATGATCCGCAGACACCTTGTCGTAGGTAGGTGCGAACGACTTGCAGGGGCCACACCATTCGGCCCAAAAGTCAACGAGCACGACATCGTTGTCGACGACGGTGCTCTCGAAAGTGTCTTTGTTCAGATCGACAGTTGCCATGGTTCAGTCTCCGTTCGGTGGTCCAGCTGTAACGCAAAGTCGGCGCGAAAGCTTCCCGACAAGCTCAGGACTCGGAATCTGCGTTTGATTCTGAGCCTGGGCTCGAGCTGTCCTCGGCCTCATCGGCCTGGCGCAGCGCATGAGCCCGCTGGCGGGCATCGCCCTCCTCGGACACCTCGGCACGATCGCTAAGCAGGGTCACCTGGTTCCGATAAACCTGGAGGAAGCCGCCATGCAGAGCGATGCTCGTCCTGCCGTCGGCATGTTCGATCTCGGCGACGCCAGTGCCGAGGGCGGCCATGGTTGGCTCGTGGTTGGCCAAGATGCCGATGTCGCCGTCGCTGGTCCTGGTCAGGAGGAAGGTCGCCTCCCCGCTCCACACGATCGATTCCGGCGTTACGACGTCGACTTGAAAGGTGGTCATGCGCCGACCGACTCCAGCTCTTTGGCCTTCTCGATCGCCTCTTCGATGCCACCGACCATATAGAAGGCCTGCTCGGGAAGGTGATCGACCTCACCGTCGACGATCATCCGGAATCCACGGATCGTGTCCTCCAGCGCGACGGTCTTGCCCGCCTGGCCCGTGAACTGCTCCGCAACGAAGAACGGCTGGCTCAGGAACCGCTGGATGCGACGGGCCCGGCCAACGACCAACCTGTCCTCCTCGGACAGCTCGTCGATGCCGAGAATGGCGATGATGTCCTGGAGGTCCTTGTAGCGCTGCAGGATCTCCTGCACCTCACGGGCGGTGTTGTAGTGGACGTCACCGATGATTCTGGGGTCGAGGATGCGTGACGTCGAGTCCAACGGATCGACAGCGGGGTAGATGCCTTGCTCGACGATGGCCCGCGACAGCACCGTGGTGGCGTCGAGGTGGGCGAAGGTGGTGTGGGGTGCGGGGTCTGTTATATCGTCGGCGGGGACGTAGATCGCCTGCAGCGATGTGATCGACTTGCCTGCCAGCGATGTGATGCGCTCCTGGAGCACCCCCATCTCGTCTGCGAGGGTCGGCTGATAGCCAACGGCAGATGGCATGCGTCCCAGCAGGGTCGACACCTCAGAGCCCGCCTGCGTGAATCGGAAGATGTTGTCAACGAACAACAGGACGTCCTGGCCCGCCTCGTCTCGGAAGTACTCGGCCATCGTCAGCGCCGAGAGGCCGACCCGCAGCCGCACGCCCGGTGGCTCATCCATCTGTCCGAAGACGAGGGCCGCCTTCGAGATCACTCCAGATTCCTGCATCTCCCTGAAGAGGTCGTTGCCTTCGCGCGTGCGTTCCCCGACTCCTGCGAATACCGAGACGCCTCCGTGCTCCGTGGCGACGCGGTGGATCATCTCCTGGATAACGACGGTCTTGCCGACGCCGGCACCGCCGAACATGCCGATCTTGCCGCCACGAACGTACGGCTCGAGGAGATCGATGACCTTGATGCCGGTGTGGAACATCTCCTGCTCTGCTGAAACGTCCTCGAACGCCGGGGACGGACGGTGGATGGGCCAGCGCTCGTCGAACTCGATGGAGCCCTCCGGTACGTCGAGAGGCCTACCGAGCACATTGAAGATGTGGCCGAGGGTCTTATCGCCGACCGGCACCGAGATGGGGTTCCCCGTGTTGTGCACTTCGGCACCGCGGACGAGACCGTCTGTCGCTTGCATGGCGATGGCGCGTACGAGGTTGTCGCCGAGATGCTGCGCTACCTCGGCGGTGACGGTGTTGGTCTCGCCCGCCACGGACACGTCGAACTCGAGCGCGTGGTAGATCTCGGGAAGCTCGCCACGTGGAAACTCGATGTCAACCACCGGCCCAGCGACCTTGACGATTCGTCCGTTTGCCATTTCGTTCTCCTTCTCAACCCTTGGTGAGGGCCTCGGCGCCGCCAACGATCTCGGAGATCTCAGTGGTGATCTCCGCCTGGCGTGCCTGGTTGGCCTGTCTTGTCAACAACTTGGTGAGCTCCTCGGCGTTCTCCGTCGCCGCCTTCATCGCCCGGCGTCGTGAAGCGTGTTCCGAAGCCGAAGCCTCGAGCAGCATTCCGAATATCGACGCCTCAACGTATCGAGGCAGCAATCGGCTCAGGATCTCCTCCGGCGAGGGCTCGTAGGCGTAGCCGACGGGTGCGGTCTCCTCACCTTCCTCAGCCTGTGGCGGCTCGATGGGCAGCAATGGCCATTGCACGGGTACTTGGGTGAGGGCGGAGCGGAACCTGGTCGTGTAGGCCTCCAGTGAGCCGATACGACCCTCCACGAAGTCATCGATGACGACGTTGGCGATTCCCCTGGCATCGCCGTAGGCCGGAGTGTCCGTGATGCCGAGATAGGTGTGCTCGACCTGATATCCCCGGTACTGAAAGTAGGTACGGGCCTTCTTGCCGACGAGATAGAGCCGGTAGCCGGCGGCCGGGATGCCGTGGAGCCGGCTCTCGGCGAGCCTGATGATGTTGGTGCTGTAGGCACCGGCAAGGCCTCGATCCGACGTAACGACGAGGACCCCTATGACGCCCCCTTCTCGCTTTTCCAAGAGGGGATGGGAGACGGCCCCGGAAGCCGCCCCGACGTTGGCGATCACTTCGTTGAGCTTGTCGGTATACGGCTGCGAGGCGTGCACTCTGGCTGAAGCCTTCACGATGCGCGAAGCGGCGATCAACTCCATAGCGGATGTGATCTTCTTCGTCGATTGGACGCTGCGGATCCGCCTTCGGATCAAACGAAGTTCGGCGGATGCCACGGTCCCCCTAGGCGTCCGCGGTAACGCTGGCGGTGAAGCTCTCGGCGAACTGAGCGACCGCCGTTGCCATCTCGTCGCCCTCGGGGAGTTTCCCTGTGCTGCGGATGGTCTCGAGGATGGCGGCGTGGCGTGAGTTGAAGTAGTCGCTCAGTTCGCTCTCGAACCGGGCAACGTCCTCAAGCGGCACCGTGTCCATGTAACCGTTGGTAACGGCGAAGATCGAGAGCACCTGATCCTGCACCGCCACCGGGCGGAACTGCGGCTGCTTGAGGACTTCGACGACCCGGCGGCCCCGCTCCAGCTGGGCCTGCGACGCGGCGTCGAGCTCGGAGCCGAACTCGGCGAATGCCTCGAGCTCGCGGAACTGGGCGAGGTTGATACGCAGTGGCCCTGCGACCTTCTTCATGGCACCGATCTGGGCGGCGCCACCGACCCGCGAGACCGAGATGCCGGCGTTGATGGCAGGTCTGACGCCCGAGTAGAAGAGGTCGGTCTCGAGGTAGATCTGACCGTCGGTGATGGAGATGACGTTGGTCGGGATATAGGCGGAGACGTCCCCGGCCTTGGTCTCGACGATAGGCAATCCCGTCATCGACCCGCCCCCGAGCTCGTCAGACAGCTTGGCACAGCGCTCCAACAGGCGGCTGTGCAGATAGAAGACGTCGCCGGGGTATGCCTCGCGGCCCGGAGGACGACGCAACAACAGAGAGATCTGGCGATAGGCGACCGCCTGCTTGGAGAGGTCGTCAAACACGATGAGGGCATGCTCGCCGTTGTACATCCAGTGCTGCCCGATGGCGGAGCCGGCATAGGGGGCGTACATCTGCAGCGCCGCCGCCGCAGAAGCCGCGGCATTGACGACCACCGTGAACTCCATGGCGCCCGCCGCTTCCAGCGCTCCGACCACCTCGGCTACGGTCGAGGCTTTCTGGCCGATCGCCACGTAGATGCACTTCACACCCTCGGCCGCCTGGTTGATGATGGCGTCGATGGCGATCGCCGTCTTGCCCGTCTGGCGATCGCCGATGATCAGCTCGCGCTGGCCGCGGCCGATCGGGATCATGGCGTCGACGGCCTTGATACCCGTCTGCAGCGGCTCTCCAACGGGTTGGCGCTGCACCACCGTTGGTGCCTGCACCTCAAGGAGGCGTCGCTCAGCTGTCTCGATGGGGCCCTTGCCGTCTATCGGATTGCCGAGGGGGTCGACCACCCTTCCGAGCAGGGCGTCGCCGACACCGATGGAGAGCACCTGACCCGTTGAGCGAACGGCGTCGCCTTCCTGGATGTGGGACGAATCACCCATGATCACGGCGCCGATGGAGTCCTCGTCGAGGTTGAGGGCGATCCCGGTGAGGCCGCCCGGGAACTCAAGCATCTCCGAAGCCATGGCGTTGGGCAGCCCGGCCACCCTGGCCACACCGTCGCCGACCGAAATGACGTGGCCGACGGTCTCGGCCTCGAGGTCGGGCGACCAACCCTCGAGGTTCTTGCGCAGGGCCTCGGCGATCTGCCCGGTATCGATCATCTCTTCGGTCATTGAGCCTCCAAAGTCTGTCGAAGCGATTCGAGCCGGCCGCGCAGCGAGCCGTCGATGATGGTGTCCCCCATCCGGGCAACCAGCCCGCCGAGGACCGAGGGGTCGATGACGACCTGAGCCTCGACTGGGCGGCCGGTGGCCCGGCTGAGCGCCTCCTCGAGCCTGGCGACGGTGGCTGCGTCCAGCTCGACAGCCGAGCGCACCTCGGCAGTCGTCTTGCCCCTGGTCTCCGAGGCATGTTCGATCAATCGGGTTGCGATGGTTGAGAGGTCGCGAGCACGGCCGGAGGCGACGACGAAATCGACGAGACTGATCGTCAGAGCCGATGCCCTTGAGCCGAGCAGGTCTTGTATGACGCCGCTCTTGCGCTCCGCCGGGATGCGTGGATCGGTAAGCGCATCTCGCAGCTCCGCCGACTCCTCGAACGAGGTTGCGACGCGAAACAGCTCATCGGCGACGCGGTCAGCTTCGCCTTCAGCCTTGGCGATCTCGAAGATGCCTGCGGCGTATCCCTTGATTCGTTCGTCGCTCAGAGCTAGTTCCCTTCAACACCCTGTAGCTCGTCGATGTAGCTATCGACAAGCGCCGACTGACCGTCTCGATCCAACGAGCTACCGATGACCTTCTCGGCAACATCCATTGACAGCGACGCCACCTCGCTACGAAGCGCTGACTGGGCCCGGCCCATCTCCGCCTCGGCGTCGCGACGGGCCTTAGCGCGGATCTCGTCGGCGTCCGCCTCGGCCTTGGCCACGATGTCTGCTCGCAGCCCATCGGCCGCCCGTCGTGCCTCGTCGATGATCGTGCCAGACTCCTCGCGAGCACCAGCCACCTGCTGTTGGTAGTCGCTCAGCAGGCTCTGGGCCTCCTGCTTGGCGCCTTCGGCCTCCTGCAACTGGCCGGTTATGGCCGCCTGCCGAGCTTCCAGCGTCTCCTTGAGCTTGGGCAGTGCGAACTTCCACACCACGAAGAAGATGATCGAGAAGGCGATGATGCCGGCGATGAGCTCCGACGATTCGGGCAAGAGAAGGTCGATGCCCTCGCGCGGCTCTTCTTCTTCCTGTGCCAGCAACGCGCCTATCAACAGTGCATTCATTCAGTTTCTCCTAGGCGATGAAGAAGAGCACGAAGCCGATGAGGGCCAGTGCCTCCGTAAAGGCGATGCCCAAGAACATCGTGGTCCGTGCTTCCGCCGCAGCCTCCGGCTGGCGGGCCATGGCCTGGATGGCGTTACCCACCACAATCCCGATCCCGATTCCGGGGCCAATCGCGGCCAACCCGTAGCCGACCAGGGCAATCGCTCCCTTGAGTTCCTCAACCATTCAGTTCTCCTTTTCCGATCTAGTGCGCTGGGTGTACAGACGTCTGGATGTACACCGCAGATAGCAACGTGAAAATGTAAGCCTGCAGAATCGCCACGACGATCTCGAACACGAAGATGCCGAGACCGAAGACGAACCACGGGACGCCGATTATCGCTCGAGCGCCGATGTCGCCGACGGCCGACATGAAGACCCAGCCGGACGCCAGCAGCAGGGTGAGCATGAGGTGGCCGGCGACCATGTTGGCGAAGAGCCGCACCGCCAGCGTGATGGGCCGGAGGATGAAAATCGAGACGAGCTCAATGAGCCCGACCAGCGGTCGCAGGGCGACCGGCACCGACTTGGGCCACACGATGTCTAGGAAGAAATGGTGCTTGTGCTTGACGAACCCGATGACCACGAAGATGACCCAGGTGGTGAGGGCTAGGAAAAGCGGAATCGCCATCCGCGAGTTGAGGGGGAAGTTGATAAAGGGGGTGACCTCGAAGAGGTTGCCAACGATGATGAACAGGAACAGGCTCAGCAGGTATGGCGCGTAGCGGGCCCCCTCAGGCCCGATGATGCCGATGGCGACATCGTTGCGGACGAACCCGACGAGGCTCTCGACGGCCGTTCCGAACTTGGTCGGCACCAGGCGGTTGCCACGCAATCCGAAATACAGGATCGCCAGCACTATGAACATGGCAAGGAAGATGAGGACGACGGTACGGGTGAAGTGCAAAGGCCCGATGGAGAAGAGGGCGTCCTTG
Organism: uncultured Acidimicrobiia bacterium; assembly: GCA_964195995.1. Classification (GTDB taxonomy): domain Bacteria; phylum Actinomycetota; class Acidimicrobiia; order Spongiisociales; family JAOTWH01; genus CAXMQS01. The sequence continues at coordinate 25,275 of CAXMQS010000094.1, forward strand.
AACTCGAAGAGCTCGATCACTTCTGCGGGCGCGCAGATGATCTCTTCAGCCGGGTCGCAGCCTGCTGAGGCCAGAATCGATATCACTCGACTTCCCTTTCGTTCGTCAGGGCGACCGCCTCCCAGATGAGCAGAGCCAGGTAGCTCACAACAGCGGTTATGCCAAGGGCCCGGCGATCAACCTCGACCACCGACGCCACCCCGATCATCGTGACGGTGATCAGGCCCAGCCGGATGATGAATCCGAAAAGGGCGGCCGCATGATAGAAGGCCAAACTGCGGCGAGCGGCCATCGACAGCGCCTTTCCCGATGCCCAGAAGTTGACTACCACCACTGCGACGCCGATGGCGGAGGCCCAGGCACCGTCCCAGCCTCGGGTTAGCCAGAAGAACCCGATGAGTACCGGCGCTACGAAGAGGGCTCGGCTGGAAATACTGCGGGCGAGCGTCAGCTCGAGATCACGACGGCCGGGGACCGCGGTGTCAGCGCTCATTCTGTTCCTTGTACCAAGCCATCATCCGGTAGAACCCACCTATCGACGCTATCAGGATGAAGGTCACGGTCAGCCAGGGGTCGGTGCCGAGCCATCTGTCAAGCAGGTAGCCGATCAGAAAGCCGGAAAGGACTGTTGCGGACAGGTTGCCGGCACCGGCCCAGCCGTCGCGGACTGCACCGGTGACCTGTTCGTGGGCGTTAGGTCGTTCCATGGGACCCCTCAGGGCTTGTGAATGCATTCACAATGTAGCTGGCTTGCTCCTGGGGACAATAGGTCATACGTGGCCGGGGAAGTCCGCCGGATAGGGCGGAAACTCGGCGGCCAGTTCGCCAACGCGAGCCGCTACTCGATCGAGCTCCGATTGGTCACCGCGGCCTTGCAGGGCACCGACGATGAGCTCCCCTACCTCGGCACACTCGGCCTCCTTGAGCCCCTGAGTGGTGGCGGCCGGGAGCCCGATGCGTAGCCCGCTTGTTACGAACGGCGGCCGCGGATCGAAGGGGATGGCATTGCGGTTGAGGGTGATCCCGACGTCGTTGAGCAGTGGCGCCGCTTCCTTGCCGGTGAGATCGGGGTCGATCGACCGCAGGTCGGCGAGCATGAGGTGGTTGTCTGTCCCTCCGCTGACGAGGCGCATTCCGTTACTCATCAAGGACTCGGCCATGGCGACGGCGTTGGCAACGATCTGTGCCGCATATGCCCGGTACTCGGGCGTCGCTGCCTCGGCGAAGGCAACGGCCTTTGCCGCGATCTGGTTGAACAGGGCTCCGCCCTGAGCGTCGGGAAACACCGCCTTGTCGATGGCCTTGGCGAACGGTTCGTCGCTCAGAATCATCCCACCCCGCGGCCCTCGTAACGCCTTGTGGGTCGTCGCTGTGACAACGTGAGCGTGCGGCATCGGATTGGGATGGGCGCCGCCGGCGATGAGCCCGATGATGTGGGCGGCGTCGACCATGAGGAGGGCGCCGACCTCGTCCGCGATGGAGCGAAACTCGGCCCAGTCGAGGAGCCGCGAGTAAGCCGAGTATCCGGCGACGATCATCTTGGGCTTGTGCTCGTGCGCCATCTTGCGCACTTCGTCGAGCTCGACGCGCTCCGAGTCGGGGTCGAGTCCATAAGAAACGAAGTCATAGAGGTGGCCGGAGAAGTTGACTGGCGACCCGTGGGTCAGGTGCCCACCCTGGTCGAGCGACATGCCGAGGACCTTGTCCCCAGGCTGCAGCAGTGCGAAGTAGACAGCCATGTTGGCCTGGGCACCGGAGTGCGCTTGCACGTTGGCGTGCTCGGCGCCAAAGAGCGCCTTGGCGCGGTCACGCGCCAGGTTCTCGACCTCGTCGACAACCTCGCATCCCTCGTAGTAGCGGCGTCCTGGATAGCCCTCTGCATACTTGTTGGTGAACACAGATCCGCTCGCCTCCATGACGGCGGTTGAGGCAAAGTTCTCAGAAGCGATCAGATGGATGTGGCTGCGCTGGCGATCGGCGTCGGCTGCGATGAGACGGGCGACCTCGGCGTCAACCTCTTCGATTGGACGGGAGTCTGTCATTGATTCCTCACTTTCTGCCAGCGTAGCTGCGCCGCATTCGGCGATCTGCTTCGCGCCGAGACGCATAGTCAGACACTCCCACCGTCACGTATGGCAGCAGCGGAGTGACCAAGACGGCGAAGCCCCCAGAGACTCCCGTCACCCACAACACGTAGCCGACTATGACGACGGTCATGAATAGCCGAACTCGAAGGTCCCCTTGGCGGGCATGGCCGACGGCCAGCGCTGCTGCCACCACGACACCCGCGCTCAGTGCCGGGAGTGGGACCTCGTCCGAACGGATTAGCCATACCGCCGCCATCACGACTCCCCCGATCGCTGCCGCGGCGACCCCGGCAACCAAGTCTCGCCCTGTGGCCACAGCAGACGCTATGACGGTCGCCGCCAACACTGCGAGGCCGACTCCGATGAGAACGGGCTCCAAACCGCGATCCGCGTCACCCTCCCCCAACAGGACGCCCCCGATGACCAGCCAGTGTCCGATGGTTACGCCGATGGTGGCAGCGATCAGAACAGGCCACGCCGACTTCGTCAAGAGGTCAGTCCCAGGGAACCGGTCCTGGTCGAACGAGCGAGGCCGTCTCGGACGACACGTCGATAACCGTCGAACTCGATCCGCCGCCTGCCTCTCCCTCTAGATAGATGGCAACGGCATCGCCGAAGATCGCTGCAGCGGCAGCATGGTCGACAACAGAAGCATCACCTGTCCAGTTGGCGCTCGTGACAGCAAGAGGTCCCGCCATGTCCAAGAGCATGAGGGCGACCTCGTGGTCTGGCATGCGGATACCTACGGTCCCTCGATCGTGTTCCCCCAGCCAATCTGGCGTGTCAGCCGTTCGCGGCAGGACGAGCGTAAGCGGACCGGGCCAGTGCTCATTGGCGAGTGTCGTTGCTGCTTCGGTGAGAACGGCGAGGCTCCTTGCCTGCTCCAGGCTTGAGACCAGCACCGCGAAAGGCTTCTCGGCCGGCCGACCCTTGAGGTCGAACAGGGTGCCGACCGCCGTGGCGTTCATGGGATCGACGGCGAGTCCGTAGACGGTCTCCGTGGGCACGCCCACCACCAGACCCTCCCGTATCGCATTGACCGCTTCGTACATGGCAGCTTCGTCGGTCATGCGCTTCCTCCTGGCGATGTCGGGCCAGACTAACCCGGAAGAGGACTTCCGACTATGGGCTTAGGCGACGTTCGGTCGCCGGCTTTGAGCTTTCAGCGAGAAGACTGGATTCCAAGGCCTTGGCTGTGGCTCGAGCCCGAAGCCCAAACCTCATGGCTCACAGCCCTACAGACAACAGCTGGCGCCCTTGCGCCCGGCGACATAGCGATCGCGACGCGCCAGGTCCTGGCGGACCTCTCGGTCGAGAGCGCCGAACAACTCATCGGCAACAGCGCCCTGGGCCGAGCCGATCTCGCAGAACATCCAACCGCCGATCCCCAACCACCAATACGCCTCGTCAGCGATCCTGGCGATCGTCTCTGTGCCCTTAGGCCCGGCGACCAGCGCCGAGCGCGGCTCGTTGGCTGTGATCTCGGCATCGAGGCCGGACCACTCGTCCTCGCTCACGTATGGCGGGTTGACGACGAGGAGGTCGATGCGCCCCTTGAGGTTCTCCGGGAGCGCCTCGAAGAGGTCTCCCTTGAGGAAGATCACATCTAGTCCGAGAGCGGCGGCGTTCTCGGCGGCGAGTGCCAGTGCCTCGGAATCAAGATCGGTTGCGAACACCTTGGCTTGTGGAAACGAGTACTTGAGGGCAAGTGCCAGGGCACCGCTCCCCGTGCCCATATCGACGATCACCGTGCCGGGACCGGCATCGCCAAGCGACCTGACGGCGTCCTCCCACATGACCTCGGTCTCGGGTCGAGGGATGAGGGCTCTGCGATCGACGCCGAGCTCGATCGGGCCGAACTGAACGGTCCCCTCGAGGAACTGCAGGGGCTCGCCGGAGCGGCGACGTTCGACCAGCGTCGCGAATCGCTCCTCGGCGACGGCATCGAGCGCCGAGCCCGCGGCAAGAGCGGCGCGCTGAAACCCTGAAGCCGCCATCTTCAACCTAATGACCTCGTGCGCTGGTAGCCCTGTGACATGGTCCATCTCAGGTCAGCCCTCAGTCTTCATCCATCAAGCGGTGGGTTTCGTCGTCTGACATCAGCGCCTCGATGAAGCCGTCGAGGTCGCCCTCGAGGATCTCCGGGAGGCGCTTGATGGTCATGTTGATCCGATGGTCGGTGACCCGGTTCTCGCGGAAGTTGTAGGTACGGATCTTCTCGGACCGCTCGCCGGTGCCGACCTGGGCCTTGCGGCTCTCTGCCCTCTCCCCCATCTGCTCTTCGATCTGGATCTGATAGAGCCGGGCCCGCAACACCCGCATCGCCTTCTCTTTGTTCTGCAGTTGCGACTTCTCGTCCTGGCAGGTGACGATGAGGCCGGTTGGCTTGTGGGTGAGGCGCACCGCCGAGTCCGTCGTGTTGACCGACTGGCCACCAGGTCCAGATGATCTGTAGACGTCCACGATGATGTCGTTCTCGTGCACGTCGATCTCGACAGCCTCGACCTCGGGCAGCACGGCTACCGTCGCCATCGAGGTATGAATGCGGCCAGAAGACTCGGTCGTCGGGACCCGCTGCACGCGGTGAGCCCCGGCTTCGAACTTCAGCCTCGAGTAGGCGCCTTTGCCCTTGATGGCGAAGGTTGCTTCCTTGATGCCGCCGCCCTCCGCCAGCGAGGTGTCCATGGGCTCGATGGCCCAATCGTGGCGCTCTGCGTAGCGTTGGTACATGCGGAAGAGGTCCCCCGCCCACAGCGCAGCCTCATCTCCGCCTGCGGCGGACCGCACCTCCATGATGACGTTCTTGTCATCGAGTGGGTCTTTGGGGATGAGGAGCCGTCTGATCGAAGCCTCGAGCTCATCCATTTCCGATGCCTTGTCTCGGGCAACGCCATCGAGATATTCCTTCATCTCGTCTTCGGTCTCCGAGCCGGCCATCTCGATGGCCTCTGTTCGTTCCGCGGCAGCTGCCGAGTAGGCATGGAAGGCTTCGACAACCGGATTCAGCTCGGAATGCCGCCTGCCAACAGCGACGAACCTCTCCTGATCGGTAACCAGAGCCGGGTCGCCCATCTGGTCGACCGTCTCAGCCAAGGCTCGCTCGAGGTCCTCGAGCTTGGAGCGCAGCGCGTCGTCCATCAGGAGCTCTCAGCGGCGAGTGCACCAGGGATGATCGGGCCGCGCTCGCCAACCGCAATGGCTTCGTCTTCAGAGAGAGCTGCCAACAGGCTGGCGACCGCTACCTCGACCTGGGGGCCGTCAGGCTCTCTAGTGGTGAGGCGCTGCAGCCAGATCCCTGGCTTGGAGGCGACCGCTAGCCAACGCTTCTGAGCCGCCGCCTTCAGCAGCTCGTAGGAGATGCCGGCGATGATCGGAATGAAGACAACCCGGCTGGCTATCAAGAGCACGAGCCTCGGGCGGCCGATGAACGTGAAGACGATCAGGGCCAAGATGACAACGATCATCAAGAAGTTGGTACCGCAGCGTGGATGACGCGGGCTGTACTTCTGGATCGCATCGAGCTGTAGGGGGTCGCCCGCCTCGTAGGCGTGGATGGTCTTGTGCTCCGCCCCGTGATATTCGAACACCCTGCGAATGTCCTTGCTGAATCCGATCGCCCAGATGTAGAGAAGGAACAGCGACACCCTGACGAGGCCGTCGACGACGTTGAAGGCGATCGACGAGTCTCCGACCAAGGGCTCGGCCGCGTTGGCGACCAACAGCGGTGCGACGATGAAGACCCCAACGAAGAACGCTATCCCGAAGATCATCGCAAGGGCGATGTCCCTCTTGCGGAGTTCCCCCTCCTCCTCGTCGCCTGCCTTTTGGGCCGACCACGAAAGGGCGCGGAATCCGAGGGATAGGGATTCGCCGAGAACGAGGATTCCCCGAATGAAGGGGACCTTGCGCCACCTCGAATGGGCGACGAACCCGGGGAGTTCCCGTCGCGTCGACTCGATCACGCCGTCGGGACGCCTCACGGCGATCGACCACGCCTCAGGGGCGCGCATCATCACCCCTTCTATGACCGCCTGTCCGCCGACGGTGGAGCCGGGAGCCCGGCTCACCTGGCGTTAAGCCTCGGCCCCGGAGGCCTCCTCGGTAACGGCATCGGCCGCGACTTCGTCGGAGGCCTCGGGCTGAGGTTCTGGGCTGTCCGGTGCAGCGTCTGCAGGGACTTCGACAACTTCTTCAGCGGCAACGGCCCCACCCGGGGCCTCATCGGTGAACGTCTTCTTGCCGTAGCGGCGCTGAAAGCGCTCGACGCGACCACCCGAGTCGACGAGCTTCTGCTTGCCCGTGAAGAATGGGTGGCACTCGTTGCACAGCTCGACATGCATGGATTCGCCAGCGGTAGAGCGTGTGGTGAACGTGTTGCCGCAGGAGCAAACGACCTCTGTGGTGCCGTACTCGGGATGGATATCTGTCTTCACGTTCAACTCCTACCGTTTCCGCTCTTGGCCACTTCGGCCAAGAACTCTGCGTTCGACTTTGTCGACTTGAGCCGGTCGATCAGCAGCTCCAGCGCGGCTCCCGGCTCGAGAGCCATGAGAACACGGCGCAGCTTCCACACTTCCGCCAGCTCCGCCTCAGTGAACAACAATTCCTCTTTGCGTGTTCCCGAGGCCTCGATGTCGATAGCCGGGTAGATGCGCTTGTCTGCCAGCTTGCGATCCAGCCGCAGCTCCATGTTGCCAGTTCCCTTGAACTCCTCAAAGATGACCTCGTCCATGCGAGAGCCCGTCTCGATTAGCGCAGACCCCATGATCGTGAGGCTGCCACCCTCTTCGAGGTTGCGGGCGGCGCCGAAGAAGCGTTTCGGCGGGTAGAGGGCCGTGGAGTCGACGCCACCAGACAGGATCCTTCCCGACGCCGGCGTCGCCAGGTTGTGGGCCCGTGCCAGGCGGGTGATCGAGTCAAGGAGTATCACGACATCGGTTCCCGTCTCGACAAGACGCTTCGCCCTCTCGATGGCGAGCTCAGAAACCTGAGTGTGCTCTTCGGCCGGACGGTCGAATGTCGAGTAAATGACCTCGCCCTTTACAGACCGCTGCATGTCGGTGACCTCTTCAGGCCGCTCGTCCACCAGCACCACCATGAGGTGGCACTCGGGGTTGTTGGCGGTGACTGAGTTGGCGATCTCCTTGAGGACCGTTGTCTTGCCCGCCTTCGGCGGCGAAACGATGAGCCCGCGCTGGCCCTTACCTATCGGGGCTATGAGGTCCATGATGCGAGCCATCATCCCCTCCGGATGACCCTCGATCTCCAGCGGCAGCCGGACATCTGGGAACAATGGCGTCAGGGCGGCGAACTTGGGGCGCTTGCGAGCTTCGTCTGGGCTCATGCCGCTAACCGTCGCTACACGCACCAACGCCGGGAACTTCTCCTGGGAGCGTGCCGGGCGGATGGAACCTGTGACAACATCGCCCTTGCGGAGACCGAACTTGCGAACGATGTTGACCCCGACGTAGACATCCTTTTCACTCGCTAGGTAGCCGCTGACCCGTAGAAACCCGAAGCCTTCAGGGAGTACGTCGAGAATCCCCTCGCGGTCTTCGAGCTCAGACTCGTCATAGGGCTGGTTCTCTTGACCCTGGTTGCCGCCGCCGCGCCCGCGCCCGCGCCCGCGACTACGACGATTCCCATCATTGCGGTTGTCGTCCCGGTTGCGATTGTCGCCGCGGTTGCGATTGTCGGACTGGCGTGGGCTCTTCGACCTCTGCTGCGTCTTGACTTCGGCCGGCTCGGCGGCACTGGCCTCGGGAAGCTTGGCAACGTCGAAGCCGTCCGACTCGAGGATGGCGTCGATGAGCTTTGCCTTCTGCAGCTTGTCGTGACCGTCGACGCCAAGGTCGGCGGCGAAGGCCCGTAGCTCTGGGAGCTTGATCTCCAGTAGTCGGGTACGGCTCATGTCATTCTCCTGATCGGAGGGCTTCCTGATAGGCAGCCCAGTCCTTGTTGAATCGCTCGTTGCCGCTGTCGGTGAGCGGGTGGTGGAACAGCTTCTCCATGACGGCGAACGGCATGGTTCCGATGTCGGCGCCGATCTTTGCCGACTCGACAACATGCTGCGGATGGCGCAGGCTGGCCGAAAGCACTTCGGTCTCGTACGCCTGCACGGTGTAGATCTGCACTATCTCGGCAAGAAGGTTGAGACCGTCGTTGGCGATGTCGTCAACCCTGCCGACGAAAGGCGAAACGAACGTGGCGCCGATGTTGGCTGCGAGGATCGCCTGCGCCGGGCTGAACACCAGTGTGACATTGATCTTGATGCCAAGGTTCACGAGCTGAGCTCCTGCGGCAACGCCCTCGATGGTCATCGGAACCTTGACGACAACGTTGCTTGCGATCTGAGAGAGCTCTTTGCCCTGCGCAACCATCCCGTCGCGATCTGGCGCTACGACCTCGGCCGAGACGGGGCCAGGCACAATGTCGGTAATCGCCCTGACCAGGTCAGGGAATTCCATGCCTTCTTTTGCCGCCAGCGTCGGGTTGGTGGTGATCCCGTCAAGGATCCCCCACTCCGACACAGTGCGGATGTCGGCAATATGTGCCGTGTCCAGGAACAGTTTCACTGGGCACCCTCCAGCAGTCGTGGGTGAAGTTCGATGCTCGCCGAGAGGCGAAGCGCGCGCCTCCCGAGAAGTCGGTGAGGCGGGAATATGAGCAGTGTATCGAGCCGACCCCCGTCGGGCCAACCAATCCACCTCACTTTCTCAACAACGATCGCGGTCGCCGCGCTATTCCATCGGACGGAGAACGGGTTGGTGCCTTCCCCTTATCCCCCTGCCGCAAGCGGGCGTGGGCAATCAGCGCGCTCGTTGCTGCTTACTGCCACCCCAGCAGGTCAGTCGCGGCGTCCACCGTCGGAGCGATGGCATTGGGAAGAGTCACGGCTTCCATCGCTGTCGTGGGGTCCTTGAGCCCGTGGCCGGTGACCGTCGCCACCACGGGTCCCTCGGGGAGCCGGTCGCGGAACTTGAGGAGCCCGGCGATGGGAGCTGCGCTGGCGGGCTCGCCGAAGATGGCGTCGCCGGAGGCGAGCAGGCGATAGGCGGCAAGGATCTCCTCATCGGTCACCGACTCGATGATCCCGCCAGAAGCGTCACGAGCCGTCACCGCCGTCTCCCAGGAAACCGGGTTCCCGATGCGGATGGCCGTGGCAACGGTCTCGGGATCCTCGACGATCTCACCGTCGACGATGGGGGCCGCCCCTGCTGCCTGGAACCCCCACATCTGGGGCAAAGAGTCGACCGCCTCGTATCCACTCCAGTACGCGGTGATGTTGCCGGCGTTGCCGACGGGCAACGCATGGGTCGCCGGGGCGCCGCCCAGGACATCGACGATCTCCCAGGCCGCGGATTGCTGACCTGCGATGCGGTATGGGTTGACCGAATTGACGAGAACCGCCCTCCCGCCTTCGGTGAGCTGACGGACCAAGGACAGGGCGTCGTCGAAGTTGCCGTCGATGGGGACGATCTGGGCGCCGTGTATGACGGCCTGAGCCAGCTTTCCGGCGGCGACCTTGCCCGCAGGGAGCACAACGACACATTCAATGCCGGCGCGAGCGGCGTAGGCGGCCGCCGAAGCCGAGGTGTTACCGGTCGAGGCGCAGGCGACGGCGACGGCGCCTTCTTCTACTGCCTTGGAGACGGCAAGCGTCATCCCACGGTCCTTGAACGACCCTGTCGGATTGACGCCGTCGTACTTGATGAACGTCTGACGACCGAGCTCGACGCTCAGCGCAGGGGCCTCGATCAGAGGCGTGTTGCCTTCGAGAAGCGTCACGACGGGCGTCGCCTCCGACACGGGGAGCCGCGAGCGATAGGTCTCGATGACGCCGCGCCAGGTGCTCACGCCTCGTCACTCTCGACCCGAATGGAGGCGGCCACGCGCTTGACAACGTCAAGGCCCTCCAGCGACTCGACCGCCTGTCGCTGCTGGGCCTCCCGGGCGGAGTGGGTGATCAGCAGCAGCGTTGCCTCATCACCGAGGCCCTCTTGCCAAACGGACTTGATGGAGACCTCGGCCTCACCGAACGAAGATGCGATCTGGGCCAGCACGCCCGGCAGGTCCGCAACCTCAAGCCGCAGGTACCACTTCGAGGAGACATCGCCGAACTCGAGCACCTGTCCAGGAGCGAACAGGATCCGCGGAGCAGACTCGAAGCCGGCGAGCAGCTCGCGGGCGGCGTCGATGACGTCGCCAAGCACCGCGGTAGCCGTCGGCTCCCCGCCCGCTCCCGGCCCTGCGAACAGGAGTTGTCCGACGGAAGGGCCCTCGATGTATATGGCGTTGGTGACACCGCGGATCGCCGCCAACGGGTGGTCATCCCTGACGAGGGCCGGGTGGACACGAGCGTTGACGCCGTCTGCTGTGCGCTCCGCGATCGCCAGCAGCTTGACCACATAGCCAAGCCCGGCGGCGAATTCGATGTCGATGGGGCTGACGCCCGTGATGCCCTCGGTGTGGATCGATTCGACGGGTACCCAGGTTCCGAACGCCAGGCTTGCCAGGATCGCGGCCTTGGCGGCGGCGTCCGCCCCGGAGACGTCGGCCGTCGGGTCCGCCTCTGCGAAACCGAGCTCCTGGGCGGCTGCCAAGGCGGTCGAGTAGTCCTCGCCCATGTCGCTCATCTGTGTCAATACGAAATTGGTGGTGCCGTTGACGATGCCGCTGACCCGCGACAGCACCTCGCCGGCAAGCGTCTCTGCCAGAGGGCGGATAATCGGAATGCCGCCGCCGACTGCGGCTTCGAACAGCAGCGGCACGCCGGCGGTGGCCGCTGCGGCGAAGAGCTCGGGTCCCCTGGCTGCGATCAGCTCCTTGTTGGCGGTGACGACCGGCTTGCCCGCTGCCAAAGCGGCGAGTACCAGCTCCCCGGCAGGATTCACGCCCCCGATCAGCTCTACTACCAGCTGGACCGCCGGGTCGTCGACCACAGACTTGGCGTCAGCCGTGACAAGAGCCGGATCGATGCCTCTCCCCCGCTCGATGTCGCGGACCGCCACCTTCTTTACCTCGAGCTCAAGGCCGGTCCGCACCCGCACGGACTCTCGGTCTTTCGTGAGGCGGCGCACCACGACACCGCCGACGGTGCCTGCCCCCAGAATGCCTATGCCTACTGGCTTCATGGCCGGAGAGTACGACTCGGCGCTCTGAGCCGTGGGCTTTGGGCTGCAGCGGGGTCAGAGGGAGACCACGCTAAGTGCTCGACGTCATGGCTCTGGGACGGGTACTACGCCTCTTGGCGATTCGGCACCGATGTTGTTTGATTGTGGCAGGAGCACCAAAGGAGGTGCCATGTACGGAGTCACTAACTACGACGCTGTGAAGACGCTGCACGAGGCTCGGATGCAGCGAGTTCGGGCATCGGCCGTCGCCGCGGGACTCGGACACAGGGAGCGGAGCCACCGCAGTCCATTGCGCTTCTCGGCGCGTCACTTGGCCAGTCGGACGGGCATCACGATCACTCGCACCCACTCGCCGGAGACGATGCTGTGGGCATGACGTCGGGCAAGCAGCTCTTCCGCGACATCGTTGAAGAGGTGTGGCATCGCGGCAACCTGCACTTCATCACCGACGCCTATTCGCCGGAGTATGTCGGCAATGCACCCCACGGGCACCTGCAGACCTTAGGGGCGCTCCGCCAGTACATAACGGAGGCCCGATTGGCCTTTCCCGACATCCACTTCGACATCACCCATCAGGTCGAGGAGGGCGATTTCGTCGCCAGTCAGTACACGGTGCGCGCCACCCACCTCGGCGACTTCATGGGCATACCGCCGACCGGCAAGCCGGTGTTCTTCGAAGGGATGACGCTGCAGCGATTGTCGAAGGGCCGAGTTGTCGAGAGCTGGAACCACTGGGACGCCATCGGTCTGTTGCACGCCATCGGAGTCGTCCCGGGTCTCCAGGACCTGGTCCGCCACCGAGCGGCCTAGACAGGGGCCTTTGGACGCGAGGCGGAGGGGGTCGACCTGCGGACTATCGCCTGATGGTCACCGGTGGCGCCCTAAGGGCGGAAGGGGTCGAACTGCGGATCCAGGCTCTACGCCAGGGGTCCACGCGGAGCCTCGATCGTCTAGTGACCGAGCGCCGGTCTGGTGTCGTCACATCTCCTGGGGCGCCGAGATGCCGAGGATGCCCAGCACTACCACGAGCGAGTTCTTGGCGGCCTCGACCAGCCACAGTCGGGCGCTGGTCAGCTCCGGAGGTATCTGGGCGCCGTCGTGCTCGCCGACGATGCGGACGTCGGAGTAGAACTTGTGAAAGGCACTGGCCAACTCGTAGCCGTAGGTGCATAGCCGATGCGGGGCCCGCCTCAGGGCTGCGAACTCGATCTCTTCAGTGAGGCGGTCGATGTGGCGCAGCAGTGCCGTCTCCGCCTCGTGCGTCAGCAGGTCGAGAGATGCCGCCGCCAGCTCTCCCCGTAGGGCACCCTCTGCCGCGGCAAAGAGCTCCAGGCTGCACATGCGGGCGTGGGCGTACTGCAAGTAGTAGACGGGGTTGTCCATCGACTGTCTCGCTACCTCGTCGAGGTCGAAGGTCATCGCGGAGTCAGGACTGAAGGCGAGCAGGTGATAGCGAGTGGCGTCAACGCCGACCTCGGCTAGCACCTCGTCGAGGCTGACGAACTCCCCCGCCCTGGTTGACATCTTCATCGGCTCGCCGGCTCGCGTCAGCGTCACCAGCTGAGTGATGATGATCTCAAGTTGGTCCGGGTTGTACCCGGCTGCCGCCAACCCAGCCTTGAGGCGAGGTATGTAGCCGTGGTGATCGGCTCCCCAGATGTTGATCAGGGTCTCGTAGCCCCGTTCGAACTTGTCCCAGTGATAGGCGATGTCGGGGACGACATACGTGTAACTGCCGTCGGACTTGACCAGGACGCGGTCCTTCTCGTCGCCGAAAGTCGTGGCGCGGAACCAGGTGGCGCCCCCCTCCTCGAAGACGTGGCCTGCGAGGCGCATCGCCTCGAGAGAGAGCTCGACCTCGCCCTTGTCGTGGATCTCCTGCTCGCTGACGAAGGCGTCCATGGCGATCCCAGCCCCATCGAGCGTCGCCCGGATGTGCGCCATGGCTCGATCGACGCCCCAAGAAGCAGCGGTGGCGTCGTCGAGGTCGGATCCCTGCTCCGCCGTTAGCTCTGAGGCCCAACTGGCGATGTAATCGCCGTGGTACCCGTCCTCGGGGACCGCAGACCCCCGATACCGGGCGAGGAAGCTGGCGGCATAACGGTCCATCTGGCCGCCGGCGTCGTTGAAGTAGTACTCCCTGGCAACGTCGTAGCCTGCCCGACCAAGCAGATTGCTGAGCGCATCGCCCAGAAAGCCACCCCGCGCATGGCCGATGTGCAACGGGCCCGTCGGGTTCGATGAGACGTACTCGACCAGCACGCGTTGCCCGCCGCCGAGGCCGCTACGCGCGAAGTCGTCGCCCCCGGCCGCACTTCGCAGCACTTCCTCCAGCCAGGTGTGGGCGAGGCGAAAGTTGAGGAACCCGGGCCCAGCGATGTCGACGCCTTCGAGGTGCGGGATCTCGGGCAGGTGGACAACGAGGAGCTCTGCTACCTCCCGTGGGTTCTTGCCTGCAGCTTTCGACGCGGCCAGCGCCACATTCGTCGACCAGTTTCCGTGCGAGGGGTCCCGCGGCCGCTCAATCTCGGGCTCGAGGTCGAGGGCCGGGAGGTCACCGGCGGCCACAGCCGCCGTCAGCGCGGCCCGAAGACCGTCGATGATGGCGGAGGGGAACATGGAGCGATGCTATGACCCGGTAAGCGTCAGCGCGAGGATGCCGAGCCTGAGGAGACGGAGTCCGCCGACCACCTGCGTCAGCTAGCGCCCCCGGCAGGATTCGAACCTGCGCACCCGGCTCCGGAGGCCAGTGCTCTAATCCCCTGAGCTACGGGGGCGGCGCACCAATAGTACGGTCCGAATCCTGCCCCCGGCAGTGCGAGGGGCCCAAGACCTTCGCTCCACATCGGTGCTCGAACGCGCTTAGGCCACTGTGATCCGCTCACTCATGGGCCCCTCGTCGAACCTGCGCACCCGGCTCCGGAGGCCACATGCGAGATGCGAGATGCGAGGTGCGAGTATTCTTTCGCGACTTCCTCGAGAGGACCCATGCGAGCTATCTGGAAAGGCGCCATCTCGTTCGGCCTGGTGACGATTCCCGTCGGGCTTTACACGGCCACGGACAACAAACGGCCCAAGTTCCGCCAGCTGCGGGACAGCGATCACAGCGCCATCAAGTACAAGCGAGTTGCCGAGAAGGACGGCGTCGAGGTGCCGTACGAGAACATCGTCAAGGGCTACGAGGTCGACAAGGGCCGTTACGTGGTGTTCAGCGACGAGGAGCTCGAGGCCATCGGCAAAGCCATAGCTGGTTCCGTTGAGGTGGTGCAGTTCGTCAAGTCCGCCGAGATCGATCCCATCTACTACCGCAGCTCCTACTACCTGGGACCCGAGAAGTCGGGTCTCAAGGCCTACAAGATCCTGCTCGAGGCGCTACTGGAGAAGGACATGGTGGCGATCGCCAAGGTCGCCATTCGCGAACGCGACTACCTGGCGACGCTGCGGGCCGAGGAAGACGTCATCGTCATGGAAACCATGTTCTGGCCGGACGAGATACGCGAGCCGGCGTTCGAGGTACTTGAGGAAGAGGTCGAGGTCACCAAGGAAGAGCAGAAGATGGCCGAGATGATCATCGAGAACCTCACCGGAACCTTCGACCCCTCAGCGTGGAGCGACGAATCGCGTGAAGCCGTCGAAGCGATGGCTCAGAAAAAGCTCGATGGGCATGAGGTCGTGACCCCTGAGGCAGTGCAACCCACCGGCGTCGTCGATCTGATGGATGCCCTGAAGGCATCCGTTGAGGCGACCAAGGCCAAGCGAGCCGGTTAGGCCGGCGCCTCGACCTCGACGGGCGGCTCGTCGGTGAGGCGGAGCATGTCGACGACTCGGATCGTCACCAGCACCAGCACCAGCGTTAGCGCCGTGGCGAAAGCTTGAACGATGGCGAGAAGCGTCATGAGTACTTGGTATCGGTTCCGGCCCCCGGAGAACTGAAGGGCCGTTTTTCGCGAACCGGCGCCGACCCAGAACCGACCACAATTGCTGGGGCTAGAGGTCAGTGACTAGTTCAGCGGTGCCGCCCCGAAGGCGACGCTGAAGCGCACGCACCAGATGACGACGGTCGAGTGGACACTCAGGTCCACACCTTCCGGGATGTCGTAGTTCTGGTTCCCGATGTTGCCCTTGAGATCGCCGAGGTCGACGAAGTCCTCGTCGAAGTCGCCGGCAGGGGCGTCAGGGGACGCTGTTGACAGATACACATTGAGGTCGGGGCCGTTGTCCGTCTCGAAGTCCTCGAATCGCAGCACTCGGCGACCGCCTCCATCGCTCAACACCAAGACCGAACCGCGCGCCGGATGGCTGCGGTCGATGAAGGTGCCGGTGAGCATCTCCTCAGGCATGTCGTCGACCATCGGCTCGTCTGCCTCAATGACGGCAGGCGTTTCGTCGGCAACCGCCGCCTCGTCCATGTCGTCGGCCAGCTCCTGCGTGATGTCATCACCCTCGAGACCGGAGACATTGCCTACAGCAAAGACGGGGAGGGCCTCGTCGACAACGTCGTCGGTGAAGAGGGTGTGGATGCCGAATACGCCGAAGGCGAGCCAGGCGCCGAGCGCTATCGCGGCGATTCCCAGCGGCACCGCAAGTTTCCAACGATCCCGCAGAGCAGTGAAGAGGCGTTGCATCAATCCAGGTTACGAGACAACGGCCCTACAACCGCTCCGACTCCCAGGTGATGCCGGCCGGCTCGTCATCGGTGAATCCAAGGAACCGCGGCGCCCGCATGCGATCGTGGCGCGTCCATTCCTTGATGCCGACCATGGCGACCAGCGACGGCTCAACCCAGCGAACCCCTTCCGGCAGATCGGGGTCGGAGTGGAACGGAGATACTTCGGTGACCTGTTCGTCGAGGGCGGAACGGATGGCCACCAGCGTCGAGTCGCTGAACCCAGTCCCGACCGAGCCCACCCATTGCAGTGCATCACCCCTCCACAGACCGACCTGGAGCGAGCCGAATGTCGATGAGCGACCTCCATCGCCGAGGGTGAACCCACCCACGACCACCCTGACCGCGAGGGTGCGGGCGATCTTGCGCCAGGTGTCGGCGCGCCGCCCCGATGTGTAAGCGCTCCCCCGTCTCTTGGCCATCATGCCTTCGAGGCCTCGATCCTCGACTTCGCGCCACAAACTCTCTCCGTCCCCCTCGACAACAGAGCTGACCGCTAGGTGGCCGACCGCCTCTAGATGGCGCCGGCGGTCCTCGATTCCTTGTCCTGTGATATCTCCGTCGTCGTAGAGCACGTCGAAGGCAACGAACTCGACCGCGTATTCATCGAGAGTCGATCCCGCAGAAGGGACACCCGTTCGATGCTGCATCAGCTCGAACCGAGGAATGCCGTCTGCATCCCTGACCACGACCTCGCCGTCGAGCACGCATGGCCGTGGAGCAGAGAAGGCAACCAATTCTGGGTAGAGAGCAGTCACGTCGCGCCCACTTCTGCTGCGCAGTTCGACTCGGCTGCCATCCCAGTAGAGCAGCATGCGGAAGCCGTCGACCTTCTCTTCGAACAGCCAGTCGTCGTGGGAGAACGGTTGTGGCCACGGAGTGGCGAGCATCGGCTGGTAGCGAGGAAGGCTCAACCCGCTCCGAGGACCTCCCGGACCAGGCGGTTGACCGTACCGCCGTCAAGACCCTCGTGGCCCGACCTCATGATGTGGCCAACGACCATCCCCGCCTGGCCTGGGTCGCTGGCGCCAGTGACGGCTATCGCCTCGGTCACCAGCGCCATGGTTTCCTCCTCGCCGAGGGACTTGGGCATCCACCTACCGAGATACTCGACCTCAAAGCCGAGCTTCTCTGCCATCTCGGCACCTCGTTCACCAGCGGCCGCGTACTCGGCGCGGGCTTTGTCCATCTTCTTCGTGTACGACGTAAGGACCGATCGATAGAGAGCGTCGTCGGCCTCGCCCTCGAAGCCGGGCTCGCTCTTGGCGCGGGAGACTTCGGTCTGGATCTGGCGGATGACATCGCGCCGCCTGGCGTCCTTGGACTTCATGGCGTCGCGCAGCTCGTCGGCCAGCTCTTCGGAGATGCTCATGGCGGCGAGGGTAGTTCGCGAAAAAAACCTTGTGTGCCAACGACATGGCAGTGACGGAATCAATAGGGTGCTGCCGCGTAGGGCGCCCACCGCCTGGGAGATGTGGGGACTACAAATGGAGGATCAAATGGCAGTGACGGCGGCAGAACCGAAGGATTGGATGGAGTACGCGGCGTGCCGCGACACCGATGCCGAGATGTTCTTCCCCGTCGGAACCACTGGCGTATCTCTCGAGCAGATCAACAGGGCGATCTCCATCTGCACGGTGTGCGCCGCCGCTGACGAATGCCTCAACTTCGCGCTGCACACCAACCAGGAGTTCGGGGTCTGGGGCGGCTATGCCGAAGACGACCGCAGGCGCCTCCGCAAGCGCTGGCTGGCCGAGCGCCGCCGCAAGGCAACAGACAACGCCACCTCCGCAGCCTAGAAAAGAGCCAAGCCAAGCTTGGCTAAAGCCTCCCTCCCCTCTCGGGTGGTCGAGCGAAGCGAGACCGGAGGGGGAACGACCTGTTGCGGCTGGAGCCAGCAAGGCTTGGCTAACTCTCCTGGGCGAAACCGATGCCGGGCTTCTCGGGCGCATCCAGGGCGAAGTAGAGGATCGCTCCCACAGCCACGATCGTTCGGGAGCCGCCATGCTCGGGGATGGTCATCATCGCCTGGTCGTCCTTCACTGCCTTTTCGTAGGCGGCGATAAGCCCGTCGGCGTCTTCGACATGAACCTCGAGCTCCTTGGCGTTGGCGATACCGATTCGAACGTGCACTGCTGTTCCCTTCAATTGATGACAAGTTCTGGATGAGTGCGAACCCGCGGTCGCCTTGCGACCACCTGGTCGGCAATAGACCGGAACGCTGCCGCGATGTCCGAGTCGGGGTCAGCGACGACCGCCGGAATGCCATCGTCGGCCGCACGGCCCATCGCGGGGAGCAATGGAACCTGGCCCAAGAGCGGCACGTCAAGCTCGGTGGCCAGTGCGGCACCTCCGCCGCTTCCGAATAACTCGTATCGCTCGCCGTCGTTGCCGACGAACCACGACATGTTCTCGATGACGCCGAGCACCTCTTGGTCGACCTTGTCGGCCATGAGGGCGGCCCGCCTCGCAACGCGCTGCGCTGTCGGCTGGGGCGTCGTGACGATTATGGACTGGCTGTTGGGAAGGAACTGCGACAGCGAGATCGAAACGTCGCCGGTTCCCGGCGGCAGATCGAGTAGCAGGAAGTCCGGCTCGCCCCACAGCACGTCCCCGAGGAACTGTTCCAGGGCCTTGTGGAGCATCGGGCCTCTCCAGATGACCGCTTGATCCTCGTCGACGAAGTAGTCCATCGACACCGCTCGCACTCCGTGAGCCTGCGGCGGTAACAGCCCATCCTCGAGGACCCTGGGAACTCCGGAAGTCCCGAGCATCTTGGGAATCGAATAGCCCCACACATCGGCATCGACGACACCAACTGCGTGGCCCGCCTCGGCCAACGCAACGGCAAGGTTGGTCGTCACCGAGCTCTTGCCGACGCCTCCCTTGCCCGAGGCGATAGAGATGACGCGGGCTTTGGACTTGGCAACGCTCCCCCGGATGGCGTCAACGGCTGCTTTTCGCTCCGTCGGGTCCATGTCGACGAGGGTCACCTCGGCATCGGTAACGCCCGGGATGCTCTCGACGGCCAATGTCACATCGGACAACAGCTTGGAACGAAGCGGTGTGTCGGCAACGACCACCCCGACCTCGACAATGGCGGTCGACCCGTCGAGGTCGACCGACCGCACTGCGCCAAGACGGCCGAGGGTGCTGTGCATCTCAGGGTCCTTGACCGCAGCGACAGCTTCGTTGATCTCAGTGATGTTGGCCATGCGCGATGAGCATAGGACGGCGCCGCGAGCAGCCCTCGGGCTAATCCGGGTGCTCGATACGATGCGATCACTGCAGACGACAAGGAAGGCGACGCCGATGGCGCTACTCGATCCAGCTCAGGTCAAGGCGGTGTACGACACCTATCCCGACCGCATCGCCGGCGCCCGGAAGAGATTTGGCCGCCCCCTCACACTTGTCGAGAAGATCCTCTACACCCACCTCGCCGATGCGGATACAGACGAGCTGGAGCGCGGCTCCACCTACACCTACTTCACGCCCGACCGCGTCGCCATGCAGGACGCCACGGCGCAGATGGCAATGCTGCAGTTCATGCTGGCCGGCAAAACCGAGACCGCAGTCCAGACGACGATTCACTGCGACCATCTCATCCGGGCTCACGACGGAGCAGCCGAGGACCTCGCCACGGCGCTCGACGAGAACTACGAGGTCTACGAGTTCCTGCGAACGGCGTCTGCGAAGAACGGCGTCGGCTTCTGGAAGCCGGGGTCCGGCATCATCCACCAGGTTGTTCTCGAGAACTACGCCTTCCCCGGCGGAATGATGATCGGCACAGACAGCCACACCCCCAACGCCGGAGGCCTCGGGATGATCGCCATCGGGGTCGGCGGCGCCGACGCCGTCGACGTCATGGCCGGCCTCGGGTGGGGGCTCCGTTACCCCAAGATCATCGGAGTACACCTCTCCGGCGCCCTATCGGGCTGGACATCGGCCAAGGATGTCATCCTCAAGGTTGCCGAACTGCTGACCGTGAAGGGCGGGACCGGGGCGATCATCGAGTACTTCGGATCGGGGACCCAATCGATCAGCGCAACCGGTAAGGGCTCGATAACCAACATGGGCGCCGAGATCGGTGCCACCACCTCGATCTTCCCCTACGACGATCGAATCGGCGACTACCTGCGCCATACCGACCGCAGCGAGGTCGCCGATCTTGCCGACTCGGTGAAGGAGCACCTCACCGCTGACCCCGAGACCGCTGACGATCCCGGTTCTCACTACGACCAGGTCATCGAAATCGACCTCGACACCCTTGAGCCACACGTCGTCGGCCCCCATACCCCCGACCTCGCCCGAGCGATATCACAGCTCGGCGGTGATGCCGTCCAGAACGACTACCCACTCGACATCTCCAACGCTCTCATCGGATCGTGCACGAACTCCTCATACGAGGACATGGGGCGGGCTGCGCATATCGCCACCCAGGCCATCGAACACGGCATCAAGATCCAGACACCGCTCATGGCAACGCCGGGATCCGAGCAGATCAGGGCAACGATCGCCAGGGACGGGCAACTGCGAGCTCTCGAGGAGATCGGCGCCGTCGTGCTCGCCAATGCCTGCGGCCCCTGCATCGGCCAGTGGAAGCGTGATGACATCGTCGAGGGCCAACGCAACTCGATTGTCACTTCCTACAACCGGAACTTCCCCCGGCGCAATGACGGCAACGCCGAGACTCTTGCCTTCATCGCCAGCCCGGAGATCGTCGTCGCTCTCGCCCTCGCCGGCCGTCTCGATTTCAACCCGCTCGTCGACGAGCTCCAGGGCGCCGACGGCCCATTCCGCCTGGAAGCGCCGGAGGCGCCGGAGTTCCCCGAGAACGGCTTCGACCCCGGTAAGTCCGGTTATCTGCCGCCCGTGACGGATACCGACGCCATCGAGGTTGTCGTCGACCCTGGCTCAGAGCGTCTGGCGCTCCTGGAACCGTTCGACCGCTGGGACGGCGAGGACTATGTCAACCTTCCCGTTCTGGTCAAGGCCGAGGGCAAGTGCACAACTGACCACATCTCCCCCGCGGGTCCCTGGCTCCGGTTCCGCGGCCACCTCGACAACATCTCGAACAACATGTTCATCGGCGTTCACAACGCGTTCACAGGGAAGTTCGGCTCCGGGCTCGATGTTCTCGACGGCGACTACAAGGACTACAACCAGGTAGCTCGCCACTACAAGGCGGAGGGCCTGGGCTGGGTCGCCATCGGTGATGTGAATTACGGAGAGGGATCGTCGCGCGAGCACGCCGCCATGGAGCCGCGGCATCTCGGGGCCAAAGCTGTCATCGCCAGGAGCTTTGCACGCATCGCCGAGACCAACCTGAAGAAGCAAGGCGTGCTGCCTCTGACCTTCGCCGACCCGACCGACTACGACAAGATCGGCGAGAGAGATCGGATCTCGATTCTCGGACTGAGCGAGCTGGCACCGGGAAGGACCGTGAAGGGCATGATCCGCCACGAGGACGGAACAGCGTCCGACATCGAGCTGACTCACACGTTTGCCGAGGATCAGATTCCGTGGTTCCGCTACGGCAGCGCCCTCAACTACATCGCCGTTAATGGCTAGTGGCGAACGACGAGGACGCTCGCGGCGTTAGTAGAGGGATGATCGAGGCGACGCCAAAACCAAGCCTGCGGCGCCGGCTGTTCCCGTGGGCGCTCGGCTTCGCCGCGTTGATGCTGACAATCACCGTTATGGCGATCTTCGCCGGAGATCCTGAGCCGGAACCCGACCTCGTAGGTAGCCCTTCGGCGACCCAGCAACCGATCACTGCCGGCCTCGCCACTGATGAACCGGCCCCGGACTTCGATGCCGATTCCTTCGACGGCTCTGTGTTCCGGCTCTCGGAACACCAGGCACAGGACGGTCGTCCTGTCCTTCTCAACTTGTGGGCCTCTTGGTGCTTCCCGTGCCGAGAAGAGATGCCCGCCATCGATGCCGTTGCCGCCAACCACCCCGAGGTGCTCTTCGTCGGCGTAGCGGTCGAGGACGATCCTGTCGAGGCCGAGAAGTTCGCAGACGAGATAGGTGTTTCCTACCTGCTCGCCATAGACGAATCCAGTCAGGTCAGTGGGAAGTACCCGGCACTCGGTCTTCCTGCCACTTTCCTGATCTCATCGGAGGGACGGGTCATCGCCAAGCTATTCGGCGGAGCCAGCGAAGCGACCTTCGAGGAGTTCCTCGGCTATCTCGACAGCTAGCGGTCGGACCATTCCGGAGGGCGCTTGTCGAGGAACGCCGCTATCCCCTCGGAAGCGTCTTCGGTGAGCGCGACCGCAGTCAGCCCGTTGTGGAGATAGTCGAGAGCCGCATCGAATGGCATGTCCTCGGCGGCGTAGAAGGCGTCACGCCCCATCCGCAGCGCAGCACGGCTCTTGGCCGCCAAGGTCTCGACGGTCTCGTCAACAACTGCGTCGAGTTCGGACGGAGCGACGACTCGCGAGGCGAGCCCCAGACGAAGCGCTTCCGCGGCGTCGATACGCCTCCCAGTGAGCATTAGCTCGAGAGCAGGCTTGGGCCCGACCGCTCTCATCACGGCTGGTGTGATCATCATCGACCACAGACCGACGTCGACCTCCGGAGAGCCAAGGGTGGCTCCCTCAGCGACGATGACGATGTCGCACATGGCGGCGAGGCCAAAGCCACCGCCGAGCGCGTGGCCATTGACTCGGGCAATGGTCGGCTTGCCGGCGGCTCGAAGCGCCCGCATCAGTGACGCCAGGGCCCCCCGTTGCGCATGGAGGCCGATGGCATCGTCGAAGAAGCCGCCCTTGAGGTCGCCGCCGGCCGAGAAGGTTCTGTCACCGGCGCCCGTGACGACGATGACACGCACCGAGTCGTCGGCAGCAGCCCGTTCAACGCCATCGCGCAATTCGAGCATGCCCTCGGCTGAGAGCGGATTGTGCCGATCGGGATCGTCAATGGTGATCGTCGCTCGCGGCGGCGATAGCTCGTAGCCGATCAGTTACTTCCTCCAGCTGGATCTGGTCCGAGCCTAGGCGCCCGTCGGTCTTCGGTCCCGAAGCGCTGGTACCTTGCGCTTCGTGGCTCTCCTTGGTGTAGTTCTTGCGGTCGCCGTGGTCATCGCTCTCGCACGCGGGGGGCGCCTAACCAACCTCGCCACGATCGCGCTGCTGGCATGGCCGCTGCTATTCGTCGCTGCGGCCATGCAAATCGGATCAGAGCTACTCCCCGACGACCGTTCGTGGTCCCGTTCCAGCGCGGTAGCTCTGATCCTTGGCTCCTACGTCCTCCTGCTGATCGTCCTCTACATCAACAGGGAGCGCACCGGTCTGTGGCTAGCCGGGCTGGGAATCCTGCTCAACTTCCTGGTGATCGGTGTGAACTCTGGCATGCCCGTTTCCGCCGAAGCCGCGTCTCTCGCTGGCGGCGGAGAGGCTGAGCTCGTGTTCGACGCCAAACACGTCGCGCTCGACGCTGATAGTCGCCTGGCGTTTCTCGCAGATGTCATCCCCGTGAGCGCGCTTGGTCAGGTCCTATCCATTGGAGACATCTTCTTAGCAGTGGGCCTAGGACGATTCCTCGAAGCGGAGCTCCGGACACGTCACTGGCTGCGCGATGCCGGCGCCGGCCGACCCGGCTCGGCCGCCGGTCAGTGAGCGATGACAGCCGCTCGAACCAGGGCTCGACGCAGCGCCTTGACCACTTCGGGATCGAAGTCGTAGGCAGCACCACGATGCAGGGTCTCAATGGCCTCGAGAGGGCTAAGGCCCATCTCGAGGGTTGCTTGGTCGTAGGCGCTGGCGACTCGAATCACCTTCGATGACAGGGGAAGTTCCTCGTCGACGATCTCACCGGGACGGCGATACGGCTGATGCTGTTGGCGGATGATGGTGGCAACCCGATTGAGGTATGGGGCCTCCTTGACGATCTCGGCACCCCAGCTGGCGATGTCCTCGTCTGAGTAGCCAGCCTTGAGGATCGCCGGCTCGTTGAGGGTGATACGGCCGATGTCGTGCATGAGGGCGGCGAACTCGAGGTCGGAAGCTTCCCGCGGCGCCATTCCGAGCTCCCTACCCATCGCCATCGCGATGTCCGTAGCCCGAACCGCGTGGCCATCCGGGGCTAACCCTGCCGCCTCGGGGATCCGGGCCAACGCACGAATGGTCTGGCTGTATGTGACCCTTGTTCCGTGATAGCGGACGAAGGCGAGGTGGCTGAACCCATAGGCCATCACCGCCATCGGTATCGCCCACCACTTCATGAACGGCCACGACAGGGCGAAAAGGGCTCCTGCCGACACCAAGCCCACAACGACCGACCAGTCCTCGAGGGCCTGCAGCCACAGGTAGCGGAAAGCGAGGTGCTCTCCCCGATGACGCAGCACGGTCGTCGACAGGGCCATAGCGATGAACCACGCCATTCCGGCGGCAAGGATCGAGGCGAGCTGAATCGACTGCTCTCCCAGATCGCTGGCTTCCTCGAACCGGCGCATCACCCAGAAGAACGCGAACGCGTATGCGGCCAATGCCAGCACGCCCGGAAGGAAGTCGGTCGATACTCGGTGACGGTTGCCCAGAAGGACTATCCACGATCCGAGGAGGCCAAGGGAGTAGATCGCTCCCGTGGCATAGAGGTCGTTGGTCAGTAGCGGGACGGCGGCAGCCACCGCTAGACCAACATCGAGCATGTGACCGGACGGAGTTGGCACACGCACGATCTGGGCAAGGGCAAGGATCGTGGCGCCCATGGCAACCGCCGGCCACGGCGTCGAGCCGAGGACGGTGAGAGTGGCACCGACAACGGCCACCGTGGTCCACGCCATCAGCGACGTCCGGGAGAAGGTTGCTTCAGCCATGGATTCGGTACACGTTCGCGTCCTGGGCCGCAAGCAGCCTTGCATGTTCTTCGTCATCGACATCAAGGGACCCGTAAACCTCACCGGACCGCTCGAGCGCACCAACCAGGGCCTCGACACACTCGGGGTCGAACTGTGAGCCTGAGTTAACTCGTAGCTCCTCGATGGCGTAACCCTGGGTGAGGGCCACCCGGTACGACCGGGTGCTGGTCATGGCGTCGAAGGCGTCGGCGACGGCCAAGATGCAGGCCTCTCGCCCTGGCGACTCGCCGTGTTGGTGTGTCGAACCGCCATATCCGGTGCCGTCGAAGTTGGCATGATGGTTGCTGGCGATCGCCACCATCGGCTGCAGGAAGTCCACCTCAGCCAGCAGATCCTCGACGCTGTGAACGTGTAGCTCCATCTGGGCGCGTTCCTCTTCGGTCAACCGAGACCTCTTCGTGATGAGGTCGCGGGGAACAGCCAGCTTGCCGACATCGTGTATCAGCGCAGCCCATCGCAGGCGCTCCAGGCCATTGGCGTCGTACCCGAACTCCTCGCCGATGACTCGAGAAAAGTGGGCAACTCGCTCGGTGTGGCCTCTCGTGTATAGATCTTTGGCCTCGAGAGCCTTAATGAATCCCCGCAGGGTGGCTTCCTGGGCTTCGCGGAGGTCCCCGTATGAGGCGAACGTCATGTGCCCAACGAAGAAGACGGCCGCGATGAACGGAATTGCGATCGGTCCAACGAGGAGATAGGCCGCTCCCAGCATGCCGCCGAGAAAGCCCATTCCCAGGTACGGCACCACGGCGGAGCTGAGGCGCGACCACGCCCGGAGCTCACGTCCGTAGATGATCTTCACGGCCAAAGAAACCAGCCCGTAGTTGATGGCGCCATAGACCAGGGCGGCCGCGATCGACGCCACTGCTAGTTGCCCAACGTTGGCCTTGGTGACCTGGCCCGGATGCAGGAGGCTCAGCACGGCGATCGATGTGGCAACGGTGAGAACGAACTGCCCGAAGTTGGCGATGGGCTCGAACCACCTGCGCTCCTTGAGGTCGAGGGGTGTCAGGAAGCCGAACGCCGCCATGACCGCGACGCCGAGAACCGCACTTTGGGGACCGAAGATCGCGCCGGCGGTGATGATGACCATGATCGAGGGACTGACGAAGAGGTGGTCGTTGATCTCGACCGCTCGCCATTCGAGGACTGCCACGGACGCGATGAAGAGCACCCACAGCCAGACCGGTCTCGGGACTGACTGCGTGAGGCTGAGCCACGTCAAGATGGCGACACCGGCCCCGGAGAGGCCAGCACCCACCGCCATCTTGCGCCTACGAAGGTTGCTCGATGAGTTCATGAGAAGTGGGAATGCCCAAGCAACCGGTTTTACAGTTATCCGATACGGAAGTTTGCAGCTCCGGCGAGCATGGTGATTAGCACGCTGCCGACCGAAATAGCCAAACGCTTAAGAGTAAGCAACGCGGCCTCCTCAACGATTTCGTTATCGCTCTCTGGCATCTGATCAGCCAGTGCGGAATTCGCTTCGCTCGGTTATCAGTCGGGCTGCTCGGGCATCCCGTCGACGTAGCTTGCGCCACGTCGAATTCTTGGTTGTCAATCGAGGTGCCCACGCTGGCCCCATACCTCGTGTTAAGCCAGAGAATCTGGCCCCGGGATCCTGGCCCCGGCAGTGCCGACATCGGCAGGAATGCAGCGTAAGAGAAGGAACTTAGGTGGTGCAAATGGTTTTTCGCGCTCTGCAACGCATCGTGGTTGTTCCCCTCCGACCTGGCGCCCTACGACTACTCTGCGCTCACTATGGACTACCGGGAGCTTGAGGAGATGCTGTGTCGTCTCCCATCTGTGGACGCGGTGCGGATCGTCGGGGGCAGCGACGGCATCACCGAGGTCCATGCGCTGTCGCCCCCGGACAAGACTCCGAAGCAGGTCGTTCGCGATATCCAGTCACTCGCCATGGCGCGCTACGGCACCAACATCGACCGCAGGGTCATCTCGGTGGTCCAGATCGCCAGCGAGGCCGTTGCCCCCGGCGAAGGAGAACGTCCTCGCATTCTGAACATTGACGAGCAGCCCGAGGGCGAACGGGTCACTGTTGCGGTGACTCTCGGCTGGCGTGGCGAGGAGTACCGGGGCGAGACTTCGGGCCCCATGGTGGCATCGGCCCGCTTCAGGCTCGTCGGAGAAGCCGTCTTGCGGGCCATGGAGGAAGTATTCGGCGGCACCGCGCCGCTTGCTCTTGACGCCATAGGCATCCAGAGCATCGGCCCGAGAGATGTCATGGTTGCCGTCGTCGTAACGGCAGAAGGCAAGAAGGAAGAAGTCCATGTCGGCACCTCCCTGGCGAAGGGCGAAGGCGCCAATGCCGCCGTGCGTGCAGTCCTCGACGCGCTGAACAGGCGGATACCTCAGCTACTTCGATGAAGGTCGCCTCCGGCCTTGGCGGCATGGCCGCTGCTCCCCACCACCTCGCCGCCGAGGCGGCACTAGCCGTCATGGCGGAGGGAGGAAGCGCCGCCGACGGAGCTATCGCCGCCAATGCAGTGCTCGGCGTGGTCCTCCCGGAAACCTGCGGGCCCGGCGGCGACCTCTTCGCACTGGTCCACCAGCCAGGGCAAGCAGCACCAGCCTGCCTCAACTCCTCTGGCCGTGCCGGCTCCGGAGCCTCAGCAGAAGAACTCCGGGCACAGGGACACGACGCCATTCCCTTTCGAGGCCCATGGGCAGTAACGGTTCCGGGATGCGTCGACGGATGGGAGGCTCTTACCGGGCGGTTCGGGGCAGTGCCGCTAAGCCAGGCGCTGCGCCCCGCGATCGAACTCTGCGCCGGATTCGAGGCCTCGCCGGAGTTGGCGGCTGCCCTGGGGCGGGCGCAGGAATGGCTTGCCAAGACGCCGTCAGCGTCGGAGCTCTACCCAAACGGGTCGCCCCCACTTCCCGGCGACACCTTGAGCCGGCCCCTTCTCGAGGCGACCCTAGGAACGATCGCGGAGGGCGGACGCGAATCCTTCTTCGCTCATGTCGGACCTGAGATCACAGATGCCACCGGGGGCCGGATAGCACCTGCCGACTACGGCCGCGTCCAGTCCGACTGGGTAGATCCGATAGGCATCGACGTGTTCGGCCGAACGGCCTGGACGGTTCCCCCCAACAGCCAGGGATACCTGACACTCGCTGCCGCCGCGATCTTCGAGAGGCTCGACGTCGGGAGCGACCATGCCGACCCGGCGTTTCAGCACGGGCTCATCGAGGCCTACCGCGCAGTGTCATGGGAGCGCAATGACGTCGTAGCCGACCCGACCACCGCGCCGCCCATCGACCTACTGGACCGCCGGCGCCTCGACGAGCGGGCCGACTCCATCGGCCTGGCGACACGGGCGGAGTGGCCGGACACTCCCGAAGCAAGGGTTGGGACCGCCTACCTGTGTGTCATTGACGCCAGCGGGCTGGGTGTCTCACTGATCCAGTCCAACTACACCGGCATCGGCAGCGGCCTATCTGCTGGGGGCACCGGTGTCTTTCTGCAGAGTCGCGGCGCCGGCTTCAACCTGAGGGCCGGTCACGCCAACGAGCTGGCTCCGGGCAACCGCCCGTTGCACACCCTGGCGCCAACGCTGTGGACCCGGTCCGGCCAGCTCGACACCTTGCTCGGAACCCGCGGCGGGCATGTGCAGCCACAGCTGCTGCTGCAGATGGCGGCGCTGCGGATGGTGGCGGGACTCGATGCGGCCGCCGCCCAAGCCGCACCACGGTGGACGCTCGACGAACTGGCAGGCACGCCGCCCGTTCGCGTCGAGCCCGGATTCCCCGAGGGACTGGCAGACCGCGGTCACTCCGTCGAGGTCACTACTGGTCCGATGGAGGGCTGGGGACCGGTCTCCGTGATCGAGCTCGATGCCAGCGACAGACGCACCGGGGCCGCCGATCCACGGGTCTCTACGGCGGCGGTCGTCGCGGACTGATCAGCCGCGGATGTCGGCGACGAGGGCCTCCCAGCCATCGTCGTCAAGCGCCGGCGGCACAACGGTGTAGAGCCCGACTCGTTGCACCCGATCGCCGTAACGGGCCCTGATCCTGTCGCCGATCTCGCCGACGGGCGCCGTGATCGCGATCTCGTCGAGCACCTCGTCCGTGATCAGCTCGAGCATCCCGGCCCACTCTCCCCGCTTCGACATCATGTTGAGGGTTGGCCCGAAGTCCCAACCGTGAGCCTCGAGAACTCCTGCGTAGGCGGGTGTCGAGGCGTAGAAGGCGATCTGCTGTCTGGTGACATCTACGGCAGCCGCCATCTCCTCTTCGTTGTGGCCGGTGATAACGAACGTCGTCACCACAAAGTCAACATCCGAGAGAGAGCGCCCGGCTTTGGCTGCACCAGCGGACATCGCCGGTAGCACCACGTCGTCGAGATATTTCACCGTGTGAAAGGGGTGCGCGTGGAAACCCTGGCACACCTCGCCCGCAAGCCGTGACATGTATTCCCCTACGCCCGCGATGTATATCGGGATGTCGGGGTGGGCGATGGGGCCAGGATCGAAGAAGGGAGTCATGAGACGAAAGGAGTAGTAATCGCCGTCGAAGTCGAGCTTGGCTCCGTCCTGGAAGGTCGCCCATATGGCGCGCAGCGCCGCGATGTACTCGCGCATCTGCGGGCCCGGCTTGCCCCACGGCATGCTGAATCGTCTCGTGATGTGGGCTCGGATTTGGGTGCCGAGACCGAGTAGGAATCGACCCTCGCTCAGCGCAGCAAGATCCCACGCCGTGTAGGCGACGGTCATGGGTGATCTGGCGAAAGCCACCGCTATGGCCGTCCCCAGCTGGATTCGCTCGGTCTCGGCCGCTGCCGTGACCAGAGGGAGGAAGGGATCGTGGGCAGTATCCGCCGTGAACAGGCCGTCGTATCCGAGACGCTCGGCCCGTGCCCCCATTCCCTTGGTGTATTTGACGGGGCCCGGCGCGACGTAGAAATCGGTCTTCACGACGGCCAATCCTACGGCGGGTTGCGCCCGGGATGGCAGCCACCTAGCCTCCAGGCACCCCACATTGTTGCGACCGCGCTGGCTCGCGCACAGGAGGCGGAGTGCCAAGATCCGTAGCCCTCACGGGTCTAATAATCATCGTGTCTCTATCCATGGTTGGCTTTGCCGCGTTCTCGTCGGGGGGCACGGTCGCTCCAACTGGGGTCGACCTTCCGGGGATCGACGCCTCCGCCGCCGCCGCGGTGTTCGCGGCTCCGCTCGTGCCGCTGGCCGAACCGGAGCCATCTCCGGCGCCGCTACCACCACAGCGAGCACCTCTGGGGCGTAGTGCGCTGGAACCGGCGGCGTCCACCACCACTACAACGACGCCACCGACGACGACCACGACGAAACCCCCGACAACGACTTCGCCTCCGACGACGGCGGCGGCGACGACAACTGTTCCTCCTGCAACTGTTCCTCCGACAACTGTGCCGCCGACAACTGTTCCGCCGACGACCGTGCCGCCGGCCACAGCACCCCCAACCACCTCCTGGCCGCCGGCCGTTGAGCAGTGGCGTGGGCTGGTCTCCGGCTACTTCTCAGGGGCTCGCGTCGAGGAAGCGCTCGCCATCATCAGCTGCGAGAGCAACGGCGACGCCAGCGTTACCAACCCGACTTCCGGCGCCGCCGGCCTCTTCCAGTTCATGGCCTCGACATGGAATTGGGTCGCAGGCGAGGCCGGCCTCGACTCCTACGCCAGCGGGGCGCCCTACGACCCGGCCGCCAACTCCGCGGCCGCCGCCTGGCTGGTACAGCGCTCGATTGACACCAACCACGCTGGGGGGCCATGGGGCCACTGGAGTTGTCGTAGGGTGTTGGGATGAGACGCCTCGTTCGATTCGTTGGACTCGTCACAGGAGTGGCCGCCGTCGCCTACCTGATGCGCGACAAGCTGGTCCGGATCCCCGAAGACCCAACCCCTCCCCCTCACTTCAAAGCCGACAGCCCCAACGGCGAGACGGCAGCACCGGTGAAGGCGACGCGGGCCATGCTCGCCGACGATCTCACCGAGATCAACGGCATCGGACCCGCCTACTCCAAGCGCCTCGCCGACGCCGGTATCACGACCTTTGCCGAACTGATCGCCGCCGATGTTGCGGCAACTGCCGAGGCGGTTGACGTCAGCGAAGATCAGGTGGCGGGTTGGGCGGACCAGGCTCGACTGCGTCTGACCTAACCAGTGACCTCTCCCTATCTGGTGGCGCCTGAGGAGCTGGCCTCACTCCTCCCAGACGAACCAGGCTTTAGGGCCCGCCAACTGTCCGAGTGGCTCTATCAACATCCAGTGCTGACGTCAGACATGATGACCAACCTCTCCCAGGAGCTGCGGTCGAGCCTCCAGCCGCTATGGCCTTTCGCCATCGAAATCGAACAGGAGGGCGACCGCGGCGCAACACGCAAGTGGCTGTTGCGGGCACCCGACGGTGCCTCGATCGAAGCCGTGCTCATGGGTTATGACGAGCGCACGACCCTGTGCATCTCCAGTCAGGCTGGATGCGCCATGGCGTGCACTTTCTGCGCCACCGGTCAGTTCGGCTTCGAACGCCACCTGAACGCAGGAGAGATAACCGCCCAGGTGGCACTTGCCGAGGCGTCACTGAAGGCACGGTCGTTGCCGGACTCGCCGCAACGCGTCAGCAACATCGTGTTCATGGGCATGGGCGAGCCACTAGCCAACTACGCCCACCTGCGCGAGTCGCTGCGCCGGCTCATCGAAGTCATGGGCAGATCAGCACGGTCGATAACGGTGTCGACCGTTGGTGTCGTTCCGGGGATCCGCCGCCTGGCAGCTGAGCCGTGGCCGGTCAACCTCGCGATCAGCCTCCACGCTGCGGACGATGTCCTCCGCTCGTCGTTGGTCCCCCTCAACGACCGCTACCCGCTCGAGTCCGTGATATTGGCCGGCGTCGAGTTCTTCGAGGCCAAGGGCAGGCGCGTTTCGATCGAGTGGACCTTGATGAATGGCGTCAACGATTCTGATGAGCAAGCCGTGAAGTTGGCGGCGATAGCACACCGCATGAAGGCGCACGTCAACGTGATAGCCCTCAATCCGACACCCCTGACAGAGCACACCGCCCCCTCGCGAGAGACCGTCGCCAGATTCGTCGAAACCGCTCGCTCGAACGGAGCCAACGTGACCGTGCGAGACACGAGGGGGCGCGATATCGATGCCGCCTGCGGTCAGCTGCGTGCCAGATCGGTATAGGGTTCGCCTCATGACAACCAAACACCTTCGTTCCGGAGAGCCGGCTCCTGCGTTCAAGGCATCCGACCACACTGGTGCCATGACCGCCCTCAGCGACTTTGCCGGCTCCAAGCTCATCATGTACTTCTACCCCAAGGCCTTCACCCCGGGCTGTACCGCCGAGTCCTGCGACTTTCGCGATAACCACGAGTCGCTATCTGCAGCCGGCTACCAGATCGTCGGCATCAGTCCAGACGAGCCGAAGCGCCTCGCCGAGTTCAAATCAGAACACAACCTTTCATTTCCGTTGCTCTCCGATGAAGACCATTCGATAGCCAAGGCGTATGGCGCCTGGGGCACAAAGAAGAACTACGGCCGCGAGTACGAAGGCATGATCCGCTCGACATTCGCCATCGGTGCCGACGGCACCATCGAGCACGCCTGGTACAACGTTCGCGCAAAAGGTCACGCCGCCAGAGTGACCCAAGAGCTGGCGTAGTCTTCACAATCGTTTCACACCTGAGACACCTTTCCTTGACAGGGTCCGCATAGCTTTCTGAGTGCGGTCCCTCCTCCCAGGACTAGCCCGGAACCGGGTGCCCCAACAGGGCACCCGGTTTCTTCTTGTCAACCAGTGCTTACAATTGCAAGCACCTTGGATGCGACGGCAGAGACCCCACACGGATACCCGATCGAATTGGAGAGTTCGATCGGGCTCGCCGACGGCCGTCGGCTCGCGGTGCGACCCGTTATCCCAGGCGACGCCGCCCTGCTGCGCGCCGAGTTCGAGAACGCAGACGACGAGACGCTCCGTCTGCGCTTCCTGACCCCACGCCCCCAGCTTGACGAGCATCATCTCACCCGCCTGGTCACAGTCGATTACGTGTGGCGCCTTGCCTTGACCGCATGGGATGGTGTCGAGCCTGTCGCCATCGCCCGCTACGAAGGGGAAGCCGATGCTGCCAGCGCCGAGGTGGCCTTCGTTGTCAAGCCCTCATATCGAAGGCTGGGCGTTGCCTCTGGTTTGGTCGCTCTCTTGGAGAAGGCCGCGGTCGCCGCCGGCATCTCAGAGTTCACGGCGACGTTCCTGGCATCGAACCCGGGCGCCGCCGGCGTTCTCGCCAGGAGCGGATTCGCCGTCCCGACCACTCACGACGGCATAGGCGAGACCAGCAAACGGCTGACCTAAGCGAGAAGCTCGCTGCCAATTTGATCGACGGCCGTCACGCCACAAAGTGCCATGGCACGAGCGGTTTCTGACGTAAAGCCGTCGAGAACCGCAGCCACCCCCGCCTCTCCCCCCGTGGCCAGGCCCCACAGCACGGGACGGCCCAGCAGAACGGCATCAGCTCCCATCGCCAACGCCTTGACGACGTCGGTGCCGGTGCGAACTCCCCCGTCGACGAGCACCGCCGCTCGGTCGTCAACCGCTTCGACGACGGCACCGAGGGCGTCGGCCGTCGCCACTGCCGTGTCGAGTTGGCGACCGCCATGGTTGGAGACGACGACTCCGGCTGCGCCGGCATCGACCGCAACCAGGGCGTCGTCGGCGCGCAGCACCCCCTTCACCAGAACGGGAAGCCCACTCACGGACGCCAGCCACTGGATGTCGTCGGGTGTGAGATTGGGGTCGAAGGCCGCCGTCGCGAATGCGCCGAGCCCCGACCCTTCAACGTCGGGCACCTTCTCCTCGAAGTTCGCCATCGTCATCCCCTCGGGGAGGGTGAAGCTGTGGATCTCGTCGCGTCGCCTATTGCCGAGAACGGCCAGGTCGACTGTCAGCATGAGGGCCCCGTAACCAGCGGCGACGGCGCGCATCACGATGGCCTCGGTCAGCTCCCGATCCTTATGGATGTAGACCTGGAACCATCGGGGCGCAGTAGGAGCAGCTGCGGCCACATCCTCGAGCCGGATCGTTCCCAGAGTCGACACCACCATCACGGCACCGGCGGCGGCCGAGCCACGAGCAGTCGCCGCCTCTCCGTCGGGGTCGCCAAGCCGGTGATATCCGGTTGGAGCGACAAGGACCGGAGCCCTCATCGAGAAACCGAGGATCTCCGTCGAGGTATCTACGACGGAGACATCCCGCAGCACATGAGGCAGCAGCTTGTGCCGCCGCCACGCGGCCACGTTGTCGGCCAATGTCAGTTCATCGTCGGCTCCGCCTGAGTAGTAGCTATAGGCGGTCGGCTCCATGACTGTCTTGGCTTGGCGCTGCAGGGCCTCTAGATCCATGAACCCGAACCTAGGGGTCGAGTCGGGACCGCGCCAATGGGAGCACCGCTGAGCTGTCAGAGAATGGGAAACAAATGGAGTCGGAAATCCCTAGCCGCGGCCAAGGGGTGGCGTATGGTGAAGATGATGAGCGCACTCGCCACAGAGGAAGAGGTCGCCAGCGACTGGGCGGACGACCTCTGGAAACGGCCCGAACCCGACGCGGCACGCCTCGCTCGCTATCGCCTCCATGACCTTGACGAGCCATCGCACTACGTGCGCCGCTCGGCTCATCTCCCTCGGCTCACGCCCGAGAACAAGGAGTCAGGGTTCTTCTGGATGCGGATGCTGAGGCGTGCTTCCACCAGCCACTGACCTGACCGCGAAGTTGGAATCGGCTGGGTTCGGCTAGCTTCGTGCCATGTGCAGAAGCATCAAGACGTTGCGCGACGCCGAGCAGGCGGCCACGGACGAAGACATCGAGGCTGCGGCGCTGCAGTTCGTACGCAAGATAAGCGGCTACCGCAAGCCATCTCAGGCCAACGAAGAGGTGTTCGGCATCGCAGTGGCCGACATCACTGCGGTCTCGAGGCGGCTCCTCGACAACTTGGTAGTGCGCCCAAGCCGGCCGCGTCACTGAAGGCGGCGGCCTAGACGATGCGGCCAAGCACCTCGTAGATAGCGGAGGATGGCTGGCCGGAATGAATCAAAAGGTTGGTGATGGGGTCGTTACCAAGCGTCCGGTGGTTGGCGATGGCCTCCAGTTCGGCGAGCGTCTCGCCGGGATCCTTCATCCCTACCAGTAGGTCGAAGATCGTCCGCCGCTCGTAGGCGGCCTCCGTCAGCTTGGGAGCCACCGCCTTCGGCACGAGCACCTCGCCATAGGCAACGGTGATTGGCTTACGGCGCGTAGGGGGGTGGGTGACTGCTCCAACGGCCGACCAGCGCCGAACGCCGGAGGCGGCTCCATCTGCAAGGAGATTGAGGATCGCGGCACGGCACGCCAGGACCCCGTGGGGAAGAATCTGAGCGCTCAGATCTCCGCTCCACCGCATTGGCTCTCCCGTGTGGGGAAAGCCGATGGCTTCAAGTTTCCACGCCATGTGCCCTCGGACCGACATAGTACATGGAACCTAGCCGCCACGCACGGAGCCCCGCCAACGCACCTAGCCTCGGCGCATGGACCGCGAATCCCCAATACGCCTTGCTGCGATCGCTATCGGAGGCGCGCTGGCGCTGCTGTGGTCAGTTGAGATCGTGGACGCCATCGCCTTCGACGAGGCGCTGGACCGCCATGGCATCCTGCCGCGGACAGTCTCTGGCCTGGATGGCATCCTGTGGGCTCCCCTTCTGCACGGCGGGTTCGGTCACCTCGCCTCCAACTCAGCACCTTTCGCGGTGCTCGGTGCGCTCGTCATGACAGATGGCATCCGGCGATGGGGGGCCGTCACCGCCATTGTCGCTCTTGGCGGTGGGGCTCTCACTTGGGTGTTCGCTCGCTCCCGCATCCACATCGGCGTCAGCGGAGTCGTTTTTGGGTACCTCGGGTACCTCCTGGCTAAGGCCTACTTCACCAAGAGCCTCCGGTCGATCGTCATCGCCCTCGTCGTCGGCGTGGTCTACGGCGGCGCCTTGATCGTCGGGCTCATACCCCGACCGGGCATTTCGTGGGAAGGCCACGCCTTCGGATTCATGGCCGGGATCGGGGCAGCCTTCGTGTTGCGACCAGAGAGCTAGAAGACGGAGAACCCTTCGACCTCGGGCGATTGGCGATGGACGGACAGGGCCATCTCGATAGGCGGTAGCTCCCAAGCCGGATCGACGAACGCGCCCCTGGCTAGGGACGTCTCACCGATCGCGGCGCCGAGGTCGCCCCTGGTGATCGTCTTCGAGTGTGGGGAGTCCTTGTCGACCAGCGCCCAGCGACGCCACAACAACGCCGTGCCTGAATCATCGGTCACCGCGAAGGCCGCCAACTCGTCCTCGAGCGCCGCGGCAGCCTGACTAAGGCCGTTGGCCTTCGCCCAGCCGACCGCCATGGCGTCTGTCACATACTTCCCGCGTGATTTCGCCACCGCTTCTTCTGTGTCGGCCGTCACCCGCAACGGCCAGCCGCGACTGCGGCACAACTCCTGGAGCGCTTCGTCCGGCTCGCCGTCGACAACGATCACCTCGCAGTCATCGAGATCGTGGCCCTCGAGTCCCGAGATGGTCGGCGTTGCGATCAGTGAGACGACTGGATACCAACCGCGCTTCATGGTGACGAGAGCGTCCGCGCCGTAGGCATGGCGATGACGGGCCGCGATCTCCATTCTTCCTGCTTCGAATCGGGCCTCCGTCCGCGTTGACATCGACGTTCCCAGCCGGCGGTAGCGGAAGAGCACCTGGCGTACCTCGACCTGGAGCCAGCCGGCGAGCAACAGCCTCACCCACAACTCCCAGTCTTCGTTGCCATTGACCATCGTCTCGTCGTAGCCCCCAACCGACTCCCAGGCCTCGCGGCGCAGCGCGACGCAGCCGACAACCGAGTTGGAGAGGAGCATCTGATAGAGGTTGAAGGGTCGCGTTACCCAGAGCTCCGACACATCTCCGAACATCTCAGCCCAGCAGTGAGCGAACGCCGCCCTCGGATTGCGATCAAGCGCCGTCACCATTTCGGTCATAAAGCCGGGTCCGAGTTCGTCATCGGCGTCAAGGGGCACCACGTAGCGGCCCCTGGCCGAAGCGATGCCGGCGTTGCGTGCCGCGGGCAGGCCAAGGTTGTCCTGACGGACAACAGTGACGCGGGGCAACTCGCCGACGGCGTCGATGGCGCTGATGGTGTCGGTCGACTTCGAGCCATCGTCAACGACGATGATCTCCCACGAGTCATGGTTCTGTTCGAACACGCTGGCGACGGCGTCGGTGAGCCACTCGCCTTGCTCGTAGCAAGGAATGACGACGCTGACGTCGGGTTGTCCGACCGGCGGTAACGCCGCCCCCCGCCGGCGGATGCCTTCATGACGACTGAGGCGGGCCCTCCGGGCCTCCTCCTCCGGCCAGCTGGCGGCGCTTCGGAAGCGGTCCTTTGCAGACTGCGGGAGAACGCGGATCGCCAAACCTGCGACCGGCCGGGGCACGATGCGCAATGCTCGGCGCAGTACAGAGTGCACGGCGGACGGAGGGCGTTGGGAAAGGGCGGCAACGGCTTGGGTTGCCACGGTGGCCAGCCCCGACTGGCTCTGCGGATGTCGGACGGCGGGCAACTGCGATCGGTAGGCGTCGAGCGGGTCTCGGTATGCAGGGAGCGGGGCAGCTGCCAATGCCGCCAGCTGCTGCGGATCTGATAGCAATTCGTCGACGGTCACCTGCATTCCGAGCGCCGATCCGTCGTAGCGGACCGCCCCCTCATCGAAGTAGTCGCGGAACGCGTCGAGATCCGAGATCACAAGTGGCAGCCCTGCGGCGCGAACCTCGTGAGCGGCCAGGCAGAAGGACTCGAACAGGCTCGGCACCACAACCAGCCAGGCACCGGCCAACCGAGCGCCCAGTTCGGCCGGCTGGGCCATCGGCTCGAAGCTGACGCGGTCTGAGAACTCACTCGGAATGCGGTCTACAACGATGTCGGTGACCGGCCGATTCTCGGCCCAGCTCCAATCGTCTGATCCGATGAAACGAACCTCCAGATCTGGCCGCGACTTCAGAAGCGGGATCATGGCATCGACAAAACGCAAGGTTCCCTTCACCTCTGCTCTCTTGCCGTAGACAACGAGCTGCGGTCGGGGTCCGGGGGCGAAGTCGACACGCTCGATGGCGTCGGTGCGGGCAGGCTCGGCGACGACCAGGCGCCCCCGCTCGACGCCGAA
Source organism: uncultured Acidimicrobiia bacterium (assembly GCA_964195995.1). Taxonomy (GTDB): domain Bacteria; phylum Actinomycetota; class Acidimicrobiia; order Spongiisociales; family JAOTWH01; genus CAXMQS01. Next base: position 63,248 of record CAXMQS010000094.1, read on the forward strand.
GGACGCGGCGACGTGGTCGACCATTGCGGGGGACGGCACCAGGACGACATCTGCCATGTCGAACGCTCGGCGCTCCATCTCGAGGACCGTTTCGAACCCGGTCGACGGATGCCCTATGGCGTCGAGAATCGAGCCCATTGGCCCGTGGAAGCGGACCGCAACGGTCGTGTTCACCAGGCCGTAGCGACCCCTATCGGCGAGGGCGGCAAAGGCCAGCCCATAGAAATCTTGGAACTCGACAAGATCTGCAGACTCGGTCGCAACGAGGTCGGCCACTGCCTCAGCCACCGCCAGAGACCGAGCCGCGTGGTCGGCGAACGCTCCGATGACGCGGACATCGGGATCATCGATGTGGCCGTCGGCAGCAACGACCACACGAACTCGGTTGCCGTCTGCCTCGAGCAAGCCGCGAAGCCTGTCGATCAGGTAGCCGGAGCCGCCAGCCTCAAGCGGCGGCAGCTCCGTCGTTGCGAAGATGACATTCACGAAAGCGGAAGCCTTGCTGTGATTGATGGCGAGGCTAGGCGCACGCTGGCGAATACCTCAGAGTTCCTCCGACGCCTTACTACCTGTCGACCCTATGCGGAGCCGACGTCGCCCTGGGAGCGGAGGCGCTCCAGCGTCAACTGGCGCTTCAGCTCTTCGACCTCCGTTTGGGTCTCAGCGAGCCGACCCTCCAGCACGCGGGACTTCGCTTCCAGAGATGCCACGCCGGGATGGGCGCTACCTCGCAGCGAGCGTCCGCCCGCCCGACGGTGAATAACTCGACCGACCAGATAGCCGATGACGCCTGAGGCGATCAGCAGCAGAACGATCTCAACGATCAGATAGCCGATTCCTCGCATCAGCCTCCTCCTTCGATTGGTCCTAGCAAGAATTCGATGCGCCGGTTCTGGGAGCGTCCGACCTCGGTTGAGTTGTCGGCGAGAGGAGAGGTCTCGCCAAAGCCTTGAGCAGTCAGCCGGTCCGGTGCGATGCCCAAAGCGATGATGAAGTCCCTGGCAGCGTCCGCTCGGCGCTGGCTGAGATCCAGGTTGTAGGCGGCTCTGCCTCGGGAGTCGGTGTAACCCTCGATGGAGGCGGCAACGGTCGGGTTACGGGCGATGATGCCGGCGGCGATAGTTGCGAGCTGTTCAAGCTGCGGGCTCAACCGTGCGCTGTCGAAATCGAAGGAGGCGCCGCCGCGGAGTCCTCCGCTGATGACATCGTTCTCGATATTGATCTCCCACTGCGGCACCAACGACAGCGGGGCGAATATGAAAGGAATGCGAAAGACCGAGAAGGTGGCCTCGGTGCTGTCGTCGATGGCCATCTGGACGTCAACATTCTCCGGGCCGAAGGCTTGTCCGGCCGCAGCGGCGATCAGGTCTATGGCGGCTTGGTCTGGCATGGCGCCCGCAAGCACCACGGTTCCGTCGCCACCTGCGTTGGCGAAGAACGCCGGTGGCGCCTTGCCCGTGACCGTCACCTGATTGTCGTATGTGAGCGTCTCACCAAGCGACCGTCTCAACGCCCCCTCGAGCAACGCCCTCTTCTCGTCGCTTCCGGTCGAACCGGTGATCACGATCATGTCGCCGGTGATCTCGAAGGCTGCGTTGCCGGCGATGGGGAGCAGCGAAACCGCTTGCGGCAGGCCAGCGAGCCAATCTCCGCCAGGTGCGGCCGGATCCTCGACCAGCTCATCCGATATCAGCGGTGCGTACACGAGATCGGCAGCCTGCGCGATGCCGGCCATCACCTCACCACTGGGCAGTGCGCCGGAAAGAGTCAGCTGTCCGTTGACCAGGCTGGCCCGGAAACTGGCCTGGCCGGCGGGAGCCGTAACGGCAGGCGCTTCGGTGGTTGCGGGCGTCGTTGAGGCAGGTGCCTCCGTCCCGGTTGGCTCGGTCGATGGGATCGATGTCGGAGCGGCAGTATCGCCGTCTTCGCCTTGCCAACGCACTGTGCGAACGCCGTCGACCCCCAGAGCCAACGCCTCGATCGTGGGATCGGGGTCACCGATGAGCGTCACATCGCGGCCGTCGACCTCAATGCCCACTCCAGAGCCGGCGAGGGCCGCCCGAGTGCCATCCTCGATGTCGGAATCGATGCTCGATGACGCCCATATGACGCCGCCAACTGCGAGGACGATCCACAGGCCTCCCAGTAGCGCCAGACGACGCCGTTTTGTCACGCGTTCCTCCCTCCCACACGCAGAGTGGGCACTCCTCCAGCGTAGTTAGCCCTCACCTAGTCGGCATCTCCTCCACCGGCTCGGCTTCGGGTGTATGCCCGGCACCGTGGGCTTCGAACCAGCTGGCAAAGCGATTCGATATGGGCACCGAAGACAGGCCGTGGACGAAGACGCTCAGCAGCACCGTTGCCGTGACCACGAGGAACATGTCATCGGCCATCGGCAGGTCTGCCTCCTCGAGAATGAAAAGACCGAAGAGGATGGACGCCAGGCCCCTTGGTCCGAACCAACCGAGGTACAGAACGCTTGGCCGGTGGAACTTGGTCCCCAACAGGGACAGCGCCACGGGGACCATCCGCACGATCGTCAGGCTGACCACGGCATACGCAAGGATCCGCCAGTCCAGCTCGCCGAGGGCTGGTCCGGCGACCGCCGCTCCGAAGAACAGGAAGGTGAGAAGCGCCAACAGCTGGCCCTCGTCCTCGGCGAAGTCATAGGCGCCACCGCAGTGTTCGCGGGCCGCGAAGCCGAAAGCGAGGCCGGCAACGAACGCCGCCACGAATCCGTTGCCACCGGCGGCTTCGGCACCGGCGAATGCGCCGACGCCGATGGCCAGCGTCGCCAGTTGGCGGAAAGCACCGTCAACCCATCCCCGCGTCGCGAACCGATCGAGCAGCCACCCACCGCCTCCGCCGACGACGACCCCGATGCCGATGCCGAAACCCACCTGCTTGGCAACGAAGGTTGCCCAGAACGCGGGCGTCTCCAGATCCGTCCCGGTAGCGGCAAGCGCCAAGAAGAGCGTGATGACGGGAAGCATCAACCCGTCGTTGAGACCGCTCTCGACGTTGAGGCCTTGGCGAATGCGCACAGGCACTCGCGGGTTGCTGACAACAGCATGCCCGAGAGCAGCATCGGTCGGCGCCAGGATGGCCGCCACCAGCGCGGCCTCCCACAACCCAAAGCCATCGAGGAGTAACAGGGCGGCTCCTGTGCCGGCCAGCACCGTCAAAGGAAGGCCGATGCCGAGCAAACGCCCAGGCAGGTCGATCTGGTCGCCAAGGCGCATGACATCTATGCGGATGGCATCGGTGAACAGCAGGAGCACCAACGTTGCCTCGGCCAGGAGGCGCACGGCGCCCTCGTCCAGCCCGAGCTCGAACACATCGAGACCGGAAGAACCGAGAAGTATGCCGGCGGTGACGAACACCATGGGTGCGGTCACCAACGTCGACTCGAGCCGTCGAGAAATCAACGAATAGCCGAGGACAACTCCGGCAACGACGAATAGATCGGTCACGAGATGAATCTAGGCGGTGGCAGCCGCTAGCTTCAGTGCCCCCTCGCAAGGAGAGCTGTGACCCTCACCGACCGCCAGCAGAAGCAGTGCGACGACAGCCCCTATGACTTCTCCGACCTCAATGCGCTGTTCATCAACTGCACCCTGAAGAAATCGCCCGAACTCTCCCACACCCAGGGCCTGATGGACATCTCGATGGCCATCATGGCGGCCAACGGCGTCTCGACCGAGCTGATCCGAGCCCTCGACCACGAGATCGCAACCGGAGTCTGGCCCGACATGACGGAGCATGGATGGGATGTGGATGAATGGCCTGGTATCTATGCCAAGGTGCAGGAGGCGGACATCCTCGTCTTGGGGTCGCCGATCTGGCTTGGTGAGAAGTCATCAGTTGTCACCAGGCTCATCGAACGCCTCTATGGCAACTCGTCACAGCTCAATGAACATGGCCAATACGCCTACTACGGCAAGGTCGGTGGCTGCCTGATAACGGGAAACGAAGATGGCGCAAAGCACTCGGCCATGAACATGCTGTACTCGCTACAGCACCTCGGCTACACCGTTCCTCCGCAGGCCGACGCCGGGTGGATCGGCGAGGCAGGGCCGGGGCCCTCCTACATGGATCCCGGCTCGGGCGGTCCCGAGAACGACTTCACCAACCGCAACACCACCTTCATGACCTGGAACCTGCTGCACATGGCAAGGCTGCTCAAGGACGCAGGCGGCATTCCCGCATACGGCAACCAGCGCTCTGAGTGGGACGCTGGCTGCCGCTTCGACTTCCCCAACCCCGAGTATCGCTAGGCGCTGAAGGACACCCAGCCCAGTTCACGCAGGTCGTCGGTGTCCGAGACCCTGATGCCGCCGTCGGAAATGGTGTAGAGCTCGTCTCCGATGACCATCGAGCGACGGATCTGGCTGCCGTACTCCCAGTAGTCCTGCGACGACTGGTGCGAGATACGGTCGAGGAGGTGGACCTCATTCTCGTGTACATGGACGCCGATGGCACCGTTGAAGTAGGAGTCGCTGCGGCCGTCCCAGGTCCAGGTCTGCACTGGCATCACCGCCAGCTCCGCCGGCGCCCAGTACAGGAATGCCCGGTGGTCGTACTCGACCTCGGAGTTCCCACCGTCACCGCCGAGCGTCACCTTGTCGATCAGCGACGGGTTGGCGAGGTCGGAGATGTCGAATAGGGATACCTGGGTGCCGAGGATGCGGCCCTCTGAAGTGGCATCTTGGCCGACGCCGAGAAGCCGATTCTCGCCAACAGGGTGCAGATAGGCCGAGTAGCCGTTGATCTTCAACTTGCCGAGCAGCTCAGGGCTCTCCGGGTTCGAGAGATCGAGGGCGTACAGCGGATCGACCTGTCGGAAGGTGACGACGAAACCGGCGTCGCCGATGAAGCGCACCGAGTAGATCTGCTCACCCTTCCCGAGACCGCCTACCTGGCCAACCGTCTCCATGCTCTCGATGTTGATCACGGAAACGAGGCTGTGCTGCTCGGAGCTGAACCCCCAGCGAGCCGCGGCGTCGGTGGAAGCGACTCGCAGATGGCCCTCATGCTCGGAAAGTGCGAACTGGTTCAGGAGGTACCCGGTGACCGCACCCGAGCCTTCGTAACTGATGTGCTGTGGGTCGGTGGTGTCGAAGCGGTGGATGGTGGTAGCGAAGTCGGCTGCAACGCTCTCCCAGTTGCTCTCGAGAAGTGCCGGCTGCACCCAGGGATTGGTGGCGACATAGAGGTTGTCTGAGCTGGCGTACACCGTCTCGCCCTGAGCGAAGATGGCAGCCGAGCCTGAACCGACCCGGACGCCGTCCTCGGTGTCGAGGGTCAGCACGGCGGTCAAGCCGAGACCGGCCGACTCATCGGGGAGATAGACATCGCCGCACTCGAGCAGCGTGCCTTCGGTCTCACCTTGCACCGCGTCTTCCAACACGAAGTAGGGAAGCCAGTTCTCGATGGTGCTGTCTTCGATTACCCGACGGTTGGCTTCCTCGGCGACGCGCTCCGCCCTGAGGCCGCTCCCCTTCGGGTAGCCGAACTCGAGACCGGTCGGCTGGGTCCTGACGACGATGCGAACCGTTCCATCACTGAGGCGGCTGGTGACGTAGGTGCCGTCGAAGTAGAGGTCGCGAACGACTTCCATGGCGTCCGGATCGGAGACGTCGATCTCCGAGATCAGCGTCACGCCGACCTGCGGCACGAAGTAGTCGCCTTCCCACACGTTGGGGGCAGCAGTGACGGTCCTGCTGGGGCGTGAGCCGTTGGAGATCACGAAGACGCGATCACCGGCAAGGAACATCTCGTGTCCCCAGCCCCTGCCGAGATTGAAACGCCCGACCAATTGCGGGCCGTCTTCCGTGATATCGATGGCGATGAGGACCGCCCCCGAGCCGTACCCGTCGTAGTAGCCCTGCTCGTAGAAGATCTCTTCGTTGTTGACGATGGCGAAGATGCGCTCACCGTCGGTCTTGACGATGTCGGGCTCGTCGACGCCTCGCTCCTGAACGTTGGTTCCTGAATAGTCGATCCCCTCAACCTGCGAGGACGTACGGAACTCACCGCCGGCCTGCGGCGCCTCGGTGGCGGGCGTCACGAGCCTGCCCGCAGCGGAGTCCTCTTCGAAGAAGACGCCATCTCGCAGCACCGGGAACGGGTAGTAGCCGTCGTAGCCGTCGTACCCGTCGAGCCCCCACGGCCCAACCCGCAGCAGGGCTTCGGCCTTGAAGTGATCGAGGAGCTCCTCGCAGGAGTCAACGGTTGACAGCGCGGCCAGCGCCGCGAACGACGGCCTTTCGATGTGAGGAATCGAGCCACGGGTGGTGGGTGTCGTGCCGCCCGACAGCGTGGTGGTGGTACCGCCAGTCGTGCAGGCTGCTGCTACCAGGGCTAGGGCGATGATGAGAGCTGATTTGCGCATATGTCTCCTTGCTTACGGCTCAGACGCCTCCGGATGCCGTCGAAGTTCCCCAGAAGACCGTCGGGAGCGGCGGCATCAGCGCGCCCCGACCTCTCAGGTGTCGAGCCGACGCCGCCTCATACGCCAATTGCCGGGGGGTCAATCAGGCTGCGCCAACTCGGTTCCTAGCTCCGCGCAACCGGCGCCGGCGTTGTCGGCGCTAGGCGTTGGCTAACTGGGGCGACGGACGGTCGCCCCCTTCTTGGCGGCGATGTGCACCAGCGAGTCGCCGCGGCTGATCAGGGGGTTCTGCGTCATGGCGATCACCCAGCCAGCCCACGGGGCTTTGACAACGGTTGGCTTGGAGCCGAAGGCATCGGAGATGGTCGCCAGCGGCGCCCCGGCTGCCACCGGCTGGCCGAGCTCGACACCGATGTCGGCGATACCGCTCTTGGGCCCCCTCACCCATGTTGAGTTGTGGATGGTCCGCACCGGGTTAACGGCCTTGGGCGCCCCCCAGTCCCCCATCCTCAGCTTCTGCATGGTGCGCAGCACACCGGCCTCTCCGACATCGCAGGCGTCGGTATCGAAGCGGAGGACCTGGCCCGACTCATACACCAGCACTCGTTTGCCTCGCTTGATGGCGGCCTCGCGTAGCGAGCCCGACCGCACCTTGGCGTCGAGCACGAATGGGGCGCCGAAGGTCTTTCCGAGGCTGGCGGTACCGCGATCTGACATGTCGCCGCGGATCTGGGGGATATTGATTCGATGGCCGGATGCGGTGTGAAGATCGATTCCGAACTCGCAGCGTTCGACGACCTCTCTCATGAAGAGGTTGGCGAGCTGTGCCGCTAGGGAGCCGCGGCGGCTGCCGGGAAACGACCTGTTGAGGTCTCGACGATCTGGCAGGTATCGGGACTCATTCACGAATCCGAAGATGTTGACGATAGGCACTGCGATGACGGTGCCAGCGAGATCACCGGGAGAGATCCGAGACATCACCCTGCGGACGATGGAAACGCCGTTGATCTCGTCGCCGTGGACGGCACCGCTCAGCCAAATAGTCGGCCCTGGGCGCTTCCCGTTAACGACTGCAACCGGAAGCGACAGCCAGCCCCCCGTTGGCAGACGGGCCACCTTGAGCTCGAAGCGGGCGCGGTGCCCCGGCATTACCTCTGTGTCCCCGACCGTAATCGTCGCGGCTGACTTGGTATTAGCCATCGGCGGCTCCTGACTCGACGAACTCGATGATGGCTCCGGCGACATCGATGCCGGTGGCGCCTTCGATGCCCTCGAGTCCCGGCGAAGCGTTCACCTCGAGCACCAGCGGCCCCCGATCCGATTGCAGGATGTCGACTCCAGCAACATTGAGGCCGATCGCCGCAGCCGCGGTAATGGCGACCTGGCGCTCCTCGTCGCTGAGCTCGATGGCCTCAGCGAAACCTCCCCGGTGGAGGTTGGAGCGAAACTCGCCCTCGGGGCCCTGACGGCGCATCGAGGCGACAACCTCGCCGCCGACAACGAAGGCGCGCACATCGGCGCCGTCTGCTTCTTCGATGAACTCCTGCACCAAGATGTTGGCGTCGAGCTGGCGCAACGCCTCAATGACAGAACTCGCCGCCTTGCGTGTCTCCGCCAGGACGACGCCGAGACCCTGCGCCCCTTCCAAGAGCTTGATGACGACAGGCGGGCCGGGGGCAGCCTTGACGAGTCCGTCGATATCGGCAACTGAGTGGGCGAAGCCAGTTGACGGAATCCCAACGCCGGCCTTCGCCAGCAATTGCGTCGACCACAGCTTGTCGCGCGCCCTCGCCATGGCGACAGAGGCGTTGGCCGAGAAGACGCCCATGAGCTCGAACTGCCTAACGATGGCCGTGCCGTAGAAGGTGTAGGAGGCGCCGACCCGCGGGATAACGGCGTCGAAGTCCAGGTACTCGCCGACGTAGGCCACGTGAGGCTCGCCCGACGTGATGTTCATGTAACAGCGCAGGAAGTTGACGACCCTGACGTCGTGCCCCCGCTCCTTAGCCGCGTCGCGCAGCCGCGCGGTCGAATACAAGGACGAGCGCCGCGACAGAATGCCGATGTCCACAAGGGCCTTTCCTAGAACGCGGAAGAGCTTACGAGGGTCAGGCCATACTGTCGGCGTGGAACGCAACGTCCTGGGAACCGAACTCGAGCCCTGCGGCATTGACCCTGTCACCGGCTTCTATCGGGACGGCGACTGCAACACCGGACCGCAGGACCGCGGCAGCCACACGGTGTGCGCCGTCGTGACTCGAGAGTTCCTCGAACACCAAAGGGGGATCGGCAACGACCTCAGCACGCCGATGCCGCAACACCGGTTCCCTGGTCTTGTCGCCGGCGACCGATGGTGCGTCACCGCCGGCAACTGGTTGCGCGCCCACCACGATGGCGTCGCGGCGCCGGTCGTACTGGCGTCGACTCATGAAAGGGCGATCGACATCGTCCCGCTGTCGGTGTTGCAAGGGCACGCCGTCGACGTTCCGGCCGACCCCAGCGTCCTGGAGTAGCAGGTGCTTCCCGAGCAGCTCACAGAAGCCTTCGCCGGCGAGTGGCAGCGGCTGTCAGCTCCGGGCGCCACGCTCACCGCAGAACAACGTCTCCAGGTCGCGACGACCGCGCGCGCTGCCTACTCCGGAGAAGCAACCTCCGTCGAACCCGTCCAACGCGCCGCGGCAAAGGTCTCACGAGCACCGGGCTCGATCCGCGAGGAGTGGGTCGAAGCAGTCGCCGCCGAGATCGGCTATCCCCAATACGTCGAGGTGGCCGGGGTCGTCGCTCGCCTGACGGCGGTCGACACCGTACATCGAGCTCTCGACCTCGAGCTGATGGCGCTGCCTGAGCCGCTGCCGGGCCAGCCAACCGGCGAAATCGACGACACCTTGAAGAAGAGGGCCGGCTGGGTTCCGATGACGGCTCCCAGCGTGGTGTACGCCCTCAGCATCGTTCCGGCCGAGATGAGAGCGCAAGAGGTCATGAGCGGACCCCTCTACATGACCTACGAGGAAATGGATGATCCAGTACAGCCCGGTGTGATCCCAAGAGCGCAGAAGGAACTGATAGCGGCGCGCACCTCAGCGATCAACGAGTGCTTCTACTGAGTGCTGTTGCACAGCGTGATGCTCCGTGAGAGCGCCGAAGCCACCCGAATACCGCTCGATGCGAGAGCCATTACCGATCCGGCGATCGATCCGCTGATTCCTGCAGGCAAGCCTCTGCTGGCTTTCGTCGATGCGGTGCTCGGCGGTAATCGTCTCGCGGAGGCGAGGGCCAGCCTGGCAGCCGAGCTGGGATGGGACGGCACGGTGGCGGCCGCCGCTGTCATCGGCAACTTCGAGATGATGAACCGTGTCGCCGACGCCAGCGGCATGCCGGTGAGCGCAGGTGCCCTGGCGCGAACTGAGGAGTGGCGGGCCGAGCTCGGCCTCGACCGCTTCCGCCACTGACGCACCAGGTCATCCCGCGGCCGTACTGTGCCCGCCATGACCGAGCCTGCCGTCACCGACCAGATCGAACAGCTGCGCTCTCTTCTCGACAAGGGCGAGATCGCCGAAGCAGCCGACCTGTTGGCACACCTCCGCAACCGCTGGCGCCACGAAGCCGAGTCGTTCTCCCCCGAGGTAGTCGCCGCGCTCCAGACCCATGCGGCCTCGGTCAACGCCGCACAGCTCCGAGAGGTAGACGATGTACTTCGTGAGACCTTCGGCTACTCGTCCTTTCGTCCAGGGCAGAGAGAGATCATCGAGGCGGCCATCTCGGGCCGGGACTGCATCGGAATCATGCCGACCGGCGCCGGCAAGTCGCTGACGTATCAGCTGGCGGCACGGGTGCTCGGCGGGACCTCGTTGGTCATATCGCCGCTCATCGCCCTCATGAAGGACCAGGTCGATGCCCTCGACGAAATAGGGATGCGCGCCACCTTCCTCAACTCGAGCCTTGATGCCGGAGAGCGTTCGGAGCGCGTCGCCAGAATGCGGGCCGGCGACTACGAACTGGTCTACGCCGCCCCCGAGGGACTCGAGGCATCGGTGGGAACGGCTCTCGGCGACATGGACCTCAGCCTCATCGCGGTGGACGAGGCACACTGCATCTCGCAGTGGGGTCACGACTTCCGGCCTGCCTATCGCAAGCTCGCCGGGCTCAAGTCGCGCTTCGGGGTGCCGGTGCTAGCTCTCACCGCCACGGCCACAGCGGAGGTGACACGCGACATCGAGGGTCAGCTCGGCCTGTCGGACGCCGTTGCCTTTCGCGGATCGTTCTTCCGGCCCAACCTCAGGATCCATCTCTTCAAGAAGGGCGACCACGACGGACGGAAGATCAAGGTGCGGGAGTCGATCGGCAAGCTTTGCCTAGCCCGCAAGGGCCAGAGCGGGATCGTGTACACGCTGTCGCGAGCGTCTGCCGAGTCGACGGCCGAGTACCTCAACCGTCTCGGAATCAGGGCGCTGCCTTACCACGCCGGTCTCAGCTCAGACGACCGCACCACCACCCAGGACGCCTTCATACGTGACGACATCGATGTCGTCTGTGCGACGGTCGCCTTCGGGATGGGTATAGACAAGTCCAACGTTCGCTACGTCATCCATCGCGACATGCCCAAGTCGATCGAGGGCTACTACCAGGAGATAGGCAGGGCCGGCAGAGATGGCGTCGACAGCGACTGCATCCTGTTCTACTCCTGGGCAGACGTCTTGAACCTCGAACGCATGGTGGGCCCGGGAGAATTCGGCGACTCTCAACGGCGCCAGATCCGCGCCATGTACAACTGGGCAGATCGCTCCATTTGCCGCCATCAGACGATCGCCGGGTACTTCGGCGAGGAGCTGGACCGCTGCGTCAGCTCATGCGATGTCTGTTCCGGGATCGACCTCCTCGAAGGACTAACCGCCCAGCCCAAGGCCGCGTTCACGACGACGACGCCCGGAATGGCCGGCGTAGTTCGCAGCTCGCCGCTTTTCGAGGACCTCAAGGCGGTGCGGCGCCAGCTGGCAGACGACAAGGGAGTTCCCGCCTACATCGTGTTCAGCGACGCCAGCCTTTTGGCCATGGCGACCGCCCGGCCAACAACAGAGGCCGAGTTGCTCAATGTCAACGGGGTGGGGCCCAAGAAGCTGGAGTCATATGGCGAGGCCTTCCTGGAGGTGCTCAGGGCTGTCGAGTAGCCGCCGCCGGTGGCGGTAGATTCGGCCCATGGACACCCGCTTCCTCGAACACCTGGCCACGGAGACGGAAGGGCTTCGGGAGTCGGGCTTGTTCAAGCAGGAACGGACCATCGCGTCCCCTCAGGATGCCGTCATCACGCTGGAGGACGGCCGCCAGGTCGTCAACCTGTGCGCCAACAACTACCTCGGGCTTTCCAACCATCCCTCTCTGGTCGAGGCGGCAGACGAAGCGGTCCACGAGTACGGCTACGGGATGTCGTCGGTCCGCTTCATCTGCGGCACCCAGAACGTCCACCTCGAGCTCGAGAGCCGGCTGAGTGACTTCCTCGCAACCGACGACACGATCCTCTACTCGTCTTGTTTCGACGCCAACACCGGCCTCTTCGAGACCATCCTCGGTCCCGAAGACGCCATCATCTCAGACGCCCTCAACCACGCCTCGATCATCGATGGGGTTCGGCTCTGCAAGGCGAAGCGTTTCCGCTACGCCAACAACGACATGAACGACCTGCGACGCCAGCTGGAGGCCACCAAGGACGCTCGCTTCCGGATGATCGCTACCGACGGGGTGTTCTCGATGGATGGCATCATCGCCAACCTCGTCGGAATCTGTGAACTGGCTGATGAGTACGACGCCTTGGTGATGGTCGACGACTCCCATGCCGTTGGGTTCGTCGGCGACCACGGCGGTGGGACTCCGGAGCACTGGGGTGTGCAGGAACGCGTCGATGTGGTCACAGGCACGCTGGGTAAGGCCCTCGGCGGCGCCTCTGGCGGCTACACGTCTGGGCGCTCCGAGATCATCGGCTGGCTGCGACAGCGGTCACGTCCCTATCTCTTCTCGAATTCGCTGGCGCCGGTCATCGCCGCCACCTCGTTGACAGTGCTCAAGATGCTCCGCGAGAGCGATGAGCTACGCGTTCGGCTGCGCGACAACTCGTCCTACTTCCGGTCCGGCATGGAGTCCGCAGGTTTCTCGTTGGCGGGTGCCGGACACCCGATCATCCCCGTCCTGCTAGGCGACGCCCGGCTCGCCACCGAGCTAGCGGACGGCCTCTTGGACGAGGGCATCTACGTCGTCGGCTTCTCCTTCCCCGTCGTGCCCGAAGGCCAAGCCCGCATCCGCACCCAGATGTCCGCCGCCCACACCACGGAGCACCTCGATCGAGCGATGGCGGCCTTCTCTAAGGTCGGCACCAAGCTCGGAGTCGTCGGCTGATGCGCGCACTGGTCAAGGCGAGGCCCGAGCCCGGCATCTGGATGGAGGATGTCGACAAGCCGGTCGTCGGGCACAACGACGTCCTCATCCAGGTCACTAAGAGCGCCATCTGCGGCACCGACCTCCACATAGTCAACTGGGACACCTGGGCGCAACACACGATTCCGGTACCGATGGCCATCGGTCACGAGTTCGTCGGCCGAGTAGTCGAGATCGGGTCCGAGGTCGACCGTCTCGAGGTAGGTCAACGAGTAGCGGGCGAAGGGCACATCACCTGCGGGGTATGTCGCAACTGCCGCGCCGGCCGGCGGCATTTCTGCATCAACACGATCGGTGTGGGGGTAGACCGGCCGGGGGCATTTGCCGAGTTCATCGCCATCCCTGCCTTCAACGCCTACCCGGTTCCAGATGACATCGATGATTCCGTCGCCAGCCTGCTCGACCCGCTCGGCAACGCCACCCACAGCGCGCTCGAGTACGACCTGATCGGCGAGGACGTCCTCGTAACAGGTTCAGGACCCATCGGCATGATGGTCGTCGCCATCGCCCGCCACGTCGGCGCCCGTTACGTGGTTGCCACCGACGTCAACCCATACCGGTTGGGCATCGTTGCCAAGATGGGCGCGGATCGTGCCGTCGACGCCACCTCGGCCGACCTCGGCGGGGTGATGGCCGACCTGGGCATGACGGAAGGATTCGATGTCGGCCTCGAAATGTCGGGGGTAGCTGCGGCCCTGCAGCAGATGCTGGACGGGATGAACAGCGGGGGCAACGTCGCCTTGCTGGGCATTCCGAGCCAGGAACGCAATCCGATCGACTGGAACGAGATCGTCTTCAAGGGCCTGACGCTGAAGGGCATCTACGGGCGCAAGCTGTTCGAGACCTGGTACAAGATGATCGCGATGTTGCAGACCGGACTCGATATCCGTCCGGTCATCACACACGAGTTCCCCGCAGACAACCATCAGGAGGCGTTCGAGGCTGCCGCCTCCGGCGAGGCCGGCAAGGTGCTGCTCGACTGGACCTAGCCAGCCGCCGTCGGGAGGCCCTCAAATCCACATGACGAACCGTCCGGCCTCATCAGACATCCCCGAGCGCTCCCGCGTCGTCATCGTTGGCGGGGGCATCATCGGGTGCAGCGTCGCCTACCACCTGGCCCACCTGGGCTGGACGGACGTCACTGTCCTCGAGCGTGACCGGCTGACATCGGGCAGCACGTGGCACGCCGCCGGGCTGGTGGTGACGTTCGGATCGATGTCCGCAACGTCGACCGAGATGCGCCTGTACACCCGCGACCTCTACGGCAGGCTCGAAGCCGAGACCGGCCTGGCAACGGGATTCAGCCCGATCGGGTTCATCGAGCTGGCCACCGAGCCGGACCGCCTCGAGGAGTACCGGCGCGTTGCCGCCTTCAACAGGTACATGGGGGTCGACGTCCACGAGATCTCGGCCGGTGAGGTGGCCGAGCGCTTCCCGATGGCACGCACCGACGATGTGCTCGCCGGCTTCCTGGTGGAAGATGACGGCAAAGCCAATCCCGTCGACGTGACCATGTCGCTGGCCAAAGCGGCGCGCCGGCTAGGCGTCAACATCGTCGAGGGCGTTCCGGCCACCGGGCTCATCCACGAGAGCGGAGCGGTGAAGGGCGTTCGTACCGTGTCCGGCGACATCGAGGCCGAGTACGTCGTCAACTGCGCTGGCATGTGGGCCCGCCAACTCGGCGACGCGGCAGGTGTCAACATCCCGCTGCAGGCGGCAGAGCATTACTACCTCCTGACCGAGCCGATGGATGGAGTCTCGCGGTCGTGGCCCGTCGTCGAGGATCCCGCCTCCTATGGCTACTACCGCGAGGAGGGCGGCGGCTTGCTGATCGGCCTGTTCGAGCCCGAATGCGCCCCGTGGAAGGTCGAGGGCATCCCCGAAGATGCCAGCTTCCTCGAATTGCCGCCGGACTGGGATCGCATGGCGCCATACGTCGAGAAGGCACTGGGTCGGGTTCCGGCCGCCGCAGATGCCGGCATCAAGAAGCTCTTCTGTGGACCGGAGAGCTTCACGCCGGATCTACAGCCGGTGGTGGGCGAAGCGCCCGAGCTCAAGAACTACTTCGTAGCCGCTGGCCTGAACTCGATCGGCATCCTGACTGGAGGAGGGCTGGGCCGGGTGCTCGCTCGGTGGATCGTCGACGGCAGGCCAGACGTTGATGTCACAGAGTTCAACATCGACCGGCTTCATGCCTATCAGTCCGCACCTGACTACCGCCGGGCCCGCACCGTCGAGTCGCTCGGCTTGGTGTATCAGGCCCACTACCCCGGCCGGCCCATGGAGACGGCGCGCGGCGCCAAGCTGTCGCCTCTGCACGAACCCCTTGCGGCACGCGGTGCCTTCTTCCGCGAGGTCAGCGGCTGGGAGTCACCCGACTGGTACGCCCCCAGCGGCGTCGAACCCGCGATCGACCGCTTGTCGTGGGGCCGCCAGAACTGGTTCCCTTATTGGCAGCAGGAACACGAGGCCGCTCGCAACGGCGTGATCCTCATGGACATGTCCTTCATGTCGAAGTTCCTGGTGCAGGGGCGGGACGCCGGTCGGATGCTGGATTGGATATCCGCCGGAAGAGTTGACGGTGACAACGGACTCATCACCTACACGCAGTGGCTCAACGAGGGCGGAACCCTCGAGGCCGACCTCACCGTCACCAAGCTCGACGAAGAGCGGTTCTGGGTGGTGGCGACGGATACCGCCCACCGCCATGTTGAGACCTGGATGCACCGTCACATCACGACCGACATGGCGGTAGCGGTGACCGATGTGACCTCTGACCATGCCCAGATCAACATCCAGGGACCGCTCTCTCGCCAACTCCTGCAGACCGTCACCCCAGAGGACCTCTCCGCCTTCGAGTTTCGCACTGCCCGCCTCATCGACATCGGTTCGGCCAGCGTGCTGTGCATCCGCATCACCTACGTCGGTGAGCTGGGCTACGAGCTGTACATCCCAGCAGAACAGGCGCGCTCGGTGTACGACCGCCTCGTCGAAGCCGGGATGGAATTCGATCTCCGACACGCCGGCCTCAAGGCCCTCGCCAGCCTGCGGATGGAGAAGGGCTATCGGGACTACGGGCACGACATGGACAACACGGACACCGTCTGGGAGGTCGGCCTGGGATTCGCCGTGGACCTCGACAAACGGTTCATCGGTCGTGAGGCGGTGCTGGCGCAGCAGGCTGCCGGACCGCCCACCCACCGACTTGCCCAGATACTCGTGAAGGACCCCGAACCGCTGCTACACCACGGTGAGATCGTGAGCCACAACGGTAGGCCTGCCGGCTACATCCGGGCGGCGTCTTACGGCTTCACGCTCGGAGGCGCCGTCGGACTGGCGATGATCGACGCAGGAGAACCGGTGACCCAGAACTACCTCGAAGACGCCGCCTGGGAAGTCGACATCGCCGGAAGGAGATACCCGGCAATGGCTTCGATCAGACCGCTCTACGACCCCAGGATGAACAGGGTGAAGGTCTGACGTCGCGGCGCGGATACCCACAGGCGTGCCTCCCCTAGCCTGAAGCCATGACAACCAATCGCGATCTCAGCGGAACCGTATACGCCATCACGGGAGCCAGCGCCGGCATCGGCCGCGCCGCGACACAAGCCCTGGTTGCCGAGGGTGCCAGGGTGGTGATGGGGGCCCGACGCGTTGACCGACTGAACGCTCAGGTCGACGAACTGGGCAGCGACAACGCCGCGGCTGTAGAAATGGACGTTCGTAATCCCGGCGATTGCGACCGCCTCATCGCCACCGCGATCGAACAGTTCGGTCAGCTCGACGGCCTCGTAGCCAATAGCGGCATAGGCGCTTACGGCGGGATCATGGATCTCACTGACGGGCAGCTGGCTGAGATGATGGACACCAACATCGCAGGCACCGTCTGGCCCATCCGCGCCGCTGTTCCCATCTTCCTGGAGGCAGGCAGCGGCGACATCGTCATCGTCGCTTCTGTCGCCGGCCTACGCGGAGCGGGTGATGAGGCCGTCTACGCCGCCACCAAGTTCGCTCAGGTGGGATTGGCCGGTGGACTGGACCGCGAGCTGAGGAGTAAGAACATCCGTGTGTCCATGATCGCTCCCGGCGGGGTTGCCACCGAGTTCGCGATGGGTGCCGGCCGCACGCCCGATATGCCCGGCCTTGACGAGATGCTGCGGCCCGAGAACGTCGCCGACGCCGTCGTCAGTGTGCTGCGTCAGCCGAAGAACATGCGCTCTCTCCTGTGGTCGATGCGCAGCATCCACGAGGACGACTAGCCAGCCCCTGATGCCCCACTTCTTGCGTTGGGCACTATTGACGGCCTTTGCGGTCGCGTTGCTGGCCGCATGCTCTAGCGACGGGGCCGCTACCCGCGAGCCGGGTGCCCTTGGCTTCACCGACGTCGCCGCAGACGTCGGCATCGACTTCGTCCACGGTGCCTTCCACTGGGACACGTCACCCGACCCCGCGGCCATGATGGGAGGGGGCCTGTGCTGGATCGACTACAACGGTGACGGCTGGCTGGATCTCTTCGTCGTCAATAGCTATGCCGAGGCCGAGTGGGGGCAGTGGCAGGATGAGGGGGGCCTTCCCACCGCCAAGCTGTATCGCAACGACGGTGGCGAATTCACCGATGTCAGCGAAGAAGCCGGCGTCAACCTGGAGCTGCGGGGTAACGGCTGTGTAGCCGGCGATCTCGACAGCGACGGGCACACGGACATCTACGTGACAACGGCGCGCGGCGACGTCCTCCTCTGGAACGAGGGGAACGGAGCCTTCACGGACGGGACCGCCAGTGCAGGCACCGACGTCTACGGCTGGCACACGGGAGCGGCCATCGGTGATGTCAACGGCGATGGCAGGCCGGATCTCTTCGTGGCCGGATACGTCGACCCCAACACCCCGAACCCCGAGGGCGGGTCAGCATTCCCCTCTTCGATGGCCGCCGTACGTGATCTGCTCTATCTCAACACCGGCTCCGGAGCCGACGGGCACGCGGCGTTCGATGAGGTCGGGGAAAGAGTCGGTCTGGAGAGCGAAGGCAACGAGTACGGGCTTGGCGCCGTCCTCAGCGATCTCGACAACGACGGTGACCTCGACCTCTTCGTCGCCAATGACACCAACTCCAACCGGCTCTACCGCAACGACCCCATGGATGATGACGCCGCTGGCATCGGCATGCGCTTCATCGATGTCACCGATGCGGCGGGGGTGGGCGACTACAACAGCGGCATGGGGGTCGCCGCCGAGGACTACAACAACGACGGGACCTACGACCTGATCGTCACCAACCTCGGCGACCAACTGCACTCCGTCTACAGCAACCAATCGCAGCTCGGTTTCGCCGCCGACCAGAGCGGTCTCGGCATACCCGATTTCGGTTTTGGGGCGACCGGATGGGGCGTGTCGTGGGCCGACTTCGATCTCGACGGCGACAATGACCTCATGATCGCCAACGGCTTCGTCCCGCTGCGGAACAACGATGACCGCCAACAGCTCGCCCTCTTCGACAACAGCGGGGCTGGCATGATCGACATAGCGGCCTTGGCAGGTCTCCGTGACATCGGCCCACTTCACGGCCGAGGTCTGGCGGTCGCCGACTATGACAACGATGGAGATGTTGACGTCGCGGTGAACTCGATCTCCGATGCACTGGTATTGCTCGAGAACGTCGTCGCCGGGGCTCGGTGGCTGACGGTCGAGATCGAAGGCTTCTATCCAGGGGCGGTGGTTATCGCGACGCTGGCCAATGGACAGGAGTCGCGGTGCGAGATCAGAGCAGGAACCAGCTGGCTGTCATCGGAGGACCCGAGGTGTCACTTCGGGCTCGGAGACACTGGCACCGTGACACAGTTGCGGGTCCGGTGGCCGGACCACACAGAGGTGAGGGTTGACGATCCAGGAGTCAACCGGATCGTGGCGATCGAGACGCCTGGCGGCTAGGCGATACCGGAGGCCTGCTGCCGACGCCGGGTGAAGGAGTCCACCAGGACGGCTGCGAGCAACACCAGCGCGGTCACCACGAACTTGACGCCCGACGGCAGATTGGGGATGAGGCCAAGACCATTGTCGAGACTGGCGATGACCAGGGCGCCCAGCAATGCGCTGATCACTTTCCCGTGGCCACCGAAGAGGCTCGTTCCACCGATGACCGCCGCCGCGATGGCGTTCAGTAGCAGGTTGCCACCACCCGCCGCCGGGTCAACCGACCGCAGCCGCGACGCCAGCACGATGCCACCAACGCCTGCCATGAAGCTGGCGATCATGAAGACGATGATGCGGATTCGATCGACATTGATCCCGGCGCGTCGCGCCGCCTCCGGGTTGCCCCCTACCGCGTAGACATGGCGACCGAACCGGGTACGGGCTGCGATGAACGACCAGAAGACAAGGAAGAAGATGAACAACAGGGCAACCATGGGAACGCCCCGGTCGCTGTTGGCAACCGAAACCGCGATCGCGGACACCACGCCAAGGCCAAACACCTGGGCCGCTACCACGAGGAGCGGCCGCACTGGGAGCCCAGCGACCGACCGAGCTCTTCGTTGGGACAACTGCAGGAATGCGTATCCGCCAACAGCCGCGGCCGCCAGCGCCCAGCCCCAGAAGTCGCTGAAGAAGGCGTTGGCGATACCGATCACGAAGTCGTCCTGGATGAGGATCGTGCCGCTGTCGGTGAATTCGGTCGCCAGGATGAGGACAACGCCGCTCCAACCAAGGAACCCGGCGAGCGTCACCACGAACGAGGGGACCCGAGCCTTGGTGATGATGAAGCCGTGGAATAAGCCGATCGAAGCGCCGATCGCCAGTACCACCGGGATGACGAACCACCAATCCCAGTTGACTCCTGATTCTCGAAGCAGCAGCGTCATCGATACGCCGACCACCGCGCTCACGTAGCCGACAGACAGATCGATCTCGCCGATCAGTAGCACGAACACCACACCCATGGCAATGAGCATGAGCCCCGCTGCCTGGCGGATGAGGTTGACGAAGTTCGGAGCCGAGAGGAAGACGTCGCTCTGGGTCTGGAAGATGATGCCAATGGCGATGAGTCCGAAGATGATGGGGAGCGACCCCAGATCGCCCGCCTTGACTCGTGTCCAATAGCCCTGGACGTACTCCCGCACGCTCGGGTTGGTGGCCTCTGCCACCGATCCGTTCTCGAGAGTTGGGGAGGCGCTCACGTGGCCATCCCCGGCACCGACTCAACGGTTCCAGCTGTGATGGCCTCGACGACCTCCTGTTGGTTGGTGTCTTGCGTCTTGTAGAGGGCCACACGCTGCCCGAGTCGCAACACAGTGATCCGGTGAGCCACCTCGAAGATGTCGTGCAGGTTGTGGGAGATGATGACGACGGCAAGGCCGCGATCGGCCAAACGGCCTACCAGGTCGAGAACCTGGCGGGTTTGCGCCACCCCCAGGGCAGCGGTGGGCTCGTCAAGGATCACGACCTTGGAGTTCCACATGACGGCTTTGGCAACTGCCACGGCCTGGCGCTGGCCGCCGGACAACCCGGCGACCGTCTGGCGCACCGAGGCGAGCGTGGTCACCGAGAGCGAATCGAGGGTCGCCCTGCTCGACTTCTCCATCGAGGCCTCATTGAGCCGGTACGGCGTCTTGATCTCCTCACGTCCCAAGAACATGTTGGCCACAACATCGAGGTTGTCTGCGAGCGAAAGGTCCTGATACACGATCTCGATACCGAGGTCAGCAGTATCGGACGGACCGTGGATCTTCACCGGCTTGCCCTCGAAGAAGACCTCACCTTCGTCGTAGCGGTAGATGCCAGCGATTCCCTTGACCAACGTAGATTTCCCCGCACCATTGTCGCCGACAAGGGCCATGACCTCGCCAAGCCGCACCTCGAAGTCCACCTTCTCGAGAGCCTTGACCGCGCCGAAGTGCTTGGAAACGCCCTTCAACTGAAGGATCGGTTCGCCAACGTCGGGCACTGCAGAACTCCCTTGCACGCGGAACGGGGACGCTAGTACGTAGCGTCCCCGTTCGCACATCGACGCCTATGGCGTCTTAGTTGTTAGCTCGTTAGGAGATTCCGGCGCCGGCGCAGTACTGCGCGAAGTCACCTTCGCAGATCTCCTCCGCGGTGCGGAAGCCATCGGCGATCACCGTCGAAGCGATGTTGTCGACTGTCACGGTCTGGACATCAAGGCCAACGAAGGGCACATCGGACTGACCATTGTTGATGGTGTTGCCACCGGTCAGCGTCGTGATGTCGCCGCCGTTGAACAGGAGGATGGCAGCCTGAGCCGCCGACTCCGCCTCGTCCTGAATCGGCTTGTAGACGGACATCAGCTGGTCGCCCGAAAGGACCCGCTGGATCCCGGCCGCAGTTGCGTCCTGACCCGTAACGGGAATGGGATCGAGGCCGGCGCTCTTCATGGCCGAGCTGACAGCACCGGCGATGCCGTCATTGGCAGCGATAGCGCAGTCGATGTCGTTGTTGTTGGCCGTCAGCATCTGCTCGAAGAGCGTCAATGCTGCCTGGTTGTCCCAACCGGGAACGAACTGGTCGTCAACCTCTGTCCAGGAGCCGTCCTCGAACTTGGGGTTGATGACCTCGTCGTATCCGGACTTGAACAGGTGCGAGTTGTTGTCCTCTTCGCCACCGTTCAGAACGGCAACGTTGGAACCGTCCGCGCATGCTGCCACGAGGGCCGCGCCCTGGGCCAGTCCGACGTTCTTGCCTTCGAAGCTGACGTAGACGTCGGCTCCGTCGCCCTCGGTGGTGAGACGGTCATAGTCGACGACCAGCGCACCGCTCTCGTGAGCAAGACTGATGATGGTTGAACTCGAACCACTGTCGAGGCTGACCACGACGAGCACCTTGGCACCAGACGCCAGCGCCTGCTCGGCCTGGGTGATCTGGACCTGGGCATCGCCCTCGGCATTCACGATGTTGAAGTCAACACCGGCTGCTGTGAACGACTCGCCGAAGAAGCGACGGTCGTCGAACTCCCAGCGATCGGATGAAGCAGAGTCGGGGAGCAGCACCCAAATGCTGCCTTCGGCGCCGCCGTCGGTGGCGGCGGGTGATGTGTCTCCGCTGGTCCCGGCCGTTGTGTCCTCAGAGCTGTCGCCACAAGCGGCAGCTACAAGGGCCATGGCCAAGAGCAGCGCAAGAACGCTGAACCGTTTTTTCACGGATTTCCTCCTGTTGTTTGCATGAAACGAGCCTCTGTGCCGACGAGCGCCAGCGCATCTGATGAGGTCGTGACCCTGCATGCTGGCCTAGCGGGAGCCGTTAGGCAACCCCAGCCAGGCACTTTTCGCGTTCTGGCGGGATCAGGCCAACCGAATAGGCAGCTAATTTCCCAGGATCGCGTCGATGACCCTCATATTGCCGATGGCATCGGAGATGCCGACGACCACGTCCTCGTCGTTGAGGACCGCATTGGCGAACAGCTCGGCCTGGATGGTGTACTGGTTCGCCGAGGGGAACGCGATGGTCTCGGTCGCCGGAGCTGTGGGAGGGTTTCCGCCGGACGTAACGAAGATGCGTGTCTCGCCCTCAGGAGGAATGTTGAACGGTATCTCGATCTCTACGCGGCCCTCGCTCCCAACGATGTGCACCCGCTGATCGTCCTCGGCTCTCGTCGAGCAGCTGAACACCGCCTGGCCTCCACCCTCGAACTCGAGGAGACCCGAGGTGACGATGTCGACGCCCATCACCGGGTCTCTCCGCACCGCGCCCTCGATCCTTACCGGCTCAGCTGCGAAGAGCATCCTGGAGAGGTTGATGTTGTAGCAACCGACGTCCATCAGCGCACCGCCATGGTTCTCGGCCCGATTGCGGATGTTCGACGGATCGTCGTTGAAGTAGCTGAACCAGCTCTGGACGGCCTGCAGTTCTCCGATAGCGCCGCTTCGCACCAGGCGAACTGCTTCCACCCAGGTGGGATGGTGTCGGTACATGAAGGCCTCGGCGAACTTGACGCCCGCTTCGGTAGCGGCGGCGGCCATCTCTTCGGCCTGTGCCGCCGAGATGGCGAGGGGCTTCTCGCACAGGATGTGCTTGCCGGCGGCTGCCGCCTTGATGGTCCACTCGGCGTGCAGATCGTTCGGCAGCGGTATGTAGACGGCGTCAACGTCTGGAGAGGCAAGCAACTCTTCGTATGAGCCATGTGAAGCCGGAATCCCCAATTGCTCCGCGGCGGCGGCCGCTTTGACGCTGTCGCGCGAGGCGATGGCTACCACTTCCGAGTTGCCCGCGAGCTGGATGGCCGGGGTTACCTGACCCATGCCGATATCAGCCGTGCTCAACACACCCCATCGCACTTTGTCGCTCATCTTGCTCCTCTCGGCATGGCCTCAAGCTAACCGCCAGCTCCAGATCGTCGTAGCCACCAAGGGCCGGCCCGGCTCAACAACGAACGGATCGTGGTTGAGCGCGTCCGGAGGCGCCGTCTGCGGCTCGACGCAGACTGCGTTCTGGCGCTCGTTGTAGACGACGAGGAACTGACAGCTCGATTCGATCCGCAGCTCAAGGGCGCCGGGCCAGGTGAGCACAGGCCACCTTCTGATTCCGCCGAAACAATCGTCCCATGGTCCCGGCGGCGGGACGACCCGTTCGCCAGACGGAATGCCGTCGAGATCACACTGCTCCATGAACTCCGCCTCGAATTCGAGCAAAACCGGCTCGCCTGTGTCGAGCTGGCGGCGAAACCAGGGGTGCCAGCCACACGATGCCGGCATGCGACCACCATCGCTGTGGACCTCGAGCGTCAGTGCGAGTTCTTCGGGGCCAAGGGCGACCTTCTGGCGAACATGCCCCGGGTACGGCCAGTCTGGGCCGAGATCCGTCGAGAACTCGGCGGGACCGTCGATCGACCATGGTTTGTCGAATGCGGTGCCGTGGATGGCATGAGGATCGAAGTTGATCGGCATCGTGTGGCTGGTGCCATCGAAGTCGAATCGCCCCCGGCGCACTCTGCCTGCGAACGGCGCCATGGGGTAGCTCCCCCAGCCGGTCGTCTCCACATCGCCTGTGACCAACAGCTCATGCCCGAAGACCTCAAGCGAGGCGAGTCGAGCGCCCTGGTCGAGATCGATAGCTAGGCGGGCCGGACCAGCTTCCTGAACGATCGTCGGCACGAATTAGCTGATGAGAGCCGCGCCGGCGCGGGCGACCACTATGTCGTCCGCCTCCGGTAGGCCACTCACACCGACTGCACCGACAACTTCGCCATCGGTCACGATCGGCACACCACCGCCCCAGCTGGTGTAGCGCAGGTCGCCAAAATTGGTCATGGCGAAATTCCCTTGACGCGATTCCTCCCCGACCTCGCTCGACTCCATGCGTTGGCGCGAGGCGGTGTACGCCTTGTTGATGGCGTTGTCAATGGAGGGGAGCGGGCAGCCGTCGGTGCGCAGGAGAGCGACTAGTTCCCCATGAGCATCGCATACCGCCACCGCCGCACCTCGACCGTCTTCCTCGAGCGCAGCTCGAACCGAATCGACGATGTCCCAGGCGTCGGCGTGTGATAGGGCTTTTATGTTCTTCATGGACCTCCAGTTTGTTCACCTAAGACCCTAGGT
The DNA here is from genome assembly GCA_964195995.1 of uncultured Acidimicrobiia bacterium. Taxonomy (GTDB): domain Bacteria; phylum Actinomycetota; class Acidimicrobiia; order Spongiisociales; family JAOTWH01; genus CAXMQS01. Next base: position 87,605 of record CAXMQS010000094.1, read on the forward strand.
AGGGTTGGCGCCCAGGGAAATCTAATCGACCGCCCGGTCACGCAGGACACCCTCAGGAGGAGAGCATGGACGACACCAACGCCGTAATAGGGATCCTGGGTCGCCGCCTGCGTCTCGCAGTGATCGGTGGAGGACCCGGGAGCTTCATCGGGTCCATGCATCGCACGGCGGCGCGTATCGACGATCGCTACGAGCTGGTTGCAGGCTCGTTGTCCTCAGACCCCGAACGCTCAAGGACGGCCGGCGCCGCCATCGGCTTGGCCCCGGATCGCGCTTATGCCAGCGGCACCGAGCTGTTGGACGCCGAGGCCGCCCGCGACGACGGAGCCGACGTCATAGCCGTCATGACTCCCAACGACACTCACCACAAGTACGCCACCGGCGCCCTGCAGCGAGGCTTCGATGTCATCTCGGACAAGCCGATGACGAACACCCTGGACGACGCTCTCGATGTACTCGCCACCGTGAGGTCCACCGGCCTCGTCTACTGCCTCACCCACAACTACACGGGCTACCCGTTGGTGCGCCAGGCTCGCGCCATGGTTGCCGATGGCCAGCTGGGCGAAATCCGTCTTGTTCAGGTGGAGTACGTGCAGAGCGGCAAGGCCGACGAGAACGATCCCGACCCTGCCGGTGAGGTCCCGTGGCGTTACGACCCGGTGCGGGGCGGTCCCTCGCTGGTGATGGGCGACATCGGCAGTCACGCTCACAACCTGCTGCGCTTCATCACCGGACTCGAGGTGGCAGAAGTAGCCGCCGAGGTCGGCCACATCGTTCCCAACCGCCTCGTGGACGACTACGCCGGAGCGATGCTGCGACTCAGCAACGGCGCCCGTGGGAGCTTCTGGGTGACCCAGGCAGCAGCAGGAGTCGAGAACTCGCTATGGATCCGGGTGTCTGGCACCAAGGGCAGTGTCGAATGGCTGCAGGAAGTGCCGCAGCAGCTGCACTTCAAGCCGCTACGAGGACCGATCGAGCTACGAACCCCTAACGGTCCCGGGACCCTGCCGCTGGCAGAGAGAGCCTCCCGCATCGTCGCCGGACACCCCGAGGGCTTCCACGAGGGATTCGCCACTACGTACTCCGATGCCGCCGAGGCCATCGCTTCACGGCGCGCCGGCGTTGAGCCCGATCCGATAACCCTGCACTTCCCGAATGCCGTGGATGGCGTCATGGGAGTCAAGTTCACCGAGGCTGCTATGGAGTCGAGCGCCGCCAATGGCGCCTGGACCTCCGCGTTGATCGATCTCGACGGCTAGTCCGTCGAGATCACCGCGCTTGGTCGATGTAGCGGGCGACGACGTTCTCCAACGCCTCCTGCCCTCCTGATCTCCTGATCGGCTCACCGATCCCCTTGCCGCGCTCATGCATCGTTGCAAGGGTCTCCTTGCTCTCAGTGATGCGACGACCCAGCTCCCCATCCCAGCCGGCGTAGCGCTCCGACCGCACGCTTTCGAGCGCTCCGTCTTCCATCATCGCAGCCGCCACGATGAGCGCGTGAGCCATCGTGTCCATTCCACCGATGTGGCCATGGAAAAGATCTGCACGGTCGCTGGACTGCCGGCGCAGCTTGGCATCGAAGTTGAGGCCTCCGGTGGTGAACCCGCCTCCCCTCAGGATCTCGTACATCCCGAGACTCATCTGCTCCACAGACACCGGGAACCGGTCGAGATCCCAGCCCAACCGATCGTCTCCAGCATTGGCGTCGATGCTGCCGAATATCCCGGCAGCGACCGCGGCAGCGATCTCGTGAGCGAAATCGTGGCCAGACAGCGTCGCATGGTTCACCTCGATGTTGACGTTGACTTCGCCGACCAGGTCGTACTTCTGGAGGAACGCGTGCACGGCAGCCACATCGAAGTCGTACTGGTGCTTGGTCGGCTCGAACGGCTTGGGCTCCAACAGGATGCCTCCCTCGAATCCGATCTTGTACTTGTGCTCGACGACCATGGTGAGGAACCGCCCCAGCTGATCGAGTTCGCGGCTCATGTCGGTGTTGAGCAAGGTCTCGTAGCCCTCGCGTCCGCCCCACAGGAGGTAGTTGGCCCCACCAAGGCGCTGCGTGGCTTCAAGGCAGTGAGCCACCTGCGCCGCGGCATAGGCGAAGACCTCGGGATCCGGGTTGGTGGCGGCACCCGCCTGGTAGCGCGGAGCGGTGAACAGGTTGGCGGTGCCCCACAACAGCTTGGTGCCGGTGCGCGCCATGTGCGCTTCTGCCTCGGCGACCATGGTGTCGAGCGCTGCGAACGATTCCTTCAGGCTGTCTCCTTCCGGCGCGATGTCGCGGTCGTGGAAGCAGAAGAACGGGATCCCCAGCTTCTCGAAGAACTCGAATGCGGCAGCCATCTTGGCCTTGGCCGCGTCGATCGGCTCGTCGGCCCCCGTCAGCCACGGTCTGTCGAGCGTCCCGGATCCGAAGATGTCGAAGCCGTCCCAGTTGAAGCTGTGCCAGTACGAAACGGCGAAACGCAGGTGCTCCGCCATCGAGCGGCCGGCAACGACTCGATCTGCGTCGTACCAGCGGAAGGACAGCGGGTCGGTGCCGTCCTGTCCGCCGAAGTGGATGGGATCCGTTATCTCAGCAAAAAAGGGCTCAGGCATTGGTCTCTACTCCTGGGTTAGCGGCGCCGCCCTTCGAGGCTAATCGGAGAGCGGGATGCCGCCCCCGTCGTCGGCCTCATACGCTTGAATAGCTACATCAACATGAAAGGGTCCGCCCTGGTGACGTCGACATGAACTATGTGATGGGCATCGATGTGTCGACCACGGCCACCAAGGCAGTGCTGGTCGCCGAGGATGGATCGGTAGCGGCGGTTGGCGTCTCCGAATACGACTTCCAAACACCCCAGCCCATGTGGAGCGAACAGGAACCCGCATCGTGGTGGCAGGCAGCCAAGGAGGCGATCCAAGCTGTCCTTGCCAGCGCAGACGCTGCCGGAGCAGATGTTCGGGCCGTTGGGCTAACCGGCCAGATGCACGGCTTGGTGCTGCTCGATTCCGAGGACCAGGTTCTTCGGCCGGCGATCCTGTGGAACGACCAGCGAACTGGCGCCGAGTGCGATGAGATCCGCCGGCGGATCGGCCTGGAACGGCTGATCGCCATCACCGGCAACGACGCGCTTACGGGGTTCACCGCACCCAAGATGCTGTGGGTCCGCAACAACGAACCTGAGCTGTATGAGAAAGCGGCGCATGCTCTGCTCCCCAAGGACTACCTCCGGCTGCGGCTCACCGGTGAGCACGCCACCGACAAGGCCGGAGCCGGCGGCACCGTGCTCCTCGACCTGGCGGCGCGTGACTGGTCGCCAGAGGTTCTTGAAGCGTTGGAGATAGACCCGCGGCTGCTTCCCGCCACCTTCGAGGGCCCCGAGGTGACGGGGATGATCACCGCTGAAGCGGCTGCCGCCACCGGACTGGCCATGGGCACGCCTGTGGTGGCCGGAGGCGGCGACCAGGCAGCAGGCGCCGTCGGAACCGGTGCGGTCTCCGAAGGAATCGTGTCGCTCTCACTGGGCACGTCCGGAGTCGTCTTCGTGTCAACCGACGAGCCACGCTACGAGCCGGCCGGACGCCTCCACGCATTCCCTCATGCGGTCCCCGGTCGATGGCACCTCATGGGCGTCATGCTCTCCGCAGGTGGCAGCCTCCGGTGGTTCCGGGACGCGTTCACACCAGGTGCCGACTACGAAGCGCTCACAGCCAGCGCAGCCGAGGTCGAGGCCGGAGCGGACGGCGTGACCTTCCTCCCGTACTTGACGGGAGAGAGGACCCCCCACCCCGACCCGCTGGCTCGCGGCGCGTTCGTCGGCCTCTCTGTGCGCCACACCCTGGGCCATCTCACCAGAGCAGTGTTGGAAGGTGTGGCCTTCGGCCTCAAGGATGGCCTCGACCTGATGATCGAAGCTGGAGCCGAACGACCCACCCAGATAAGGGCGGCCGGTGGCGGAATCCGTAGTCCACTGTGGCGTCAGATCCTTGCAGACGTCCTGAACGCCGACATCGTCACGGTCAACACGACCGAGGGCGCCGCCTACGGAGCCGCGACGCTGGCGGCCGTTGGGACCGGGTGGCACGCCGACGTCGACGCAGCTACCGAAGCCTGGGTCTCTATCGAGGACGTGACGGCGCCTGGCGCGAACGCCGCCCACTACCGCGACCTACACCGGCGCTTTCACATGCTCTACCCGGCCCTGAAGCCCTGGTTCCATGACTCGGGAGCGGACTCCGGCCCTGCCCCCGGCTGAACCTGGCAGGTGATCTACGCGACCGGCTCAGCTCATGATCCAGCCACCGTCGACGTTGAGGGTCTGCCCGGTGATGAAAGATGATTCGTCCCCGCAAAGGAAGGACACAGCTGCCGCCAGCTCCTCGGCACGCCCCCGCCGCTTCAGCGCCTGCTCCCCGAGGATCTGTCGCTCGTAGGCCTCGAGGTCGGGGTGCTGCTGGGCCTCTCCACGACTTGGGAACGCCCCCGGGGCAACGGCGTTGACCCGGATGCCATGTTCACCCAGTTCCCGCGCCAGGGCACGGGTCGTCGCGATGATCGCCCCTTTGGCAGCTACGTATGGAACCATGTGGGTCCAACGGCCGTGCCACACGATCGAAGCAACGTTCACGATCACTCCGCCACCTGCCTCGATCATCGCCCTGGCGGCATGCTGGGCAGCGATGAAGTAGGCCCGCTGATTGATAGCAGTTGTCTCGTCGAGCTCCTCAACCGGCGTCTCGACGAAGGCGTTGAGCGGAAAGATGGCTGCGTTGTTGACGAGGGTGAGCACAGGTCCGAATGCCTCGGTAGCGGTGACGAAGGCGGTGGCTATCTGGTCCTCGTCGCGCAGGTCACACTCGATGACCAGCGCGGCCCCTCCGGAGGCCGCGATGTGATCCGCCGTCTGCGTGGCCGATTCGATGTCGATATCAAGGACAGCGATTCGGTAACCGTCGGACGCCAAGCGCTCGGCGATGGCCCGACCCAACAGTCCCCCTGCTCCGGTCACCACTGCCGTGGACGCTCGGTGCGATATCACGTCGGTCCAGACCCGTCTGGGCTCCGCCACTCCGCCCGCAGATGGAACGGAACCTCGGGGTCGGTCGGGCGGGCGACGACACCTTGGCGCCGCCCCTTGTCCAGGGTGCTCTCGGCCATCTTGCGGGTGGCCTCGTCGATCATCTCTGGCCCGAACATCGCAGCTCCTCGGCCCTCGGCACCCGCTGCGGCGTAGGCGTCGACTATGTCTGATGCCCGCTCGAACTCGGGAACGGTGACGCCATACACCTCGTTGGCCAGCTCTACTTGGGTTGGGTGGATGGCCCATTTCCCGTCATAGCCCAGCAGGCGCGACCGCGCGGCAGAGGCGCGGTAGCCGTCCGGGTTGTCGATGGCGGCGTATGGGCCATCGATGGCCTGCAAGCCAGCGCTGCGCGCCGCAATGAGGATGTGCATCAAGATGTAATGCCAGTGGTCACCCGGATAGTCGTCCCTCAGCTCGCCGACTGCGAGCGAAGGCATCCCCAACGATGCCGCCATGTCACCTGGCCCAAAGATGAGCGTCTCATTTCGTGCCGACGCGTTGGCTATCTCATCGATGGCCGTCAGCCCGGCCGCGGTTTCGATCTGAGGTTCAAGGCCGATGCTTCCCACCGCTCGGCCACTCTCGCTCTCTGCCTGGGCGAGAAGGTGGTCGACCAGCTCCACCTGGGCGGCGCTCTCCACCTTGGGGACGACGATCACATCGAGCCTCGGGCCGGCGTTCCTCGCCACCTCGCGGACATCATCTTCTCCCCACATCGAGTCCATATCGTTGACCCTTACCCCTACGACGCGCTCACCCCAGTCCTTGGTCGATATGGCGTTGGCCACGGTGGGTCGCGCCTCAACCTTGGCCTCTGGAACTACCGAGTCCTCGAGGTCAAGGAACACGTGATCTGCAGGCAGCCCGGTCGCCTTTTCGATCATGCGCGGAGACGATCCCGGCACCGCCAAGCACGACCGACGCGACCGTTGTGGGCGGCTCACGCTGGCTCGGCGACGGTCGCCTTAGCGGCCTCAGCGATGCGCTGCGGGGTCGCCAGGATCTCGTCCTCGAGCGGCGGGCTGTACGGCATCAACAGATCGTTCGGCAGCGAGACCGCCCGCGGCGGCGCCGTCCAGGGCGCACCCTCCATTGCCAGCGACGAGATGAGGCTGGCGCCCCAGCCGCCGTTATGCACCTGCTCCTCGACCACCACCAGCCGCCCGGTCTTGCGAACGGAGGCACGCACCGTGTCGACGTCAAGGGGCCTTATCCAGCGCAGGTCTATCAACTCGGCATCGATCCCGTCCTCGGCTAGCAACTCGCCGGCCTGGCGAGCCCGATGCTGCATCAACAGGGTTGACACGATGGTCACGTCGGTGCCGACTCGTTCGACGGCGGCCTTGCCCACTTCGGCGACCTCCCCGCGACGCACCTCTCCCTTGGTTCCGAAGAGACCCTTGTGCTCGTGAACGATGGTGGGGTTGTTATCGCGGATAGCTGCGCGCAGCAGGCTGTAGGCAGAGGCTGGCGAGGAGGCGGTGGCCACCCGCAGCCCTGGATGGCTCATGAACCAACTCTCGCCCGTGGCCGAGTGCTGGGTACCGAAACGTCCGGTCGCTCCGGAGACGGACCGCAACGTAACCGGCACTGCACACTGGCCGCCGGACATGAACCGGTACTTCGGGAGCTGGTTGACGATGGCGTCGCCGGCGGTCGGGAGAAAGTCGCTGAACATGAACTCAACGACCGGCCGCAGCCCCATGAGGCTCATGCCGAGGGCGACTCCGACGAAGCCGTTCTCGCAGATCGGAGTGTTGAACACCCTTTCCGGGCCGAAAGCCTCGGGCAGTCCGTAGTTGGTTTTGAACACCCCGCCGTCGTTGGCGACATCCTCGCCGAAGAACACAACGTCGGGATCGGCAGCCATCTCGTCGTGAAGGGCGGCGTTGACGGCATCGCGGTAAGCCATCTCTTCGATGGTCCCCGTGGTGCCAGCGATGGCCTCAGTCTGCGTAGACATAGTTGACGATCTCCTTGAGCTCGGGGAAGGGGGATTCGGCGGCGCGATCGGCAGCTGCGTCGATCTCAGCCTGGGCGGTCTCGGCTATCCCGGACCGTTGCTCGGCCCCAAGGAGGTCCTCCGCCTCGAGCCTGGCGCCAAGGATCTCGATGGGGTCCCTGGCCATCCACTCCTCGAGCTCGCCGTCGGGGCGGTAGGTCGCAGGGTCGGATCGGGAATGACCCTTGTAGCGGTAGGTCTTCATCTCGAGCAGGCTCGGACCGTCGCCGCCACGAGCCCTGTCGATGGCCTCCCCAACCGTGGCGTACACCACATCGATGTCCTGTCCGTCGACCACGATGCCCGGCATATCGAATGGATCCGCGCGCCTGGCCAGATCGTCGAGCGGTGTCGTCTCACGTAGAGGTGTGTACTCGCCGTAGAGGTTGTTCTCGATGATGAAGACGACCGGTGCCTTCCAGACCGAAGCCATGTTGAGCGCCTCGTGGAATGTCCCAATGTTGGTGGCGCCGTCCCCGAAAAAGGTGAGGGCGACCCCCGGTAGCTCCTTGATCTTGAATGCCATCGCTGCACCGACAGCGATGGGTAGCCCGGCGCCGACGATCGCGTTGGCACCGATGTTGCCTTTGCTGAAGTCGACAAGGTGCATCGAGCCGCCGACACCTCCAGACCCGCCTGCGGTACGGCCCATGAGCTCAGCGAAGGCCACCTCAGGCTCCATGCCTCTGGCCAGCGCCTGGCCATGACCCCGGTAAGTGCTGGTATGCACATCCTGAGGCTGCATGGCGGCGATCGCCCCCACCGACACTGCCTCCTGCCCCTGACAGAGGTGAGTCGTACCCTGGATGTGGGAGCTCATGAACAGCTCCTGGACCTTCTCTTCGAATGTCCGGATCGTCATCATTTGCCGGTACCACCCGACTCGTTGCTCAGGCAAGGCCTCACCCATTCGGTCTCCTCTCAGACGATTCCGGCATTCTTCCACTCTTCTAGGTCTTGCAGGCTGTGCCCAAGTTCGTCGCAAAGAACCTCGCGGTTGTGCTCCCCGAGCTCACCGCCTAGGTGGCGTACCGACCCGGGAGTCTCGCTGAGTCGCGGGATCGCGTTCGGCAGCCGCGTCGGTCCCAGCCGCGCGTCGTCCGCCGTCGTGATGGTCTCTCTCGCCTGGTACTGGGAATCTTCGAAGATGTCGGCGATGGAGTAGATCGGACCGATCACCGCCCCTGCGGCCTCGAACTGCTCCAGGACATCGGCGCTTGACCGTGCCGCGATCCAGTCGCCAATGAGAGAATCGAGCAGTTCCTTGTTCGCCACCCGACCCTCGTGGTCCGCGAACCATGGCTCATTGACTATCTCGGGGTGCCCAACAAGGATCATGACGCGCTCGGCGATCGAATGAGCGCTCGCCGACAGACCCAACCACTTCCCGTCACCAGCTTGGTAGGCGTTACGAGGAGCCGTCCACTCGGTACTGCTGCCGCTTCGTCCCGGTACCAAACCGAGCTGGTCGTAGACGAGAGCTTGGGGGCCAAGGAGCCAGAACAATGGCTCGTACAGCGAAAGATCGATGACCTGCCCGCTACCTCCCGAGACGTCGCGGTGATAGAGGGCGAACATGGCGGCGAAGGTTCCGAACAGCGCGGCCACTCCGTCTCCAAGAGCAAATGGGGGCAAGATCGGGGGTCCGTCGGGGAACCCGTTCATGTGGGCGAACCCACTGATCGCTTCGGCCACCGTGCCGAAGCCCCGTTTGGAACTCTGTGGACCCGTCTGACCGAAGCCGCTCACGCGAACAACCACCAGACCTGGGTTCAGCGCGTGAAGCACCTCCGGCCCTATCCCCCATCGCTCCATCGTTCCGGGGCGGAAGCCCTCGATGACGACGTCGGCGGTCGCTGCCAGCTCCCGAAAGACGCTGCTCCCCTGTGGCTTGCTCAGGTCGAGTGTGACCATCCGCTTGTTGCGACTCACGAACGCCCACCACAGAGACACATCGTTCTTCCGCCAGCCGAGGGTGCGTAAGGCATCGCCCCTCGGATGCTCCACCTTGATGACGTCGGCTCCGAAATCGCCCATCAGCGTGCCGATGACAGGACCAGCGAACAGCATGGAGGCGTCGATCACTCGGAGTCCGGCCAAAGGGCCTTTCGTATCACTCATCGAAGTACCAATCTATGCCCGTCGGCGAGCACGGAAGCCGGTCAGTCGGTCGAGAACTCGCCGAACGACCCCGAGGATTCGATGAGCTCTACCCGGAACCCGTCGGGGTCGATCATGTAGACAACGCGGCCTCCCTCGTTGGGGCCGATGGTCGGGGTAACCGGCTCCGAAACCGAGTCGACCCCCTTGGCCACCAGTTCTGCATACAGCTCATCGAGATTGTCGACGAAGAAGGCCACGTGAGCGGTGCCGGGGTTGGCGCTTGAGGTGTCAACCGGGGTGCGCTCGACGTTGCGGTACTCGAGCAGCTCGAGGAAGACCTCTGAGTTTGGCTGCCGCAGGATGGCCGAGTGCAGGTCGACATCGGGATAGCCAACCAGCTTGCCGATGTACGGATCCCGGGGATTCCATCGGAAGACCAACTCGAAGCCGAGCAAGTCGCTGTAGAAGGCAAGAGACCGATCGAGATCGGCAACCTGGAACCCCGTGTGATGGGCATTGGTGATCGAGGCCATGAATCTCCTTTCGCGGTCCTAGAGGTCGTCGAGCATGCCGCTGGGGTCGGTGACGCCCTGGGTCGCGATCCACTCCGGATTGACGATCGTGCCCAGCCCGAGACCCTCGGGCAGTTGCTCCATCCGTCCATCGCTGACAACCGGCTGGGCGATGCAGTCATCCATGGGATGAACCCCCGTGCCGGGGATCCCCCACTCGATGGGGGCATCGGTATAGCCAAGGGCGCTGAGCACCTGGGAATGGACATGGGGGAACATGTGGGGGGCGAAGGCCACTCCGCGGGCCGTGATCGCATCGAGGATCCGAGGAAGCCGCGTGATCCCGCCGTTGGTGGTGACGTCAACGCGCACGACGTCGACGGCGTCGAACTCGAGTAGTGCCTGGGGGTGATAGGAGCCGCCCTGCTCGTCGCCCATCGCCACCGGCACGTTCACCCCGGCGCGGATGTCGGCAACCAACTGAGCGTCACCTGGAGGCACGATGTCCTCGAACCATCCGCAATCGACCTCCTCGAGCCGCTTCCCGAAGGCGATGGCGTCCTGCGCCGAGCGGAAGACCATGTTGGCATCGAAACCGATCCAGCCGTCCGGAGCAGCCTGGCGGGCCGCCATCATCCGCTCCATGCTCAGGTCGAGAGTTGGGGCAATGGCCATCTTGAAGCGCCGCCACCCCTTGGACCACAGGTCTGTCACCTGAGCTGCCGTTTCCTCCGGACTCAACGATGGCGGATAGCCGACGATGCCGGCGACCGGCATGGGATGGCGCTCCCCGCCAAGGTAGGCACTGATCGATTGACCCGCCGCCCTGGCGGCAAGGTCCCACGCGGCAACGTCGACGATGGACAGTGCCCGCATCCCGATACCAGCCGCGTGGACCGCGTGGTTCGTCCACAACGCGTCGTAGAACAGCTGCTTCGGATCGTCAACGGGACGGCCCTCGTATACCGGGGCGACGGTTCGGTGAACGATGTCGGCCACAGGACCGTCGCGGGTGAGGCAGTAGGCGAATCCGCGCAGGCCGCTGGCGGCATCGATGCGGATGAGGACGAACTCACGATGGCGCATCACCCAGGATCCGAACTGGACGGGCGTCTCCAGCTCATGCTTGATCGTGGCGGCCCGCACCGAGATGATTCGATCGTCGCTCATACCGCCACGTACCCATCGTCACACATGACAGTGTGACCGGTGACGATGTCCGAGGCGTCGCTGGCCAGGAATATCGCAGCCCCTATCAGCTCTTGGGGAAGCCCGAGGCGATGTCGCAGCATGCGGCCCTCGATGAAGTCGGAGGTCACCGTGCTGCCACTGTTCACTCTGACCGCCCTGGTTAGCGGCGAGTCGATAAGTGTCGGGCCGATGGCGTTGACCCGTACTCCCCGATCTCGCCACTCAAGGGCCATGGCTCTTGTGATCTGCACAACGCCGCCTTTCGACGCCAGGTAAGCGCTGGCCCAGGGATAGGCGATGAAGCCGCCGATCGAGGCCATGTTGATGATGCTGCCCTTCCCCTGGGCCAGCATCTTGCGGCCGAACGCTTGCCCGCACAGGTACACACCCTTGAGGTTGAGTTCGATTACTGAGTCGAACTCTTCCTCGGGAAAGTCCTCGACCGATGAGCGATAGGCCTTCCCGGCGCTGGCGAGCAGAATGTCGACGCTGCCGAGCTCCTCCACTACCCAGTCGGCCAGTCCTTCCACCGCCGCCTTGTCGGTGACATCCACAGTCCTCGCGTGTGCGGTGCCGCCCTGGTCTGCGATGATGTCAGCGGTCTCGGTGGCGCCGGCCATGTTGATGTCCGCTACAACGACCTCGGCGCCGGCCTGGGCGAAACCGATGGAGCAGGCCGCTCCGAGTCCGCTCCCCCCTCCGGTTACCACCGCCACCCTGCCGCTCAGATCGAAGAGAGTGCTGACGAAGTCCCCGGGAACATTGAACCACTCCTCGGTTTCGGTCATGAGGTCTCCTTCAGGGGGTTCACGGGGTCGGATGGGTGGGCTGCCAGAGGTTCCACCTCAACGGACAACCAAGGGAACAAGGGCAAAGACGAGATCGCCCGGTGCAGCGCGCTGGCGTCGGCCGCCTCCCACAATCCCCAGTTGGCCCGGCGTCCCGGGATGCGCCACAGTCGGCGGATCGTCCCCTCGGCCGCCAGCTCGGCAGCCCGCAGACGCTCGGCGGCGGTCAGCCGGGCGAGATCGTCGGCATCTCCGTCCGGTGGCCAGTTGACTTCCACATTCACCAGGAACTCCACGTCACTCCTCTCGATCGCTCAGATCTCTACCGTCGCGCTATCCACGACCTTCGGCTCGAGCCCGAGCAGGCCAGCATCTGGATAGAAGAGCGGCACGCCCGTCAATCCTTCTACCCGGAACCGCGTTGCGTGCCAGCGGCCGATGTTGGGCATCACCAGCGTGTCAAGGTCGGGTCCAGTGAAGACGACGTTGGTCGGCGCAGCCAGCACTGTTCCCTCGGGGTCGTGTCCGAGGATCTCGAGGCCGGAGTCCTCGCTCCACCGGTAGACGATGTCGGGCCGGTAGCAGGCGATAACGACCGAGCCGTCTGTGGCGAAGGCGAGCCCGTCTGGGACTGTCCCCGGCATGTCTATCACCACCTCCATTGGACCGGCGCTGCCGTCGGCCAATATCGGGAACCGCAGCATCCTCCCCGGCGTGCTCTCCAGGGTCCACAGGCTCGACTCGTCGGGAGCCACAGCAACGCCGTTGGGAAAGTCCCGAGATTCCTCGGACCACACCTCGGTCACGCGGCCGGGGCGCACCACGTGGATGCGCCCGTCAGCCGTCTTCCATCCCCCTGAGTCCGAGACGTAGTAGTTGCCCCGGCTGTCGAACGCCCCCCAGTTCGGATTCTTGAACGGCGCCTCGGCGGTCCCTGCCGAGAACTCCTCTACAGCGCCCGAGTCCGGGTCAACACGGAAGACCCTCTTCTTCACAGGATCACAGGCGTAGATCATCCCGTCGCCGTCTGCGGCCAATCCGAGGGTCCACCCTCCGGTGTTGGCGACCTCGGTGAAGGTGTCATCCGGCTCGATGCGGTAGATCTGGCCGGCCTCGCCGCTCAGGAACAGGGTCTCGTCGAGCGTCTTGCAGATGCCTTCAGGATGGTCGACCCCGCTAGCGATCTCCTCCATGTCCTCGAGAGGCACCAAAGGTTGCATGCTCACCGCCCTTCCCACGCCTGGGGCAACTCTGGCACCACGCGCTCCTTTGTCAAAGCTGGGCTCGCTCCCCTAGATTCAATGTAGGCCAACAAGAGAAGAGACCATGCGGATAGCCGTCGAAATGCCCAACCTGGGCTACGACATGGAGACCGGCGTAGTGATCGCCTGGCTGAAGTCGGTTGGCGAGACCGTCGCCCGCGGCGAGCACATCGCCGAAGTAGAAGGAGAGAAAGCCACCCTCCAGATGCCAGCCCTGGCCAGCGGCACCTTGATCGAGATCGTCCACGACGCCGGGGCCGAGGTGGCGGTCGGTGTGACAATCGCGTTCCTGGAAACGGAAGGCTGAGCGGCCCGAACGTGACGAATGGCCGCAAGACCGCCGTAGTCACCGGAGCAGCCTTGGGCATAGGTGCTGCGTCTGCCAAGGCCTTCGCTGAGGCGGGATATCGGGTCGCCCTGATCGACATGGACGAAGAGGCGGTACAACGCCAGGCCGCCGCCCTTGGCGACGGCGACCACCTCACGGCCATCTGCGACATCGCCGATTGGGACCAGGTCACGACAGCCTTCGCCGAGATCGGCGAGACGACTGGGGGCATCGATGCCCTGCATGCGAATGCCGGCAGCCAGCGCTATGGCCTCTTCGAAGATATGGCGGTCACCGAGATCCGGCGTCACGTCGAGGTCAACCTCCTCGGCCATCTCTATTGCGTTCGGGCGGCGCTGCCGCTGATGTCTGCGGGAAGTGCCATCGTGATCACGTCCTCGGTGCAGGGCCACATCACCCTTCCCGGCTCGGCGGCCTACGCCGCGTCGAAGGCCGGGCTCATGGCGACAGCTCGAGCTCTGGCGGTCGAGTTGGGCCCGAGGGGCATCCGCATCAACACCGTCAGCCCCGGAACTATCGACACTCCGATGTTCCGGGGTGCCCTCGATGGGATGAACCCGCAGGAGACCGACAACTTCCTGGACCAGGTGCGTGAGGCCAACGCCCTTGGTCGCATAGGCGAGCCCCGCGAAGTAGCCGACGTTGTGGTGTTCCTGTGTTCGGGCGAAGCCAGCTACGTGACGGGGACGGATCTTCTCGTCGACGGTGGATTCAGCAGGGTCAAGAAGTTCTGACGCCCCGCGCCACAAGACCCTGCAGCGCCAGGGCAACGATCGCGGCAGGCTCGGCGTCGGTATCCACGGTGATGGCGTCCGCCGGCCTCTCGAGGGCATCGAGCTGGCTCTGCAACATATCGGCTTTCATGAAGTGTCCCTCTCGTTGCCTCATCCTGCGCGCGATGGTGGCGAGGTCGCCCTGAAGGAACACGAAGTGAACCCTGGGGTCTCCCGCGCCTAGCTGGTCCCGGTAGGCCTGCTTCATCGCCGAGCACGCTACGACCACTGGCATGCCGCTAACGAGATGGTCCTCGATCAGTGCACGGAGCCTGGAAAGCCAGGGGCCCCGATCGTCATCATCTAGGGCGATACCCGTCGCCATCTTGCGGATGCTCTCAGGCGAATGCTGGTCGTCGCCGTCGATGAAGACTGCGCCAAGGGAAGCTGCCAGCGCCTTCCCAACGGTGGTTTTCCCCGTCCCCGACACTCCCATAACCACGACCGCGTACCCCATCACTTGAGGCGATACAGCAGCTCGCCTGCTTCCTCGACCAATAGTCGTCCCTCGACCTCTCGCCAGTCGTCGGGGTCGATCGTCGCCGGGTCTCGATAGCCAAGGTTGACCTGCCGGCACACGTCCTCGGGGATCCCGGTAGCCAGCGTCACCGTGATACGGGGGTACTCAATACCGTCAACGAACTCGCCAAGTCCCTTGACGTGAGTTGAGTGCGCCAGTATCGCCCACGGCAGGTGCTCGAACAGGTCCCACTGCTCGACGAAGTAGTCCCGCACGTGATAGCCCACCCCCGAGATCAGCTCGCCGTGGACGGCGCTCACCTCGGTTAGCCGCGGGGCGTAGACGATCACCTCGCCACCGTCGGCGACGATCGGCTCGGTCTTATAGGTCGCTTTGGCCGCCGTCCACAGGTCGCCGTACATCGCAGAAGGCACCGAAAGCACCGACTCGAATGGGCGATCCACGAACTCGATGTTGAGCTTTGCCGAGGCGTCTGCAGCGGCTTCCCAGGCACCTATAAGGTCGCCAACGTAGAGCCCGTGAGTCTCCTTGCCCTTCATAACCAGCGCCAGCAGGGTGATCGGTCGCTCCGCGACCACGAACTCAGCGGCCCGATTCAACATGCGACGAACCGCCGTGTCCTTGACGCCCATCGCCACCGAGCTCGTGGCAAGGGCTCCCATCCAGTGGACGCTGTTGATGATGTCGGGGCCGGCTATACCCGGGAACAGGTACTTGGCGCCACCGGAGAAGCCTGCTGCCTCGTGGGGAAACACCGGGCCGACGATCAACAGATGGTCGTAGTCGCGGAACCGGCCATTGATCCGAACGGGTGTCCGCTTGGTGACGAGGCCATCGGTGATCTCAGCCATGGTCGATGAGTCGATGGTGCCAACGTCGACAAGCGCCTCGGGGCGATGCCACTCGTGGTTGAACAGCCGCGACCGGGGAGTCCGCGCCGAGCGTTCCTCAGCGTCCATTCCCACCAACCCCGCTATGGCCTCCTCGCTCATCGGCGGATGGGTACCTAGAGCGATGAGGTAGTCGAGGGCGGCCACGCTTCCGCCGAGCAGCGAATACAGCGTCCGGTAGATGTGGGGCATCGGGGCATTGCGCGTCCCGTCGGGAATGATCACGAGAACCCGCTTGCCGTGGAGGTCGAGGTCGGCCAGCCCATCGCCGATCAGCTTGTCGAGGTGGCCATCGTCAAGAGGGTGGTCAAGACTGCTTCCGCCCTTGACGCCAGGAGTCATAGAAGGCCGTCCAGACGAAATCTGACCATGTGCCGAGTGTAGAAAGGCAGGCGCCCACTATCGGGGGCGATGGACCTGCCGTAAGTGCCAGCCGGCGCCGTTGCCCTCATGCGGCTGCGGCCACACGATAAGCAGCGGCGGCAGTCCAAGGGCGATCACGGCCGGCCACAGCCACCAGGACCCCATGGCTGCGAGCACTGCCAGCAAGATGGCGGCGACTAGCGCCGGAAAGAGTGAACCAACGATGTACCACTGCCGCGGTTGCGCCTCTGGCCGCTCGCCAAGAGATGCCGAATGGTCCTGCCCGCCCCGTGGGCTATTGCTCGACAGCATTGATCGCTCCGTGATCGCTCAACGAACGGTACTCCGACCACGATTCCGAGGGCGCCGAGTTGACCCTCTAGCCGGCCTGGCTGATCTCGAAGAGGTGACCGTCCGGGTCGCGAAAGAAGCAGCGGATCTCGGCGCCCCAGTCGTGTGGCGGCGTCAGGAACTCCGCACCACGACTCGACAGGATGTCGTAGGAAGCCTGGCAGTCCTCGACCCGGATCGTGAATGAGTGGTCGACGGTGGAAAGGTCGCCCGAGGGTGCCATCGTCACATCCGGCTTGTCCTTGGAAGGGCCGCCTTCAGTCACCAGCAACAGCCACACCCCGTTGAAGCTGAGCACAACAGAGGACTCGCCGTACTCGCGATAGATCTCGGCGCCGAGCACATCGCGGTACCAGTCGCGGGAGCGCGCCATGTCGCTCACCACCAAGATGTGGGTCAGCGCCATGTCCGGAGTCGGGAAGTCCTGGGAAGCCATCTGATGACTCTACGACGGGCGGCTTCGAGGATTCCTGCGGAACCTCTGCTTCGTAAACTCAGCGGGTGCGCACAACACTCTCCTCCGCCGTACTCCTTGCGGTAGTCGCCTGTGGCACCAGCACCGCGATCGAGACGACTCTGGTAACGGAATCAGTGCCGGCGGCGACTCTGAGCCTGCCGGACGCCAGCTTCGCCCAGGCATCGCCACAGCAGGCTGCCGACATCATCGGTTCTCGACTCGGCAGCGACGGTTTCGTGCTGCTCGACGTGCGCACGCCTGAGGAGTATTCGGAGGGCCACATCGCCGGATCCGACAACATCGACTTCTACGAGACTGCATTCGCCGACAGCATCGCCGCTCTCGACCGAGACGACTCGTACGTCGTCTACTGCCGCTCTGGCAATCGGTCGGGTCAGACCCTCGAGCTGATGCGTCAACTCGGCTTCACCGACGTAACCGACGTTTCCGGGGGGATCGTCGCCTGGCAAGAGGCGGGTCTGCCTCTCGAATAGGGCAGGCAACATGACTCCAACAGACTCGAACCGCGACGCCGAGCGTCTCAACATCGTTGCTTGGACCTTCGTCGCGATTCAGGCAGTCCTCCTAGCAGGGATCGTCGTTGGGCCTCGTGACGAGACCTGGCACGTCGACGAAACCATTCGCGGCGGCGGTCTTGTCCTGTTCGCTCTCGGAGTCGCTATCGGCCTGTGGGCCGCGGCACGACTGGGCCGCGGCCTGACCCCCTCCCCCTTGCCGAACGGCCAAGTCGAACTTGTCACCCTCGGGCCCTATCGGTGGGTCCGCCATCCCATGTACTCAGCCGTCATGTTGATCGCTGCCGCCATCGCCATCCGTGCCGGCAGCATCGCCGTCGTCACCCAGGTCATCGCTCTGGTTGCGCTCTTCAACGTCAAAGCCCGCTGGGAAGAGGGCTGGCTGGCTGCGACCTTTTCCAGCTATGACGCCTACATGGCGGCGACACCCCGCTTCGTGCCGTTACTCCGCCGCCATCACCCCCTCGGCCCGACCGCCCCGGGCGGATAGACCCCATCTTCGGCACAAGCCGTCGGCCGGGTCCCGACCGCCCATAAGGCCGCCAACGAGCAGGGCTGAACGGCCCTATCGCGGCAGGGACCGCCGGCTCTACCTTTTGGGCAATGAAGGTGCTTGTAACAGGGGCCACCGGATTCATCGGTGGGCGATTGGTACCGCGACTGCTCGACAGCGGGGTCGAAGTCCGCTGTATGACGCGCGACCCGGAACAGCTGGCGCTGGACCCATGGCGCGACCAGGTCGAAGTGGTGGGCGCCAACGCACTCGATCCCGAGTCCCTCGACCTGGCGCTCGATGGCTGCGACGCCGCCTACTACCTGATCCACTCCATGCAGGGACCGGGGAAGAGCTTCGACGAGGCCGATCGAAAGGCGGCAGAGAACTTCTCTGCCGCTGCTGATCGAGCGGGCCTACAACGAATCGTGTATCTGGGCGGCCTCGGTGCAGACGGGGACAAGCTGTCCAAGCACCTTGCAAGCCGCCATGAGGTAGGACGCATTCTTGCGGCGGGTACCACCCCCGTCACCGAGTTGCGAGCGGCCGTCATCATCGGATCCGGCTCGGTGTCGTTCGAGATCATCCGCCACCTCACCGAGGTGCTCCCGATCGTCCTGCGTCCAAAATGGGTGCGAACCAAATGCCAACCGATCGCGATCCGCAACGTCCTTGAGATCCTCATCTCGATGCTCGGCGACCCCGAGTCGGTAGACCGTCTCTACGACATCGGCGGGCCCGACGTGCTCACCTACGAAGATTTGATGCAGGGGTACGCCGAGGTCGCCGGCCTGCGGAAGCGCATCGTGATACCGGTCGCCATTTTCAGCTCCCACCTCTCGCCGTATCTCATGGGCCTTGTCACACCATTGCCCACCACGATCATCCGCCCTCTCGTCGAGAGCCTCCGTAACGACGTCGTGGTTAGCCACAGCTCGCCGCCAGGATTCGACCCCTCGGAGCTCTTCAGCTATCAGAAAGCTGTCGGGCTGGCACTAGAGAAGATCTCACATTCCGACGTCGAGACTCGATGGTCGGATGCCCTGATGACGCCGGCAGCACCCATGCCGTCCGACCCAGTCTGGGCGGGGGCACGCATGGAGATCGATCGACGGATCGTCGAGTCGTCGGCTCCGCCAGAGGATCTGTTCTGGGCGGTGAGCCGCATCGGTGGAGACGTCGGGTACTACACGATGAACTGGACATGGAAGCTGCGGGGCCGGTTCGACAAGCTCATCGGCGGAGTCGGGCTGCGGCGGGGTCGGAGGCACCCCGAGGAGCTGCGACCGGGAGAGTCACTCGACTTCTTCCGGGTTGCCGAAGTAGAGCCAAACAGAAGGCTGGTCCTGCGCGCCGAGATGAAGGTTCCGGGCACCGCATGGCTGAGTTGGACAATCGAACCGACCGAAGGAGGTTCTCGGCTCAACCAATCAGCCCGATTCGCCACCAGGGGTTTGTTCGGCAGGATCTACTGGTATGCGATGCTGCCATTCCATGCCCCCATATTTCGCCGGATGTCAAAACGGATTGCGAGGACGGCCGAGAGGAGAGCACGCGTACTAGCTAGGCGTTGACAGCTGCTGGCCCTCGCCAGATAAGAGGAACTTGTCACAACCATCTCACGGGCGGCATTCATGGTCTGGCCGAGTCGGCTCGCATCCGGTCTCGGTGTGGGCGATCAAGCATGTCGTCAGCCCACTAGACCGCCTTATCGGCCGTATCTCCAGAGGACGACTCCCGCCCCTCAGCAGCCTGGTCGTCCCAACGTTGCTTCTTACGACGGTGGGTCGACGCTCCGGACAGGAGCGCACTATTCCACTCGTTTACGTTCGCGATGGGAACAGGTTCCTCGTCGCCAACGCCCGTCCTGCAGGAGAACGCAATAACCCTTGGGTGCTCAACCTGCGGGCCGCCGCTCGCGGACAAGTCAAGGTGAAGGCACAGAACGTTCTGGTGACATCCCGCGAGCTCAGTGCCTCGGAAGCCGAAATATGGTGGCCCGCCCTTGTCGAGGTGTGGCCCGCGTTCAGCGAGCACTACACAGCGACCGGCGACCGCAGCGTGTTCGAGCTACGGCCAGTCGACTAGTTCTCGCTCGAGGCCGCTTCCGGGGCAGGGGTCCGTGGCTCACCCCATTACCCATCAGGCAGCAGGTAGCGGATCACGTCGGCGGCCCCATAGGAATCGGCGCCGGCAGGGACGAAACGTGCCACATCGGCAACGTCATCGCCGGAAGTCACCAGAGTCAGCTCCGCGTCTCCCTGACGTTGAATCTGGCCGAGTCCCACATTTGACATGAGGGAGTTGCACAGACACTTTCGCCCCAAAGTGTCCTCGGCAACACCGCCCTTGCTCACGTAGTCGTCAACCGGCTCGGCAGGACACCGCCAGCGGATCTTGCCGTCACCGCGCTGATAGGCAGTTCGGAGATACCCCAGATCGCAGACCCGAGTCCTGGCCTCGTAGACGTCCGAATCAGAGAGGGTCCCTTCGAGCTGCACCACCTTGAACGGGAAGCCCGAAGGTGACGCCAGTGGATCGGTGAAGACCTGGGCCTTCGACTGTCGGCTCAACTCAATGACCCGGCGCTTGACGTCTGCACCGAAACCGGACTCCTCGCAATAGGCAAAGGGGGTTCCGACCTGGACGCCGGCGGCTCCCAGCTCCAGCGCCTCGCGGATCCGGTCCGGCTCGGCGTATCCCCCGGCCAGCCAGAACGGCAGGCCAAGGGCGCGGATGGCCTCGAGATCTGGCACATCACGATCGCCGTAGATGGGCTCTCCGATCTCGTTCAGTTGGAGCTTGCCCCGCGGCGGTGCGTTGTGGCCGCCCGCCGTCGGAGCCTCGACGATGAAGCCGTCAACGGGGATCTCGATCTTGCGAGCCAGCATGGCGGCAAGCACATGCGACGAGACGATGGCGAGGAACGCCGGTCGCGGCACCGTCGGAGCGTCACCGCGCATCGCCTCCGCAGGGTCGAAACGTGTATGGAACACCGCATCCCCTTCCACTTCCTTGACGTCGAGCCTCAGATCGACTGCGAATCCCTCTGCCAGTTTGTCCAGAACAGCCGGGATGGCACGTGGGATGCCGGCGCCCATCAGCACGAAGTCGACGCCGGCGAGCATCGCTCCGTAAAGGGAAGGCAGCGTCGGGGCCTGCAGCTTCTCGAGGTAGTTGATCCCCACCTGGCCGGAATGGCCCTCCTTGGCGAGAAACACCTCAACGAAGTTGGCAGCGACTATGAGATCCTCGAGGTTGCGGGATGGCTTGTCCCGCTTCATCGATGTCTGCTTGAACCTTCGATCGTCGGCCTTGCCGCCTTCAACGAAGTGTTTGGCGAGAATCGTCTTGGCTGCCTCGGCGATAGGAAACGCCGCCAAGGCACGCCTGATGTGCCCGCCGGCATCCCCGAGCTGCAGGCGTCGGACCATCACCGCATCTAGTGCCGTTCCGGAGACGACGCCGAGATGTCCAGCTTCGGAGACGACCTTGGCTAGCTGCCATCCCGAAACTGCTACGCCCATGCCCCCCTGGATAAGGACGGGTAACTCTCGCTGCATCCAAAGCATCATAAGGAACCCCGTCGGCTAGGTCCCGGGGCGTCGGATCCTCTCCACTGGCCACTGATGGCGCTGCGCTCCGACCGGAAGGAAAGCGACGCGGGCATAGGCTCGCAACTGTGCTGTCGACTCGACGTCTGAGCAGGTTGGCCCTGGCGGCCACGCTCGCCCTTGTCGGCATTGGCGGCTTCACGCGGGGCAGCGATAGCGGGTACGGATGCGCCGACCGGTGGCCGCTGTGCGAGAACGGACTTCTCGGCGGATTGTTGCCGCGCGCCGAGTATCACATGATCATCGAGTGGACCCACCGCTGGGCGGCTGCGCTGGTCGGCATCCTGGCCATCGCCACCGCTGTCGCCGCCTGGCGTCACCACCGCCATCGGCTCATGACCGTGCTTCCAGCAATCGCCGCGGTGGCCGCTATCGGGGTTCAGGCTTGGGTGGGCCGCCTGGTGGTGAAAGGTGCTCTCGATAGGGACCTGGTCTCCGTGCATCTAGCCATCTCGATGACCGTCGTGGCGCTGCTCACGATCGTGCTCGTGACGACCTCACCGTCGCTCGGCGCCGGTACCGCCGGCCGTGATCGAGAATGGACGCTGCTCCTGGCCGCGGCTGCCGCCGGATCACTGGCGTTGCTGCTTCTCGGGTCATACGTACACAACCTCTACGTCGATGGGTGGCCGCTGGTCCGCAACACCTTGTTTCCAGATCTCTCGAATCGGTTCGTTGCCGTTCACTACGTACACCGCGTGGTCGCCGCGACCGGTCTGGTCTTCCTGGGCTACCTGATCATGGTTGCGGTCCAACGAGAGCGCCCCCGAGCGGAACGCTCCCTCCTGTACGCCGCAGGTGTCGCTTACGGTGTGAACGTTGGCCTCGGCGCCGCCCATGTGTTCACTCGCGTCGACTCCAGCGCACTGGTCACCGGTCATCTGCTGATGGCGTCGCTGGTGTGGGTGGCCCTGGTTGCCGCGACGACGATCTCAACTCGCGCTCCGGTCTCGGTGGATGCCCTCGAGCCGCGCATCTAGAGCACATCAGCCGTAACCACCCAACCCTCTGAGGCACCACGCTCACGCGGCACCACTCGTCACGAGATCCAGACGCAGCACAACGACTCCCTCAGCTACATCCCCCCCTGTCCCGCCAGCCGCCATGGCGGGGCACCCCCACGACGAGTGGCGCTCAACTACTAGCGAACCGGCCGGCCACTTGGATTGTCACGTGGTCGCAACGGGAGCTCGCCACGACTTCTTCGATCGCCAGATGGCGTAGGCGACCAGGCCGAGCGGGACCTGCAGGAGATAACTGAGCGCCCGATAGATGAGCACTGCAGCAACCACCAGCGACTCATCGCCTCCGGCGACCACCAGGGCCGCGGTGAGGCCGACCTCGACAATGCCGAGGTTTCCAGGAGTGATCGGTACCGCTGTGACGAGCCGCACCACCGCAAAGGCGGCCAGCGCTTCCGCGCCCGTCACGGCGTCGCCCGCAACGCCCATATGCCGCAAGGACACCAGCAAAAGAGCGAACAGCGCCAGGTGACTCATCACGGTGGCGAGCGTGATCAGATGCCAACGCCGGCGCAGCAGATCGATGCTCTGGGAACGAAAGCGCACGAACCCGCCACCCCATTGCTCGAAGGGTCCGTGCTTGAATGGCCTGGCGAGTCGGGTGGCGACGATGCCGAGCCGCTCCCCTGCTCGACGGGCGGATCGCTCGCTCGACAAGACCAGCGCTAGCAGGCCGATGGCCCCGATCAGCACGGCCACGCCGATGAGCGACGCCGACCGCAAGGCGGCGTTGCTGCGCCCCTGAAACGTCAGCAAGGCCAGAGCAACCACCGGGAGAGCCAACTTGACGAACGTGTTCCACAGGCCGGTGACGACCGAGGCGATCGCGATCGAACCAGTCCCGAACCCAAAGGAAGAGAACATCCGGTACGTCACGCCGATGCCGATGGCACTCCCCGCGGGGAGCGTGTTCGTTACGGCGGTCGAAACCTGACCAACCACAAAGGCTCTGAGCAGCGTGACGCCGGGCAGGGCCGCCACGATGATGAGCTGGTACGTGAAGATATTCCACGCGGCGCCCAGGAGCAGGCTCGTTGTCTCGAACCAGGTCAGAGATTGGATGGCGTCCCACACTTCGCCGAAATCGGCAATGGCCGGAAGGACTCCGACAAGGAGGGCGGCCACAAGCGCCATCGATGCCGCGACACCCAGCAGCCGGCGCCAACGGTTTCGTCTCGCCGACGCCCCATCCCCGGTCATCTGGGCTGAGGCCGTCGATCAGGGTTCGTCTCGGGCGTCATCGAGCGAGCCTAGGTAGGCGCCTCGGATTCGCAGTGGGCGCGCTACGGGACACCGACTGTCGTCTGGCCGACACATCGCCAACTTGAGCCGGCCCCGGGTCGTTTTCTTGGCATGATCGAAGCACCTCTCGCACTCGCTTTCGGGGCGGGGCTCGTGGCCACCATGAACCCGTGTGGTTTCGCCATGCTCCCCGCCTACCTCTCCTATTTCGTCGGACTCGACGGCGAAGACACCTCTAGGCCGGCCGCCCTACGCCGTGCCCTGATCGTTGGCGCCGTCATGTCGTCTGCCTTCCTCGTGGTGTTCGGCATCACCGGCATCGCCATCACGGCCGGCTTCCGCGCCGTCATCGACTGGATCCCCTACATCGCGCTGGCGGTTGGCGCCGGCATCGTGGTGCTCGGAATCGCCATGCTGCGCGGCTTCGAGCTCAACGTTCGTCTGCCCAAGGCCAAGAGAGCGGGCAAGGGGAACAACCTGCGATCGGTCTTCGGCTTCGGAATCTCCTATGCCCTGGCCTCGCTGTCCTGCACCCTGCCGGTGTTCCTCTCGGTCGTGGCCACCAACCTCACCGCCACCAACCTGGTGTCGGGGACGGCAACGTTCCTGGTGTACGGCCTCGGCATGGCCTTCATGCTCATGACCGTGACACTCGGAGTCGCTCTTGGTAAGCAGAGCATCGTTGGCCGCCTCCGCAGCTCCGCCCGCTACATCAACCGAATCGCCGGCGGCGTCCTGGTGCTGGCCGGGGGCTACATCGTGTGGTTCTGGGGCACCAACCTGGCGTCCGGCGCCGGCGCCCTCAACAACAGCGGTGCCTTCCGTTTCACCGAGACCTTGTCGCAGCGTGCCACCGAGATCTTCGGCGAGAACGCTGCCGTCTGGGGCTTCATCTTCGGCGGCGTCATCGTCGCTGCTATCGCCTATGTCTTAATCAGGTCACGCTACGACGGCCCACTCCTCGGCGATTCCTCCCGCCGTCGGGTCGTTGGCCTCAGTGCCGCCCTCGTCATCTCCCTCGTTGCGGGGGCGGCCTTCTTCTCCAACTCGAGCGGCACCTCGACGGCAGCCACTATGGCTCCCGGCGAGGTGATGCCCACAGGGCCCGCAGCCCCGACTGCATCATTCGCCATGTTCGATGGCAGCAACGCCACCTTCGCCGACTACCACGGCACGCCTCTGGTAGTGAACTTCTGGGCATCGTGGTGTCCTTCGTGCGTTGCTGAGCTATCAGCCGCCTTCCGTCCTGTGCAGCAGAGCCTGGGAGACCAGGTAGCGTTCCTCGGCCTCAACATCCAGGACGAGCGAGATAAGGCCGTCGCGCTCGTCGATGAGACCGGCGTTCTCTTCGACCTGGGTGAGGACCCGGATGGCAGCCTCTACACCGAATTCGGCGGCCTCGGCATGCCGTTCACGGTCTTCATCGACGCCAACGGCTTCGTCATCGATAAGCACAACGGCCCTCTCACCGAGGGTCAACTCGCCAGCCGCATCGACGAGCTATTCCTGGGGCCGGACGCGGCGATCGCCGCGCCGGCCCCGGTGCAAGATCAACCACCGACGATCGTCGACCACTCTGACGTCGAGCTGCCCTCCCGCATCGAGCGGGCATCGGGAGCCTGGCTCACCGACTGGACTCTCCGCACCATCGATCTCGAAGAACTCGACGTTGGCATCCCCTCGTCCGACCCCCGCGACGCCATACCCCCACTCGACGCACCCGAATACGAATCGGTAGCTGCTGCGAACGGCTGGCTCGACGATCGCGAGCCCGGTGTGCTCTTCACCGAGGGCGACGACAGCCGATTCTTCCCGCTGCGGATCCTCACGTTCCACGAGGTGGTCAACGACACAGTCGGCGATCGCCCGGTAGTCATCACGTTCTGCCCGCTGTGCAACACCGCTGTGGTGTTCGACGCTCGCGTTGATGGCGAGGTGCTGCGCTTCGGAGTCTCCGGATTGCTGCGCAATAGCGACCTGGTCATGTGGGACTCCGCAACGGACAGCCTGTGGCAACAGATCAACGGCGAGGGCATCGTTGGGGCGCACGCCGGAAAGCAACTCGACCTGTTGAGCTCGTCGATCGTGCGTTGGGGCGACTTCGCCGAGTCCTTCCCAGACGGACTGGTTCTCTCCCAGCAGACGGGCTTCTCTCGCAGCTACGGTCGGAACCCCTACGAGGGCTACTCGTCGTCAACACGGCCGTTCCTGTTCAACGGCGATGCCGACCCCCGCTACCCGGCCCTGGAGCGAGTGGTTGGTGTGACGGTGGCCGATGCCGATAAGGCCTTCCCCTTCAGCGTCATCGCTACCGAGAAGGCCATCAACGACACGGTTGGCGGCAGCCCCATCGTGGTGCTGTGGGGCGCCGCAGACACAGCGGACGCTCTGGATAGCTCAGATATCACGGCAGGCCAGAGCGTCGGTACCGGAGTCGCCTTCTTCCGGACCGCCAATGGCCAAGAGCTCACCTTCTCCGAGGCCGGCGACGACAGATTCGTCGACGCCGAGACCGGCTCAACCTGGAATCTCTTCGGCCGGGCCATCGACGGACCCCTCGAGGGCTCCCAGCTCGAAGGAGTGGTGCATCGCAACGAGTTCTGGTTCGCCTGGGCAGCATTCAACCCCGAAGCCCCGGTGTACACAGGCTGAGCTACTCGATGGGCTCCCCGGCGCCCGGGGCTACCCGGGACAGATCGACACGGACCGTCGTCCCTACACCCGCAGCGCTTTCCATAGTGAGGGTGCCACCGTGAGCCGCCACTAGATCGCGGCTAATGGTGAGCCCGAGGCCTGTGCCCGGCGACGCCGCACCCTTGTGAAACCGGTCGAACACGTGGCCAAGCTCCTCGTCGGGAATACCGAACCCGGTGTCGGTCACCTCGATGATGACGCCGGCCCCCGCTGCCCGCGCCGTGATACGAAGGGCTCCGCCGTCCGGCATGGGGGACAGCGAGTTGACGACGAGGTTGGAGATAACCTCACGGATTCGCACCGGGTCGATGACCATCTCCACCGGGTCTGCCTTGACCTGGACTATCACCCCGGCCTCGTCGGCACGACGCCGCTGCCCCTCGGCTACCTCGTTGAGCAGCTCCTCGATGATGGTTGGCTCGGGGTGCAGCGCCAACGAGCCCGCCTCGATCAGCGAGAGCGTTCGCAGGTCCTCGAGCAGGCGTTCCATCACGTCGACCTCTGACACGAGCAACCCCAACGTCTCCGCGTTGGGTTCGTGAATGCCGTCGCGAATGGCCTCGATCTCGCCGCGGATGACGGTCAGCGGGGTCCGCAGCTCATGGCCCAGATCGGCAAGGAGCCGACGGCGCTGCTCCTCGGCCGTTTCCAGACGGTGCGCCATTTCGTTGAAAGAAGCCACCACCGGCCGCATCGCCCTCGCCCTGGCAGGACGCGCCCGTGCGGAGTAATCGCCGTCGGCCAGCGAACCGGCTGCTCGGATGATGTCGCTGACGGGGCGCCACGTTCGGCTGCCAACCGTCGCTCCCAGGATCCCCAGCACCACAAGCCCCACAGGGATCAACAGGATGATCGCCACGACCTTGAACACGCCTGCGGCAGAGAACAACGAGGTAACCACCCAAACGAAACCAAGGACGACAGCGGTTACGAAGAGGAAGAAGAACAGGACACCGACGACCATGGCGCGCCCAAAGCCCTGCCATGTGGCGGCACCGCGCCCAGGGTTCTCCCAGAACTCACCCTTGCGGTCGACCCACCAGTCCTGATTCCCGTGGTGCCTAGGCATCGGCGAACTTATATCCGACGCCATAGACGGTCAGCACGTATCGCGGCTTGCGAGGGTTGGGCTCGAGCTTGCGGCGGATGTTCTTGATGTGGGCGTCGACCGACCGCTCGTAGGACTCGACCGAAACGCCGTAGAGGCCGTTCAGCAACTGGGCCCTCGTATAGATGCGGCCGGGATTGCGGGCGAGGGTGGCGAGCAGCTCGAACTCGGTGGCGGTCAAGTCAACCTCCCGCGAGCCAACCGTGACCTTCATCTTGGGCAGGTCAGCAGTCACCTCGCCGGCGTTCAGGACCTCGCCCCCGCCGAGGGTGGCCTCGGCCCTCCGCAACACAGCCTTGATCCTCGCCACCAGCTCTTTGGGACTGAAAGGCTTCGTGATGTAGTCGTCTGCACCGAGCTCCAGCCCGACTACGCGGTCGGTCTCCTCGCTGCGAGCCGTCAGCATGATGATGGGCACCGCAGATCTCGCCCGCAGCGCCTTGGTCACGTCGAGGCCGTCGATGCCGGGAATGCCGATATCCATGAGGATCATGTCGGGCTTGTGATTCCGTGCCATCGCCAGGGCCGTCGGCCTCGAGCACGGCGAAGCCCGCCTCGGCGAGGTAGTCACGCACGAGGCGGGCGATCTTCAGATCGTCTTCGACGACCAGGACCTTCTTCATCGCTCCATTGTGGCCCAAGGGCTTAGACCTCTGGAACCCAGCCGTCGACTTCGTCCCTGGCATGGGACGTGCGGTGCCACTCATCGAAGCGATCTTCCTCCGAAGGTCCCTCCGGCTGGCGCTCGCCCCGGTCCCGGCGACCGGATCGGCGAGGACCCCGCCAGCGACGGCCTCCGCCAAAGGCCCTCCCCATGAACCCCAAGAACGCGAAGATGAGCAGGATCTTGAAGAGAAGGATGGGGATGAGCACCAGGGCTCCGACTGCCGTGAAGCTCGAGCCCACCAACGAAGCGATCCCGATTACGGCCAGCACGATGATTATGAAAAACATGTATCTCCTTTCTGAGATGACTCAATCCTGCATCCCAACTGTGGAGACAATGTGAAGCCGCTGCGGAGGAGTGTGGGATTCACGGACTGAGCCGACTGTCGCCAGCCCGACAGTTTCGCCATCCGATCAGCCCCTATCCGTTGTCTAGGGCATGAGCGCAGACGCATCAGCGGCGACGATCGACCCCCCGCTCGTCGCAATCCCCAGCCTCGGAAGAAGTGGCGCCCATATCGTGGCGGCGGCAGCCGCCTTCGTGGTTACGGCCTTTCTCGCCAATGACCCTGTCAGCGCCTGGGAGCTGAACGCCTTTCGCTTCATCAACGACCTGCCACGAAACATCGAGCCGGTGCTGTACGTAATCCAGCAGGGGGCGTCGGCCGTCGTCATACCCATCGCCGCCGTGGTGCTGTGGCGTATCACCCGCAGGCGGAGGCCGGCGTTTGCCTTGGCCGGGGGCGCCTTCTTTCTGGGCTGGCTCGCCGCCAAGATCCTCAAGGCAATCGTCGACCGCGGCAGGCCGGGTGGGATGATCCCCGATGTCACCCTTGGATTCGATATCCCG
Source organism: uncultured Acidimicrobiia bacterium (assembly GCA_964195995.1). GTDB lineage: Bacteria > Actinomycetota > Acidimicrobiia > Spongiisociales > JAOTWH01 > CAXMQS01. Next base: position 116,424 of record CAXMQS010000094.1, read on the forward strand.
AGAACCGGCTTCGGATACCCCTCCGGCCATGCGGTTCTGGTGTTCACGCTGGCGACCGTCTTCTCCCCCTTCTTGCCGAAACGGTGGCGATGGACCGCATACGCAGCGGCGGTCCTGGTGGGATTGACACGGATCTACGTTGGCGCCCACTGGCCCCTAGACATCGCAAGTGGAGCCGCCTACGGGATCATCCTGGGGACCATCATCAACCGGGTCGGGAAAGTGCACCTGGCTCCAAGCAACGCCTGAGGACCCTCTCCTAGCTATCGATCGCGATCTCGTACCTGATCGTCACGGCGGGTCCATCGAACTTGGTCATCGCCAGCCTGAGCTGATACGCCGTGGCTCCGGCAATGGCTGCATCCGAGTCGACCGACCACCCCTGGGCGGACCCGCCCACCGCTGTGTGGGGTCAACCCGGATCGAATCGGTCCGGGACCTCCACCAGCCCCCCGCTCTCCGACAGGAAGAGATCGACCGTGCCCTGGTCGACGGCAAGTGACAACCGATTGTCGAACACACCGCCAGCAGGCACGGAGGGGCGGTTCGCCGAATCGGACCAATCCACAGTCGCACAACCCGACAGCGGGTGCTCTGACCCACACTCCTGGTCGGGACGGCTGGCGTCGTAGAGACGCAAAACCAGCTGGCCGCCCGCGGGAACCTCCTCGGCGAACACTCCTTCGAGGTCGATGACCTGGTGGAACCCTGGGTCTTCGAAAGCCAAAGCTGCCACCAGGTCAAACGTGCCCTCTGCCAGTATCCGCGACAACCCCGCCGATGGGGTTGCGGCCGAGGACGTGGCGGAGACAGCACTCGGCAATGTCGTCGACGGGCCGGTCGAACTCACCGAACCGGAGTTGTCATCACTGCACCCGACGGCAGCCAGGGCCAGTACAGCCAAACCGGCGATCACGCCTGGGGGTGACCAAATGCGCACGCTCTAGTCGGACGACGCCCGCGATGCCAGCGCCATCGCGAATCGGCCATCGTCGTCGGTGAGCCAATCATCGACATGCAAGCCGGCTGCCGCGAACTCCCCTTCCACCTGCTCACGGGTGAACTTGCAGGAAACCTCAGTGTGGATTTCCTCTCCATCGAGAAAGGTCACGGCGAGGTCAAGCGCCCGGAGGTTGGCAACTACGGCACGATTGGCCCGCAGGCTCTGAGACATGCAAGAGAAGGTTGAGTCAAAGCGGGTCACGTGGTCAAAGGCATCAATGTCTATGTCGCCGTCGAGCTCGCGATTGACCACGCGAAGGATGTTCCGGTTGAACTCGGCCGACACCCCTGCTGCGTCGTCGTAGGCCGCGATCATCGTCGCCTCGTCCTTGACAAGATCTACTCCGAGGAGAAACGCATCGCCCGGTTCGAGCGCGGCCGCCACCTCCCGCAGGAGCGAGTAGCGCAGCGTCGGGACGTAGTTGCCGATGGTTGAGCCAAGGAAGGCGATCAGCCGCCGGCCCCTCCGACGCACGCGGTGGAGATCCGCCACGTAGTCGCCAACCAGGCCATCGACCTCGAGCCACGTGTACGCAGTGCACAGCTCCAGCGCGGCAGCGCGGAGCGCGTCCTCGGAGATGTCGATAGGCACATAGCGACGCCCTCCCGAGCGTTGCATCGCTTCGATCAACATCAGGGTCTTGCGAGAGGATCCAGACCCCAGCTCGATCAGCTCGTCTGGCTCGACCCGCCCCAGCAGATCGTCGGCGTGCTTCGCCAGGATCTCCGTCTCGGCTCGGGTCAGGTAGTACTCGGGGAGCATCGTGATCTCCTCGAAGAGCTCGGACCCACGGCCGTCGTAGAAGTACTTCGACGGCAGGTACTTGCGGTACGCCGTGAAGCCGTGGAACACGTCCTGGAGCAACTGCGAACGATGATCCTTCGGCTGCGTAAGCTGAGACACGGTGGCGGGCGCATCGCCCTCAGTTCTCATGACATTCCTTCATGTTCGATCGGACGGATGTCGACTCGATCCTTGGTGAGCACCGCCAGTGAATTCTCGGGGACGGCAGTCCATTCGTCATCCGGATCTAGAGGCTCAGACGCCACAAGGCTGCCTGTGTCCGTGGCCAGCCAATACAACGAGTTGGAGTCGGTGCGCGCTGAGGTGCGGGCCGCGACGATCTCTGATCTGGACGCGACTACGAGATTGAGGGTGGCGACGCGATCGGCGGCGACTACCGCTTTGGCGGCGTTCTGGATGACGGTGGTGACGGCGTCACCGAGGCTCTTACCCGGCTCATCGTCTAGTTGTTGGGCGACGAGCAAGAACAGTGCCAGCGAGTCATTCATCGCAGCGAGCTGGCCGAAGCGCTCGTCCGAAAGGTTGTTGAGGAGCTCACGACCGACGCCGTGCCGAAAGCCTCCGATCCACCCATTGTGGACGCCGGCGAGACCCCCGGTGACGAACGGCGCCACATTGGAGGGACCGAACGGGATACCAGGTGTGGCCGAGCGGACGGCTGCCAGCACGGTGCGACCTTGCAGCGCCGCCGCCAGATCTGGCAGGTTGGGATCTGACCACGGCGGTTGTGTCGTCACGTATCGCAGCGGCTCGGCCCTGTCCTCGGGCCACCAGGCCACGCCGGTTCCATCGACGTTGACGGTCCCACTCAACAACTCCCTAGGCGCATAGGACGCCCGCTCCAGCGAGTGCGGCGGGTCGTACAGAAGAGCCGACAAAGGCACGGCTTGAGAGCCGATGTAAGCGGCGAGACGACACATGTCAGACCTCGTCCCAGACGAGACGGACGCCGGAGAAGATCTGGCGACGGATCTTGTTGTCCCAGTTGCGGAACGTGTTTCGGTTGACCTGGGTCGACGTTGCCCATGATGCGCCTCGTAGCACTTTGTATTCGGGATCGTCGAAGAAGACCTGCGAATACTCGGGGTAAGGGAACACAGAGAAGCCGGGGTACGCCACGAACGGCGATGATGTCCACTCGTAGACGTCTCCGAGGAGCTGCTCGACCCCGTAAGCCGAAGCCCCATGTGGATAGGCGCCGATAGGAGCCGGCCCCCACCCCTGCTGGGCGATGTTGGCGAGCTCAGAAGTTGGTGCGGCCCCTCCCCATGGGTAGACGGCAGGCGACTCAGCGTCTGGTCCCCAGGTCGCCGCCTTCTCCCACTCGTGCTCCGTTGGCAGCCGTCCGCCAGCGAACTGCGCGAAGGCTTCGGCCTCGTGGTACGAAACGTGCTGCACCGGCTCGGCGGGGTCAAGGTCGATGACGTGTCCGAAGCGCCGGACCAGCCAGCCGCCGCCAACCTTGTGGGTCCAGCCCTGAGGCGCTGAGTGGTCGGTGCCACTGCGCCACTCCCATCCTTCGTCAGTCCAGAGATCGCGGCGCTCATAGCCGCCCCCATCCATGAACTCGGCGTACCGACGGTTGCTGACGGGGAACTTGTCGACAGCGAAGGTGCCGAGTTCTACGACGTGTTGAGGTCGCTCGTTGTCGTAGGCCTCCGTGGAGTCGTCCGTGCCGAACAGGAACGGGCCACCGTCGATCAAGACCCGGGCCGTGTCGTCAACCGATCTTCCCAGCTGGATGCCCCGCTGAGCCGCCAAGACATACGGCACAAGGTCGTCGCGCAGATCGAGAGCCTGAAGAATCGTCTCCTGGTGTTGTGCCTCGTGCTGGATGATCATCTTGAAGATGTATCCATCTCGTAGCAAGGGTTCGTGTGGGTCGAGCTCGACGCCACCGAGGACAGAGAGAACGTCGCCCCGCACCTCATCGATGTATTCGAGCGCCTCGTTGCGGTCAAGCAGCGGCAGATCGCCACGTGTCCATCGTGGGTTGTCGAAGGGGTTGTACATGTCGTCATACCGAGGGTCGTGTGCCTGCCGCCCATCGAGCTCGCGCAGCAGCCACAGCTCTTCGAAGTTGCCGACGTGACCGACGTCCCACACCAGCGGGCTCATGAGCGCATCGTGCTGGCGGTGTAGATCGTCGTCGTCGAGGGGGCCGATCATCTGCTTGGTGCGGTTGCGATAGAACTCGAGGCCAGCAGCGAGGACGCGACGTGCCTCATCGGCCTTGATTCGGTGGCCACGGATATCGGTAGTCATGCGGCACCCCCAGGCGCGTGTTCCGGCGCTGCCCAAGCGAGGGCAGCAGCCGAGTTCGACATTTTACCTAGGAGCACATCGCCGGGACTCTGGCCTTGCAGGGTGAACTCGTTGAGGAACGACTCTGCAGTGACAACATCTACGCCGTCGAAGCAGCCGGGGTCGCGGCGCGCCGCCTCGATCGCCAGCTCGGCAACCGAGGAGGCGAGAATCGCCAGCTCCGGATCGGCGAGGCCGAAAGCGGCGGCTCGCTGCCACACCTCGCCCAGCTTGGAGGCGAGTGGCTCGAAGAGCTCGATGACGCGCCCGCGAGCGGCCTGGTCGTAGAGAAGGGCAGCCGAGAGGACGAGCGGCACGTGCCACCACGGCTGAGCGAGCCCGTCTATGCCCCGCAGCTCGAGCACGCCGTGGCGAGGGCGCACCTCCGTGAAAAGCGTTGAGAGGTGAGATTCGAGATCGTCCCAGGTTGGACGTCCGGCAGTGGGGTGACCCTCGCGGATCCAGTCGCCAAAGGTCCACCCGGCGCGTCCTGGAGTCGTTGTTCCGTCTCGCACTATGAACATGACGTCGGCAGCGAGGGCGCGGGCAACGGTGTCGCTGACTGGATCGGCATCGGCGATGTGATCCCAGCTGGGAAAACCGGTGCGTGTTGGGTCTAGCTGTTGCCACGCCTGGGCGCGGCGTGACCACACGCCATTGCCAGGGCTCGTGGCGAACATCGCAGTGAGCACGGGCGACAGAAGCTGGGAGGCGAGCCAGCGCTCGCGACGGGTGTCTCCGGAGCCCGCGTCGAGGTTGACCTGCACCGAGCAGGTATTGCGCATCATCGTCGCGCCCGCATTACCTCGAGTGGCTAAGTAGCTCTCCATGGCGACATATCGACCGGAGGTCAGCTGCTGTGGGATCGTCGCGGTCTCGTTCCACGGGTCGACGCCCAGGCTGAGCAGGCAGACGTTGTGCTCCCAGAAACCGTCGCGCAGGTCGTCCCAGACGGCGGTCATTTCGCTGCGTACGTCGGCAGAAGACTTGCGTGGGGCGCTCGAGTGCTCGATCTGTGCGCCTGGTTCGAACGTGATCCATCCGCCGGCCACAGTTGGAAATGCCAGCTTCTCGGTGGAGCGGTCGCAAATGTGAGAGCTGGTCGCGGCAACATTGGCTGTGATACCGACGACGCTGGGATGCTCCCCTTGGAGGGGAAGCCGCCCCGCCGGGCCCTTGTCGTTGACGAGGAGTGGGAAGGCCTCAACCTCGACGCCGAACAGATCAGGCCCCTCTTGCTCCGGCCACACCACAACGTCCACCGCCTCTGCCACGTCGGAGACGTCGTTGATCGGAGACGAGCTGGAGTGTTCGTTGTCTGACATAGGTCCCATGCCAGACAACGCCAGCTTCAACCAGGGCATTCCGTTTGGGGTGATCGGTTCCACCCGATTCTTGCCCGCCATTCATTCCCATCTGGTATCCAAGCGCCAGAGCAACGAGAGCTACTGGCCGTGTGGTGTGTTGGCGTCGGAGATTGAATGAGAGAGGTGGGCGTACGCCTTGATTCGACCCGTCTTGTCGATGATCGCGGAGCCACAGTCGACCGTGGAGCCGGAGTAGGACAACGTCCATCCGACTACGGCCAACTGCTCTCCGACGCGCACCTTCTCTCGAATCTCCACCGTCATCGTCTCGAGGGAGGGGGACCCGGTAGCTCCAGCTGGGCGCCCGGAGGGGTCTGATGCGGCGAAGCTCCCAGGACAATCCAACGCGGCCCACAAGACTTCATCACTGACGAATCCATCTGCCAACGGAAGGGACTCATCCGGTGTCCACGTCGTTCCCCAGATCCCTGTCGTTCCGATTTGCCTCGTGGCTATTCCGAGTCCGTCCTCCCGCTCGAGACTGCATCCGAAGCAGTGAGGCCGGTCTTGGCGTTGGGTCCCGACTACGGGTCCCCGTGTGAAGATCTCCTCGATGACATCGACCGAGGCAGGGACCTCGAGCGTCAGCTCGGCAGCGGGTGCGGCCTCGATCACGACGTCCGACCCGTCGAAAACAGTGACCCGCTCCTCGGAATCGATTTCGACAACCAGCTCCTGTTCGACCGGCGCCTGATCGAGAAGGTCAACCTTGACCGTGCCCTCAGCATGGGACGCTGCCCTCCCTGCCGCATAGCCGCTTTGCGCCGAGTCGGCAGAGCCGCGGAACCGGCGATCGATGACGGTAGAGCGCCTGCGAATGAGCGCCTTTAGCTGCTTCACATTCGAAGCGAGGTGAACTATTGCAACCGCCACCAGAATGTTGGCCAGAAGGCTATGCAGGTCCTTGAGAGAACGGGGACCCAGCCAGGCCGCGATCCCGAACGCCACCGCTCCGGTGAGTTCAATGGCGATCACCACGTTCACGAGTGCCGAACCTCGTGACCGATTGGACCGCTTCTTTGAAAGACGTTTCGCCAGAGAATTGAACCACTTGCGGTGGATCCAGAAATGCCATCCGACTGCAGCCGTCCACAGCAGGCTCACGACGGCGTGCAAACCCACCGAACTCGTCGTGAAATAGCTGGCAACGAAGCCGACCACCACAGCGGTATCGGCGATACGCAGCGAGCGGCGGCGCTTGGCGGCGACGGTCGAGTTCGACGTCGGCCGTTTGGGTGCTTTGACAGCGGTCACGTCGTGTCCTTCGACACCGCAAGGGCCGCCCCTACGATCCCGGCGTCGTTGCCGAGAGTGGCGGCGGCCACCGGCGTGGCGGTGCGGAGGCTCTCGCAGAAACTCTGAAACTCGGCGCTGATTCCGCCGCCGATGATGAACAGATCCGGCCACATGAGCCGCTCCAGCTCTTTGACGAAGGCAAGGACGTGACCGGTCCATTGCGTCCAGTCCAGGTCGTTCTGCTCCTTCGCCCTCGTCGAGGCGAGTCGTTCGGCTTCGGTTCCGTCCATCAGCAAGTGGCCGAACTCGGTGTTGGGTACAAGGATCCCGTCAACGAACATGGCTGTGCCGATACCGGTTCCGAGGGTGACCATCACCACGACGCCCGGCTGACCTGCTCCCGCCCCGAACCGGATCTCGGCGAGCCCGGCGGCATCGGCATCGTTGATCACCTTGACCGTGCGCCCGCCGAGGGTGTCGGAGGACAATGTGGCGGCATCGGTGCCGATCCACGCAGGGTCTAGGTTGGCGGCGGTACCGATGACACCGTGCCGGACCACCCCGGGGAAGCCACACCCAACGGGACCGCCGGCATCGAAACGACCGGCAAGCTCGGCAACGATCGACGCCACAGCAGCTGGTGTCGCCGGTTGCGGCGTTGCCAGTCGTTGGCGCTTGGCTACCAGCACCCCATTTTCGAGATCGACCGGGGCTGCTTTGATCCCGGTGCCACCGATATCAACTCCCAACCGGATCGTCATGGTCGTCCGCGTTGTCGGCGGTAATAGGCGATAAGGCTGTTGGTTGACGAATCGTGGGCCAGCTCCGGCTGAGTATCGGCAGCCACTTCGCCGACGATGGTGGTGGCAAGCGCTTTGCCCAGCTCGACTCCCCACTGGTCAAACGAGTTGATCCCCCACAGCACGCCCTGAGTGAAGACCTTGTGCTCGTAAAGAGCGACGAGCTGACCCAGGACAGACGGGGTTAGCTTCGGAGCGAGGATCACTGAAGTTGGTCGATTGCCGGGGAAGGTGCGGTGCGGGACCAGCTCGGGGGCGACACCGTCCGCGGCCACCTCGTCGGAGGTCTTCCCGAAGGCGAGTGCCTCTGCCTGCGCGAAGAGGTTTCCGATCAACACGTCGTGCTGGCCGCCGAAATCGGCGCTCGGCTCAATGAACCCGATCAGGTCGGCGGGCACAACGGTGGTGCCCTGGTGCAGCAGCTGATAGAAGGCGTGCTGTCCGTTGGTCCCCGGCTCGCCCCACACGATGGGCCCGGTGTCCCCCACCACCGGCGTCCCGTCGAGCCGCACCCGCTTGCCGTTGGACTCCATGTCGAGCTGCTGCAGGTAGGCGGCGAACCGGCCGAGATCCTGGCTGTATGGCAGCACGGCGTAGGTCGGATGGCCGAGGATGTTGCGATACCAGACACCGATGAGCCCCAGTAACGCCGGGACGTTTTGCTCCAGTGGGGTGCTTCGAAAGTGGTTATCGATGGTTCGGAACCCCGCCAGCATCTCCCGGAAGGCGGGCGGGCCGACGGTGATCATCAGGCTGAGGCCGATCGCCGAGCCCATCGAGTAGCGACCGCCCACCCAATCCCAGAAGCCGAACATGTTGGCAGTGTCGATCCCGAACTTCGCCACCTCTGCGGCGTTGGTTGATACAGCCACGAAGTGGGTAGCGACTGCCCCCTCATCGCCGAGCCGATCGATCAGCCACGCCCGGGCGGTGCCGGCATTAGAGAGCGTCTCTTGCGTCGTGAAAGTCTTTGAAGCGACAATGAACAACGTTGTTTCCGGATCGACCTTGTCGAGCACTGAAGCCATTGCCGCCGGGTCGACGTTGGACACGAAGTGGGCCTCGAGATCCGAATGGACATAGGCGCGCAGCGCTCGGTACGCCATCGCGGGACCCAGATCCGAGCCGCCGATCCCGATGTTCACCACATGGCGGATCCGTTGTCCGGTGTAGCCGTGCCAATCGCCTGTCCGGACCCGTTCCGCGAACTCGGCCATGCGGTCGAGAACCTCCTCGATGTCGGCGGTGACAGCCTTGCCGTCGACTCTGAATTCGTCGCCGGGCCCGGCTCGCAGAGCCGTGTGCAGAACGGCCCGGTCCTCGGTGACGTTGATGTGTTCGCCACCGAACATGGCTTCGATGCGCTCCGGGAGGTCGGCTTGTCGCGCTGCGGTCACGAGTGCCGTGACGATCTCGTCGTTCACCAGATGCTTCGAGAGGTCGACGCGCAGGTCTCCGGCACTAAAGGTCAGACGCTCAGCACGGCCGGGATCGTCCGCAAATACTTGGCGCAGATCGATCTGTCCGTGGCCTTTGTTGAGGCCTTCGAGGGCAGCCCAATCCGGGGCGGTTCCGTTGGATGTCATGGTTTCCCTCCAGATCGGGCCTGCGGTGTGCTCATGTAGTCGCCCACGACCAGTCGTCGCCAAGCAGGGCATCGGCCTCGGCGGGCCCCTGACTCCCCCTGGCGTAAGAGAGCACTGGGCGGCGGTCGGTAAGCACTCGATCAACGATCCGCCAAGCCGCCATGACCCCATCCTGGCGTGCGAAGAGGCCGGGGTCGCCACGTAACGCATCGCCGATGAGGCGATCGTAGGCGTCGCGGCCGGTGGCACGGTCGTGCTGGAGGTGCAGTTCGATCGGACCGCTCACCATGGCCGATCCTGGGATCTTGGCTTGCATCGACACGGTGATCTCCTCGGCGGGCTTGGTGCGGAAGGTCATCCGGTTGGGACCCGGCCGCGAATCGGCGTCTGCGAAGAGGGGCCGCGGCGGCCGAGCGAACTCGACCACGGCCTCGGTGACCGTAGAGGCCAGCCCTTTGCCGGCTCGGATGATCCACGGGACGCCGGCCCACCGCCACGAATCCACCTCGAGCCGAACCGCCGCGAACGTCTCGGTGTCTGATCCGGGGGCGACGCCGGGCTCGTCGAGGTAGCCGGCGTATTGGCCGCGCACCACGTCGGCGGGGGTGAGGGCATCGATCGCTCGCAGGACCTTGACTCTCTCGTCGCGCAAAGCGTCGGGGTCCTCCGAAACGGGTGGCTCCATGGCCAGCAGCGCCACCGTCTGCAGCAGGTGGTTCTGCACGACGTCACGCAGCGTTCCCACGGTGTCGTAGAACGAGCCCCTTCCTTCGACTCCGAAATCTTCGGCCATGGTGATCTGCACCCCGCGCACGTAGTGACGGTTCCACACAGGTTCCAGCAACGTGTTGGAGAAGCGGAAGATCATCATGTTCTGCAGCGCCTCCTTGCCTAGGAAGTGGTCGATGCGATAGACCCTTTCCTCGGGGAAGTGGCGGTGGATGATGTCGTTGAGTTCGGCTGCCGATGCGGTGTCGCGACCGAAAGGCTTCTCCAAGACCACACGACCGTTCTCGTTGAGACCCATCGAGGCCAGGCCTTCCACGACATCGTCGAACAGGCTCGGGGGGATGGCGAGGTAGGACACAGTGCAGGTGGCACCCGCTATCCGCTTGGCGATGTCGGCGTAGATAGCGGCATCCTGGTAGTCGCCGGACACGTAGCACAGGTTGGCGGCCAGCCTGTCGAACACCTCGTCGTCGATCGGCTCGCCTGCCTCCTCAAGAGCTTCTCTAGCGCGGAGGCGCAGGGTCTCGTCGTCCCAGTCGCTGAAGGCCACCCCAACGACGGGCATGTCGAGACCACCAACGGCGGTGAGGTCATAGAGGGCCGAGAACAGCTTCTTGCGGGCGAGGTCGCCGGTGATCCCGAACAAGATGAGGGCCTCTGCGTACCCAGCGGTCATTCCGATCCACCCTTCTCCTGGTGGCCGCCGAACTGCTGGCGCATGGCGGACAGCACCTGGTTGGCGAAATCGTCACGACCTCTACTGTCGAACCTCCCATAGAGGGCCGCCGACAGGACGGGCGCAGGGACGCCCTCTTCGACAGCGCTGAGCACCGTCCACCTCCCCTCCCCAGAGTCCGACACCCGACCGGCGAAGCCTTCCAGGGTCGGGTTCTCAACGAACGCGATGGCGGTCAGGTCGAGCAGCCACGAGGCGATGACGCTGCCGCGCCGCCACACCTCGGAGATCTCGGGGATGTCGAGCTGGTATTGGTAGTGCTCGGGTCGGCGTTGGGGGGCGGTCTCGGCGTCGGCTTCCGCCTCGGCGCGGCCGACTCCGGCATGATTGAGGATGTTGAAGCCCTCTGCGTATGCGGCCATCACTCCGTACTCGATGCCGTTGTGGACCATCTTGACGAAGTGTCCGGCACCACTTGGGCCACAGTGCAGGTAGCCGTGCTCCGCCGGGCGGGGCTCACCGTCGCGGCCCGGGGTCCTGGCGGCGGCGTCAACCCCGGGGGCGAGTGTCCGGAAGATGGGATCGAGGCGGGAGACGGCGTCGTCGTCTCCACCGATCATGAGGCAGAATCCACGTTCGAGACCGAACACTCCTCCACTGGTGCCGACGTCGATCAACCGAATGCCGCGCTCGGCCAATGCCGCCGATCTATCCAGATCGTCCTGGTAGAACGAGTTGCCGCCATCGATGATGATGTCGCCGGCGTCGAGGTGAGCCGCCAGGTCGTCGATGACCTTCCCCGCGATCCCCGCCGGGACCATCACCCAAACGGCCCGCGGTTCAGACAGCATCCCGGCCATCTCGTCGAGGCTGGCTGCACCCTCGGCACCGTTGGCGACCGATTGCGCCACCGATTCGGGGTCAACGTCGTACACGACGCAGCGGTGGCCACCGCGCAGCAGACGTTGCACCAGGTTGGCGCCCATCCGGCCAAGGCCGATCATGCCGATTTCCATGGAAGTCTCCTTAGTCGTTGGACCGTATCGATTCGCGGCGTGTCGGGTTTGTCACGGATTCTCCTCCGCAACGCCGACGGCGTATTCGACCGCGTCGGCGCCGTCAGACGAGCGGAACCTGAAACGCACGGGGGCGGTCATCTCAAGGTCCACGTAGTCGATGCCGAGACGGGTCGAGGTCGAGGCGGTCTCGTTGGTGTCTTCCCAGTCGTTGTTGGTCCATTCAAGGTCGAACGGTTCCGGAACCTGGACTCGCAGCGTCCAGTCTCGCTTGACGAATCGCGGCTGGCGGTTGAGCTTCCAGACCTCGAGGAGCTTGCACTCATCGTGGGTCCCGTAGCGGTCGGCTACTTCGGGAATGAAGTCGAAGGCCTGGCCGTCGACGACACTACGCAACAGCTTGATGTACTCGGCGTGAGCCCACATCAACGGCATAGCGGCTCCGGTGGGCCGGCCGCGGAAGAGGAACTGATCGGGCCGATCGTCGTCATCCCACACCTGCTCGGGCAGCAACCCGACGCCGTGAGCGAAAGCCTCCAGCGTGGCGATGTAGGGCCTGACGTCACCGCCGGCAGCGAACTCGTAGTGACCGCGCTCTCCGGTGAGCAGAGGCCAGGGTCTACCGACGCCCCACCCCTCGTAGGGGCCGCCGTCGTCGCGTTGGCCGTAGCCGTCGTGGTTATAGCGATACCACACCGGACCTTCGGGGGTCTCGGTCTTCAACGTGGCATCGACGACGCGAAGCGAATCCACGATGAGGGGATCGTGGGGAGGCCGGATCCCGTAGCGAACCAGCTCGAGAAAACCGCCGTCGATGATCTGTGAGGCGGGGAACTCGCGCTGGACGCCATCTGGAATGTTGGCAATGCCGACAACTGCCATGTTGGGGTCCTCCCCGGTTTCCATATCCCCGGGGTTGATCCTGATGTAGTGCCGCGGCACCTCGGAAAGCAACGAGCCTTCTGTGGTAACGGTCCACGGCTCGATGTGACAGTCGAGGAAATCGGCGTACTCCTGGATGAACTGTGCCGTTTCATCGTCGCCGCGCTCGCGACACAGGGTGGCGGCACAGGTGAGAGCGGCGATGTTGGACGCCAGCGTCGAAGGCGAATAGCCGCTGGCCTCCTCCCAACGCTCCTGGGGAGTGGCCGGACCGTGACGAATCAGGTAGGAGGCAGCCCGCATCACCATGTCGTAGGGGTCGTAGTGATCAAGGGCCCCCGCTCGATGCATCCGAAAGGCCAACAGGATCGGGAACGCCACCTCGTCGAGCTGTATCGCCGTCCAGTAGGGATCGCCGGTGACCCAGAAGTTCTGATGGAAGCCGCCGTCCGGCAGCTGCGAGGCGGCGAGGTAGATGAGTGCATGCATGGGAACGTCGGTGTTGCCGGCGGCCAGCAGGCCGGTGGCGGTGTTGACCAGATCCCGAGTCCACACCAGGTGGTAGCCGCCCAGCTCGTTGTCGCCCTTCCATTCGCCCCACGGGATGGACAGTGAGGCGATGAGCGCCCCCTGGTAGAGCTTGTCCTCGTGGGAAAGAAGGAGGGCGCGGCTGGTTCGATAGAGAGCGCCTCCGTCGCCGGAGGCCTTCTCCAGCGGCAGCATTTTGGCCGTCGCGGTTTGCCATTGTTGGACGAACTTGTCCCGCAACCCGTCGAAGGAGTGGCCCAACGCCTGCAGCAGCGTGGTTACGGCACCGTGACGACGGTCCGAGAAAGCGATGGCGAGCGTGAACTCGGTTCCCGCGCTGAGATCGAGTTCACCCGTCAGAGCCACGTTGCCGTCGGCGGCCACTTCGTACTCCCAGGTCATGTCTCGATGGCGGGAGAGGTCCTGCCAGCCGTCGTTGACGCCGACGTAGCCGGCCGAGGCCCGCAAGAACGGAATCGAGGCCCCCAAGGCCAGCCAGGTGTCTTCCTTGTTGGCGGTCAGCACCTTGCGGTCACCGATCGATTCGACTCGACCGGTGTTGTCCCAGCCGCCGATGTCGAGATGCGGGGCGCACAGGACAAAGAGCCGCAAACCCTCGGACAGCTCCCCTTCTGCCTCGATGCGGGCTCGGATGAGGACTGCCGACTGGCTGGGGTCGGCGATGATGTCTTTGACGATCCGATAGCGGCCCTCGGGATCGCTGTTGGTGACACGGATCGCCTGGGCGTCGGCGTCGAGCATCTCGGTTTTCGTCTCCAGTTGGCGCTCGCCATGGAAGAACGTCGCGCCGTCGGTGATTAGGAACTGGAGGTCGCGGGTCTGCGGTCGATCGATCGTTGGCCAGTAGATCTCGTTGAGGATCCCCGCAGACACCGTGAACCACACATGGCTCGCCGAAGATCGCGCGGTGCCAACGGCGTCTTTGGTGGCGCGCGTCCACCGAGGTTCGATCCCGGGTCCGCCGGGTGCTGCTGTTGCTGAGTCGCTGGCCATGTTCCTTCTCGAGCCTCGACCTTGATAGTGCGTCGGTCGGGGACTTCTCTCAACTTCGCCCGTACCTCGAACCTGTCAGCCGCTGCCGACATTCCGTTCAACGCCAACCTCGGAGTGACGCGCGTCACCCGATGACCTCATCCCATCCCAGCTTCGCCAGGATGTCGCCAAAGCCGGGAGCCGCGTAGTCCTCCCATCGGCTGATCAACGACGCTTCGTGGATGACGAACGTGATCGTTCCTTCCTCGTAGTGAGGCTGGTAGTCATCGTCCTCGGGGTCACCTTCCTTGTGATCGTTGCCGCAATTGGGACAGAAGCAATGCCGAACCGCGAAGGTCTTCGCGGAGACCCTGACGCCAACTCCTGCCTGGTTGGACCCGAAGGGCAGACCGGTTTCGAGGACCTTCACCTGAATCGCTGGACCGAAGGGAGGTACCGAACCAACGTCGGCGATTATCGCTTGAAGCTGACGCGATACCGCCTCCGCCCCAACAAGCCTCTCCACCGAGGCCGCCGTGGCGAGAACGTATCCGGCGACGGTCTCCGGACGATCGGTGATGGCATGACGGTGGACTGCGTAGTCCTCATCGATGACCAACAACCTCTTCTCAAAGACCTCCAACTCCTCGCGCGACAACATGTGTGCTCCTTCTTGTCGTTCAGGACCTGAAGCGCCACGCCCTCGCTCCGGGTTCCTCGACTGCCGGTGACGCGACAGTCTCCTTCCGACTGTCCGACTGACGAGGGAGCCAACGTGTCGCGCCGAGTGTCGGCTACCCGAACCTTGAGCGACGCCACCCGAGCCATCGACGTTGCAACAGCGAACTCAAACCCATACGGGAGGACGATGAAAGCCAACGGAGGATTCCGACGCTTCTTGAGAATCGGCTACTTGTTCGCGGGAGTCTTTCTCCTCGTCAGCCTGTTCATCGGCGGTAGTGACAGCGAGAGCTCACCAGCCGATGTCAGCCTCGACGAACTCCGAGGATTCATAACAGCAGACCAGGTGGTCGATGCCACGATCCGTCAGGACGCTGATGTAGTCGAAGGCACGCTTGCGGCTGGAGCGCTTCCCGACGGAGTCGTCACGTTCCGCACCAACTACCCCGACGGCTTCGAAGGGGACCTCACCGACCTGCTCCTCCAGAGTGGAGCAACCACAACAACAGAGACAGCTGGCACCTCGGCGCTTGCGATCATTCTCGGTTTGCTGCCACTGCTCTTGATCTTCGGGGTAGTCGCCTTCCTTTTCATCTCCATTAGAAAGGGTTCCGGAGGCGTTCTCAACCTTCGCAAGTCCAAGGCCAGGCTCTTCGACGAGGACCAGCCGAAGGTGTCGTTCGACGACGTCGCCGGCCTCGACGAGGCGGTTGAGGACCTCAGAGAGATCAAGGACTTCCTGCAGGCGCCCGGCCACTTCCGCGAGATGGGTGCCTCCGTACCCAAAGGTGTCCTTCTGGCAGGCCCACCAGGGACCGGCAAGACTCTGCTGGCGAGAGCGGTGGCCGGCGAAGCCGGTGTCCCCTTCTATTCGGTTTCTGGCTCAGCGTTCGTCGAGATGTTCGTGGGGGTAGGTGCCAGCCGGGTCCGCGACCTGTTCGCGCAAGCCAAGGCGACCGGTCCTGCGATCGTCTTCATCGACGAGATCGACGCCGTTGGCCGTCACCGCGGTGCCGGCCTCGGAGGAGGAAACGACGAGCGAGAGCAGACGTTGAACCAGCTTCTGGTTGAGATGGATGGATTCGATGGAACCTCTGGTGTGATCGTGGTTGCCGCCACCAACCGACCCGATGTACTTGATCCGGCGCTTCTTCGCCCCGGCCGGTTCGATCGCCAGATCCTTGTCGACTACCCCGATCTAGCTGGACGTACCTCCATATTGAGGGTGCACGCCAACGGCAAGGCGCTTTCCCCAGAGGTTGATCTTGAGGTGGTAGCTAGGCGAACACCAGGGTTCACAGGAGCCGACCTGGCCAATCTCCTCAATGAGGCTGCGCTGCTAGCGACTCGCCGCGGCATCACCACAGTTGGCAACGATGAACTGGAAGATGCTGTCGACAAGTTGGTAGCCGGACCGCAGCGCCGCAGCAAGCTCCTGTCCAAAGATGAGCAACGCGTCATCGCCTTTCACGAGGCTGGCCACGCCCTCGTCGGATGGGCCCTCCCTTGCGCAGATCCGATCCACAAGGTCACGATCGTCCCTCGAGGTCGCGCCCTCGGCTACACCCAGGCCCTGCCTACCGAGGATCGATACGTGATGCACCGCAGCCAACTGTGGAATCAGATCGCAATGCTTACAGGCGGGCGAGCCTCCGAGGAGCTGGTCTTCGACGACCCTTCGACGGGCGCTTCCAACGATCTGGAAGTGGCCACCAAGATCGCCCGGCAGATGGTCACCGAGTACGGCATGAGCGAACGCCTAGGCCTTGCCCGACTCGGTGAGTCAGGGGAGATCTTCTTGGGCCGTGATTTCAATCGCACCCAGGACTACTCAGAGACGACGTCGGCCACCATCGATGAGGAGATCCGAAGCCTTCTTACGATCGCCCAAGCCGAGGCCCGCAAGATCTTGGCGACACATCGAGACGCCCTAGAAGCCATGGTCGAGGCTCTGATCGCCAAAGAGACGCTCGACAAGGACGAGATAGCCGAGCTCTTTGAACACGTCCCCAAGTGGGAGCGCACCTTCGGCGCCACGCGAGGCATCCGGCCTCGCCGGCCCGACAACGTGACCAAGTTGTCGAAGCTGACCGGATAGGCCTCGCCCCGCCCATGAGATCCCCTCCCCTAGAGGGAATAGGATCTCGCCACCCTCGGAGACACTGTCATGGAGACGACAGTGCTGGGTGGATGGCTGCCCGCCAACCGGTTGCTCTAGGTAGGAGGCATCAACGATGACAACGCCAAACAGCAAAGCCATAGCCGCCGACGAGACCAAGCCTGCGTGCTCGAGGTGCGAAGGCCAGCTCGTCCCCACCCGAGTCGAAACCCAGCTCTTCGTCCGCAGACGAGGAGACACCAGCAGAGCCACTTGGTCGACGACCCACCTCGACGCTTGGACCTGCCTCAACTGTGGTCGCACCGACCTCTACGCCGCCGAGCCCGAGCGCCTCATCGCCTAGAGACGCCGTTGTGACGCTCAGCTTGGCTGGCAACCTCCGAGGTACTCGGTCCCATGATCTCCGACCTCGCTTGCTGAGGGTCTGAGCCGCGGCCTACCGGCGCTCTGCGGCGGTGTGCCGTTGCGCTCGGACGGCGTGATCAGTCGGCAGCCGCGACCGGCCACAGCCGTTCCGGCGGCAGCGTCACCTTCACCATGTCGCCAACAGAGAAGTCACGTGCCCGATCCGGCACGACCGACGCTTCAAGCATTGAGCCGCCGATCGCGAGGTGCACAGCTACGTGTGTCCCACGAAACTGGGCTTCCATAACCCGACCTTCAACCGTGTTGTCGGGATCACCCTCGCCCAGAAGTACGGCCTCTGGGCGGATGGTGATCATGCGAACTCCGTCCGACAGCGGTGCCTTGCACCGGAACCGCCCGATCGACGTCACAAAGGCATCGCCATCGGGTAAGCCTTCGATGAGGTTGGGCGAGCCGAGGAAGCGAGCTACGCGAGCCGTGTTAGGTCGGTCGTAGAGATCGACAGGTCGCCCCACCTGTTCGATCTGTCCGTCGAACATCACTGCAACGCGGCTACCCATCTCAACGGCTTCGCTCTGGTCGTGGGTCACAAGCAGCGTCGTCAGGTGGTCTTCGGCTTGGACGTCGCGGATGAGCCCACGCAGGTCGCGGCGCAGCTCGGGATCCAAATGAGCGAGGGGCTCATCGAGCAGCAGCACCCGAGGCTTCGCCAGCAAGGCACGAGCCAGTGCGACGCGCTGTTGCTCTCCCCCAGACAAATCGGCCGGTCTCCGATCATCGACACCAGACAGCCCCACCCGCTCTAGCAGCAGCCGTGCGGCCGGGCGGGCTTCGGACCATCCGCTGCCGCGCATGACGAGGCCAAAGGCGGCGTTGTCCACGACGGACATATAGGGGAAGAGGGAGGGATCCTGGAGCATGAGTACTGTCCGTCTCTTCTCCGGCGCCACACCGAGCACTGAGATGCCGTCGAGCGTGACGTCGCCGCCGGCTGCCGGGCGGAGCAGTCCTGCTATCAGCTTGAGGGTTGTCGTCTTGCCCGCCCCCGAAGGTCCCAACAGCGAGACCATCTCACCGCTACCGATCTCCAGGTCAAGTCCGTCAACCGCCACGAGACCTCCGTAGCGGCCCGTCAGCCCCTTGAGCGCCAGCGCCGTCACGGTTGCACCAACTGACTTGGAGCCAGGCGCGACGTGCTCCGAGCCCCAATGGCCAGCAGCACGAGGATGGGAGCAACGTAGAAGAGGCTGAGGGCGCTCGCCATGGTCGTGTCACCTCCTGAGACGGTCGAGAACAACAGGATCGGCAAGGTCACCACCTGGCCACCACCGATCAGCAGCGTGAGCACATATTGGCTCCAGCTGACTAGAAGAACCAACAACCCCGCTACCGCCAGGCCCGGTGCAATTGCCGGAAAGGTGACATATCGGAACACCGCCCGACGTGTTGCCCCCAGTGTTCGCGCTTGATCCTCTCCTCCCGGATCGAAGTTGGCGAACACCCCCGCCATGATCAGAACTGCGTACGGGATCGCCGGAATGAGGTGTGCCAAGACGACCCCCCAGTACCCACCAGCAAGCCGCAATCTGATGAACACGAGGTCGAGGCCCATCGCCACGGCCATCGGCGGGGCCAGCAGCGGGCTGATGAGCGCCAACTGAACCAGTCGTTTCCCTCGGAACTTGCTACGTCCCAGCGCTCGACCGGCAGGTATCGATACGACCAAGGCGATGGCGACCACGGCAACACCTATGCGAACGGACACCGCCAGGGCACTCCACACCGCTGATCGCCGCTCCAGCATCAACCGCCATGCCCTGGCACTCCAGTCCGGCACCAGCTGCGGGTAGAAGTAGGCGTGGGCAATCGAGAACAGAACAAGCACCGCCACCGGCACCGCCCACAAGGTCAGCAGGCTCGCGCCACCAAGCCGCTGTAGGCGAAGTCGCCTCCGAGCCGTGACACCAGATCGTGCGCTCATCGACGCTCCTCCAGTCGACGCGCCAGCCGCTGATAGGCAACGGCTGCCGCCAGGCCCACGATGATGATGACGACGCCGGCCGCCATCGCCTCGGGCCGGGCGGCAAGATCGACATTCACGAATCGCCGGTATGCCAGAACCGGCAAGGCTTCGGGAAACGATCCACCCAACAACAGCGGCACCTCGAAAGTGCCGAACGAGAACGCGAACACGACCACGGCCGCCGGCACCAGCGCAGGCAGCAACAGCGGAAGGGTTACGTATCGGAAGCGTTGCCGGCGACCTGCCCCCAGGGTGGCCGCCACGGAGTCATAGTCGGTGGCGACCGTCCCCAGGATGGCGAGTGCCACGACTGCGAAGAACGGCGCTTCCTTCCACACGTATTCAGCGATGATGGCCAGCCCTCGGGAATCGAAGACAAGGGCAGGGAAGTCACTCGTCCCATGAGTCAAGCCAACCGCCGTGGCCCCTCGCGACAGCAGTCCGCTCTGTCCCAGCACAAGAAGCATGGCGAGGGCACCGACGAGGTGAGGTATCGCCAGATTCATCTGGAGGAGGAACGACCACACCCGGCTCCGAGAGAAGAACCGACGGAACGTCAGCGCCGCGGCCACCCCAATGATGAGCGACAGCGTCGTCGCCACGGTCGCCAGATAGGCGCTGAACGAAAGCGACCTCCAGAACTCGGCGCTCCCCAGGAGGCTGCGGTAGGCGGCGAGGCTGGGGTCGGAGCTCCCAGTGACCCCGAAGATGCCGACGCTCTGAAGGACGGCTAGGCCCACGGCTACTACAAACAACGGGACCACGATGAGCAGAGCCGGCGCCAGGCGCCACCACACCCCGGGCTCGCCACGGAAGATGGGTTCGGCCCTGGTGGGGTCGTCAGTTCTGGCGGACATAGAAGTCCCAATCCCGTTCGAGGGCGATCGTGTATTCAGCCGATACTTCAGGGAGTCTCGTAGCTTGCAGCCGATCAAGCGGCACCGCGAGGTCGCTCAAGCCAGCCGTGACTTCGACGATCGAGCTCTGTTCGGCCGCCTCGAGTCGGTCAAGGGATATCGCAAGGCCGTCTCCCCATCCGTTGGCAGGATCGAACTTGGCTGCCTGCAGCTCAGGATCGAGTACCAGGTTGGCCACCACCATTGCGCCGTGAGGGTGTGCGGCATTGTTGGGAATGGCCAGGTAGTGGCTGTCACCGATGCTGCCGGTGTCGAAGACAAAGGGCCTGGCGGTGGCCGGAAGCACGCCCGAGGCGATGTTCGCCTCAATACCCGCCGGCAGCTGCGTGAAGGTGAAATCGACCTCTCCGTTGGCGAACAGGCGGTTCAGCTCAGCCAGGCTCTGCGGGTAGGTGGTCCCGCCCCGCCATAGGAACGGCTCGATGCCGGCCAGGTAACTCCACAGTTCCACCGCGGCAGCGTCGTAGACCGTCTCGTCGAATCCGTCGAGCCAAGACTCGACTCCCCCCGTCACCTCATAGAAGGCCTGTTTGATGAACCGCGTTCCGTGGAAGTCCGGTGGCGCCGGATAAGTGAATCGACCCGGATGAGCCTCGACCCAGCTCCGGAGCTCGGCGTAACTATGCGGCAGCTCCTCAACAGTGGTCCGGGCGCCGTCGTAGACGAATTGGAACTGGGCGCTGCCCCATGGCGACTCAGCACCGTTCACCGCAAGTCCAAAGTCTTGGTTGACCTCGGGCGAGTCCCAGTCGACGAGTCGCGCATTCGGGATAGATGTCGCCCAGTCGGTCAATAGGGCGTCTGCCTGGCGCAGAGTTAGGAAGTTCTCTCCGTTCACCCACACGAGGTCGACCGAGCCGCCGCGCCCTCGGCCGCCCTGCAGCTCGGAAAGGATGGTGTTGATGGCGTCGACGGTGTCTGCGACGGGTATCCGGTTGAGAGTTATGTCGAAGTCGTCCTCGAGAAGAGGCGCGTACACCGTGTCGACGAACCGATTGATCTGGCTACTACCTCCCCACATGAACAGGTTGACAGTTTGACCCCTGGCCGCAGCCACCACTTCGTCCCAATTCGATGGGTCTGGTATGTCCGCGTCGGCGATTGGCCCGGTCGAGCACGCCGCCGCCACCAATACGACGACTACAAGCACAACTGACTGTGACCGATGCCGCATAGCAGTGACGCTAGGTAGGTGAACGGGCTAAGGGCCGCCCGAGCTACCTCCGGCGGCCGTAGCCCATATAGGCAACGGCCGTACTACCACCATGCCTGAGACGGGATCCCACCAGCCGTCCGCCCGCTGGTCGTAGAAGCCAACGCCGTCCATCCGACAACGGTGGTCCAGCCTCTTGGCCGCCCGGCGCTGCCCCCTGGCCTAACGCGCCAACACCGCCACCTCGATGTTGGATGCATCGGCTGACACTTGCGGATCGCGGACCACCGTCAGAATCATCGTTGCTCCCACCCCGGCTTCCTCAACATGGTCAAGGAGCTCCTCGCGACTCGTGATCGACTGACCGTCGACAGCGATCACGATGTCTCCCCCCTCCAGTCCCGCCTGCGCCGCCGCTCCCCCTGCTAGCACCTCGGTGATCACGGACCCCTCCTCCACCGCCAGCCCGAATCGTCCGACCAGTTGCGGGGTGAGGGTGAGCAGGCTGACGCCGATGAACGGTTGTCCGGCCTCACCGACGACGTAGTCAACGAACGGGACGACTTGGTCGGACGGGATGGCGAAACCGATGTTCTCGGCGTCACCCGCTACGGCGGTGTTGATCCCAACAAGTTCGCCTGCGGCGTTCAGCAAGGGTCCGCCCGAGTTTCCAGGATTGATAGCGGCGTCCGTCTGCAGGGCACCTTCGAGAGACGACGTATCGGTACGCACCTGGCGGCCCTTGGCCGACAGGATGCCTACAGAGACTGAGAGTCCCAGCCCCAGGGCGTTGCCTATGGCCACAACCGGGTCGCCAACCTCAAGCGCTCGACTCTCGCCTATCACGATGGGAGCGAGGCCGGTGGCGTCTTCGAGTAGCAGCAATGCCAGATCGCTGTTCTGATCGCCGCTCCACGTGCCGACGACTTGCGCTTGTCGCGCCTTGCCGTCGAAACCAACAACGAGAACATCCTGGGCTCCGGCAATGACGTGCGCATTGGTTAACACGTGACCCCTCAGGTCGACCACTACGCCTGTTCCGGTCCCGGTTGGAACCTCGGTCAGGGTGCCAAGATCGTCGAGGCGGAGTTGGGTCTGGGTGACGGTGACCACACTGGGCTCGACAGCCTTGACCAACTCAGAGACGTCAGTGAGCACGACATCGAACGCTGGGCCGGCGGGGGGCGGGCTCGTGGCGGTGCCACCATCGCTCGTACAGGCAGCGGCGGTGACGGCAAACACAACAGCCAGGACCAGAAATCTCCACCGCATGCGAGCGAGTCTACGGTCGAGGACACCGCGCCATGCGGACGAGATCTGGAATGGGATCATCGCCCTCTCGGGGAAGGCGGTGGCGGTGCGAGGCGCCTATCAACGGATCGCTCCCTGACCGCTCGCCATCATCAATCAGTAGCTGGGCTCCCGCTCGCTCGACGACCCCTTGCTGAACCCGCGATCTCCGGGTTATGAGTTAGCTGAGTGATGCGGGTAAGCAGAGTTAGGCCTGATTCGCTACCCGTTCAGCGGCGGCATCTCAGTGTCACCCGCACGACGAGCTCTCCCCACCCGTCAGTCGGGGGCGCCCACCCGGTCGTTCTCGTCGACCGTCCCTTCGCGTCCCGATTCGAGGTCCTGTGACGGCCCAGGGGCGCCCACCAACACCCAGAAGCGGTCGCGCTCCGTCTGCCAATTTGAGAGAATCTCCCGGGCGACGGAACTGCCGGTGTGCCGGTGATGGTCCTCGATGAGGTCCTTGAGAGCACTGGCCTCATCGACCGATACTCGTCGCGCCGGCGGCGCGGTGTCGGCCAGACGGCGGGCCATCAGAGTTCGCGGATCCCAAACGTAAAGCACCCCACCGGTCATGCCGGCCGCCAAGTTGCGGCCGGTCGCGCCAAGCACCACCGCCGCCCCGCCGGTCATGTACTCGCAACCGTGGTCGCTGCATCCTTCGACCACGGCCACGGCGCCACTGTTGCGAACGGCAAAGCGCTGGCCGACCGGACCCGAGACGAACAAGCGCCCACCAGTCGCCCCGTAAAGGACGGCGTTGCCCGCTCCCTGGGCTGGTCCACCCTGGTCGACTTGGGGCACCACCGCGATTGTGCCTCCCCCCTGGCCCTTGCCAACGAAGTCATTGGCCGTGCCATCAAGGCGGATCGTGATACCACTCGTAAGGAATGCCCCCAGACTCTGGCCCGCCGTGCCGGCCAGGCGCACGTTGATAGCGCCGTCGGCCAGCCCGCCAGGCACCCGAGCCTCGATTTCGCCGGAGAGCCGGGTGCCAACGGCGCGATCGCGATTTATCACCGGGTAGGCGATCTCGATCTGATCGTGCCCGGCCGCTGAGGCAGCCTGCCAGTCGACAACGAGGGCGTCGCCGACGGCAGAACGCTCTACCTCTTGGAAGCCTGGGTGGGCGTCTCCCCCACGGACATCAGCCAAGAGCCCTGATAGAGCTGCGCTTGCCGATGCCTCGGGATGAACGGCCTCGAGAAGATCCGCTCGACCGATTACCTCATCGACAGTCCGGGCACCGAGCGCCGCCAGATGACGGCGCACCTCCTCGGCAAGCAGTCGAAAGAGCTGGACGACCTGGTCGGCCGATCCCGTGTATTTGGCCCGCAGGTCCTCTCGCTGGGTGGCAATACCAACCGGGCAAGTGTTCTCGTGGCATTGCCGGACCATCTTGCACCCAAGCGCCAACAGCGGCAGGGTGCCGAAGCTAAACCGTTCAGCACCCAAGAGTGCCGCGACGACAACGTCACGGCCGGTGCGAAGGCCGCCATCGGCCTCTATCGCGATGCGATCACGAAGACCGTTGGCGACGAGCGCCTGGTGGGTCTCGGCCACACCGAGCTCCCACGGAGAACCGGCATGCTTGATCGAAATCAGAGGAGAAGCACCGGTGCCGCCGTCGGCCCCGCTGATCAAAACGACGTCGGCACGGGCCTTGGCGACGCCAACGGCGATCGTCCCTACTCCGGGCTCGGATACCAGCTTGACCGACACCCGGGCACTCGGCTTGAAGGTCTTGAGGTCGAAGACCAGTTGCGCAAGGTCTTCGATGGAGTAGATGTCGTGATGCGGCGGAGGTGAGATCAGAGTCACTCCCGGCTTGGTGTGGCGCAACGCCGCGATCTGCTCGGTGACCTTGTGGCCGGGGAGCTGCCCGCCTTCACCGGGCTTGGACCCCTGCGCCATCTTGATCTGCAATTCAGCCGCCGAGGCCAAATAAGCCGGAGTCACACCGAACCGTCCCGAGGCCACCTGCTTGATGGATGAGTTCTTGGCCGTTCCGAAGCGAACTTCGTCCTCGCCTCCCTCCCCCGAGTTGCTCTGACCGCCGATCACCGACATCGCCTCGGCGAGGGCCTCGTGAGCCTCGGGCGACAGTGCACCCAGAGACATGGCAGCTGTGCTGAAGCGCCGCATGATCGACTCGACAGGCTCAACCTCGTCAAGAGGGACCGGTTCTGCATCACGCAACCGCAGTAGGTCGCGCAGCACCGCCGGATCACGGTCGTTGATCTCCTCCAGGTAGGCCTCCCAGGCGCCGTAATCGCCAGAGCGGACGGCTTTGCGCAGGGCCAGGCCCACCTTGGGCGCCGTTACATGCGGAGTGCCGCCGCGTCGATGCTTGTAGAAGCCTCCCGGGTCCTCGGCGCCATCCGCGTAGAGGCCGTGGCGGGCCAAAGCAGCCTCGGCGAGATCGTCGAGGGTCAGTCCCCCAATCCGCTTGTAGCCGAATGTGAAAGCCAGATCGGTCACCTCGTCTTCAAGGCCGATGACCTCGAACAGCTCACTACCCCTATAGGCACTGATAGTGCAGATTCCCATCTTCGAGAACACTTTGAGCAGACCCTTTTCGAGCGCCGTCCGGTAGTTCTCCTGAGCGACGACAGGGCCTTCCTCGACCTCACCTCGAGCCGCCATCGCCCTCACGGTTTCGATTGCGAGGTACGGGTTCACCGCCGAGACGCCGGCGCCGATCAGGCAGGCCACGTCATGGGAATCGCGGGGCTCGGCACTAACGACAACGATCGAGGCATGCAGGCGAATACCGGCTCGGATGAGCGCGTGGTGCACAGCTCCGGCTGCGAGCAGAATCGGTATAGGCGCCATCTCGGCGCTGACTTCTCGGTCCGACAGCACGACGATGGTGGCCCCTCCGCGCACCTCATTCACTGCCCGCCGACACAGGTCCAACAGAGCGTCCCGCATCATCATGGCGCCGTCGGCCGCCGCGAACACGGCCGCCAGCCACGTCGTCTTGAACGCAGGATCCTGGTCGGCGACTACGAGCTCAACGTCGGCATCACTGAGGATCGGCGACGGCAGCTCCATGAGCCGCGCTTGCTGTGGAGTCTCCTTGAGGAATGAGCCCCGCCGCCCCAGGTAGGTCCGCAACGACATAACGAGGCTCTCTCGGATTGGGTCCATCGGAGGATTGGTCACCTGGGCGAACATCTGATGAAAGAACCGGGACAGGCGCGGCACCGGATCCATCAGCATGGCCAGCGGTGTGTCGTTACCCATCGAGCCGACAGGAAGTAGCCCCCTGGCCAGCTCGGCCAGGACAAGACGCCGCTCCTCCTCGGTATAGGCGAACACCCGGGACAGAGCTTCCGGGTCGAACCTGGTGTCCTGGAGTGCATCGAATGAGTCCTGGACGTAATCGGTGTGGGTATCGATCCAATCGCGATACGGCCGACGGCCGGCCAGGGAGTCTCGCACAGCGTCGGTGAACCGAACCTCGCCGCTCTCGATATCGAAGACGAGGAGCTCGCCGGGCCCGAGCTGGCCGGTGGCGGTAGCGGTGGCCTCTTCGATGGGATGAACTCCTGCCTCAGAAGCGACGATGACGGTGTCCGGCGTGAGGGTCCACCGCGCCGGCCGCAACCCGTTGCGATCGACGGCGGCCAGCAGCGTGACGCCATCGGTGGCGGCAAGGCCAACCGGCCCATCCCACGGCTCCGACAAGAAGGCGTGGTACTGGTAGAAGGCCGCCAAGGCCGGATCGAGATCGGCCACGTTCTCCCACGCCGAAGGGATCAACATCTCCTTGGCGTGGTAGAGGGAGCGCCCACTGCGAACCAGCAACTCCAACGTGTTGTCGAGGTGGCCACTGTCGCTCTGGCCGGGGTCGAGCAGCGGAAGAAGGTCGGAGGTCCGCTCCCCCCACACCGCCGACTTCAGGTCGACCTGCCGTGCCGCCATCCACGAGCGGTTCGAGTTGATGGTGTTGATCTCGCCGTTGTGGGCCGCCATTCGGAAGGGTTGAGCCCTCTCCCAGGTGGGAAAGGTGTTGGTCGAGTACCGCTGGTGGAAGATGGCATAGGCGGTCTCGAAGGACGGGTCGACCAGATCCCGGTAGAAGTCCTCGATGCGACCGGCGGTGAAGAGGCCCTTGTAAACGATGGTCCGCGCCGACGCCGACGGGATTGAGAACCCCCCGAGACCGGCCCCCCGAGCGGCGGCCTCAGCGCACTTGCGAGCCAGAAACAGCCGCCGTTCCAGGTCGTCGACGTCCGAAACGTCGGGCCCGGCGTCGACGAGCGCCTGCTCGATCTGTGGCATGGTCTGGCGGGCGGCATCCCCGAGCACGGCCTGGTCCACGGGAACTATTCGCCAATGCAGCATGCGCAAACCCTCGGCTGTGACGGCGTCGGCCACCGCGCGCCGTGCCGGCTCGGGGTCGCCCGCCGGCAAGAAGGTGGTGATCACCCCGAGCCACCCCTGCGGCGGCGCGGTCACGCCGCGGATCTCGAGGTCACGGGCCAACATCCGATGTGGAATCTGGGTCAGCAAGCCTGAGCCATCGCCGGTGCCGTCGGCGGATATGGCGCCCCGATGGTCGAGATTGACCAGACAACGGACGGCGTAGCGCAGCATCCGATGGCTGGGGCGGCGCCCCCGATCCGCGATGAAGCCGACGCCGCAGGCGTCCTGGTCATATCGGGGGTCGTGCAAGGGATACGGAGTCATGTGCTACCCGAGAACGAGAGTGAGGATTTCAATCGCTTGGTCGACCTCGGCGTCGGTGACGAGCAGCGGAGGGGCCAGCCGGATGGCCGAAGCCGTCACTCCGTTGATCACGAGGCCGGCATCGAGGGCGCGGGCGGCGGTGTCGGGCCCGGAGTGATCGACCAGCTCGGCCGCTAACAGCAGACCGCGGCCGCGCACGGCCGCCACCGCCGGGATGCTCTCGAGGCCAGCTCGCAAACGGACTCCGGTCCGCTCGGCGAGAGCCGGGGCGTCGCGTTCGATCATCACGCGTAGGACGGCGCGCGCCGCCGCGGTGGCCAAGGGCTGACCGCCGAACGTCGTCGCATGGTCGCCCGGCTCGAAGGCGGCAGCGACCTCTGCCTTGGCCCAAGTCGCGCCAATGGGCATGCCGTTGCCAAGTGCCTTGGCCATACACACGACGGCGGGGGAAACGTTGTAATGCTGGAACGCGAACCATGTTCCGGTGCGAGCCAACCCCGTCTGTACCTCGTCGACCATGAAGAGGACGTCCCGATCCCTGCAGGCCTGCTCGACACCCTGGAGGTAGTCGACGTCGGCCGGTCTCACACCGCCCTCACCCTGGATTGGTTCTAACAACACGGCGGCGACATCCTCGGTGATCGCCGCCTCTAGTGCACTCAGGTCGTTCCAGGGAACGTGCCGAAATCCCTCGGGGAGGGGCTGAAACGGCCCGTGCTTGGCCGGCTGTCCGGTGGCGTGGAGGGTGGCGAGGGTGCGGCCATGGAAGGAGTCGATGGCCGTCAGCACCACATAACGGCCGGGCCCTCCCCACTTTCGCGCCAGCTTGATGGCAGCCTCGATCGACTCGGCACCCGAGTTGCAGAAGAACACCTGCCCCCCTCCGCCGATCAGCCCATCGAGGGTCGAGGCGACCTCGAGGCCGGGCTGGGTACCGAAGAGGTTGGAGACGTGAAGGAGCGTTCTGGCCTGGTCGGCGATCGCCTCCGCAACATCGGGGTTGGCATGCCCGAGACTGGTGACGGCGAGCCCGCACAGGAAGTCTAGATATCGCTTGCCGGTGTCATCCCACAGCTCGGTGCCGAGGCCGCGCACAAAGGTGACAGGTTGCTCCGGATAGGTGGGCATGAGCGGGCTCAGCGATTCCATCGCGGCAGTCATGAGGCCGTCACCATCGTGCCGATGCCATCGTCGGTGAACAGCTCGATAAGCAGCGCATGAGGGATGGTGGCATCGAGAATGTGGGCCGACCCAACGCCACGCTCGATCGCATCGATGCAGGCGGTGACCTTGGGGATCATCCCCCCGGCTAGGGCCGACGTCTCTAGAAGCTGCCGGAGCTGGTCCGCAGTGGCCTGGCGGACCAGCGTGCTGGGGTCGGCAACGTCCATCCGCAGCCCTTCCACATCAGTGAGGTAGACCACCTTGGCAGCCCCGAGGGCGCCGGCCAGGGCGCCGGCAACGGCGTCGGCGTTGATGTTGTAGGCCTGGCCTTCGGCATCGGTGCCGATGGTCGACACCACTGGGACCAGATCCTCGGCCAGGAGACGATGGATTATGTGGGGGTTGACCGCCTCGACGTCGCCAACGAACCCAAGCTCGGGGTGTCGCTCGGTCGCCAGCAATAGTCCGGCGTCTTCTCCCGAGATCCCAACCGCGATCGGTCCATGGCGATTGATGAGGGTGACGAATTCCCGGTTGACCTTGCCGGTCAGCACCATGCGGGTGACCTCGAGCGATTCGGCATCGGTGATCCGGTGACCGTCCTTGAACTCGGTGGCCATGCCGAGCCTCGACATGAGGGTCGTGATCTGAGGGCCGCCTCCGTGCACGATGACCGGCTTGACACCCACCGACTGCATGAGCACTACGTCCTTGGCGAGCTGGGCGCTCAGCTCTTCATCGGCAAGGGCGTTGCCTCCGAGTTTGACCACGATGGCCTGGTCGCGGAGTCTCTGGACGTAGGGCAGGGCCTGCATCAGCGTTTCAGCTGCGGTCTTGGCCTCGATCACGACTTGCCCATGTTCTCATCGACGTAGGCGTGAGACAGGTCTGTGGTTATGACCTCGCCGGCGCTTTGGGCGAGCCCCAGATCCACCGTCACTTGAACCCGGCGCCCTTCGAGGTAGGCCGTGAGCTTGACCTCATCGGCTGGGACCGCCAATCCGTCGCGCGCCGTCACGATCTCTCCATACGAGATGCTGAATCGATCAGCGTCGAAGCCGATCCCGCTGGCCCCCACCTCGGCTGCGACCCGCCCCCAATACGCGTTTTCGCCGTACCAGGAGCACTTGACGAGCTGATTGTTGGCTACCGCTCTGGCAGCGTGCAGCGCCTCTTCGTCGGAGACGGCCCCCTGCACCCGCACGATGACGGTCTTGGTCGACCCCTCGGCATCGTCGGCCATCTGCAGAGCGAGGTCGTAGCAAACCGCGTCCATAGCGTCTTGGAATTCCGCTGCATCGACGGGTCCGCATCGGCCCGAAGCCAGGGCGAGCACCGTGTCGTTCGTTGATTGGGCTCCGTCCACGGTAAGTCGATTGAACGAAGCGTCGACCGCCCGGCTCAGAGCCACCCGCAGGGGCGCCGGCTCGATGCCGGCGTCGGTCGTGAGAAACGCCAGCATGGTCGCCATGTTGGGCTGCAGCATCCCGGAGCCTTTTGCCATCGCTCCGATCTTGAAGTTCGATCCCTCCCACACAGCTTCCTTCACGACCGAATCGGTGGTCAGGATCCCCGCCGCGGCATCAGAACCTCCGTCCGAGGACCGGGCGGCCACTGCCTTGATCACTCCCGCTTCCAGCATCTCGATCGGCATCGGGATGCCTATGAGCCCGGTGGAGCACACCAGAACTTCCTCGAGACGACATTGGAATTCCTCGGCCGTTGCGCGGCACATCTGCTCGGCATGCCTCATCCCGGCGGCCCCCGTGGCGGCATTGGCGTTGCCGCTGTTGACGATGATGGCCGCGGCTCGGCCGCCCGTTGCCTCCAGGTGGGACCGCGAGACCTGAACCGGCGCTGCCGCCAGCTTGTTGCTCGTGAAAACGCCGGCGGCACTCACCGGGCGGCCGCCCTCGCTGCCGATGAACGAGAGGTCGCGCTTGCCGCTCCGTTTGAGGCCAGCATGGATACCGGCGGCCACGAAGCCTTCTGGGAAGGTGATGGCGCTCACGGGTACACCCCAGCGGTGGTGAGACCCGTCGTTTCCGTGATCCCCATTGCGAGATTGGCACATTGGATCGCTTGGCCGCTGGCACCCTTCACGAGATTATCGAGAGCCCCGATCGCGACGACCCATCCGGTGCGTTCGTCTCGGCGCACCGTGAGATGAACGGTGTTGGAGCCGAGGGTCGCCTTGGTCGACGGCACCGCGTCGGACACCACGATGAATGGTTCATCGGCATACGCCGCAGCCATCGCCTCGAGCAGATCATCCGTGTCGTGGGCCCCAGTCGGGCGTGCGTAGCAAGTGGCGAGGATGCCCCGGTTCATGGGCGCCAGGTGAGGTGTGAAGAGCACCTCGACACCAGTTCCGGAATGGCGATTGAGAGCCATCTCGATCTCCGGAGTATGGCGATGATTGAGCAGCCCGTATGCCGTGAAGTTCTCGTCGACCGTGGAGAAAGAGGTACTGCGTGTTGCGGCGCGTCCGGCGCCCGAGACCCCGCTCGCGGCGTCGACGACTATGCCCGTCGGTGCCACCAACCCACCACTCACCAGGGGCGCCAGAGTCAGACTGGCCGCCGTCACGTAGCAGCCAGGTACCGCCACCGCTCTCGCTCCGGTGAGATCGCCTCGGAACAACTCAGGTAGCCCATAGGCAAACTGCTCAAGCAATTCTGGAGCTCCGTGCTCGTAGCCGTACCAGACCGGGTACAGCGCGGGATCGCTGAGACGGAAATCGGCACCAAGGTCGACAATGCACTCGGCCTCAAGCTTGGGCACGATCGCCTGCGAGGCACCAGGGGGCAGGGCGAGGAAGACGATGTCGAGCCCATTCGGTATTGCTTCCCACGGTGCCAGCGTCAGGTCCGGGTAGGCGACGGCCAGGCTGGGATACACCTCGGCGACACGAGCACCCGCCTCAGCGTTCCCCGAGGCGAAGGCCACGTCGAACTCTGAGTGCTGCGAACACAGTCGCAACAGCTCTGCCCCGGCGAAACCGGATGCCCCGATGATGCCGATCCTCTTCATGCGGAGGCTCTCCGTGTTGGGGACTCGGGCGTGGCCAGGCGTTCTCTCAGCTCGACTAGCTGCGAAGCAAGCGACTGGAAGCTTCCGCCGCCGGCTGATCTTCTCCGCTTCACGGAGGTTGCTGGATCGACCAGCCGCAGGTCGTCCGCAACGAACTCGCTGTGGCTGCTCGTGAGGTTTTCGACCGTCAGGTCCGCCGGTTCTAGCCCGGCGGCGGCGAGTTGGCCTGCCAGCTTGCCGACAGCGTCGTGAGCCTGCCGGAAGGCCACACCTCTCTCAACCAGGACCTCAGCCAGGTCGAGCATCGTCACCCACGAAGAGGGCGGAGGTGGGTGGAACTCGGCTCCTTTGACCATTGCGGTCAGGGCCGGCAAGGCGCCGCCGAGCGCGTCGTCTGCTGCGAACACGAGGGCCTTGTCTTCCTGGAGGTCGCGGTTGTAGGAAAGAGGAAGGCCCTTCTGGAGGGCGAGGAGTCCCGCCACTGAGCCGATAGAGGCCGCGGCCTTTCCCCTGGTCAGCTCTGCGGCGTCTGGGTTCTTCTTGTGAGGCAGCGCAGATGAGCCGGTTGAGTGGCGATCGGCGAAAGTGACCCAGCCGA
Organism: uncultured Acidimicrobiia bacterium; assembly: GCA_964195995.1. Classification (GTDB taxonomy): domain Bacteria; phylum Actinomycetota; class Acidimicrobiia; order Spongiisociales; family JAOTWH01; genus CAXMQS01. The sequence goes on from CAXMQS010000094.1 coordinate 148,390, forward strand.
ACTCAGAGGTCGCCCACAGGACCAGCTCTTCGGCGAGACGGGAGCAATTCACGAGAGCCTGAGCGCAACAGAACGAGTACTCGGACACGAAGTCGCGTGCCGCCACCGCATCGAGGGAGTTGCCAAAGACGGCTGGCAGCTCGAGCTCAGTGGCGACCGCCGACGGATCGATCGGGAGGCTCGACCCGCCGCCCGCTCCCGCCCCGAGCGGCGAGATATCGACCCGGACGGCTGCATCTTCGAATCGGTCGACGTCTCGAAGCAACGGCCACACATGAGCCAGCAGATGATGACCCAGAGGGACCGCCTGTGATTGCTGAAGATGGGTGTAGGCGGCAACCACTCTGTCTCCGGCAGCTTCCGCCTGGTCGACCAGCGCCGTTGCCAGCTCTCGAATCTGCCTGACCCGCGCTTTGGAGCCTCGGGAGAGATAGAGCCGGAGATCCAGTGCCACCTGGTCGTTGCGGGAGCGCCCGGTGTGAACCTTGGCGCCGACTGGGCCGGCGAGCTCCGTGAGCCTGCGCTCGACGGCGGTGTGCACATCCTCGTCATCGTCGGTGAAACGGAACTCGCCCGCCGCCGCCTCATCGGCCATCGCCCGCAAGCCGGCATCCAGGGCGACCGCTTCGGCTGGCGTCAGCAGTCCGACCTCTCCAAGCATCGCAACGTGAGCGACCGACCCGGCAACATCGTCGGCCAGCAGCCGCCGGTCGGCAGTCGATGCCGTGAAGTCCCAAATCGGTGCATCAGGTGACTCCGCGAAGCGGCTCCCCCACAGGGTCATTCGCCTTCGCCCAGCCGCTTCTCGGCGTAGGTGCGCAGCCGCAGCGACTGGAGGCGAATGAAGCCGGCGGCGTCGGCCTGGTCGTACACCTCATCGGCCTCGAAGGTCGCCGTGGCGTGGTCGTAGAGGCCGTGCCCATCAGACCGACGCCCTACCACCATGGCGCTTCCCTTATAGAGCTTGAGACGGGCGTCGCCGTTGACGCGTTGCTGAACTCCGTCGATGAACGCCTGCAGTGATTCGCGTTCGGGCGAGAACCAGAAGCCGTTGTAGACCATCTCGGCGTAGCGCGGAACCAGCTCATCACGAAGGTGGGCAACCTCGCGATCGAGGGTGATGGACTCAACAGCCCGATGGGCGTGGTAGAGGACTGTGCCACCCGGCGTTTCATAGACGCCGCGGTTCTTCATCCCGATGAAGCGGTTCTCGACAAGGTCGACCCGACCTACGCCGTGTCTGCCGGCGATGACGTTGAGCTCACTGAGCAGCTCAATCGGCGCCAACTCGGTGCCATTGAGGGCGACCGGGTCACCTTTGCGGTATGAGATCGTCACATACTCAGGTTCGTCAGGGGCCCGTTCTGGATTGGTCGTCAGGCGGAACATGTCCTCGGGCGGCGGCTCCCACGGGTCTTCGAGCACGCCGCCTTCGTAGGAGATGTGAAGCAGATTGGCGTCTAGTGAGTACGGCTTGTCGGGGGTCACGGGTACCTCGATGCCGTGCTCCTTGGCGTATGCAACGAGGTCGGCCCGACCCCGGAACTCCCACTCACGCCACGGGGCGATGATCTTGAAGTCGGGGCGCAGCGCGAACACGCTCAACTCGAAGCGAACCTGGTCATTTCCCTTACCAGTGGCGCCATGAGCGATGAAGTCGGCCCCGGTCGCCTCGGCGGCTGCCACCAGTCCCTTGGCGATCACCGGTCGTGCCAGCGCCGTGCCCAACAGGTAGTAGCCCTCGTAGATGGCATTGGCACGCAGCGCCGGGAACACGAAGTCGGTAACGAACTCCGTACGCAGGTCGTCAGCGATGGCTTTGACCGCTCCGGTGGCCAGAGCCTTGTCCTGAGCCTCGGCGACCTCCTCCCCTTGACCAACATCAGCGGTGTAAGCGACGACCTCGGCTCCGTAGTGGTCCTGCAGCCAACGCAGGATCACGGATGTGTCGAGACCGCCCGAGTAGGCAAGGACCACCCTCACGAACTGACCCCCATGGTTTCCAGCCGTCGGGCCACAGCAGCGGCGTCGCCTCCCGCGGGCGTCACCACCAGGACCGTGTCGTCACCCGCCACCGTCCCCAGGATTCCCTCGAAGGCTGACCGATCGAGGGCACCAGCCACCATATGGGCGGCACCCGGTGGCGTCCGCAGCACCACGAGATTGCCCGAGGCGCTTATCTGGTGGACGAACTCGGCGACGATCTCCGCCGGTCCCCCGGTGCCCGTTGGACGAGGCAGCGTGTAGTGACCTCCATCATCGTCTCGGGCCTTGGCTGCCCCGAGTGCATCGAGGTCCCGCGACACGGTGGCCTGGGTTACCTCGTGGCCAACCTCGGCCAAAAGGGCGACGAGCTCACTCTGGCGCGCCGGGCGGTGCTCCTGAATCAGCTGTCGGATGATGCGCCGTCGCGCTGCGGTGGTTGCCATTGCTGCATGAATATACATAACTAGGCATAATCATGCAAAAGGCGGACGAGCCCTATCGCGAAGGCCGGGTGGATCGCGTTCTCCCAAAGGGCCTCACACCCGGGGGGCCCCTTGACGCGTAGTCGACTGCTACCAGAAGGCATGGGGCCATGCAAGAAAGGCGCCCTTAGCCCCCGCCCGCATCATCGATCCCCTGACGAGGATGTACCTCTCGCGGCGACTCAGCTGATCGCCTCTCATCCGCGATCACCTGGTCGCTGTCGGTGAAGGAGATGCTCCTGTGGGAATTGTCACAGAATGGCTGATTGCTACTAGCTCCACATCGACACAATGAAACCCTCGTCTCCTCGGCGATGACATCGCCCGAAGCAGTTCTGATACGGATGTTGCCCCGAAGTGTCAGCGGACCGTTGGGCCACGGGATAACCGTGGTGCGCTCTGATGGCTGCTCTCCTGGTGCTCCGTCGACCCTGTGGTAGCGAAGGGCTCCGCTTGGACACCTCTCGATCGTCTCGCCGATGGCGTCTGCCGACGCCGCAGTTGCCGCCACCCACGGGCGCTGGTCGAGATCGAACACCTCAGGCAGATAGCTGAGACAGATGCCGGAGTGAATGCAACGATCCGAGTCCCAAAACACGGTGATCTCATCTGTCGAGTACTCACGCTTTGCCATGTCACTCCCTTCGACGAGGCACCAACACTACGGGTCGGTCGGCTTCTCGCGAGGCGAGATCACATACGGACGCAGAGGCCCATGGGGTCGTATATCGGTCGCAGCAAGGCCTTCTTGGGGATGCGATCACCGGCTACCTGGACCTCGAAGGCCCCTGTCTCACACACGTCGTCCCGGTTGCGAGTCAGATGGTTTTCGGATCCGCTAGTCGACATCGCCCTCGAGTGCCGTTAGCGCGGCCCGCAACGCGTCGCGTGCCGCCTCAGTGTCCTGCGTCGTAATGGCGCTGGGATCGAATTGCAGGTTGAACCCGGAAGCTTCTGCGTTGATAGGTAGGGCGCCGTCGCGGTAGTCATCGAGCGAGCTGATGACCTCGTAGGTACGCAGCTCGTGAGCCACCCCCTTGACCTTGATGTCCCCCGTTGGCCGACAGTAGATCTCGTCCTTGACGAGTGAGTACGTCTCATGGGTTATGTGAATCTGATCGGCCCCGGCGGTGGACTCGAGTCGCGAGGCAACGTTGACCGGACCGCCGACGATGGTGTAGTCGAGCCGTTCCTCCGACCCGAAGTTTCCGACCGTGCAGAAGCCCGTATTGATCCCCATCCGCACGTGCAGCGACGTGGTACCGACCGAATCGGCCCACCCCTTGCGTAGCTCCATGATGTGGTCCCGCATCGCCAGGGCCATGCGTACGCAGGCCAGCGCGTCTGCCTTCCTCCCGTTGGACTCGGGATCACCGAAGAAGATCATGATGCCGTCTCCGATGAACTTGTCGATGGTCCCGCCGTGCTTGTCTGCGATCTGGGCCATCTCGCTCAGATAGGAGTTGAGAAGCTCGCTCAGTGGCTCCGCCTCCAAGCGGTCCGTCAGGTCGGTGAATCCCTGGATGTCGGAGAAGAAGACGGTGAGCTCTTTTCGATAGGACTCGACCTTGACATCCTTGCCCGCAAAGATGGAGTCGTAGACCTGGCGCGACAAGTACTTGGCGAGCTTCCCCGACAGGGCCTCGAGCTGCTCGTTCTTTTGGTTGAGCGACTTGTTGGCCAGGTGCAAGGCCTCCTCGGCCTTCTTGCGCTCGGTGATGTCGCGGATGATCCCGACGAATAGGCGCTCCTCGTCCGAGGTCCAGGTGGCAAGCGACAGTTCCATCGGGAACTCACGACCATCGGCGTGAAGGGCCGCCAGCTCGGCCGTTTGGCCGATGACATGCCGCTCTCCTCCCTCGACCACACGTTGTATGCCTGCTACGTGGGCGTCTCGGAAACGTTCCGGGATGAGTGCCAGCAGCGTCTCGCCGATCATCTCCTCGTCGCTGTAGCCGAATAGCTCGGCGGCGTGGGTGTTCCACAACACGACCTCGCCCTTGGCATCGACCGAGACGATGGCGTCGTTTGCCGAGTTGAGGATCGCCTCGAGTCGCTGCTGCGAAGACGACAGTCGCTTCGACAGCTCGGCCTGTTCGGTGACGTCGCGCAGGATGCCGCTGAAGAACCGCTCGCCATCGGTGAGCCATGTCGCCAGCGATAGCTCGACAGGAAACTCGGAGCCGTCTTTGCGCACCCCGGCCACCCGCACCGTCGTGCCGATGATGTGTGTCTCGCCGCCCGAAGCGACCCGTGCGATGCCAGAGTCGTGCGCCTCTTGGAACCGCTCCGGCACCACGAGGGTGAGCGGTTGTCCGATAGCCTCATCCGCCGCATGTCCGAACATGGCCGCCGCTGCCGGATTCCAGGTAACGATGTTCCCCAGAGCGTCCGCCGTGATGATGGCGTCAGTTGCAGACTGGACGATCGCTTCGAGTCTCTGCGTTGGGTGACTGACAGTCACAGGAACCTCCCGGCGAGCAGCTTAAGCACCTGCCAAGCTGCGGTCGCGAGCACAACACCGGCTCCGCTCGATCGGAGCGCATGATCGGAGTAGGAACGGCGCCTATCACACGCGGACGCGAAGGTTCCCGAACCCCATGGCGCCACCCAATGTGTGGCCGTATGTATGCGCCAAACCGTATCTAGCCGACCGGGCGACCGTCGTTGAGAATCGGCACTTCTCTGTAGAGCAGCGGCCCTGAAGCACGCACGCCACCATAAACACCCGGTGGCCGGTCGGGGAGGAGTGCAGGAGAAGAATCGGAGTTGGTGAGCCCCGACCGCCCCTGGCCGGACAGGGTTAGGCTCGGTCGAATGGGGAGGTCCGCCGACGGTCACACGCTTCGCAGGAGATTGGCCGTCGGCTCGCTAACGGTCATGCTGGTCGCCTGCGGCGGGGACGGACCTTCCTTGGCGGAGTATGCCGAGACTCTCGGGGCTCTCGCCTCCGACCTGGGTGCAGAGCTCGGAACTGGAGACGCTCAGATTGTGGCTGAACCCACCATCGAGACCGCAAGAGAGGTCATCACGGCGGCCGTCGGTACGCGAAACGAGTTTCAGGCCGCGCTGACATCTCTTGATCCTCCAGTCGAGATAGCTGACGTCCACATGGACTTGGTCGACGTCCATGCGCGGATCATCTCCGCTCAGGAGGCGTTCGCTGAGCGCGCAGTGTCAGCGACGACGTTAGAGGAGCTGGATGGAAGCGAAGAGGCGGGGGCCTACCGAGCTATCAACGCGGAGGCCCTGTCGATCTGTCGGGAGTTTCAAACGAGGATCGACGCGACCGCGGATGAGGGCGTGTTCGCTGCCGGTCCCTGGATAGCAGGAGACCTCAAGGAAGCCGTAGAGGTCACCCTCGACTGCTAGCAGGACCAGCCCCTCAAGTCTCCTCACCGAAGATCACTCGCGGGCCGCCGCTCCCACTGGCATAGAACAGTTCGTACCGCTCCTCCTGAGGCTCGCCGACTGCACATGACAGGATCCCCTCGTGGAACTCCTGGAGGTGACCGGCGGCGACGAAGGCATCTGCTCGCTCCTTGTCGTCGAACTGAGTGATCACAAGAACGTGTGACGGATCCGTTTGCCGTATGTACACCGCGTGGTACTCGGGAGCGTCGGCCGACTCCATGGCTGCGTGTTCCCAGTTCTGGACGTCGGTGAAGAGTTCCTGCATGCGGCCGGGCTGAACCTGGCAAGTTGTGACGAAGAGTTGGTGCATGTGTTGCCTCCGGGTCGGGCGCAAAGACAGGCTACATCTCGTCGTGTCTGCAAGATGTCGTGGGCAGATCTCATGTCAACCGTCCGGTGGCTTAGATTCGGGGTCGAGGAGGGGCAACGTGGAGATGGAGCAGCTGCCGACGGGAACTGTCACGTTCCTGTTCTCCGACATCGAGGGTTCGACCCGGCTGCTACGGGAGTTGGGCGATGACTACCCGACCCTGCTCGAGGCGCACGCGGTTCGCATCCGCGACGCCATCTCGGCCGCCGACGGGATCGAGGTTTCTACAGAGGGCGATTCGTTCTTCGCCGTCTTCTCGACAGCCGACCAGGCCATCACGGCAGCCACCCATGCCCAGCGCTCCCTGGCGGTGGCCACATGGCCCCACGGTGTCTCGGTACGGGTGCGGATGGGAATCCACACCGGCAAGGGAACAACGGGTGGCGACAACTACGTCGGCCTCGACGTTCATCGCGCCGCCAGAATCATGCAGGCGGCTCACGGCGGTCAGGTGGTCGTGTCGGCGACCACTACCGAACTTGTTACTCAGCAGCTGCCCGACGGCTCGACCCTGCGCGACCTCGGCCATCACCGTCTGAAGGACCTAGAGCACGAAGAACATCTCTTTCAGCTCGTAGTCGAGGGCTTGCCAGAGGGCTTCCCGCCGCTGCGATCGGTCGGTTCGTTCCGCAACAACCTCCCACCCGCGATAACCACCTTCGTGGGGCGAGGACGCGAGGTCGCCGAGATCACACAGCTCCTCGAACACAACCACCTCGTGACTCTTACCGGGCCTGGAGGTACGGGGAAGACCCGGCTGGCGCTGGAGGTGGCCAACGGCCTCGCTGAAGACTTTGCTGACGGCGTGTGCTTCGTGCCCCTCGGTGCCATCATCGACGTGGACCTCGTCCCCTCCGCGATACTCGCGGCCCTCGGTGTTCACGATCCGGGGCGCCACGCGCCAAGCGATCTCCTGTCGGAGTATCTGTCGAAGCGAGAGTTGTTGTTGGTGCTCGACAACTTGGAGCAGATACCCGATGTCGGGTTGGCAGTAGCGACGCACCTCCCCTCAGCTCAACGATGTCGCCTTCTGCTGACCTCACGATCCGCCCTACGCATCGCGGGCGAGCAGGAGTACGCGGTGCCGCCTCTCGCTCTTCCCTCTTCAGAGCAGTGGACCTCTGTCACCGATCTGGCCGCCAACGAGGCGGTCGACCTCTTCGTCACAAGGGCACAGTCGGTTTCTCCCGGGTTCTCGCTATCGGACGCCAACGCGGCTTCGGTGGCTGAGCTGGTGACGAGGCTCGACGGCCTGGCATTGGCCATCGAGTTGGCGGCGCCACGCGTGAGAGTGCTGTCGCCGGATGCACTGCTCAGCCGCCTAGGCAATCGCATTCTGGCGGGCGGTGCCCGGGACCTGCCGGCCCGTCAGCAGACGATTAACGACACCATCGCCTGGAGCTATGACCTTCTCAACGAAACGCAGCGCGCGCTGGCCGACCAGTTCTCGGTGTTCGCCGGGGGCGCCATGCTCACCGAGGCTGAGACCGTGTGCAAGGACGTATCCGACGACGTCCTCGGCGGACTGGACGATCTCGTTGCGAACTCCATCGTGACGTTGGGTGAGGTCGAGGGCGAGTCGCGGTTCTCCATGCTGGCGACAATTCGCGAATTCGCGCACGACAGGCTCGAGGTCAGCGGGAACGATGGATCCGCCCGAAAGAACCATGCCAACGCCTTTCTGACTCTGGCGGAAGAGGCCGAGGACTACCTGCTCACCCGCGATGGCGGCAAGTGGCTCAACCGTCTTGAGCTCGACGTGGACAATCTGCGTGCCGCTGTGAAGTTCGCCATCGATGACGGCGATGCCGACCTCGCGTTGCGGCTCGCGGGGTCGCTGTACCGCTTCCTGCAGATGCGAGCGCACCTGTACGAGGCGACCGAGATCATCGACGGTGCCCTGGCCCTTCCCGGAGGAGACCCAGCCCTCCGCTCGAAAGCCCTCGTGGCTGCAGCGGGAGTGGCGTATTGGCGCGGTGACATGGTGAGATGCCGGCAGGCGAACGAGGACAACTTGGCCATCTGTCGCCAGCTCGGTGACGAGCGACTCTTGGCCGACGCCCTCTACTCGGCGTCGTTCCCGCACTCTCTCACCGGCGAGTTCGAGGCGGCCGAGGACACCTTGAAAGAGGCGCTGCATCTCTATCGGGGGCTCGGAGACAGTCGGGGACCCGCCGACGTCCATTGGGGCTTCGGTGATGTGGCCTACAACAGGAGAGATCTTGACCAGGCGCGGTTCTACTTCGAGACGGCCGTTTCTCTCTACGCCGAGCTAGACAACGTCTTCGGACTCGGGTGGTCTCACTACATGTTGGGCAAGACGCTGATCATCCTCGGTGATGTCGTGGGCGCCAAGGAGCACTTCGAGCAGGGCCTCGGTCTGTTCGCCGAGGTTGGCGACATTTCGGCCTTCCCCCTGTACCTGATCGATCTCGCAGGTATCGCCTTGCGCACTGGCCAGCATGTTCGAGCTGCGACGATGGTCGGTGCGTTGACTCACCTCACGGAGAAGACAGGTCTGAAGCTCATGGATATGTACTCGGAGTGGGTCCCGGAGCTTGATTCCGCCCGCATCGACCGGCTCAAGTCCGAGTACAGCCACGACTTCGATGCCGGAGCAGCGATGTCCCCGGCGGAGGCCGCCGAGTACGCGCTGAAGTAGCCGCTCCTCTGGACCCACACAGAGCAAGACACCAAGAGAACCCCGCCGAAGCAGGGGTCTTCTCCGTAGCGGGGGGCGGGATTCGCTCTTTCTCTTTGCGATGGCCGGACGCTCGCCTGTCTCGTGAGTCGCAGACTGGACACTTCTGCTTGCTGGCCATTCTTCCTTGTTCGAAGCGGCCGAGGCCGGCACGGTGGCCCTCGGTGGCTGCGTTATAGGCGGAGTGGTCGGCTTTCCGCGGGCGAGGTCACATGTGGACGCGGAGGCCCGAGCCGTCAAGCCCAGTGCCGACGCCGGTTTCGTCACCTCATTCCCAACGCCTGGAGCCGATACCATCGGCGACAGCCGCGCGATGAAGTGGAGCCGACGTTGGCAACGAAGACCACCTACTTGAGCCCACTGCACGAGACCGTCGCTACCACTGCTACCGACTTCTGGAACGACTCGTGTTCGATCGAGGAGCTGACCTACGCCATCAGCCACGGGGCCGTGGGAGCAACCAGCAACCCCACCATCGTCGAGGCGGTCCTTCGCCAGGAACGGCACCTGTGGGAGGACCGGATCCACGAGATCATCCGAGACAACCCGTCCTGGACGGAAGAAGACATCATGTGGAAGGTCTTCGAGGAGATCGGGGTGAAGGGGGCGGAACTTCTGTTACCGGTATTCGAACGCGAAGGGGGCAGGAAGGGTCGTCTGTCCATCCAGACCAACCCAACGAACTATCGCAACGTCGAGCGGATGCTCTCCCAGGCCGAACACTTCTCCTCGCTGGCACCGAACATACAGGTCAAGCTCCCCGCGACCAGCCAGGGCATCATCGCCATCGAAGAAGCGACCTACCGGGGAGTGAACATCAACGCCACGGTGAGTTTCTCAGTACCGCAGGCGATCGCCATCGGCGAGGCGATGGAGCGGGGCCTCACGCGCCGGGACGCAGAGGGCCTCTCCACCGAGGACATGGCTCCGGTCACGACCATCATGATCGGACGCATCGACGACTGGATGCGGGCCGTCACCGAGCGCGACGGAACCACGGTCGACCCGACATACCTCCCGTGGGCTGGAATCGCCGTATTCAAGCGGGCCTATGGCCTATACCAGGAGCGGGGGTACCGCCCCCGTCTGCTGGCGGCGGCATACCGGCATCACTTGCACTGGTCGGAGTTGATCGGCGGAGACGTCGTACTCACGATCCCCTCGGCGTGGCAGAAGCGCTTCAACGACTCGAAGGTCGAGGTGCGGGAACGGATCGCCGATCTGGTGGCTCCCGGGATCGTCAAGGAGCTGTACGACCGGATCCCTGACTTCCGCATGGCTTACGACCCAGACGGGTTGAGCATTGAACAATTCGACACGTACGGGGCAACTGTGCGGACCCTCCGGGGCTTCATCGCTTCCCACCACGAACTCATCCGGGTTATCCGCGAGGACTTCATGCTCCCGAACCCGGACGTGAGTTAGGCCACCTTGCGACTCGGCGTAGCCAGGGCCATCGTCGACGGGGAATTCATCGACGGTGACATCGAATTCGATGAGGGCCGGGTGACGGCAATCGGTATTGCGCCCGCCGGTGCTGACGGGATCGCGGTGCCTGGGTTCGTCGACATTCAGGTGAACGGGTTCGCCGGCATCGACTTTTCCGACGCCACCCCTGAGGACTACTCAGCCGTGAGCCTTGCTCTGACAGCAACCGGCGTCGTTGCCTACCAGCCAACCCTCATCACGCTGCCGGAAGACCAGGTAATCGCGGCCCTCGAAACCCTGGCGGCAGTTCCGCCTGACCAATCCGGCGCCAGCATCATCGGTATGCACCTGGAAGGCCCTTTCCTATCGCCTGAGCGAGCCGGGGCCCACGACCCCGCCTCCATGGTCGATCCCGATCTTGCTCTGGCCGAACGCTTCCTAGGGGCCGGGCCCGTGACGACGATGACGCTGGCTCCGGAACGGCCGGACGCCATATCCCTCATCGAGCTCCTCATAAGCAGGGGAATCACGGTCTCGTGTGGGCACAGCAACGCCACAGCCGCCGAAGCCCACGCCGCCTTCGACGCCGGTGCCGTACTCGTGACCCATCTGTTCGACGCCCAGCGACCGTTCCACCATCGTGATCCAGGGATCGTCGGGGCCGCAATGAGCCGGCCCGACATCACCGCTTCGATAATCGTCGACGGATTCCACCTGGCTCCCGAAACCGTACGGATAGCTATGGCCGCCCCGGCCCGGGTGGCGCTCATCACCGATTCCATCGCCGCCGCCGGCCGAGGAGAAGGTACGTACGCGCTCGGTGATCGGGCGGTGACCGTTGCCAACGGGAGCGCCCGCCTCGATAATGGCACCCTGGCGGGGAGCGTCCTGACGATGGATGGCGCGGTCCGCAATCTCGTCGACATCGGCGTGGATCTCCCAACTGCGATCGAGGCGGCAACTGCCGTCCCGGCCCAGGCGATAGGGCGCGCCGACCTCGGACGGCTGGCCGTCGGCGCTGCCGCCGACCTCGTGGTGCTCTCCGACGAACTCGCCGTGCAGCGCACCCTCACCGGCGGCACCGAGGTGTTCTCTCAGCGCTGACACCCCGGTCGGCACAGCTAACTTTGGCGGGACTACCAGAAAGGACACTCGCATGCAGGGCCATGCCGTCACGATGCTCGGAACCGGTTTGATCGGAGACTTCTACACCATGACCCTCCACGGCCAGCGCGGCCGAGATCGGGTCGAGGTTGCCTACTCCCGATCTCCAGAACGCGGCGAGGCGTTCGCGCAACGGTGGAACATCCCGAACCACACCACCTCACTGCAAGAGGCCATCGAGCACCCGGGGACCGACACGGTCGTCGTCGCCCTCCCGAACTTCCTCCACGAAGAAGCCATCTCGCTAATCGCTGATGCCGGCAAGGCCGTGCTCTGCACTAAGCCGCTGGCGCGCAGCGGCGCGGAGGCGAAGCGGATCCTCCACAAGATCGAATCGGCCGGCATCTTCGCCGGGTACCTCGAAGACCTCTGCTACACACCGAAAGGCCTCAAAGCGGTGGCGGCCGTGGAGAGCGGTGCGATCGGCGATGTGACCTGGGTGAGGTCTCGCGAGACCCATCCCGGCCCACACAGCGCCTGGTTCTGGGACAAGGAAAAGGCGGGCGGCGGTGCCATCGTCGATCTCGGCTGTCACTGCATCGAGATCATCCGCAAGTACGTCGGTAAGGGGAACCGGCCCGTCGAGGTGATGTGTTGGGCCGACACCCTCGTTCATCCGATCAAAGCGGAGGACAACGCAGTGTGCTTGATCCGCTTCGAATCGGGTGCCCTCGGCCAGTTCGAAGTCAGCTGGACCTTCCGGGGCGGTATGGACCTGCGCGACGAGGTGGCGGGAACCGAGGGAACCATCTGGTTGAACCACTTCCTGCGCACCGGCTACGAGATGTACACCTCCGGCGGCGGGGACGGATACGTGGCCGAGAAGCTCGAGTCCAACGAGGGATGGCTTTTCCCGGTTGGAGACGAGGTCTCCGAGCTCGGCTACGTGGACATGTTCACCGACATGTTCAACTCGATGGACGCCGGCACCGAGCCACAGGAGACCTTCTACGACGGCTACGTCGTCAATGCCGTCATGGACGCCGCCTACCGCTCGGCAGAAAGCCGCCAGTGGGAGCCGGTCGACGTCGACTGGCGAGGCGGGACCACAGACCGAATAGCCAAGACCGTCGCATACCACGAGGGCCACGCCATCGTGAAGAAGGAGCTGCTCCCGGACGGCCGAACCAAGCTCATGCTCAGCGACAAGGATGACGGATCGATATTCGACCTCGTCACCGGGGGCTGACCTGAACCTCTATGTCTTCGGGCCCGACGAGTGGCCCGACGCCGTGGCGGCTCGGTGGACGAGCTTCCTGGATGCCGCGCCCGAGGCTCGCCAGACGTTGCCGACCGGCTCGACCCCGCGGCCGATGTATCGCAGCTTCGCCGAATCGGGCGGTGACTTGAGCCGCTCGACGATCTTCGTGCTCGATGAGTTCGGGCTTCCCGCCGGTGCCGCCTCTCGATGCGACGAGATGATCCGCCGCGACCTCTTCGACTTGCTCGCTGCCCGACCGGCTTCCGTTGACGCCATCGATGTGGAGGCTGCTGACCTGGATGCAGAGTGCCGGCGCTACGAGGCTGCGGTGCGAGATGGTGGCCTCGATCTCGCCATCCTCGGGTTGGGCGGCAACGGCCATCTCGGCCTCAACGAGCCCGGGTCTGGGCGCGAAACCATTACCCGTGTAGTTTCGGTGACTCCAGAAACCAGCGGACACGTCCTGTCCTACGGCTCAGATATGCCTGCGACGTGGGGGGTGACGCTGGGTATCGATACGTTGCTTGCGGCCACCGAGATCTGGCTCCTCGTCACCGGCCCCCACAAAGCCGAGATCCTGGCGCGGGCGATGACCGACGACATCGGCTCCGCGGTGCCGGCCACGTTCTTGCGCACCCACGGGAATGTGACCGTGTTCGCCGACGAGGAGGCAGTCGCCTTGCTGTAGGCGCGAGTCAGGCGGAGCGCAAAGCCGGCGGTTTGGGCGACCTGGCCAACAGTCCGTTGGCCATCGATCTCGTACCCTTGGCCCGCTTCACCACCGGCGTACAGCACACCATTGACGTGGTCATAGGCAACACCCTCGGGATGGTCAAGCCCTCGACGAAGACCTGGGCGCCGGTCACGACTCGTCGGGAGTGTGGCCGACGGTGCCATTGATGACGAGTCCACCGTCGACAACCATTTCGTGCCCCGTCATGTACCGCGATGCCGTCGAAGCCACGAAGACCACCGAGTCGGCGATCTCGGCTTCGGCGCCGATCCGCCCCAGAGGGATCCGCTGTTCGTAGGCGGCCCGCACCTCCGGCGTATATGCCTTGACATTGAGAGGTGTGTCGATGGCCCCGGGGGCGATCGCGTTGACCGTCACATTGTGTTCGGCTGCCTCCAGGGCCAGCGTTTTCGTCAGCCCGACGATGCCCCCCTTGGCGGTGACGTAGGCGGTCAGGTTGGCCGCTGTAAGGATGTCGGACGCCGATGACACGTTGATGATGCGTCCTCGCCCCTGGGGAAACATGACCGCCGCCGCTGCCCGGCACCCGTAAAAGTAGCCGTGCAGGTTGGCGGCCAGCAGGCCGTGCCAATCCTCGTCCGTCGTGTCGACCAGCGGCTTGACCATAAGGCGAGCGGCGTTGTTCACCCAGATGTCCAGGCTCCCCCAGCGAGAAGTCGCTTCGGCGGCCAGCATGTCGGAGGTAGCCGAATCCCCCGTGTCGGCCTCAACTATGAACGCCTCGCGCCCTGCCTCTCGGATCTGGTGCTCAACCGCCTCGGCACCTTCGGAGTCGCCCACGTAGGCACCGGCTACATTCGCGCCGGCTGTAGCTAGGGCCACCGCAACAGCACGGCCGATACCCGAGGAAACACCCGTCACTACCGCATTCGGCCCTACCAATTCCACCGTTGTCGTCATCCTTCTTCCTCCGGTCGGGGATCGAGAACGTACTTCATGCCGGACCCGGCCCTGGTGGCGGCAAAGGCCCGCTCCCAGTCCGCCAGCGGCACCACTTCGGTGACGAGAGGATCGAGTTCGACCGCCCCTACCTCGATGAGCTGCATCGCCCGGCGCCACGATGCCGGGGTGCTGGCGTTGCCAGACGTAACGGTCAGCTCTTTGTACAGGACGGTGTCGAGCGGAACGGCCACCGGTTTGCCGAAGATGCCCACTTGCACGTAGTGGCCGCGCTTGGCGATGACCTCCAGCCCAAGAACCGCTCCGGCTGCGGCCCCCGAGCATTCGCACACCACGGCGGGAGGATCGATCCCGAGGGCCTTACCTTCTTCCAAGATCCGCGTGGCCAGCCCCAGCGAGGTCGCCACCTCCAGGCGTTCCTTATCCCGCTCCAGGCCAACCAACAGAACACGGCCGCCCGCCGCCCGCGCCGCCTGGGCGGTGAGCAGTCCCATCGTGCCGGGGCCGATGACGAGTACCTGATCGCCGGTGTTCACGATGGGCGGATCGAAAAGGCAGTTGGCCACACAGGCAAGGGGCTCGGCCAGCGCTCCGGCCGAGGGTCCCACGTGGTCGGGCAAAGGATGGAGGTTGCGAACGGGAACCGTCATCCAACGGGTGAACCCACCGTTCTCCCGCGACCCGATGGACCGCCGCTGCTCACATAGGTTGGGGTATCCCGATCGGCAGTGCTCGCACCGCTCGCAGTAGGAGTAATAGGTCTCACAGGCGACCCGCCGGTCCATCCAATCGGCGGCGACTCCCTCACCCAGGACTGCTACCCGACCGGTGACCTCGTGGCCCATGGTCACCGGTGGTTCGGACGGGAACTCGTCGTCTGCGATGTGCAAGTCGGTGCCGCAGATGCCGGCAGCGATGACTTCCAGTGTCACTTCGCCAGCACAGGGTGGCCGCACCTCCTGGGACCAAAGGGCAAGACCCTCGGGTCCCGGACCAAGTTTGCCGAGGCCGGTGGCCCGATCAGGAATCGCCGTTGTCATATTGCCCCCATCGCCAGGAACCGAGCGGGGTTCGTCACCAGAAGTTGGTGGCGAGCCTTGGCATCGATGCCGCGTGACTCCAGGATGGCCGTGAACCCGGTCATCATCCAGGCTAAGCCGGGAGAGCCCCCGAGGGTGGTCCACAGGGTCCGGCGGGCCCCGTCGGTACCGAGCATGAGTTGCCCCGCAAACCCGGCGCCGATCATCTCGGCCAGCAGTCCGGCGGTAGCGGACACCTCGGCGGCGGCCTGACGCAGCGCCTGATCGTATTCGAGATTCACCCCCGACGAGAGCAGGTCTTTGTGCAGGCCGGGATCTGCGATCCGATCGGTGTGGGACAACACCACACGGGTCAACGGAACACCGAACTCGGTGAGGAGGGCGAGTTGCTCGGGAGCTCCCTCTCCCCCCTCGCAGTGGGTGAGGATCGGCACCCCTGTCCGCTGGTGGGTCATGGCAGCCGCTTCGAACAGGCTGCGATCGCGAGCGGTGATGGTCGAACCGCTGGTGGCGATCTTGAGGATGCCCGCGCGATGCCCAGTGCGCTCAACAGCCGGCCCGGCGTAGTCGAACCGGTCGATGCCATCGGTGATGTCGGCGGTGAACATCTCGGCCAGTACTTCGGCCGATCCTTCCAGTGCCCAGCGGTGCTCCGGGTAGTACTTGGGGGTATGCAGTCCGGTTGTTGCAATCACGTGGAGGCCGCTGCGCTCGGACACCGCCGCCAGACGCTCCACATGGCGGCCCGACGCACATGGCATGGCATCCACCATCGCCCCCACCCCCGCCGCGGCGCACAGATCCACCTCGGCAACCGCATCGTCTACCGATGGAAGGTGAATGTGCGGGAGTTGGTCGGCCACCAAAGGGCTGTCGATGATGAGGTGCTCGTGCAGATAGGTGACGCCGAGGTCATCGGGGGCGATGTCGCCGAGGACGGTGCGGACGATCACTCGATGTCCTCTAGAGAGAGAACCGCCCCATCGGAGCGGAGCCGCGAGATCAGAGCACTGTTGTCGACCTCCCGCACCGCACCGCCCTTGCGGACGGCCAGCGCCGCCGCCGTGCCCGCCGCCTGGCCCATCGCCATGCATTGGGCCATGGACCGTATGGAAGCCTGAGCATCGTGCTCGGCGGAAAAGCACCGCCCGGCCATAACCACGTTGCTCCCGTCCCGAGGGATCAGCGTGCGCAGCGGAATGCCGACGGCTGTCCCGTCGGGGAGGTACTCCCATTTGGTTCCGGTCCCGGCGCCGTGGTCCTCGATCGGAGCTCCACACAGGCCGATCTGGTCGTCGAATTGCCGTGCCAACAGAACGTCTTCGCGTGTAATGCGGTAATCGCCATACACCCGGCGAGTCTCACGCAGACCGATCTGGCTGGAGAGCGCGACCAGACGGGCATGCTCGTACCCCGGTACCCGGTCTATGAGAAACCGCGCATACTCAAGAGCCTGGCGGCGGCCTTCCATCTCGGCGGCAGTGAGGACGTCGGGGTCGGTGGCGTTGCGGACTGTCCCGGCGTCATCCGGCCTCACCTGGTCGACGCGGGTCATGACCGTCGCCGTCATCCCATCCACCGGCGTGATGTGGTCGCTCCCCTCCCGCCGCGGCAAGTCGTACTCACCCGAGTCGGCGGCGGCGCCCATCAGAGCGTGCAACTCATCCTTGCCTATCTCGCGCCGCTTGGCATGGTTCACGTTGACCATCCGAAACGTGGTGGTGAGGCTCTGGGCCGGACTGAGCACGCCGGCCAGTTCGTATTCGAATCTGGCGAAGTGGCACAGGTCGGCGTCGCCTGAGGCGTCGATGAAGACCTCCGCTTCCACCCGATGCAGACCGGCTTTGGTGGCAACTACTAGACCGGTGATCCGGCCGTCGTCGACACTGGCCTCCTGCACGAAGGCATGCAGCAGCACCCGCACGCCGGCTCCGGTCACAAGGTCTTCCCACACGACCTTGAGATGCTCGGCCAGATATGTGACACCGGTGCCGGCCCCATACGTGTTGTCGCGCTCGAGTACGTTGCCCCGACGGCGAAGCCCGGCGATCACGTCATCCCCGATGCCGCCGACCACCTTGATCGAGCGAGATCCGGGCGTGTAGAAGCCGTAGAAGGTGTCGAGCACGGCGGTGGACACCCCTCCCAGGAAGGGGAGCTTCTCGATCAGGAGCACGCTCGCCCCGGTGCGGGCCGCCGCGATGGCCGCCGGGGACCCGGCCGAGCCAGAACCAACTACGACGACGTCGTAGCGGCCAAGGCTCGGGAGGCTCATGCCGCTAGGCGATGTCGCGGAGACTGTCACTGGCTCCGGTCGGGATCTATGGCATTGGCGAGCCGGGCGGCATGATCGGCGTAGGCGGAGTCAAAGAGGGCAGTCGAGCGCTCTTCGCCAACCATGGATGCGCTCGTGATCACCGACGGCATGGCGTCGCGAGCTACAAGCAACTCGGCGGTCTGAACCTTGATCTCGTTCGCCACCGCCGTCAGGACGAGAGTCGAGCCTGGGCCGACCCGGGTCTCGAGCCCGTCGAGATCGACAAGGGCATCCCCAGGCGGGGTGCCCAGGTCGATCACAACATCGCCGTGGTCAAGCAACCGGGTCTCTGATGGGTGCCGGGAAGGCGCCGCAGACGACTCCGCCACCGATGTCACCGCGATGACCGGCATGCCGCGGCGCTTGGCACCCATGGCGATTTCGATCGGCACCGCACTACGACCACTGACGCTGAAGACCATGAACGCATCGTGAGGTGCAAAGGTGAAGTTCGACAGGATCACCTCAGCCAGTCCCTCGACCCGTTCGATGAACATGGCCTGACGCTGTCCGTTGGTGCCCACGATCTGAGTGTGAAAGGTCATGGATAGCTCAGCGATGGGATGGAACCCGGGGTACGAGCCGTAGCGAGGGAACATCTCCTCAACAGGAATGCGCGAGTGCCCGGCCCCGAACAGATGCACGAGGCCGCCGGCACCGATTGCGTCGGCGCAAATGGCCGAGGCTTCGGCCACTTGCGTCGACTGAGTGGCTTCGAGGCGATCGAGCAATTGGCGGGCCTCAGCGATCCATCGACCTTCGGCACCCATCTACGGACCTCCCTGGTTTCGGCGCGGACGAGTCAGCCGGTCGGACCGCTCGATTCGGATTGCCATGTCATGCTAGGAGTGGACCGGAATCGGTGAGAGACTACGTTTTCGAAGATCCCTCGCTACCCAACCCACGGAGGTGACCGGCGGTGCACTACCTCGGACTCGATCTCGGCGGCACCAATGTCAAGGCGGCCGTCATCGACGTGGAACCGGGGACGGCTCCGATCGTCGGAGCCACAGAGACTCGGCCAACCGGGGCCGACCGGGGCCCTGCCGCCGTTGCAGAGGGCATGGTCGCCATGGGCGTCGACATGGCCCGGATCCATGGCCCGTTCGCGGGCGTTGGGATCGGAGTCCCCGGTCTCTTCAACTTCGACACCGGCGAGATCGCCTTCTTCACCAACCTCCCCGGCGCCTGGGAGGGGTTTCCGCTGCGGGCGATCATCGCCGAGGGCCTCGGCATTCCCGCCACCCTCATCAACGATGCCCGCGCCTTCACCCTGGCCGAGGCCACGGTCGGAGCTGGTCGCGGATGCTCAACGGTCGCCTGCATCACGCTCGGCACCGGAGTCGGCGGCGGGCTCTTCATCAACGGTGATCTCCACTTCGGAGCGTTCGGAATCGCCGGCGAGATCGGCCACCAGACCGTCGTACCCGATGGCCCGACGTGTGGGTGCGGGAACCCCGGGTGTATGGAAGCGCTCACCCGGGCGCCCGTTATCGCCGCAGCCGCCGGCCGGGCGACGATGGAGGAAGTGCTCGCCGGAGTCGCCGCCGGCGACGCGGCGTGCGTGGCGGCCTTTCAGCAAGCAGCCGCCTACCTGGGCATCGGGCTCGCCAACATCATCACGGTGATAGGACCGGAGCGCATCGTGGTCGGCGGAGGCGTGGCCGACGCCGGTGATGCACTGCTCGACCCCATACGGGAAGCGGTGCGGGCCCGTGTCCCCCTAGTCCCTCCCGAACAGGTCAACATCGTCGCGGCCGAACTCGGGTTCACGGCGGGAGCCATCGGCGCCGCCCTGGCCGCCGTGGAATCCCCAACCAAGGATCACCGGTTCCTGGCCGGTGACTTCCCGAGCGCCCAGATCCGACGAGCCGACTCCGAAGCTACCGATCTGCAGTGACAGCGGTCAGAAGCGCCGTCCGTTTCTCAATCACCGTGCGCTCGCGAGAACCCGTCAACCAGGAGCCCACCCCCACCGCAACGGCACCGGCGTCGAGGTAAGCGGCGAGATTGTCGGCCCCGACGCCGCCGGTCGGTATGAAGTCGACCTGGCTGAACGGTCCCCGCAGCGTGCGCAGGTGTGGCGGCCCGCCTACCGAGGCCGGAAAGAGCTTCACCGCACTGCACCCGAGATCCCAGGCCCGGACTATCTCGGTGGGCGTGACTGCGCCGGCCATGACGGGTACAGCGTTCTCGACTGCCCAACTCACCACAAGTTCGTCTGTGTGGGGCGAGACGATGAAGGCAGCGCCGGCCTCGACGGCTTGGGCAGCCTGAGGCACGGACATCACGGTGCCGGCGCCGACGAGGAATCCGGACCCGTCGAGCTCGGCGATCGTCGAGACCGCATCATCGGCATCGAGGGTCACCTCGAGCACCCCGATCCCGCTGCCAAGCAGTACGGCGGTCAACACCTCGGTCTGTTCGGGTGAAAGCCGCCGGGCGATGGCAATGATCCGCTGGCTGGTGATGGGGGTCGGGAGCGCCGGCCTGGTCACGACGATCCCTCGGTGACACTCCACCCACCGTCGACTACCAGCGCCTGGCCCGTTATGTATCGGGACTCATCGGACAGCAGGAAGAGGGCGGCGTCGGCGATGTCCCCCGGCGGGATGACGCCGCCGACCAGCGGCTGCTTGGTCTGAAGGTAGGCCAGGATCTTGTCGTCTTCCTGAACGCGTGACGACATCGGCGTATGCACCACGCCGGGCTCGATGGCGTTGACTCGAATGCGGTCGGGTGCGTAGCGGGCAGCCGCCGCTTGCACCAACGCCAGCTGAGCGCCTTTGGCCGTCGCGTATGCATGGGTAGCGAACCGCTCCGGCGACGGATGCTCGGCCAGGACGCTCGAGGTGACGACGATCGACCCACCCTCCTTCGCCAGCATGTGCTTGATCGCCTCCCGAACGGACAGAAACGATGTTGTCAGGTTGAGGTCGAGCGTCGCCTGCCACGCTTCAAGCGAGATCGTGTGAACAGGGCCGTCGCCGAATCTCCGTCCGCTGCCGCCGGCGACCGCGAACAAGCCGTCGATCGTTCCGAAGCGGTCGAGGCAGGCCGCGAACGCGTCAACGGTGGCATCCTCGTCGGTCAAGTCAGCAGCTGCCCAGCCGTGATCGGCGCCCGCCTCGGCAAGCTCGGAGTGCAGAGCCTCGCACTCGGCCGCATCGACGGAGATCGTGAACACCGACGCGCCCTCGGCGGCGAGTCGGTGGGCCGCCGCCGCCGCGATGCCAGTGGCGCCGGTCACAACGCAAACGTGATCAGCCAGACGGCTCATGATGATGACCTCTGGGTCACAAGCCCTCCATCCGGAACCCGTCGACCGACATCTCCAGATCGCTATCCACCGCCACCACCAACCCGGAGACCCACGGCGGCTCGCCGATGTCACGGCCCAGGAGGTCGAGCCCGACGGCCCGCAGCAGCGGCGAGTGCGTTACCGCGACGACGACCCCGGGCCTGCCCGGGACATGGTCGACCAAGCTCCCTGCGAATGACCTGACCCGGGCCGCCACGGACTTAGCGTCCTCACCGGGGGGCGAGGAATGGGTCAGCCACCACCCGATGCGATCCGCCGATGCCATGAACTCAGGGAAGAAGTCGAGGGATTCCACGTCTTGTGCGGACAGGCCGTCGACCTGATCGGCAAGCGCATCGGGGCTGCTAACCATGTTGACCCTGACCCCAGCAACGTAGAGATCGGGGTTGCGGAGGGCGAGTGCCACCTTGGGGCCGACGACTTCGCCACCAGCGTCGACGACACCTCGTGCCAGATGGGCAGCAGTGTCCATGGCGCGACGGGTTTCGCCGCTGAGAACCTCAATGGTCTGTCCCTCACGGCTACCGAAACCCTGCCCCACCTCGAACGCCTCATGCTGGGCATTCTCGGTTAGCGGCACATCCCCTCTGTGTGATGCAACCTCGCCGTGTCGGAGCAGGAAGAGTCGCACCTAGGAGTCCGCTGTCATCTTGTCATGGAGGGAGGCGGCGTTGAGGGTCTGGATGTGGTCCATCATGTAGCCCTGGCCGATGTCGACCGGGTAGCGATCGGCGAAAGTGACCCTCTCAACGGTCTCTTCACGAGTCCACCCCTTCGAGACGGCTGCGGCAACAGCCGCCTTCCAATCGAGGAGGTTCGACCTCTGGGTGTCGAGATAGCTCTTGGTAGTGACCGGGCCGTGGCCGGGCAAGATGTATTCAACATCCAACTGCCTGATCGTCTCGAGGGCCTCCAGCCACTGATCCACATCTGAGGTCATCAGCCACGTTTGGCACTCGCTGAAGATGGTGTCGCCGGTAAACACGACCCCTTCTTGCGGCACATACACCGCCAACTGCCCCGGGGTATGCCCCGGAGTGTGGATCAACTCGAAGGTGTGTGCGCCAACCTGGAGCGTGAGGTTCCCGTCGAAAACTATCGAGCCCTTGTTCGGGTCCTCGTAGTACTCGTCGCGATCTGGGAAGATCTCCTGACCATCCGGATCATCGGTCGGGATGGCCTCGGCGGCGTAGGCGAACGGGTCGAGGTCCGGCGTTACGACCATGAAGTTGTCGTAGACACCCCTGTGGTTGACGACGGTCCCGGCGCCTTTGAAGTAGTAGTTGCCGAAGATGTGATCGACATGGTGCTCGGTGTTGATCAGATAGCGGATCTCCCCGCCGGCTTCTGCCTGGCGCCGCATGTCCACGGCCTTGGTCGGCAGCTGCGGCGTGTCCACGACCACCACCCCGGCGCTCGTGACGACGTAGCCCGGGTTGCAGCCGCGAAGGCCGGTCTCAACGAAGACGTTGGGTGTGACGTTCTCCATAATCAGCTCCTTTTCAAGTCATTGTGTCGCGGTGAGCCCGCCGTCGATGGTCAGGATCTGACCGGTGATGAACGACGATGCGCTCGAACAGAACAAGAGTGCCGCCCCCAGAAGATCGTCTGTAGTTCCGACCCGTCCGAGCGGGATCCTTGAGACGAGTCCCGCTTTGAACTCGGGGTCCGCGAGAAGCGCGGCAACCTGGGGCGTGTCTACGAACGTCGGAGAGATGGCGTTAACGGCGATGCCATGTTTGGCCCACTCGGTAGCCCACTGCCTCGTGAGTGAGTCGATAGCGCCTTTCGCCGCGACATATGCGGAGAAGCCGGCATTGATACCCAACTGTCCGCGAACCGAGGAGATGTTGAGCACATGGCCACCGTCGCCTTGAGCGATCATCTGTCGCACGGCGGCCTGGGTGGGCAATAGCGTGCTGCGGATGTTCAGCTCCATGATCCAGTCCCATGCCTGACCGGGGTATTCCTCTGCGTCAAAGAGCACCTCACCGGCGCCACCACCAATCGCATTGAGGATGATGTCGACTCGGCCGAACTCGGTGACGGTCTCGTCGATCGACCGTTGGGCGTCATCGGGGTCCGTGGCGTCGGCCGAGATCGCCAGTGCTCTGCCTCCGAACTCGATGATCTGGCTGGCGGCCCGATCAACGGACTCTTGCGACCTGCCCACGAGTGCCACTGCGGCACCGGCACCGGCAAGGCCCTGCGCGATCGCCGACCCGATCGCCCCTCCGCCACCGGGGACAACGGCTACCCGTCCCTCCAGGTTGAAAATCTCAGTTGTCTTCACTCTCGATGCCTTCCGTTGTTTCCTTCTCTCGAACACTCTCTACGGTGTCGTTCATAGCCTGCCAAACCCGCTCCGGCGTGAGCGGCAGGTCCCTGATGACGACCCCGGTCGCCTGGCTGATGGCGCCGGCGATGGCGGGCGCCGTGGCCAGCAAACCTCCCTCGCCGCTTCCCTTGGCTCCCCCGGGGCCCGGACCGTCACCGTTCTCAACGAGTATCGACTTCATCGACGTCGGCAGGTCCTTGAACGTGGGTATCCGGTAGTCGAGCGCTCCGAGGTTTCGGATTCGGCCCCGGTCGTCGAGGAGTAGATGCTCCATCAACGTGTGGCCGAGTCCCATAACTGCGGCCCCTTCGTCCTGCATCTCGACGTGCTGGGGATTGATCGCCTTGCCAACGTCGGCGACCGTGACGTGTTTCACCAGCTCGAAGTCGCCCGTCTCCAGGTCGACAGCCACCTCGGAAGCCGTGGCAGAGAACTCATAGAAGGCAGCCGGACCCCCTAGCGGGTGACCGGGCACTGCCTCCCCGCGCTCAGAACCGGATGTGATGATCTCGCCGGGCACGGACCCGAATACGTCGGCCATGACTTCGGGGATCGTCTTGATCGTGTCGCCCACCGACACCGATCCGGGAGTGAACGCGACACTCTCGACGGGGACCTCGTAGTGGCTGGCAGCCAGCGCGATCAGGTCCGCGATGGCTCGCCGGCAGGCGTCGACAACGGCATTTCCCATGAAGACGGTTGATCGGCTCGCGGATGTGGAGTAGTCGAATGGCACCACGGCGGTGTCGCCCATCACCAGTGCCACCCTCTCCATGGGTACTCCGAGATTCTCCGTGACGAGTTGAGTGAGGATGGTCCTGGCCCCCTGGCCCATGTCCGAGGTCCCCGCGATCAGCGAGACACTCCCATCGTGAAGGATCCGCAGGATGCAATAGGACGCGCCCGAGGTTGCCGAGGCCTTCAGGCCGACCGCTATCCCTCGCCCTTGACCTGTCGCCAAGGGCTCACCCCAGCCCACTTCCTCGGCCGCGATCCGCAGCGACTCTCGCCAGTTCCCGTCGGCCGGGCGGTCCCCCGGCACGATCTCCTCTCCAGGTGCGGCCAGGTTCCGCATCCTGATATCGACCGGGTCGAGCCCGAGGGCCCTGGCGGCTGCGTCCATCTGCGACTCGATGGCCCACGTCATCTGCGGGGCCCCGAAACCACGAAACGCCGTGCTCGGAGTCGTGTGCGACATGAGGCCGCGGGCGACCGCGCGCACCGCTCCGACCTTGTAGGGACCGGCGGCGAAGTAGGTGCTCTTGTCGATCACGCGCGGGGCGATGTCGGCATAGGCGCCCATGAGGAAGTCGTCGACGGCATCGATGAACCGGAGTTCCCCGTCTCGGGCGAACCCGGTGCGGAGATGGATCCGGGCGTTGGTCCGCCGGACCGCCTGGAAGGTCTCGGGGAGGGTGAGAACCAGTCGGACGGGCCGGCCCAACTCGAGAGCCATCATCGCCACCAATGGCTCGTACTTGGGAAAGCCCTTGCCACCGAAACCGCCGCCGGGGTCGGGAGCGCGGATGCGCACCTTCGAGATCGGGAGATCGAGCAGCTGGGCGAGGGTCCGCTGCACGAGATAGGGATGCTGGATCGAGCTCCACACCACCACTCCGTCACCATCGGGGGCCGCCACGAACGCGTGCGGCTCTATCGAGAAATGGGTGACCATTGGAAAGTCGTAGGTCTCGGAGATAACGATGTCGGCTTCGGTCGAATCGACATCGCCCCAGCCCCGATCCCATTGCTCTCTGATGTTGGTCTCACGCCACGGGTCGTCGGCAGGCCGCAGGTCCTTGTCGACCACCAACGGTGAGCCCGGGTCGAGGGCATCGTCGATCGAGTAGACCCCTGGGAGCTCAACATGTTGCACCCGCACCGCGGCCGCCCCCTCCGCTGCTGATTCTTTGCTCAAGCCGACCACTGCGGCCACCGGGTCGCCGTGGTACTTGGTCTCGCCGGATGCGATCACGGGGCGGTCGGCGAATCGAGGCCCGAAGCGCGGCATCGGATGGGCGAAGTCATCTGCGGTGAACACCCGGACAACACCCTCGACATCACTTGCAGAGGATGTGTCGATGTCCTCGATGGCGGCCCGGCCACAGTCGAGTTGGACGAGGGCAACGTGAAGAACGTCTTCGATGGCTATGTCGGCGGTGAACCTCTGAGCGCCGGTCACCCGATCCGGTCCACCGACCCTCGGGGCGGAGGCCCCTGCTCCCTGGTCAGGCACCGGGCCCTCCCGCTCTCGCGGCCTCCACCACAGCGGCGCAGATGCGCGAGTAGCCGCCGCACCGGCAGAGGTTGCCGGACAGCCCCTCCCGTACCTCACTCTCGCTCGGCTGCTGGACACGAGCCAGCAACGAAGTCGCTGCCACCACCATCCCCGGGATGCAGAAGCCGCACTGCACGGCCCCCGCCGACAGGAAGCTCTCCTGGAGGGGTGTCATGTCGGCTCCTCCGAGACCTTCGATGGTGGTCACCACGCTCCCATCGGCCTCGACGGCCAGCACCAGGCACGAATTGACCGGATCGCCATCGAGGATCACCGTGCAAGCTCCACACTCGCCCTCTGCACAGCACTCCTTGGTCCCGGTCAACCCGAGTGCGGTGCGGACCATCTCCAGCAGTGTCATCGACGGAGCGACCGCCACCGTCCTGGGAGCTCCGTTGACCGTCACCTTCATGGGCACCTCCCTCACGCCGAGGCCTCCAGCTCATCGACCGCCGCCCGGAGCGCCCGCCGTGAGTGCACCCCGAGCATGGCCCGGCGGTAGTCGGCCCCGGCTCGCACATCCGAGATCGGGCTGGTGACGGCCAGGAGCCGCGACCACCCGTCGTCTGTGGATAGATCGTCGAGTGTCGTTTCGGCCAGCAACGGCGTAGGCCCGACGGCTCCGAAACCGAAACGAGTCATCCCCGATGGCTCGACGGCACAGGCGAGATTGACCGAGGCCAGGTCGACGCCCCGTCTGCGAGTCACCCGCGCGAACGCCGACCCGACTCTCGTGGTCGGAATCGGGAGTCCCACCGAGGTGACGATCTCGCCTCGAGCCAGCACAGTCGACCCAGGACCAACGAAGAAGTCCTGTAGAGGAATCGTCCGGCTCCCTCCGGCACCGAAGGTGGCCACCGTGGCCGAATAGGCCAAGAGCGGCGGGGCCGTGTCGGCGGCAGGCGAGGCATTACACAGATTGCCGGCCAGAGTCGCCCGGTTACGAATCTGAATGGATCCCACAACCGAGGCCGCATCGGCCAGAGCCGGGAAGTACCGCCTCACATGACGGTCGTGCATCAACTGACTCATCACGACCCGCCCTCCGATCCAGAGCAGGTCTCCCTCGATCTCGACATCAGCTGAGATTTCGGGAACGGACTTCAGGTCGACCACCAATGCAGGGCGCGATGTGTGGTGGCGAATAGCCACCAGCAAGTCAGTGCCGCCCACCAATGCCACCGCACCGTCACGGGCCAGCAACTCGGATGCCTCGACGAGGCTGTCGGGTCGGTGGTATTCGAAGTTGGTCATCGGGTCACGCCGTGATCGGACGCGATTGAAGGACGAAGAGATCATCAGATTCGAACGCCCACTCGATGTCCTGCGCCGACCCGAAGGCCGACTCGAGTTCGATGCCGACAGCGACGAGGCGAGAGATCTCGTCTTCGTTGAGGACCTGGGACGCCGCCATCTCATCGTCGAGGTCGAGTGTCATCGTCCCGCCATCGGTGTGGCGCATGATCATCTGGTCCTGTTTGCCGACGCGCACGCTCTTCAGAGCACCGTCGCGCTTGGCCACATAGTTGTCGGGAGTTGTCAACCCGGATACCAGGGCCTCTCCCAGGCCGAACACCGCCTCGATGACCATCTGGTCTGTGCGCTGCCTTATCGGGTCGGTCGTGAACATGACCCCTGACTTGTCCGAGGCGACCTGCTGTTGCACCACGACCGCCATGCCGAGATCGGAAAGTGATCCTTTGCTCTGACGATAGAAAAGGGCCCTCTCGGAGAAGAACGATGCCCAGCAATCGACGATTCTGCGCAGAACATCTCCGGAGCCGACAACGTTCAGAAAGGTCTCCTGCTGGCCGGCGAAGCTGGCCACTTCGCCGTCTTCGGCACATGCGCTCGATCTGACCGCGACGAAGACGTCTCGCCCCAAGCTGGCGTAGGCACTGGTGATCTCCGCGGTCAACTCCTCCCAGGGGGCTGCGCCGGCCACCATGCCCTGGATCTCGCCGGCGATGCGGGCGCCCTCGGCACCGGCCTCGAAGGATGCTGCAAGATCCCTGACGTCGGAGAGCACGCTCTGTTTGGTGAGTGAATCGTTGAGGGCAGCCGCCGTCACCACGAATCCAGGGGGCACCGGCATGCCGGCCGCTCTGATCCGGCCCAGGCTGGCGCCCTTGCCCCCGGCGACATCGGTCCGATGGCATTCGGGGTCATCGAGCCAGACAACGTGGTCGGTCACGCTGAGACCTCCGCTCCTGAGGGCTGGTTCCCTTTGGCCTGGGCGCACGCATCGCCGGGATAGCACCTGGCATGCATCTCGCCGAAGTGCGAACTCGGCCTCATGTGGTCAGCAGGTCGGATGCCGGAGCCTCGTGCGCCTCATAGCCCTCAGGGAGGATCTCCACGACGCCGGTCGAACCGTTGACCCGGATCCGGTCACCGGTCTTGATCTTCTGGGTGGCCACCGAGGTCCCGATCACTGCCGGGATCCCGAACTCTCGCGCTAAGACAGCCGGGTGAGACGCAGCACCTCCAGCATCGGTAACCAGTCCACTGATCCGTGTGAACAGGGTCACCCAGGCCGGATTCGTCATCTGGCAGACGAGGATCTCCCCCTTCTTGACCTGATCGAAGTGCTCCGGGCTGAGGACTAGCCGCGCCACGCCCTCGATGACGCCAGCCGAGGCGGCGAGCCCCTCCACCCGATCCTCGGCCGCGGCGTAGTCCCGATCTAGCCGCTCGGGGTATCCCCAGTTCGGGAGGTAGGGAAAGGCGAGGGCTTCCTCGGTGGCCGTCCCGACCCAATCGCGAGGTCGTATCTCGTAGGAGTCCTCCCGCTCGTCTCTTCGATCCGAGATCAAGTCACGGACCTGCGACCCCTGGGGATCGGCCATCAGATAGCGGAGCTCGTTGTACCTCAAGAACATCACGTCGTTGGGGTCGCCGATAGCACCATCGGCCACCAGGTGGCGGCCGATGCAGATGAGAACAAGGCGGACGTGGGCGTTGGTGCCCTGGTCGATGTAGAAGTGGTGGTCGGGTGTGAGTGGCGCCATCCGGGCGTTGGTCTCGTGTGCCAGTGTCATTCGCTCCAGCGCCTCACCCTCGAGCCCATCCAGCAGCTCTGCGGCGGCAGCCTCGAGGTCCGCTTTCAATGCACCAACGGCCGCCGGGAAGTCATAGTCCGTTTCGACGTAGCCCTTGATGACCTCGAGGATCGGCTCTGGCTGCTCGTAACGGGTCGGGAACACGAACTCGTGGCTCCACACGGAGTGCCAACCGAACTCCTTCTGGTATGGCCGCAGCCGCCCTTCGATGAAGCTCCGGCCCCGCTCGGTGCCGGCCAGCGCCGCGAGAATGTCGGCACCCGTCTCTCTGGAGAAGATGGCGGCGAGCTCGTCGTCCTCCTTGATCTCTTCCTTCATCCTCCACAAGGCCTCTATCGAATCCCAATTGCGGTCGCTGGCCGAGTTCTGCAGCCGCCCCAACAGAGTCGGGTCGACATCCTCCTTCAGCTCGTCGACCGCGGCCTGCAGGGCGAGAGTCGCCGACAGCTGTGAGAAGTTGAGCATCCAGTGGATCTTCCAGTGGCGATCGTGGATGTCCAGGGCGTCCTCGAGGATCGTTGCCCACTCCATGAGGGTGATCTCCTGCCAGCGCTCGATCTTGTGCTCGAGGTACTCGAAGTTCTTGATCATCTCGGGAACTAGGCGGTCAGCCCACCAGTCTGCGAAGTGCGCTCCATACGTGGGGAGTACCGCATCGAGATACGAACCGATCTTGTTCGGGTATTCGGGGTCGTCGACCGGAGTCCGCGGCGCGTATCGATTCCCGAGCTCGACACCCTCCACCATCGTCCCCGGCTCGGCCGGGATAGCGGCGGTGTAGAGGTACCCGTTGATGTTCTTGGCGATCCAATCCGATGCGAACGGCGTGCCGAACCTTCGGAACATGTGGTCACAGGTCAGCCACCAGCCCCCGATGTCGAAGTACATGGGAGACACCGGCTGCGGACAGTGCAGGTCGTCGAAGAACCAGAACAGGCCCTTCTCGTCCTCACTGGCCCAATCGATTGGGAAGTCGTCATCGCCGAGGAATTGCTTCAGGATCTTGCCGTCTTGCCCCATGGGTCCTTCCTCGTCAGTGAACGAACGGGCTGAGCACGTCCCTGGCAAGGAGAAAGCCCCTCTTCACCAGGTCGTCGGTCGCCTCGAAGTTGCGGTCCTCGTGCTCGATGATGATGGGGCCGTCGTAGCCCACGCGATACAACGCGGAGAAGACCTGAGCCCAGTCCACATGCCCTAGGCCGGGCAGACGCGGGATCTGCCACCCCATGCCTGAAGACAGCGTGCCGTTCTCGTAGAGGCCCTTGTAGTCGATCATCACGTCCTTGGCCTGGAAGTGATAGAACCGTTCTCCGAACTCCTCGATAGCGCTCTCGATGTCGATCATCAGCCACACGAGGTGCGACGGGTCGAAGTTGAGCCCGATCGTCTCGCCGAACTCCTCGAACATCCGACGCCAGATCCTGGGGTTGTATGCGAGGTTGTTCCCTGACGGCCACTCGTCCTTGGAGAAGATCATCGGGCAGTTCTCGATGGCGACTCGCACGCCGGCGTCCTCGGCGTGCGAGATGATCTCGGGCCACACCCTGGTTGCCTCTTCCCAGTTGTCGTCCTGGGTCTTGGCCGGGTCGGCCCCCATGAAGGTGTTGACCACGCCGACGTTCATCTTGGCCGCAGCGGTGATCACCTTCCTCAAGTGGTCGATCACCATTCGACTGTGGTCGGTGTCAGGGTGGAGCGGATTCGGGTAGTAGCCGAGCCCGGAGATCTCGAGGCCCCGCGAGGTCATGCTGTCGGCGATCTCGGACGCCTGCGCGTCGGAGATCCCCTCGACATCGATGTGGCTGGTCCCCGCATAGCGGCGGGTATCACCACTCGAGGCCGGCCAGCAGGCGATCTCGATGGTCGTGAACCCGTTAGCAGCGGTCCACTCGGCGACCTCGTCGAGCGGCGTATCCGGGAACGGGGCGGTCAACGGTCCTAGCTTCATCGTCTCCTCCTCATCGTTGCACGGCTGTCCATCGTTGTGCCTCGTGACTCTCGGCGATCGCGTCGGTGACCAGCACGGCGTCGTGCCCGTCTGCGAATGTTGGATAGGCCGGATCGTCGGCCGGTGAACCTCCGGCCACGTCGGCGTATACCCGGGAGAAGAGAGCGCGGAAGGTGTCGGGGAAGCCCTCGACGTGCCCGCCGGGATATGCCACCAGCTTTGCTGCCTCTGGCGCATAGAGACCGGGATCCCTACTCAGTATCTCGTTGGGCCGCCCGCGATGTCCGACGAACAGGTCGTCAGGCTCGGCCGAGAACCAACGCAGGGCCGACTCGCTGCCTGCGACCTCGTACCGGAGAGAGTTCTTCTGTCCGGCCGAGACCTGCGAAATGGTGGCCGCCCCCCTGGCGCCATCCTCGAACCGGAGGAGGATCCCGGCGGCATCATCGCTGCTCATCTCCTCTTCCTCCAGCTCAGTGTCATCGGAGACAGTAGAGAAGGTCTCGACAGGACCGGCCGGATGCCGCCGCACCGGCACGAGCGTGTGGAGGTCCGCCATCACCTCGACCACGCGGCGGCCCGAGATGAACCGGACCAGGTCGAGCCAGTGCGAGCCGATGTCGGCCACCGCCCGCAGTTTTCCGGCCTCTTCGGACTGGAGACGCCAGTTCCAATCGGTTTCGAGGAGTAACCAGTCCTGGTGGTAGGAACCGGTGATGAATCGTGGCTCCCCGATCTCGCCAGAGGCCACCATGGCCATCGCCTGATGGTTTGCCGGGTAGAAGCGGATGTTGAAACAGACGGCGTTCACCGCTCCGGAGGCGTGAGCTCGCGCTGCGAGGTCTGTCGTGTCTTCGGAATTGAGCGCGAGAGGCTTCTCACAGACGACGTGCTTGTCGGCGTCGAGAACCGTGCGTACCTGTTCGGCATGGGCGTAGTTGGGGCTGGCGATGTGGATCACGTCGATGTCCGGAGCGGCCGCCATCTCCTCGACGCTTTCGTACACCCTGCCGATTCCGATCGCCTCCGCCTTGACCCGGGCTCGTTCGGGCGTAGACCCGACGACGCCCGTCACTTCGACACCGAGACGACGAAGGGCCTCGACGTGGGCCATGCCGATGAAACCCACCCCCACCACTCCGGCCTTGATCTCGTCGAAACGCATGCGACTCCAATCCGTCCCAGCACCCGGGACTACCCAGGCCGATTTGACGATAGTGCCCGGGGCCTCTGACTAAGCAGGCCGTGACATCCTGGAGGAAGGGGGCTTCCCACCCAACGGGCGGGTATGAAATCCCCGGTGGGTGTTGATAGTGTCGCGGGAGACTGGCGCCAAGATGAACGCGCTGGCGATTCACTCAGGAGGAAAGTCGATGACCAAACTTAAATGGCTAGGCCTGCTGGTCGTGTTCATGCTCGTGGCAGCAGCTTGCGGCGACAGCAGTAGCGATACCACCACTGCGGGCACGGATGCCCCGGCCACGGACGCCCCGGCCACGGACGCCCCGGCCACTATGTACAAGATCGGATACTCGAACGGCGGAGGCGTTGGCAACGGCTTCCGCGAAGAACAGGTGTGCACAGCCAAAGCCGAGGCATTGGCCTCCGGCCAGGTCTCTGAGCTCATCACGATTCACCGTAACACTGACGCCGCCGGTCAGCTCTCGGACATCCGCGACCTGATCGCAGCCGACGTCGATGCGATCGTGTTCAACCCGAACGATCCCGAAGCGCTCAACTCAGCGCTCGAGGAAGCGAACGCAGCCGGTATTCGCACAATCGCCGTCGACCAGTTCGTCACCCACGGGGACACATTCCAACTGTTCAACCACCAGGTCGACTACGCCTACCTGGGCGCGTCGTGGCTGTTCGACCAACTCGGTGGTGAAGGCGTCGTGTATTACATGCGCGGTTTCGCCGGTGCTGGGGCCGACGACGATCGTCACACGGGCTTCCTGAGGGCGCTCGATGAGAACCCGGGCATCGAGGTCGTTCCCTCGACAGACGGTGTTCACACCGGTTGGGATGTGGCGACCACCACCCAGCTGATCAACGACTTCATCGCCAGTGGCCAGTACGAAGAGATCGATGGCATCTGGACCTCCGGCATGGACTCCCAGGTTGTTGACGCCATCCAGCAGGCCAATCTCGACTTTGTGCCGACCGTCGGTGCCGATCTTGGCGCCTTCGTCGCACAGCTCCTCAACGATGCGGGCTCTTTCGAGGGCCTCGAGGGAGCTGCGGTGACCAACACCGCAGCCGTGGGTGGAGCCGGCGTCGGCCTGGCGCTGAAACTGCTCAACGGCGAGGCCGTTGAGACCGCGGCGGGTGCCGCGCAGCCCAACACGGTGCTGCTCACGCCGGTGCTGGCCGACAACGTCAGCGACGCCGGCAATGCGCTGCTGGGCTCGTGGCAGGTCGATGGACTCGACCCGCTGTGGCCGCTCGGCCTCGAAATCGAGGGTTTCACGACGTACACGCCTGAGCAGGCCGTCGCCTGCAAGGGCCCCGGCGAGTAGACCTGAGTCGCTTGTAGCGAAATGATGCGCCGGCGATATCACATCGCCGGCGCATCTTTGTTCAACCCGCCGTACGCACTGAGATGACCTCTCCCAACACCGAGTACCTACTCGAGGCGACCGAAGTCTCGAAGCGCTACGGCGCCGTCGTGGCACTGAAGTCTGCCTCCCTGCGGGTGCGCCCCGGTGAGGCACACGCCCTGATGGGCGCCAACGGTGCGGGCAAGAGCACCCTGGTGAAGGTGCTGACGGGAGCCGTTCGCCCCGAGGGAGGCACGATCAGGGTGCGCGGCAAGGCGCGGACCGTGCACTCGCCGGCCGAGGCGCGCCGGGGCGGGCTGGTCTCGGTCTACCAGGAGCCGGCGTTGATACCGGACCTGGACATCTCATCCAACCTGCGCCTCACCGAGACTCCGCTCGAGCCATTCCGCGACTGGATGGGCAAGCTCGGCATAGATGTCCTCGATCTGTCGGATATGGCGCGGAACCTTCCACTGGCAACGCTGCGGATCATCGACCTCGCCCGTGCCCTCGCCATTGAACCCGATGTGCTGATGCTCGACGAGATGACCGCAGCCCTGCCCGCCAACCTCACCGAGCGCGTCCTCCAAGTGGTCGAGGACCAGCGCGGCGGCGAAGGCAGCATCATCTTCATCTCGCACCGTATGACAGAGATCGCTTCTGTCTGTGACCGAGCCACCGTCCTGCGCGAAGGCGAGACAGTAGGCGTGGTCGATGTGACCGCAGACTCAGCAGATCGGATTGTCGAGCTGATGCTCGGCGAGGTTGCCGGAGAGATGCTCGAGGGCACCGAAAGGACGGCTCCGGCGTCCCGGGAGCTGGACGAGCCGCCGCGCATCGAGGTGCGCGGCCTGGGATCCAGCGCCCGCCTGCGCGATGTCACCTTCGACCTCCGCGCCGGCGAGGTGCTCGGGTTGGTGGCCCTCGAGGGCCAGGGTCAGGATGAGCTCTTCGACATCCTTGCCGGGTCGGAGCGCCCTAGTGCCGGCACGGTCCTGGTGGATGGGCAGGAAGTCTCGTTCCGGCATCCCGCGGATGCGATCCGAGCCGGAGTGGTTTTCGTGGCTGCCGATCGTGCCGACGCCCTGTTGATGCAGCGGTCGGTGCGCGAGAACATCGCCCTGCCCTTCAGCGTCAGGATGTCGCAGTGGGGCCCGATCAAGACCAAGCAGGAGAGGCCCAAGATCGACAAGGCGATCGAAACGCTTCAGATCGATACCCGGGCCCAAAGCGAGGTTCGCCTCCTCTCCGGGGGCAACCAGCAGAAGGTGACGATCGCCCGTTGGGTCGCCGGTGGAGTGCAGACCATGCTGTGCTTCGATCCAACCCGCGGGATCGACATCCGCACCAAGGCTCAGATCTATCCACTGCTCCGAGATCTGGCTGAGGCCGGTGCCGCGGTCCTCTTCTACACCTCTGAACTCAGCGAGATCCAGCTCGCCTGCGACCGGGCGATCGTGATCTTCGGCGGCGAGGTGGTTGCGGAGATCGACGCCAGGGACGCCGACGAGGCGACCCTCCTGAGGGCCGCACACAATCTTCGCTCGGACGCGCCCCTGCCCGAACAGGTGGTCGGCTCGGCAGACGTCGAAGTGGCGGACGCCGGGCAGCAGCCCTCAGGACAAGCGAGCGACCTATGAGCACCACAGTGAGCACTCCGGAAACCCAGATCGCTCGCCAGGTGGGGGCGCTCGCCGGTGCTCTGCGTCGCAACGCCTGGAGTCTCGGCCTCGTCGGGATCCTCGCCGTTCTGTTGGTGTTCACGAAGATCATCCAGCCCACCTATGGGGTAACAGGCATCCAGGGGCTGGCCATTTCCGTGCTGCCACTGACGCTGGCGGCGGTCGCCCAGGCCTGCGCCGTCATCGCCCGGGGCATCGACCTCTCGGTGGGCTCGATGATGGCGCTGACGAGCGTCGTGGCGGCGGCCGGCATGGATGGCCGGAGCGAAGGGGCCGCCATCGTCGTCGTCGTCGGCGTGCTCTTGTTGGGCCTTTTGCTCGGCGCCATCAATGGCAGCCTGATCGTGCTCACGCGAGTGCCCGACATCGTCGTCACCCTGGCGATGCTCTTCGTCTGGGCCGGGTGCGCTCTGCTCGTGCTCAAATCACCCGGGGGCGGGTCGGCGGATTGGCTCCGCGATCTCACCAAAGGGTCGATCGTCAGCGAGTGGGCACCGAAGGCGGCTGTGTTGCTGCTGCTCATCGTTGGCCTGATCTGGATCCCGATCAGGCGGTCACGGCTGGGGCTATCGCTGTACGCCATCGGCAGTGATCCACTGGCGGCATACCGAAGCGGCGTGTCGGTGGCACGCACCAAGATCTTCGCCTACATGCTGGCAGGCCTGTTCTCGGCGCTGGGCGGTCTCAGCCTCACCGCCAGCACCGGCATCGGCGCACCAGCCCCAGGACCCTACCTGCTGCTGAGCGTTGCGGCCGTGGTGCTTGGCGGCGTGAGCCTGGCCGGAGGTCGCGGTGGCCTTTTCGGACCGATGGTCGCCGTCGTGATCCTCTCTCTGATCCGGACAGACATGACGTTCCTGAACGTCGACACCAACCTTGCCACGGTGACGCAGGGTCTCATTCTCGTCGGAGTCGTCATGATCGGCAGCCTCATCCAACTGCGGAGAGGCACATGAGCGCCAGCGGCGACACCGTTACCTCGCGGCCTCGGCTGCTGTCGCCGGCAG
Organism: uncultured Acidimicrobiia bacterium; assembly: GCA_964195995.1. Taxonomy (GTDB): domain Bacteria; phylum Actinomycetota; class Acidimicrobiia; order Spongiisociales; family JAOTWH01; genus CAXMQS01. The sequence goes on from CAXMQS010000094.1 coordinate 184,324, forward strand.
GGTTGCTTGCCCTTCTTCGCGAGAGAACCATCATCCCTCTGTTGGTCATGCTCGCAATTCTCGTTGGACTGAGCGAGGTGATCCGTCCCGGGATCGTCAGCGCCAACTGGACGGGAGTAATAGTCCGGGCGGCAATTCCGTTGGCGATTCTGGCGGGTTGTCAGACCATAACGATGCTGACGGGCGGCATCGATCTCTCGGTTGGGGCGGTGGCCTCGATGTCCGGGTTCCTGGTGGCAACGTTGGTGGGCGACCAGGGGCTCTTGGTCGCGGTCCTCATCGCGCTGTTGGTCGCCGCCTTGGTTGGCCTTGTCACCGGGATCGGCGTCGGCGCCTTGGGCGTGCACCCGCTCATCATGACCTTGGGCATGAGCCTGGTCGTCCTGGGCTTTGCCAACGTCTGGCAGGTGCGGAACGTGCAGACGGGATCGGGAGTACCGAGCGAGTTCAGGACGTTGGGCGCCGACTTGTCGTTCAACGTGGTGCCCGTCAGCCTGGTCGTGTTCGTCCCCGTGGCGATCCTGATCATCGTCGGGCTCAACCGGACGGGCTATGGCCGCCTCCTCTACGCCATCGGAGACAACCCGGTCGCCTCCCGTCTGTCGGGCGCCAGATCGTGGCAAGTGCTGATCGTGCTCTATGTGATCTCGGCGGTCCTCGCCGCCATCGCCGGGTTCCTCCTCTCCGGGCTGACCAACGCCGCCAGCGTCACCCTGGCCGACTCGGTCGTGCTCCCGTCCGTGGCGGCCGCGGTGATAGGCGGCACTTCGATCCTGGGTGGCCGTGGCGGTTACGGGGGCACGATCGTCGGCGCGCTCATCCTGACCGTCATCTCGTCGATCCTCTCGTCGTTGGGCTACCCCGAGGCGGTGCGCCAGATCCTCTTCGGATCCATCATCGTGTTCGTGGCGGCCGCCTACACCCGCATCACCTCGACAGGCTGACCAACTGACCGAGAGTCAGGCGTGCTCTCCGGTCAGGGAGCGATTGGCGGGGATCTCGTAGATGTGGTCCCAGGGTCGAGCCCTCTCGAACGCGGCGCTGGCGGCGAAGACATCGATATCCGCCCCGCGTCGACCCATGACCTGCATGCCAACCGGCAAGCCGTCCGAAAGTCCGGCGGGCAGCGAGACCGCAGGATGGCCGGTGAAATTGGTGAAGTAGGTCATGCACCACCCGATCAACGGGTCGACTTCCACCCCCTCAATGGCACTCGGGCCGCGGGTCTCGCCGGTTGTGAGGTTCTCCACCGGCATCGCGGCCACCGTCGGCGACACCAGCACCTCGTGGTCGGTCATGACCGCCTGTAGCGCGTCATAGACCTGAGAGCGCCGCGAGTTGTCGTCGAAGTACTCCATGGCCGACATCGAGGCCACGTGATCGGCCCACCGGAGGAACTCGGGAGGGAGGTCGGAACGATGGTCGCCGAGGATGTCGAGCCCGCCTGCTTTCAGGTTGGCGAACCCGTCGAGACTCAACGGCATGATGAGGCGGCACCACAAGTCGGCCAGCTCCTTCTGGTCGATGTCGATGTCGATGTCGACCTCAACCACCTGGGCCCCGGCTTCCTCGAAGGCCTTGACCGCCTCCTCGACCACGGCAGCCACCTCAGGCTGTACCGGGTAGACACCCAGGTCGGGCGAGAAAGCGACCTTCCATCCTTCGACGCCTCGGTCGAGGCTCGCGGCGAAGTCGGGAGTGTCGAGGGCAGAGAACGGATCTCCGGGATGCGGCCCTGCCAGCGCCCCCATGGCCAGGGCAGCATCTGCGACCGTCCTCGTGATCGGGCCCTCGTAGACGAACGGGGAAACCCCCGAGAAGGCGTTGGGTCTCAGGATCGAAGGGACGCGCCCTGCCGACGGCTGATAGCCAACCACCCCGCACCAGGCTGCCGGAATGCGGATCGAACCCCCGCCGTCGGTTCCCTCAGCGATCGGCACCAGACCGTCGGCGACCGCTGCTGCCGGCCCTCCCGAGGACCCACCGGTGTTGCGGGTGGTGTCAAAGGGGTTCCGAGTCGGTCCGAAGAGGTAATTGTCGGTGGCTCCCCTGAAGCCCATCGCCGGACTGTTGCCCTTTCCGATGATGATGGCGCCGGCCGCCTCCATCCGCTCCGCCCAGACGCAGTAGCCGTCGATCGAAAAGTCGGCCATCGCCGGGATGCCACCGAAGGTTGCCGGCCATCCCGGCTTGAAGTCGAAGAGGTCCTTCATGAGAACGGGCACGCCCCGCAGGGGCCCTCCGGGCTCACCCTTGGCAAGAGCCTCCTCGGCCGACCGTGCCGACTCCATGGCCTCATCGAAACCCCGATAGACGATGGCGTTGAGACTGGGCTCTCGCTCCTCTACACGCCGCAGCGTTTCCTCCATGACTTCGACCGGCGACACCCGGCGATCGGCGATGGCGCCGGCGAGGTCGACTGCGGAGCGGTAGGCCATATCGGTTCCCATGATTCCTCCTGTCTCGGAGTCGGTTTCCGGGCTCGGAATCCATTATGGCAAGCGTCTATTGGGCCAGGGCCCAGAGGTAGCCTGGCGCTGTGTCGTCGAAGCAACCGGTCCCATCGCGTCTTGTCGAGTTAGCCGCCGGACTGGATGATGCATGGACTCGTTCCGTCACGGTGCCGGCGCCGTCCACTGTTGAGCCGTCACTCACCATCGACGACGCCTACAACATCCAGGAACTGATCATCGAAGCACGCGTCGCCGTCGGGCGCCGTCGGGCGGGATGGAAGATGGGCCTCACCTCGGCGCCGCCCCCCGCCACTCCCATCGTCGGGACCCTGCTCGACGACATGGTGATCCCCTCGGGATCTGATCTCTCCCTGGCAACCATGGTCGCTCCGATGGTGGAGGCAGAGCTGGTGGTTCGTATCGGCGAGACGATCGACCGGCCTCAGAGCGTCGCCGAGCTGGAGCAAGCCCCACACGAAATGGGCCCGGGCATCGAGGTGATCGACTACCGCACGATCGACAGCTCCGGGGTCGTCGACTGGGTCGCCGACAACTCCACCGTTGCCTACGCGGTGCTTGGTTCGTTCGTCCCAGTGGCAGATGTCAGCCCGGCCGAGGTCGAAGCGTCCCTCTCATGTGACGGTGATCATCTCGCCACCGGACGCGCCGACCAGGGCAACCCATTGGCGGCGGTGGCCTGGCTATCGCAACACCTGTTGCAACGCGGCCACCCATTGGAGCGAGGCCAGGTCATCCTCACCGGGTCCCTCACCGGACATCATCGAGTTCCAGCAAACGGGGCCGGGTTCACGGCCGAATTCGGTGGCTTAGGGAACGTCGCCGTCCGCTTCCACTCCTGACCCCCCGGCCCGAGGAATCGGGTCTTTTGACGGGTCCAGGCCTGCTCGGTACGGTGCCGCGGTAATCGTTTGCCGATGCTCTTGACCGAGGTTTTCCCGTGACTGGTTCTGTGTTTGCGCACGACGCCCTTGCCGACAGGGTCGTCCTCGTCACCGGTGGCAGCCGTGGCATCGGCGCCGCTATCGCCGTCGCCTGCGCCGATGCGGGCGCCGACGTTGCGGTTGCGTATCGCACCGAAACCAGCGGAGCCGAGACCACAGTTGCGGCGGTGCGTTCGAGAGGCCGGGAGGCCGAGGCGTTCGCGGCCGACGTACGGGAACCGGAGGAGGTCAATGCCATGGTCGCCGCGGCCCTCGATCGGTTCGGCAAGATCGACGGACTCGTCAACAACGCTGGCGTCATGCCGGAGAGCCCATTCGCCGACATGACGGTCGACGAGTGGAGGCTCGTGCTCGATGTCGACCTGACCGGGGCGTTTCTAGTCAGCAAGGCCGCCCTTCCCAGCATGCTGGAACAGGGTTCGGGCTCGATCGTGATGATCTCCTCGCGGTTGGGCCAGATCGGCTTCGCTGGTGTCGCCCACTACGCCGCAGCCAAGGCGGGGTTGTTGGGACTGGCCAAATCCATGGCCAAGGAATTGGGCCCCCAAGGAGTCCGGGTGAACGTCGTGGCGCCCGGGGTCACCGTCACAGACATGACCACCGACATCGTCGAGGGCGAGGTGGGGCGCCGGCGTCTCGCCGAGCTCCCCTCGGGGCGATTCGCTACCGCGGACGATGTTGCCGCCAGCGTGGTGTTCCTGCTCACAGACGCCGCGGCGCTATATCACGGACAGACTCTGTGTCCCAACGGCGGAGGTCACATGCCATGAGGAGATCGAACCGATGAAACTCGTCACCGCGGCCGGTGCTGTCCGGGCCGTGGCCAACGGCGCGACTGTGATCATCGGTGGGTCCGGAGCCGGACACGCCCTGCCCCAGTTGTTCATCGACACCCTCGCCGACATCTACGGCGCCGAAGGCGCACCGAACGACCTCACCACCGTGCGGGTCGTCGGCATCGGTGACTTCGCCGATCGCGGTTTCTCCCAGCTGGCTCTGCCCGGGTTGATGCGACGCACCATCGGATCGAACATCGGCAACGAGCCCCGACTCGGCGCCCTCATCGAAAGCGGCGAGGTCGAGGCCTACTCGTTTCCCCAAGGTGTCCTCTCTCAACTGTGCCGGGAGATCGCGGCCGGTCGGCCGGGATTGATCACGGCGGTCGGGCTCGACACCTACGTCGATCCTCGCCACACCGGAGGCAAACAAGGGACGGCCACCGAGGATCTCGTGGAGGTGGTCGAGCTCGCCGGAGAGGAGTGGCTCTTCTTCAAGGCTTTCCCCATAGATGTGGCCGTTATCCGTGGCTCGACCATCGACGAGGACGGCAATCTCACCATGGAGGACGAGGCCGTACAAGGAGAGATGCTGGCCATGGCAATGGCCGCTCACAACTCCGGTGGGATCGTCATCGCACAGGCCAAGCGGCTCGCCGCCGCCAAGAGCCTTCCGGCACGCTCGGTTGTGGTCCCTGGTGCCCTCATCAACATGGCCTACCTCGACCCCTCCCAGACCCAGACGTATGCCACCGTCCACTCCCCCTACTACTCGGGTGCGCTACGCCGGCCCAACACCGATGGCGGAGACCCACCACCGCTCGATGTGCGCAAGGTCATCGCCCGTCGCTCCCTCCTCGAGTTTCGGCCGGGAGACATCTGCAACCTCGGATTCGGGATCAGCCAGATGATCGGAGCGATCGCCTGGGAGGAGGGCATCGAGGAACGTCTGGTGCTCACGGTCGAGCAGGGCATATTCGGTGGGGTGCCGGTGGCAGGCAACGAAGGCGGCGCCGGCTTCAACTATCAGGCCATGATCGACCAGCCATCCATGTTCGACTTCTACGACGGCGGCGGTCTCGACATCGCCAGCCTCTCGTTCGCGCAGATCGACGCCGGGGGCAACGTCAACGTCCACAAGTTTCCTGGTCGCCTGCGAGGACCGGGCGGCTTCCCCAACATCAGCTCCCGAACCGGCCGGATCAATTTCGTCGGGGCTTTGACCACCTCCGGTCTCCAGGTCGAGGTGACCGATGGGCGTCTCCGTATCGAATCCGAGGGAACGCTGCCCAAGTTCGTTGAGTCCGTAGACGAGGTGAGCTTCAGCGGGGCAGTCGCCACCCGCCGCGGCCAACAAGTCCGCTACATCACCGAGAGGGCTGTGTTCGAGTTGAACGATGGGCGGGTGACCCTTATCGAGATCGCGGAGGGCCTCGCCCCCGACACCGATGTGATCGCCCACATGGGATTCGTCCCCGAGGTCTCGGACAAGCTGACCACCATGGACAAACGGGTGTTCGCTGAAGCCGCCATGGGCCTTGCCGCCGATTTCGGAGCGAGTCGATGACCGCCGACCTGATCGTCGTCGAGGGTGGGCCGATCACGATGATTCGGCTGGAGAATCCGCCGCTCAACCTCGTCACCGTCGAGCTCACCCGGCGCCTCGACCGTGCCCTGGCCGTCATCGAAGACGATGACGATGTCCGCTGTGTGGTGGTCACCGGCACCGGCGAGCGAGCCTTCTGCGCCGGCTCCGACGTCAAGGAGTTCGAATCGCTGCGGGGTCGGGTCGGCGAAGGCAAGCTGCTCCTGGAGAAGGCCGTCTACCGACGGCTGGCTCGACTGCCGGTCCCGACAATCGCTGCCATCGGGGCCGACGCCCTCGGTGGCGGCCTGGAGCTGGCCCTGTGCTGTGACCTGCGGGTGGCCGACGAGCGGTCGAAACTAGGCCTGCCCGAGGTCCGCCTCGGTGTCATGCCGGGCTCGGGCGGCACCCAGCGGCTTCCCAGGATCGTTGGAGTCGCCAAGGCCAAGGAGCTCATTCTCACTGGACAGATCATCAGTGCAGCCGAGGCGGCCGAGATCGGGCTGGTGAACCGTGTCGCCCCCGCGGGACAGACTCTCGCGGAGGCCATGACGATCGCCGAGACGATCGCGGCCCGGGGACCGATCGCGGTGCGAGAGGCCAAACGAGCCCTCGACATGGCTGGCGATATGACCCTCGACGAGGGCCTGGCGGCCGAGCTCGACGCCTCCGAACGGATTTTCTCCTCGCAGGACATGCTGGAGGGGGCACGGGCGTTCTTCGAGAAGAGGCCACCCCGGTTCACCGGTAAGTGACGACACACGAGAGGTAGCGATGGCTAGTCAGCAGATCGAAAACATCGAAAGGTTCGGGGTGTTCCTCCCCTCCTTCGTATGGCCCGGTGATGGGCCAGAGCGAGCTCGAGGGATCATCGACTTCGCCCGCGAGGTCGAGAACATCGGCTTCGACTCGATCTTCATCACCGACCACCTGCTGGCCGCCAAGCAGTTCTACTCGGTCTCGTTCCTGGAGCCCCTCGTAGCGCTGTCGCTGGTGGCGGGCGTGACCGAACGGGTCAAGCTGGGTACCTCCGTGATGGTCATGCCGATACGCGAGCCGGTGTTGTTGGCGAAGCAGCTCGCCACGATGCAGTTCCTCTCCAACAATCGGTTCGTGCTCGGGGCCGGGATCGGGTGGTATCCGCCGGAGTACGCAGCCACCGGTGTCAAGAAGTCGGAGCGAGGCGCCCGCACCGATGAGATTCTCGAGATCATCGTCCCCCTTCTCGAAGGTGAGACGGTCACCTACGAAGGGCAGTTCTACTCCATAGAGGACGTCCTCATCGAGCCGCTGCCCAGCCGGCGTCCTGAGGTGTGGATCGGTGGCGGGTCTCAGCTCGCCGACGCCGGTTCGCCCGATCTGCCCCGCTTCGTGGATGCGGTGAAGCGCCGCATCCTGACTTCCGAAGGTTGGGTGCCGCGGCCGACCTGTCCGCCCGAGGACATCGCCCGCGACTGGGAAGAGCTGCAGGTGTACCTCAAAGAGAACGGCCGCGATCCGGCCGAGGTCGCCGTCGTCCACGAGAACTTCTATCACTTCGTGGATACCCAGGACGCCGCCAAGGCCCGCGAGGAACAACATGAGGCGATGCTCCGGGTGATGAGCGAGGCGCGGGGACCCGAGTACCTGGAACGCGTCTACCTCTTCGGAACACCCGACGAGGTGGTCGAATCGCTCCAGGCCCGGGTCGATGCCGGCGTCCAGAGCTTCATCCTCCACACGATGACACCGGACCCGGCCCAGCTCGAGCAGTGGGCGACACACATCATCCCCCACGTTCGCTTCCCCACCGACGAAGGGTGAGTGGGCGAGTCGCCCTCATTGGCAATCCGCTGAAACGGAAGCACTCGGCGGTCATGGTCAACGCGGCATTCGCCGCCAACGGCATCGATGCCGCCTACGAGCTGCGGCCCACCGAGCCCGACGACGTTGGTCCGTTCTTCAGCGAAGCCCGCCAGCCCGGCTGGCTCGGGTTCGGGGTTACCGCCCCCTACAAGCAGGTCGCCATGGGGCATCTCGACGAGGTGGAGCCGGGGGCGGCGGCCATCGGGGCGGTCAACAACGGGGTACGCCGCGACGACGGGTCGTTGGTCGGCTTCAACACTGACGCCTCGGGCTTCATCTCGGCAGTGGCATCGACCGGCGCCGAGGTGGCCGGTCACCGCGCTGTGGTAGTGGGTGCCGGTGGAGCGGCCCGAGCCGTGGTGTGGGCGCTCCTCGACGCCGGCGTCGAGTCGGTGTTCGTCGCCAATCGCACTCCCGGGCGCGCCCGCGATCTCGCCGACAGCCTCTCCGGTTACGGCACAGTCGTGCCCGGGGCGCTCGACGATCCGTCGCTCGCCACCGCGCTCAGCTCGGCGGCCATCGCCGTCAACGCCACCACCGTGGGGATGACCACCGACACCGTGGCCTTCGATGTGACGGGGCTGGCGGACGGTGCCCTGGTGTTCGATCTGGTCTACGTCCCACCCGACACCCCGCTCGTCCGGGCCGCCACCGCCCGCGGGCTGGCGGTGTGCAACGGCATGGAGATGCTGGTGCGCCAGGCCGAGATCGCTTTCGAACGCTGGACCGGGATCTCGGAGACCGCCGATGTCATGCGCAGTGCCCTTGAGGCGTGGCTCCCCCATTCGGAAACGGAGCGCTGAGTTGACCCGTCGCATCGATCGTGCGCTGGAGGTTGCCGGCCTCCCGGCCCTGGAGCGGTCGGCGTGGGTTGAGGTCGACATCGATGTGCTCATCGCCAACGCGCTGGCCCTTCGCTCCCTTGTCCGACCCGCCGCCCTGGGTGCGGTGGTCAAGGCCGACGGCTACGGCCATGGGCTCGAGATGGCCGGGCGTTGCGCCGTCGCCGGAGGCGCCGCCTGGCTCTGCGTCGCCGACTCCGCCGAGGCGGCCCGGCTCCGTGGCGACAGCTACGAGGGGCGGATCTTCGTGCTCTACCCGGTACCTCCGGCCATGGTCGCCGCGATGGCCCGGCTCCGGGTCGACGTGACCGTCGGGAGCGCCCACGAGGCACGAACCATCGCCGACCGCCTGACGCCCGACGATCCGATCCTGGCGGTCCATCTCGAGATCGACACCGGAATGACCCGGGGGGGAATGGCTCCGGGTGATGCCGTCGCCGCCGCGACTGCCCTCACCGATGCCCCGGCGACCAGTTTGGCCGGAGTGTGGACCCACATGGCCGCACCGGAGAATCCGGAGACGACCGGCGATCAGCTCGCCCGATTCGACGCGGCACTGAAAGGGTTGGCAGGAGAGGGCATCGAACCCGGAGCGGTTCATGTCGCGGCCTCTGGCGGACTCCTCGCCGTCGACACGGATGAGCACACGCTGGTACGACCGGGGCTGGCCCTATACGGAGTGCATCCAGGTGCCGGTGAACCACTCCCTCCGCCGGTCGCCCCGGCCCTGGCCGTCAGGGCATATCCCGTGCGCATCGCCGAGGTGCCACCGGGAACTGCAGTCGGTTACGCCGGGACCTGGACCGCCGAGCGGGCTTCGACCATCGCCACCCTCCCCATCGGCTATGCCGACGGGTGGTCGCGCGCTTCCTCGCCGGGGACATCCGTGCTGGTGGAGGGGACGCGGGCCCCGGTGGTTGGCAGGGTGTCTTCCGACGCGCTCACGGTGGACGTGTCCGGGATCGCCAGCGTCGGACCCGACTCAGAGTTCACACTGCTGGGCCGCGCCGGCGATGACGCGATCACCGCTGATGCCGTCGCCGATGTCCGCCAGACCATCTCCTGGGAGGTTCTCCAGCAGCTCGGCGCTCGACTGGCCCGGGTCTACACGTCGGGCTCAGGACCTGTCGCCCTGCGCCCCGAGTCGACCGTCGCCGTCACCGAGTCACCGGGGGGCTCCATCCCGGCCTATTGAGTGCCACTGTTGCCGGTACCACGGCTAGGTAGCATCGGCCCGCGTAGAGCATCAGGAGTACTCGATGGCAACGGTGACTATTCCGCTCGAGGACGGATCCCTGACCCGTCACTTGCTCAGTGACCCCGGCCACTTCGAGCGTCCGACCGAACCGTTGAAGAGTCGCCGTGCCTTCGCCGCGGTTCATGTCGTGGCCGATCCCCTCGCCGAGAACACCCCGGCGTCGGGAGCCAACGTTGACTGGGAAACCACGCTGGCATTCCGCCGCCATCTGTGGTCGTGGGGTCTGCCGGTGGCCGAGGCCATGGACACCGCCCAGCGTGGTATGGGCTTGGACTGGGCGGCCACCCACGAGCTCATCGTCCGCTCGTTGACTGAGGCACAGGCCGAAGGCGGCGACATCGCCTGCGGTGCCAACACCGACCAGTTGCCGCAAGATCCGGCGACTCAGGAGCGGATCGTGGAGGCCTACCACGAGCAGATCGATCTCATCGAAAGCCATGGCGGGCAGGCCGTGGTGATGGCCAGTCGCCATCTCGCCGCGACCGCCCAGGGTCCCGATGACTACCACCGGGCCTACTCCGAGATACTCGGGCAGGTCTCGGGCAAGGCGATCGTGCACTGGCTGGGCGACATGTTCGATCCCGCCCTCGCCGGCTATTGGGGTTCACACGACCTGGACGCAGCCGCCGAGTCGTTCATCACAGTGATTACCGAAAACGCCGCCAAGATCGACGGCGTCAAGCTCTCACTGCTCGACATGGATCGTGAGATCGAGCTGCGGCGTCGCCTCCCCGATGGTGTCCGCATGTACACCGGAGACGATTTCAACTATCCCACGACGATCAGAGGCGACGGTGATCGCCATAGCGATGCGTTCCTCGGAGCTTTCGATCTAATCGCACCGGCCGCCTCGGCCGCGATTCAGGCCCTCGACCACGACGAGGTGGACCAGTTCGACAAGCTCCTCGCCCCAACGGTCCCGCTCGCCCGCCATGTGTTCTCCAGCCCCACGTACTACTACAAGACCGGCGTCGTCTTCATGGCCTACCTGAGTGGGCACCAGGATCACTTCCGCATGGTGAACGGGCTGGAAGCCGCCAGATCGATCGTCCACCTCTCGCGCCAGTTCGTGCTGGCCGACGAGGCCGGGCTCCTCCCCGATCCCGACCTGGCAGCCCACCGCATGGGATTGGCCCTCGAGCTGGCCGGGATCACTCAGTCTTAAGGCGCCATCCGCCCTGATAGTCTCGATGGAGAACCGCTAGGCATCGGAAATCGGCCGCCGTAGGTGCCGGCGAGATGTCGTCAGAGGAGGCACATTGGCTGCGAAGCAGGATCGAGCCGACGTTCTGATCGTCGGGGCCGGAGCATCTGGTGGGATCGCCGCCCGCTACCTCGCCGAAGCCGGACTATCGGTGGTCTGCCTCGAGCAAGGCCGCTGGCACGACAAGAGCGAGTTCCGGGGCCTCTCCCCTGATTGGGAGATCACCGGCCGCAAGCAATGGTTCCCCAATCCGACGATCCGCGACCTCCCCCAGGACTATCCGCTCAACGAGGACGAGTCCGATATCGCACCGCTGATGTTCAATGCCGTGGGCGGGAGCCTGATCCTTTACGCCGGCGTGTGGCCTCGCATGCTTCCCTCCGACTTCAAGGTGAAGACGCTCGACGGCGTGGCCGACGACTGGCCCCTGACCTATGAGGAGCTCCAGCCCTACTACGAGCGGACGGAAGCAGAGATCGGCGTGTCCGGGCTCGAAGGCGACCCCGCCTATCCCCCCGGTGCCGGTCCCCCGCTCCCGCCGCTGCCGCTCGGCCCAGGGGCGATGCAGATCGCCAAGGCGCACGATCGGCTCGGCTGGCACTGGTGGCCGGAACCCAACGCCATCATCTCGCGGCCCTACAACGGTCGTAGCCCCTGCGTTCAGGCAGGGACCTGCCAGCAGGGCTGCAACGAGGGTGCCAAGGCTACGACAGACCAGACCCACTGGCCTTTCGCCATCGAGCACGGGGCCAAGCTGATAACGGGTGCCAGGGTTCGCCGCATCGTCACCGAGAACGGGCTCGCCACCGGAGCCGAGTGGATCGACGAGGACGGCCAGGAGCACTTCCAGCCCGCCGACGTTGTCGTGATGGCGGCCAATTCGATCGGCACGGCACGCATCATGCTCAACTCGGCGACTCCGGAACGGCCCGACGGTCTGGCGAACTCGAGCGGCCTGGTTGGACGCCGACTCATGATGCACCCATTCGCATCGGTGACCGGACTGTTCGACGGGGACCTGGAGAGCTGGCAGGGCCAGTTCGGATGCAGTATCGAGTCCTTCGAGTTCTATGAGACCGATGAATCGCGGGGGTTCGTGCGCGGTGCCAAGTGGGGCCTCGCCCCTACCGGGGGGCCCATCAATATGGCTCTGCCCGCCCGCGCCGGCGAGTCCGAGTGGGGTGCAGATCACCACCTGCTCTTCAAGGAACGCTTCGGACGGGGCCAGAGCTGGGGCCTGTTCGGCGAAGACCTGCCCAACGAAGACAACCGGATCGAGCTCGACGACGACCTCACGGACGGTTCGGGCATCCCCGCCCCCAAGGTCATCTACAAGGTGTCCGAGAACTCCCGCAAGCTGTTGGACTTCCACATCTCCAAGGCCAGCGAATCGATGGTCGAAGCGGGGGCCCACAAGGTGGAGACCGACTCGCTGATGCGGTACTCGGGCTGGCATCTTCTCGGGACAGCCCGCATGGGTGACGATCCGCAGACATCGGTGGTGGACCGCTGGGGACGTTCCCACGACATCGCCAACCTCTACGTGGTCGACGGATCCGTGTTCGTCACCTCCAGCGGCACCAACCCCACCAGCACCATTGCCGCTTTGGCCATGAGGACGGCAGAGCACATGGTTCAGGAACGGTTCAACCAGGAGGTGTCGGTATGAGCGAGGACATCGGCGTCCGCCCGTCGGTGAGCGACGCCACACGCAGAGCCCTGGAGACGGTGGGCGACTACCTCATCCCCGAGGCGCACGGGATGCCGGCGGCCGGCTCGATGGGCGTCGGCACTACCCAGCTCGATGCGGTCCTGGCCTCTCGCCCCGACCTAGCCCCTCTCCTCGAGAGTGCGATGGCCGATGTTGAGCTCGACGACGTCGGCGGATTCATAGCGACATTCGAGTCCGCGGATCCCGAGGGCTACGGAGCGGTCACGCTCGCCATCGTGGCCGGGTACTACATGCACCCCGAAGTGCATCGTCTCATCGGATATCCAGGGCAGGTTCCCAAGGACGCCCAAAGCCTGGGAGAGCGCGAGATATACCAGGAAGGGCTGATGGATCTGGCTCAGAAGGTCATCGATCGCGGGCCGATCTATCGGCCGACCCCAACCAGCGGGGAGGCCCTCTGACATGCCCGATACCCACCTCAACTACATCGACGGCAGCTGGGTCCCCGCCTCCGAAGGTGAGACCTTCGGTGACACCAACCCGGCACACCCCGATGACGTGATCGGAGAGTTCCAGCGCAGCGGCCCCGCCGATGTCGACGCCGCGGTGACCGCGGCGGCACGAGCCCAGGACGAATGGAGACGCACCCCGGCTCCAACCCGTGGGGAGATAGTCGCCAAGGCCACCCGGATGCTGGTCGAGCGCAAGCCCGAGTTGGCCGAGGTCATCACCCGGGAAGTGGGAAAGGTGCTCGTCGACTCCAGTTACGACGTCCAGGGTGCCATCACATCGGGCGAATATATGGCAGGGGAAGGACGCCGTATGTTCGGCGACACGGTGCCGTCGGGCTTGCCCAACCGCCTTGCCATGACCGTTCGGGCACCGGTGGGCGTCGTCGGAATCGTTACGCCATGGAACCTGCCGATGCTGATGCCCGCCTGGAAGCTGTTCCCGGCTCTCGTCTGTGGCAACACCGTGGTGGTCAAGCCGGCCGAGGACACTCCTCATACCGCGGTGCTTCTGTTTGAGATTCTCGAGGAGGCCGGTGTGCCTCCAGGGGTCGTCAACCTGGTCACCGGTTACGGAAAAGAGGCGGGACAAGCCCTGGTCACCCATCCCGATGTCGACATGGTGTCCTTCACCGGGTCGCGGGCCGTCGGCAAGCAGATCGCAGCCTCGGCCGGGGCCGAGCTCAAACACGTCTCATTGGAGATGGGCGGCAAGAACGCCCTAGTCATCCTCGATGACGCCGACCTGGGGGAAGCTGTCACCGGGGCACTCTGGGGCGCCTTCTCGACTGCGGGACAGCGATGCACTGCCAGCAGCCGCCTCGTGGTCGACAATCGGGTAGCGGACGAAGTCGTCGAGGCGCTGGTTGAGGGCATGGGGTCACTGGTCGTCGGCGACGGTCTCGACCCCGAGACCACCGTAGGCCCGCTGATCAACGCCACTCAGCTCGACCGGGTGCACTCCTACACCGCCATCGGCATCGATGAGGGTGCCCAATTGGTGGTCGGGGGCGAAAAGCTCGAAGACGGCCTCGATGGCGGCTACTTCTACTCGCCAACGCTGTTCGACCACGCCTCTCCTGAGATGCGCATCGCCCAGGAAGAGATCTTCGGCCCCACCATCACGGTCATCAGGGTCGACGGCGACGACGAGGCCCTGGCGGTGGCCAATGGAACTCGCTACGGCCTCTCGGCGGCGGTGTACACCCGGGACACGGCCCGGGCATTGCGAGCCGTTAGCGAGCTAGATGCCGGCCTGGTCTACCTCAACGCCCCCACCATCGGCTCCGAGATCCATCTCCCGTTCGGAGGCACCAAGGACACAGGCAACGGGCATCGCGAGTCGGGAACGGCCGCCATCGAGCAGTTCACCGAGATCAAGACCGTCTTCCTGGATTACAGCGGCACCCTGCAGCGAGCCCACATCGACGAGCCCACTGGGGACGCTCCGGGCTGAGCACCACATGCCGGGTGCCGTTGACGGCGGTTACTCGACGTGACCGAACGCCGAGATCTCCTCTATCTCCTCAGGCGACAACTGACGCGGGAGCTCGATGACGCAGAGTCACATGCGGACGCGGAGGCCCTTGGGGTCGTACATCGGTCGCAGCGAGGCCTTCGCAGGGATGCGTTCGCCGGCTACCTGAATCTCGAAGGCCCCGGTCTTCACCAGATCGGGGGTCACGCCCGCATCGTTCTCCACGTAACCGAAGCCCATGGCGCCGCCCAAGGTGTGGCCGTAGGCGCCAGACCGCATGTAGCCAACGGAAGCACCATCGAGAAGGATCGGTTCCTCTCCGTAGAGCAGGGGCTCGGGGTCCTCCAGGAGGAACTGGACGAGGCGCGACTTGAGGGGCCGGTTCTCCTTCTGTTTCAGCAGCGCCTCGCGACCGACGAAGCCCTCGGGCTTATCGAAGTCCACGGCCCACCCAAGACCCGCCTCGAGCGGGGTGTCAGTGTTCTCCATGTCCAGCCCATAGTCGAGCCGGCGCGCTTCGGTGCGCGTGCTCTCGAGAGTCTCCATGCCGGCATGGGCGAGACCCAAATCCGAGCCGAACTCGACGAGCCGGTCGTAGACGCCGAGGGCGAACTCGGTTGGAACGAATAGCTCCCAGCCGAGCTCTCCAACGAAGCTCATGCGCGCCGCGACACCCCTGGCGTAGTGCAGGTCGATCTCCTGGGCGGTGAAGTAGGGAAAGGTGTCGTTGTCCAGGCTGGCGGTCGTCATCTTGCCCAGCAGGCGACGGGAGTTGGGGCCCTGCAGGCTGAAAAGCGTGAAGCCTGAGGTGACGTCGGTGACGTAGACGCGGGCGTCTTGGGGGGTGCCCCGCCGCAACATCGTCTCGACCCGCCGGTGGAAGTATTCCGCTGCCACCACCATGAAGCGGTCCTCGGCGAGACGCGTCACCGTCACATCGGCTTCGACACCACCTAGCCCATTGAGCCACTGCGTATATACGCACTGCCCAGCGGGCACCGCGATGTTGTTGGCGGAGATTCGGTTCAGGGTCTCTTCGGCGTCTGGGCCCTGGACGAGGAACTTCGACATCGAAGACATGTCGAACAGCGCAACGGCGTCGCGAACCGCATGGTGTTCCGCAGCGTGGAAGTCGAACCAATCCTGACGGCCGTACGACAGTTTGAACTCGATCTCGGCGCCGGGAGGAGCGAACCAGGAGGCGTTCTCCCATCCCGAGGACTCTGTGAAGTGAGCGCCGGCCGCCTCGAGGCGCTCGTGCAGCGCCGAGCGCCGTACGTTGCGCGCTCGAGCCGGACTCGAATGGGGCCACGATCCCGTCGAGTGCAGCCTGCCGAGCAGTTCGACGCTGCGCTCCGCCAGGTAGGGACGATTGGTCTGGAAGGGGTGCAGCCTGGCGATGTCGACATCGGTGACATCGACCGGTGCCACGCCATCGACGATCCAGTTGGCGATGATCGATCCGGCACCCCCGCCGGTGAGGATCCCCAAAGAGTTGAACCCGGCAGCAACGAAGAAGTTGGCTAGTTCCGGAGCTTCACCCATGAGGAACCCGTTGTCTGGGGTGAAGCTCTCTGGACCAGTGAACAGCTTGCGGATTCCGACGTTCTCGAGGGCGGGCAGGATCTCCATGGCGTTCTCGAGGAATGGCCCCAGCCGTTCCCAGTCCGACGGGATCTCACCGAAGCTGAAGTTGTCTGGAATCCCATCGAGCGACCACGGAGCGGCGACCGGCTCGAACAGGCCGACCATGAGGCCGCCAACTTCCTCGCGGTAGTAGGCGAATCGGTCCGGGTCCTCGAAGATCGGAAGATCCGGAGATACTCCATCGAATGGCTCGCTGATCAGATAGGCATGCTCGATCGCCTGCAGCGGCACCGAGACGCCGGCCATAGCGCCGACTTGCTTCGCCCACATCCCCGCACAGTTGACGATGTACTCGGCCTCGATGGTGCCGCTCTCGGTGACCACGCCCGTCACCCGGCCATCCCGCTGGGTGATCCCCAACACCCGGGTCCCCTCGAGTACCCGAACGCCCAGCAACCGGGCTCCCTTGGCCAAGGACATCGACACGTTCGCCGGGTCGGCCCTGCCCTCGTTGGCGGTGAAGAAGCCGGCGATGACATCAGCGGTGTCGATCTGGGGCCACAGGGCGGCGACCTCGGCAGCAGAGATCTCCTCGCGGTCGATGCCCATCAGCCCCACGAAGTCCGCCTCGCGTCGGAGCTTGTGAGTGCGTTCTTCGTTGCTGGCCGTCTGCAGGTAGCCGACCGGGCGAAAGCCGGTGGATAGGCCGGTCTCCTCTTCGAGGACTTCGAACAGGTCGCGGGAGTACTTGGCCATCCAGGCCAGGGTCTCGGTTGTCATGCCACCCGACACAACCAGCCCGGCGGCGTGCCAGGTGGTACCCGAGGTCAGCCGGTCGCGCTCCAGCAGGACGACATCGGTCCAGCCGAGCTTCGCCAGGTGGTAGGCGACGCTCGAGCCGATCACTCCACCTCCGATGATCACCACCTGCGCCCGATCGGGAATGCCGCTCGAACCGGACTCGGCCGTCATCCCTTGGCTTCCGCCAGGGAATCGCCGAACGCTTCGAGAGTCAGCGCCGCATCCTGGGCGGAGTGGGCCGCCGAGATGAACCAGGGCTCGCGGGCATCGTCGACGGGCAGTACGCCGCGCCGGATCATGCCCAGGATGACCTCGCCGTACAGATCCTCGTCGTGGTTGGCGTAGTCGCGGTACTCCCGCGGTGCCTCCTCGGAGAAAGAGATCCCGAACATCGAGTGGTGACCAACGACGTGACCCGGCACTCCCTCCTCGGCGAGGATGCCTTCGATCCCTCTCATGAGGGTGGTGCCCGTGTGCTCGATAGCGGCGAAGGGCTCGCCGGTGGCAAGGATGTCGATGGTGGCCTTGGCGGCAGCCACCCCGACGCCGTTGCCGCTGTAGGTGCCGGCCTGCATGACCCCGCCGGTGGCCCAGTCCCCGATGATCTCGTTGCGCCCGGCGATGGCCGCTACCGGGAAACCGTTCCCCATCGACTTGGCGAACGTGCCCAGGTCCGGGACGACGTCGAAGAATTCGGCGGCACCGCCGAGGCCCATGCGGAACCCGGTCTTGACCTCGTCGAAGATGAGCACGGATCCGTATTCATCGCAGATGCGCCGCAGGCCCTGCAGGTAGCCATCGTCTGGCATGATGCCGAAGAAGTTGCCGATCATGGGCTCAACGATCATCGCCGCGATGCTTTGGCCCTCTCTGCGGAACAGCTCTTCCATGGCCTCGAGGTCGTTGAAAGGCACAACGCGGATGAGAGAGCGGATCGCCTCGGGTATCCCCGACGAGTCCTGCAGCGGAACCGGCGAACGGCGACTGCCGAGGCTGTCGACCGGGGCTCCGGAGACCGAGAAGAGCACGTAGTCGTGGGCTCCGTGGTAGGCGCCCTCGAATTTCACGATCAGCTCGCGTCCGGTGTGGGCCCGTGCCAGTCGAATGGCATGCATCGTCGCTTCGGTTCCGGTATTGGTGAAGCGAAGGCCATCGACCCATGGCACGGCGGCGCGGAACACCTCTGCCGCCTCGATCTCGCGGGCGGTGGTCATGGCGAAAGTCGTGCCTGCCGCGGCGGCTTCGGCGACGGCAGCGGCAACGACGGGATGGCCGTGGCCGAGAATGACCGGGCCGAACCCCAGCTGGTAGTCGATGTAGCGGTTGCCGTCCATGTCATAGACATGAGCCCCGTCGCCCCGATCAATGACGAGTGTGTCGTCATCGCCCCAGTAGCGATACCCCGAAGAGACACCGTTCACGAGAGCGGCTCGGCCCCGTTCGAACCACTCGGCGGTGTTCTTGCCCTGAAGTCCCATAGCTCTCCCCTCGATGAGAATCCGAGCCTAGGCAGGGCGCTCCAGCCTTGAGCCGCCTGCTCCCCGGAGCCACTTGGGCCCACCCGCTACCAGTAGATTGGCAGCGGCCCCTCCGGCGGAGATGACATGGTCGAGAACCTCAAGCTCTACATCGGTGGCGAGTGGACCGAGGGCACCGGCGACTCGGTTCACGCGCTGATCAGTCCCGCGACCGGCGAGCACATCGCCGATGTGCCAATGGCTTCCGCAGCCGACATCGACCACGCCGTTGCCGCGGCACGTACGGCCCAGGACGAGTTCCAGCATTGGTCGGCCTTCGAGCGGGCCGAGCTCCTGCACCGAATCGCCGACGCCGTGGCTCAGAACTCAGACGAGATCGCCCGACTGCAGACGCTCGAACAGGGCAAGCCTTACCACGCCGAGTCGATCAACGACATCGGGGAGGCGAACCAGTACTTCATCAACGCCGCCGAGGACGTCAAGCGACTCGAGGGCAGAGTCATCCCTACCACCGACCGCAACAAGCGGATGTTCACTTTCAACCGCCCCGTCGGGGTGTGGGCGGCGATCACCCCCTGGAACTTCCCTGTCACCATCCCGCTCGAGTACGTCGGCCCGGGATTGGCGACCGGCAACGCGGTCATCGTCAAGCCGCCCGAGTTCACTCCGTGGAGCCTGTTGAAGCTGGCCGAAGCCTTCGATGAGGCCGGGGTCCCCAAGGGGCTGGTGTCGATCATCCCAGGGGGCGGCCAGATCGGAGAGCAACTCGTCGGCCACTCGGGCATCGACGGCATCGGGTTCACGGGCTCGTCCGAGACTGGCCGCCGCATCATCTCGCAGATGGGCATCAAGCGTTCGATCATGGAGATGTCCGGCAATGGTCCCACCATCATCACCGACGACGCCAACATCTCACGGGCGGCCGACCTCGCCGTTTACGGCGCCTATTACAACGCAGGACAGGTGTGCTGCGCCACAGAGAGGGTGATCGTGGTTGACAGCGTCCACGACGAGTTCGTGGAGCGGGTGATGAAGGCGTCCGCTGAGGTCCGGCTCGGTGATCCGTTCGACGAGGCCACGACCATGGGCCCGCTCAACAATGCGGCTACGGCCGACAAGATGGACCGACATCTGGCGGACGCCACGGACCGCGGCGCAGCCATCCTCACCGGCGGCCGCCGCGCCGAGGGCTTCCCAACCGATCTCTACTACGAGTTCACGGTCATCGACGCCGTGCCCGCGGACTCGCTCGTCGCCCAAGAAGAGACATTCGGCCCGGTCCTGCCGATCCTCTCCGTTGGGGACGACGACGAGGCCGTTGCGCTCGCCAATCACACGCATCTCGGCCTGCAAGCTGCCGTGTTCACGTCCAGCCTGCAGCGGGCGTTCTGGTACGCCGACAGAGTGCGGTCGGGCACAGTGGTCATCAACGACTCAACGGACTTCTGGGAGACCTTCCAGCCTTTCGGTGGTGCGGCGGGCACGGACACCGGTTGGGGGCGCGGCAGCCTCGAGGAGTTCACCGATGTCCAGACGGTCGTGATCGACATCAACAACGTCAAGTGAGTCAACAGTCCGAAAGCTGGGCCGAGCAGGCCCTGAAGGGCGTCAAGCCAGCCAACTTCTGGTCCGACCGCAGCGATCGTCCCCCACCCGCTCCACGACTCGAGGACAACTCTGCCGCCGACCTGGTGGTGATCGGTGGCGGCTTCACCGGCCTGTGGGCGGCCATCCAGGCCAT
Organism: uncultured Acidimicrobiia bacterium; assembly: GCA_964195995.1. Lineage (GTDB taxonomy): Bacteria > Actinomycetota > Acidimicrobiia > Spongiisociales > JAOTWH01 > CAXMQS01. The sequence goes on from CAXMQS010000094.1 coordinate 204,514, forward strand.
GGAAGAGCAGCCTGGTTTGAAGGTGGCCGTACTCGAGCGCGATCGGTGTGGCTTTGGCGCCAGCTCGCGTAACGGAGGCTTCTGTGACTCCTCGTTGACGCACGGGCTCGAGAACGGACTCTCGCACTGGCCCGACGACGTCGAGGCGCTGACCCGTCTGGGGCGCGACAACCTCGACGGCATCGAGGCCAGCGTCGACAACTATCAGATCAAGGCCGACTTCAGGAGATCCGCCGAGATCGGGGTCGCCACCGAAGCCTGGCATCTCGACTCGCTGCAGCAAGGCTGGGAGCTCCACACGGCCAACGGTGGCGATGTGGCGCTGCTCGGAGCAGATGACATGCGAGCCCGGGTCAACTCGCCGACATACATAGGTGGCCTGATACGCCGCAACGATTCGGCACTCGTCGATCCAGCACGGTTGTGCTGGGGACTGCGGGCGGCGGCCGAGGCACTGGGTGTCGCGGTGTACGAGCACTCTCCCGCCACGGATGTGAGCAGTAGCGCGCCGGCCCTCCAGGTCACGACCCCGGGCGGCGCCATCACCGCGCCGCGGGTGGTGATGGCCACCAACGCCTATCCAGGCCCGGTGCGCCGCCCGCGTCGGTATGTCATCCCCGTCTACGACCACGTGCTGATGACCGAGCCTTTGACGACTGAACAGATGACCTCGATCGGCTGGCAGGACCGCGAAGGCCTCGGCGACGTTTCCAACCAATTCCACTACTACCGCCTCTCCGAGGATGACCGCATCCTGTGGGGCGGCTACGACGCGACCTACCACTTCAACAACGGCCTGCAACCGCAATTTGACCAGAGCGACGACATCCACGGAGCTCTCGCCGGCCACTTCTTCGAGACCTTCCCCCAGCTCGAGGGCTTGCGTTTCACGCATCGCTGGGGCGGACCGATCGCCACCACCACCAGGTTCACCGCGGCCTGGGGCACCGCCCACGAAGGCAATCTGGTCTGGGTGGCCGGATACACCGGCCTCGGCGTCGGAGCCAGCCGATTCGGCGCCAGGGTTGCCCTCGACCTCGTGTTCGGCGAGACCACCGAACGCACCGAACTGGAGATGGTCCGCAGCAAGCCGTTCCCCTTCCCACCCGAACCGATGCGCTGGACGGGGGTCCAGTTAACGAGAAAAGCCATCCAGCGCGCCGACCTCCACGACGGAAGGCGAGGGCTATGGCTCGGGTTGCTCGATCGATTCGGCGTCGGGTTCGACTCGTGACCGACCAGCACTACCGAGGCCGATCGCTGTGGCACGACGACCACCCGGGCTCCCTGGAGCCGGGTCCGCCGCTGGCCGGCGATGCGCAGGTCGACATCGCCATCGTTGGCGGCGGCTACACCGGGCTATGGACCGCCTACTACCTCTTGCAGCTGGATCCGACGCTGCGGGTGACGGTTATCGAGAAGGACATCGTTGGATTCGGCGCCTCTGGGCGCAATGGAGGGTGGTGCGTCGGAGAGCTGGCCGCTGGACCCGATCGTCACGAGGAGGTCGCCGGCAACGACGCTGCTCGTCGCTTCCTCCATCAGCTATTCGACTCGGTCGACGAGGTGGGGCGAGTCTCGGACTCCGAGGGCATCGATTGCCAATTCGCCAAGGGCGGCACCATCCGCCTCGCCCGCAACACCGCCCACCTTGCCCGCCAGCGTGAGGAGGTCGAGCACCACCAACTCCGGTTCGGGCTCACCGACGACGATCTCCGACTGCTCGACGGTGACGAGGCCAAGGCTCACCTCAACGCCACGGGAGTGTTGGGTGGCCTGTTCTTCGCTCATACGGCGGCGCTACACCCGGCACGATTGGTCCGCGGTCTGGGCGAGACTGTGGAGCGCCTTGGGGGCACCATCGCCGAGCAGACGACCGCCACCGCCATCGAACAGGGGCGGGTAGTTACCGACCGGGGCGTCGTCCGTGCCGATGTCGTGGTGCGGGCACTCGAGGGCTACACGCCGAGCCTCGACGGCCAGCGCCGCCGGCTGTCACCCTTGTACTCACTCATGGTCGCTACCGAGCCGCTGACCGATGCCGCATGGGCGGAGATCGGACTGGCCCATAGGCAGACGTTCGCCGACGATCGACACATGGTCATCTACGGCCAACGTACCGCCGACGGTCGCATCGCCTTCGGTGGTCGCGGCGCGCCGTACGGCTTCGGGTCCCGCATCGACCCGGCGATCGAGCGGCGATCACGCATCCACGATCGGATCGTCTCAACGCTGGTCGAACTACTGCCGTCGCTGGAGGGCGTCGCCATAACCCATCGTTGGGGTGGAGTGCTCGGCGTGCCCCGCGACTGGTTCCCGTCGGTCGGCTTCGACCGCCGCAGCGGGATGGCCTGGGCCGGGGGCTACGTCGGTGAGGGCGTCGCCGCCGCCAACCTGGCGGGCCGCACCCTGGCCGATCTCATCACCGGGACCGACTCGCCGCGGGTCGACCTCCCCTGGGTGGGGCATCGGTCGCGCAACTGGGCGCCGGAGCCACTGCGCTGGCTCTCCATCAACGGCGCCCTGCGGGTGATGGGCCTGGCCGACCGGTCCGAATCCCGCGCCGGGAAGGACTCGAGGTTGGCCAGGGGAATGTGGAGACTGTTGCGCTAGCCAACGTGGCAACAACGTCCGATAGTCTCGAATCAGGATGACTGAAGTCGCCGCCGCAGCCGGTCCCCAGTTGCCAGACCGCACCCAGGTACTGGTCATCGGAGGCGGCATCATCGGGTGCAGCGTCGCCTACCACCTGACCCGGCGCGGCATCACCGACGTCACTGTGATCGAACAGGGCAAGCTCACCGGAGGCACTACCTGGCACGCTGCCGGCCTCGTCTCCCAGCTCAAGTCCTCTCACAGCCTCACCAAGCTGGCAACCTACTCGGCGCGCCTGTTCGAGGAGCTCGAGGATGAGACCGGCCAGGCGACCGGCTACCGCACCCCGGGCTCGATCTCGGTTGCTGCCGATCCCGAGCGGTGGGAGGAGGTCCTGCGGGGCGCTTCGATGGCCACCACCTGTGACGTTGAGACCGAGGTGATCGACTTCGATCGCGCCAAGGAGCTGTTCCCGCTCATCAACACCGACGACCTGGTAGGTGCCCTCTACATCCCCCGCGACGGCCTGACCTCTCCGGTGGACACCACCATGGCGCTGGCTAAGGGCGCCAAGGCCCGCGGCGCCCGGTTCATCGAGGACGTCGCCGTTGAGAAACTGCAGGTCGAAGACGGCAGGGTGGTGGGTGTCGAGACCGAGCTGGGGCCCATCGAGGCCGAGACGGTCGTGCTGGCCACCGGTATCTGGACCCGGCAGCTCGCCGCAACCATCGGCGTCAACGTGCCGCTTCAGGCGTGCGAACACTTCTATGTCGTCACCGAGCCTCTCGACGGAGTCCCGCCGGGAATGCCGACCCTGCGCGACCCCGGTGGCTACACATACTTCAAGGAAGAGACCGGCAAGATCATGGCCGGCTTCTTCGAGCCCAAGGCCAAGGTGTGGAAGCTCGACGGCATCCCCCGCGACTTCTCGTTCGGCACGCTTCCCGAGGACTGGGACCATGTCGGGCCGATCTTCGAGCGGGCCATCCACCGGGTTCCCGCCCTGGCCGACTGCGAGATCCAGCTCTTCTTCAACGGACCCGAGGCCTTCACCCCCGACGGCGTCTACTACCTCGGCGAGGCGCCAGAGGTGGACGGGTGCTTCGTTGCTGCCGGGTTCAACTCGGTTGGTCTTCAGTCGGCCGGCGGTGTCGGCTGGGTGCTTGCCGACTGGATCGCCGATCGCCATCCACCCATGGACCTGGCCTCAGTCGACATCCGCCGCGCCTTTCCGTTCCAGGCCGAGCCCGAGTACCTGGCGGACCGCATCTCAGAGAGTCTCGGACTGCTCTATGCCATGCACTGGCCATTCCGCCAGTACGACAGCGCCCGCAACCAGCGCCTCTCCCCCATCCACGATCGCCTCGAAGCAGCAGGCGCTGTCTTCGGGGAAGTCGCGGGCTGGGAGCGTCCCAACTGGTTCGCCCTCGATGGACAAGAACGGGTCTACGAGTACAGCTACGGCAAGCAGAACTGGTTCGAGGCCTCGGGGGTGGAATGCGACGCGGTACGCAACGCCGTCGGCTTCTTCGACCAGACCTCCTTCAACAGGTTCCGGGTGCAGGGTCCAGGAGCGGTTGCCGCCCTCAACGAGATCAGTGCCAACGAGGTCGACGTTCCTGTTGGCAAGGCCGTCTACACCCAATGGTTGAACGATCGTGGCGGGATCGAGGCCGACTTGACGGTTACCCGGCTCGGCGAGACCGAGTACCTCGTCGTCACCGCCGCGGCCGCCGCTACCCGCGATGGGTCTTGGCTGAGTCGTGGCTGTCGCGGCCACGACGTGTCGATCACCGACATCACAAACGAGATCGCCATGTTCGGTGTCATGGGCCCCAACTCCAGGGCGTTGCTCTCGGAGCTGACCAAGGCGTCTCTGAACAACGATGGGTTCCCGTTCGGGACCGCTCAGCACATCGAGGTGGCCGACCATAAAGTCCTGGCGATGCGGATGACATACGAAGGCGAACTTGGTTGGGAGCTCTACCTCCCGTGGGCCGAAGCGCCGGCCCTCTACGACGCCATCTTCGAGGTCGGTGATAGCCACGGGCTCAGGCATGCCGGCTACCACGCCATGAACACGTTGCGACTCGAGGCGGGCTACCGCCATTGGGGCCACGACATCACCGACGAGGACACGCCGGTCGAGGCCGGACTCGGCTTCGCCGTGGCCTGGGACAAGCCGTCGTTCAAGGGCCGAGAGGCTCTCCTGGCGCAGCGGGACCTCCCCCGCACCAAGCGCCTCATCCAGTTCCGCCTAGAGGATCCGGATCGGCTGCTGTATCACGACGAGCCCATCTACCGCAACGGCGAGCTGGTCGGCCGAACCTCGTCCGGCATGTGGAGCTATGTCGAGAGCCGGTGCCTGGCGATGGGCTACCTCAACAACCCCGGCGGTGCTACCAAGAGCTGGCTGGAGGCCGGCTCCTTCGAGATCGAGGTAGCAACACAACACGTCCCCGCCACGGCATCGATCGCCTCCTTCTACGACCCCAAGAGCCAACGCGTTCATATGTAGATCCCCTCACCTCCCCCAAGAGGTGAGGAAATGCCGTGAAACTTCTCCCCCCATAGGGGGGAGTACCGGCCGAAGGCCGGGGAGGGGGGGCTTCTGCGCGATGGCTGGGAACAGGAAGCCCCCTCCGGCCCTGCGGGCCACCTCCCCCTAGGGGGAGGAAACGTGACGGGTCGAGGCGCCGGGACAACCCTCTGGCGTGGAGCCCGGACCGTGTTTCTCCCCCTTTAGGGGGAGTACCGGCGAAGCCGGGGAGGGGGGCTTCTGCGCGATGGCTGGGAACAGGAAGCCCCCTCCGACCTCGCTTCGCTCGGCCACCTCCCCCTGAAGGGGGAGGATTCCTAACGCTCGCGCTGGAACGCCAGCTCCTTGTCCCCTTGGTCGGCGTCCATCTCGCGGGCGTAGCGGTGGCCCGAGTAGACAGCGGTGGCGATGGTGCCGGGGGCGTTGCAGTCGCCGATACGCGTTATCTCGATGCGGTCGACCAGCTCGTGGTACAGCGCATCCTGGGGGATGCGTGAGGTGGTCATCACCACGCTCGCGGCCGCTACCTCCCGGGTGTCCTCGGTGTAGATGTTCTTCAAAAGCGCCGAGTCCTCGCCCACACCTGCCAGCGAGGTCCCCGTTTCCAACGACACTCCCAGGCTCATCAGCCTCTGCTGGACTCGGTACTGCTCTTCAGTGTGGGTCGTCCAGGTCGACACCTCGTTGGCCGGTGTAACCAGGGTGACCTCGGCCCCCGCCAACTGGAGGGTCTCGGCGATGACGCTGCCCATGTAGTAGTGATCGTCATCGAAGACCACCACGGGGCCGGTTGGCCGCGCCCCGGCCATGATGTCGTCCGGGGTCAATACGGATGGACCCTCCCAGCCCGGAACCGGCTCTTCGAGCCAGCGCCCCGTCCCATCGCGCCGCCACTTTGCTCCGGTAGCGAGCGCCACCCGATCTGCAGCGAACTCGAGGATCTGCTCGGAATCCACGACGCTGTCTAGCCAGAACTCGACGTTGCGGAGCTTGGTGATCTGGTTGAGGCGCCAGTCGCGGACACGTCCCCACTCGGCAAGCCCGATGAGGGCCGACTCGAGGGCAACGCGGCCTCCCAGCTCAGTGCGGGCTTCGGCGATCGTCACTTGATACCCGCGCTTGCCAAGTGCCACCGCGGCCTCCAGCCCGGCGGGACCGCCACCGACCACCAGCACGGAGGCGTCAGAGCCCTTCGCAGGAATGCGCTCGGGGTGCCAGCCTTTGCGCCACTCCTCGCCCATCGTTGGGTTCTGAGTGCACCGAATCGGAGTGCCCGTCTGGTCTCCGGTGTAGCAGATGTTGCAGCCGATGCACTCGCGGATCTCATCGTCGCGACCTTCGGCGATCTTCAACGGAAGGAACGGGTCGGCGATGGACGGTCGGGCGGCGCCGACGAAGTCGATCACGCCCTGGCGCACGAGGCGAAGCATCGTCTCGGGCGACGTGAATCGTCCGACGCTGACGACCGGCTTTTGCGTGACTCCCTTGACCCACGACATGGTCTCCTCGAGTGCGGCCTCGGGGACGAACCGCGAGGTCCCCATCTCGAAGGTGTAGTCGTGGACGGTGATGTCCCACAGATCAGGAAGATCGGCCAGCAGCTCGAGCATCTCCCTGGGCTCGGCGGTGTCCTGATCTTCGTCGTCTCCGCCCGAACTTGCCGAGAAGCGCACCGCCACGGCGCAGGTGTCGCCAACGGCCTCCTTGGTCTCCTCGATCAGCTCTCGCAGCAGCCGGACCCGGTTCTCGAGTGACCCGCCGTACTCGTCGCTCCTCTTGTTGGAAGGCAGCAGGAACTGGCGGAGCAGATACCAGTGAGCGGCGTACACGTAGACGATGTCGAAGCCGGCACGCTGGGCTCGCTTGGCGGCTTCCAGGTGCCATTCTTTCAACTGCTTGATGTCCGCTTTGTCCATGGCCCGCGTCTGAACCGGGTCCCAGACCCCGGCGGGTCGTGAGTGGGTTCCAAGCGGCACCTCGCGGGAATAGAGGTTGGCACTGGCGGCCCCGCCGTGCCACAACTCGACGCCGGCAAGGGCTCCGTGCTCATGGATCTTTTCGACTGTCAAGCCCAGCGCCGCGACATCGCCGTCGTCCCACAGGGAGGCCGACGGATAAGGCTCGTCATCCGATGACGGGTGAATCGACGTGTACTCAGTGCACACCGTGCCCCAGCCGCCCTCGGCCTTCACCCCACGTAGACCGGCGAGCGTCTGCGGACGTCGGTAGCCCATGCCGGTGCAATGCGGGACCTGGTAGAAGCGATTGGGTGCTGTGACCGGACCGATGCGAACCGGCTCGAACAGGATGTCGAATCGTGGATCGCGTGGCATGTCTCCTCCGACACTCGGTGCTCCGGCCGCTGAGAATCACGCTACTCGGTCGCCGCCCCTCTGCCGACGTCGACGACCGACGCCTTGGAGCCAGGAGAAAGGGCCGGCCCGCACGGACCGGCCCTTTCTGATCTCGCGAGGCTGCTCAGCTCTTAGCTGCCGAGTAGGCGTCTGCGTAGTAGGTCCCGAAGTCGCCCAAGTCCTCGAAGAACTCGAGCCTGTCCAGCACCTCCGGGAGCGGATAGATGGACGGGTCCTCGAGGATCTCCTCATAGATGTACTCCGCCGCCGCCGCGTTCGGGCTGGCGTAGTAGTTGTAGTTGGTCAGCTCACCACCGTTGAATCCGTCAAGGATGAAGTTGACGAACGTCTGCGCCGAGCACGGATGCTCTGCGGTTGACGGGATGGCGATGGTGTCTACCCAGGCTGCGGCACCCTCAGTGGGGATGGCGTAGCCGAAGTCCTCGTAGGCGTCGTAGTCGTCCGTCGACGCCGCGTCGTATGCGGCCAAGAAGTCGCCGTTCCAGCCTTGCGACACCACTGTCTCGCCTGATGTGAGCAGATCCCAGTAGCCGGACGAAGAGAACGCTGCAAGCTGGTCCTTGGTCTCCTTGATGAGCGCCGCCGCCTCGTCGACCTCGGCTTCGTTGGTCGTGTTCAGCGAGTAACCGAGATAGATGAGTGCCGCCCCCATGGTCTCGCGCTCGTCGTCGAGCAATGAGATGAACCCGGCGTTGTCTGCGCTCATCGCCGGATCGAAGATGACGCCCCACGAGACCCCGTCCTCATCGTCGATCGTGCCGTAGGCATAGCCGATACCGGTTGTTCCCCACTGGTAGGGAGCCGAGTACTGATTACCCGGGTCGTAGGGCAAGTTGGTGAATTCGGCGGCGATGTTCGACAGGTTGGGCACCGCGTCCGGATTGAGCTTCACCAACAGGCCCGCATCCTTCATGATCGACACCATGTAGTCGGATGGCACGACAACGTCGTAGCCAACACCGGCATCGATCTGGGCCAGCATTGTCTCGTTGGAGTCGTACTCGGTGAGCACCACGCTCACGCCGGACTCCTCCTCAAAGGCGGCCAGCAGGTCGGTCACCTCGGCCTCCTCAGCCAATGAACCGGTAGGGATGTACTCCGTCCAGTTGTACAGGTTGAGGTTGCCATCGGTTTCTCCGAGCGTGCAGGCGTCGGCCGCAGCCTGGATACCCGTGGCCGGAGGCTCGGTAGCAGGGGCCGCCGTTCCCCCGGAAGTACCACCCGACGTTGTCGCGGAACTCCCCGAGTCCCCGCAGGCCGCCCCGACCAATGCCAGGACCGCCATCAGCATCAGAATTCGTCTCATTTCTCTCCTCCTATGTCTGTCCTCGACGTTGAATTGCCAGCGAAGCGAATACAAGAATCATGGACGCCGTGACCATCAGCGTAGATACGGCGTTGATCTCAGGCGTGACCGACCGCCTGATGAGCCCAAAAACGTGAACGGGGAGCGTCGTCGACCCGGGACCTTGAACGAAGCTGGTGATGACGACATCGTCCAGCGACAACGTAAGGGCGAGGAGTCCTCCGCCGAGCACTCCGGGCATTATGAGGGGCAGCGTTACCCGGCGGAACGTCTGCCAGCGACTGGCATAGAGGTCCGCCGCCGCTTCCTCCATTGACGGATCCATGTGAGCCAGCCGGGCGCGTACCACGATGGCCACGAACGAGATGTTGAAAGCGATGTGCGCCAGGACGATCGACAGCCGTCCCAGCGGCAGCCCGATCTGGGTGAACCACAACAACAGCATGACCGCCATGGTCACGTCGGGAATGATCACCGGCATGTACAGGATGGCGTCAAAGGTGCCGCGGCTGACCCACTTCCGGTACCGATCCAGAGCCAGCGCCGCCGCCGTGCCAAACACCGTGGCCACGATCGTTGACCACAGCGCCACCCACAGCGTGTTCTCGAGGGTGGCCAACAGCTGCTCGTTGCCTGCCATCCGTCGGTACCAACGAAGGGAGAACCCTCCCCAGATGCCAACGTTGGACGCACCCGAGAACGAGAACACGATGACGACCAGGATCGGCAGGTACAGGAAGGCGAACACGAACCAGCCATTGAACGACAACCATCGATCCATCCTCGAGCGCCGCCCGCCGGCCTGTTGCACCGTCATACTGTCCTCGCCCCGCTGCGGAAGTACAGGATCGTCGCCAGCACCATGACCATCAGGATGGCCGAGGACAGAGCGGAGCCGAACGGCCAGTTGCGGGCCGCGCCGAACTGGGTGACGATGAAGTTGCCTAACAGGGTTGTCTTGGCCCCGCCGAGGATGTCTGGGGTCACGTAGGCGCCGAGGCTCGGAACGAAGACGAGGATCGAGCCGGCGACTATCCCGGGGCGCGACAGCGGCAGCGTGATCTTCATGAACGCCTTGGTCCCTGAGGCGTACAGATCTCTGCCCGCCTCAACCAGGCTCCAATCGATGCGCTCGATGGCGGCGTACAACGGAAGCACCATGAACGGCAGATAGCCATACAGCAGACCGATGAAGACGGCAGGCAGGGTGAACAGCATCCGACCCCATAACCCGGTGAGCTCGCCGAGCTGGGTGATGTAGCCGTCGGAGTCGAGCAGCATCCGCCAGGCGTAGGTCCTGACCAAGAAGTTCGACCAGAACGGTATGAGAACGAGGATCAGCAGGATCGTGCGTGTGCTCTGCTTGCGACGCGTTGCGATCCAATAGGCGAACTGATATCCGATGATCAGGCAGAGGACGGTGTTCAAGATCGCTACGAACAGAGAGCGGGTGACGATGGTGCGCACCAAGTCGTCGGTGAGCCTGGTCCAGCCGTCGACGTTCCAATTCTCGAGTTCCGGCCTCCCGGTCCGGCTCCGGCTGGCGAAAGAGAATATGAAGACGATTATCAGCGGCAGCACGAAGAACACGATGAGGTAGACGTAGGCGGGGACCGCATGGAGGAAACCACGCCAGGACTCGCGGCGACGTGCGGCGCGCTCGAGCCTCGGGTTGACCGCCACCTCCTCCGAGCGTTCGTCGGTCAGAGTCACTCGGCCAGCGCCGTTGTCGAATCTGGATGGAAGTCGACCACCACCTCGTCGCCAACCTCCCATCGCCGCATCACGGGAAGGTTCTCGACGCGTACATCGAACGACCCTGAGGCCCCGACGTCGATCTCGTAGTACAGGGACTCCCCGTAGAACGTCCGGCGCGCCACCGTGCCCTTCAGAATGTTGCGGTCGGGCGGGGCCTGGGAGACCTCCGCGAAGAGGTGGAGCTTCTCAGGGCGCAGAGCAAGGGTGACGCTGGTGCCTGGGCTCGAGTCGGTCTTGGCCCGCACGATCTCCCCTCCGGCAAGGCGCACCGAGCCCGGCTCGACGAGCTCGGCTGGCAGGAAGCTCATATCGCCAACGAAGCTGGCAACGAACAGGTTGGCAGGGGACTCGTAGATGTCCTCGGACACTCCCACCTGCACCAGCTTTCCTTCGTTCATGACGCCGATCCGGTCGGACATGGTCAGGGCTTCCTCTTGATCGTGGGTCACATAGATGAACGTGATGCCGACGTTCTTTTGGATGTCCTTCAGCTCCAGTTGCATCGTCTGGCGCAGCTTGAGATCGAGAGCGCCCAATGGCTCATCAAGCAAGAGAACCTTGGGTTGATTGACGAGAGCACGGGCCAGCGCCACCCGCTGCTGTTGGCCACCGGAGAGCGCGCCCGGGCGGCGCTTGTTGAGCCCGGTGAGCTCGACCAGATCGATGGTCTCGTTGACTCTCTGCTTCTCCTCGGAGCGGTCGACGCCCTTCATCCGAAGCCCGAACCCGACGTTCTGCTCGACGTTCATGTGGGGGAACAGGGCGTAGGACTGGAAGACGGTGTTGACCGGCCTCTTGTTGGGCGGGCGCAGCCCCATCTCTTCTCCGAAGATCTGGATGCTGCCGTCGGTTGGGAACTCGAGCCCCGCGATCATTCGCAGTGTCGTGGTCTTACCGCAGCCCGATGGCCCCAGGAGCGAGAAGAACTCGCCGTCCCGCACCTCGAGATCGACGTCATCGACCGCAACGACCTCCTCGCCGAATTTCTTGCTGACACCGTGGAGGCCGACGGCGGCGGCGCTCGCACTCAGCGGGAGTCCCCGAGTCTCTTGCTGCCGTCACGCATGGTTGATCATCACGTGCTTGACCTCTGTGTAGTGATCCAGCGAATAGGCCGACATGTCCTTGCCGTAGCCAGAGTGCTTGAAGCCGCCATGGGGCATCTCGGAGACGATCGTGATGTGGTCGTTGACCCACACGGTGCCGAACCGCAGTCCCTTGGTCATCCGCATGGCGCGACCGACATCCTTGGTCCACACCGACGCCGCCAGTCCGAAGTCGACGTCGTTGGCCCAGGCGAGGGCCGCATCTTCGTCGCCTGCGTCCTGGACGGTCAGTACCGGTCCGAAGACCTCCTGCTGGATGATCTCGGACCTCTGATCGGCGCCCGCTACGAGTGAGGGCGCGTAATAGAACCCATCCCCATCGATCCGCTTGCCTCCGGTGACAAGACGGGCGCCGTCGGAAACCGCGCGGTCGACGAATCCGGCGACACTCTCGAGCTGGTCGGCCGACACCAGCGGTCCCATCTCGATGTCCGGATCGTTCGGATCACCGACCGAGATCTGGCCGATCTGGTCATCGAGGGCGCCGACGAGTTCGTCGTGGATCCCGGAGGTGGCGACGACCCGACACGGAGCGGTGCAGTCCTGACCCGAGTTGTAGAAACTTGCTTCGCGTAGCTTGGCAGCGACAGCAGCGGCGTCGGCATCGTCGAAGACAACCACCGGCGCCTTACCCCCTAGCTCGAGGTGGACCCTCTTGAGGGTGTCGGAGGCGGTGCGCGCCACCCGCTTCCCCGCGGCAACGCTGCCCGTGATGGAGATCATGGCGATGTCCGGGTGGGCCGACATCGCCTCGCCGACCACGGAGCCCGCGCCGCACACAACGTTGAGGACCCCTGGCGGCAGGACACCCTCGAGGAGCTGGGCGAGACGGAGCGCCGTGACCGGAGTGATCCCCGAGGGCTTGAGCACCACAGTGTTCCCGGTGGCAAGAGCGGGACCCAGTTTCCAGGTCGCCATGTTCAGGGGGTAGTTCCACGGTGCGATCGCACCGACGACGCCAAGAGGCTCTCGGCGGACATACGAAGTGGCGCCGGGCCAGTACTCCGCGGCGGCCTTGCCCTCGATGTGGCGGGCGGCGCCGGCGAAGAAGCGCCAGTTGTCGATCGTGAGGTCGAACTCGAAGTCGACGATCGAGACGGGCTTGCCAACGTTCTGGACTTCGAGCATCCGCAGCTCGTCCACGTTCTTCTCGATGACGTCGGCAACCGCGAACAACGCCTCCGACCGCTCGCGCGGTGTCTTGTCGGCCCATGCGGGGAAGGCCTCGGCGGCGGCGACTACGGCGGCGTCGACATCAGCCGGCGTGCTGACAGGCACAGTGGCCATGGTCTCGGCGGTGGCGGGGTTCAGCACCTCCTTTGTGGCCCCGTCCGACGAGGGCTGCCACGAGCCTCCGATGTGATTGAGCAGTTCCATACGAGTTCTCCTTCGTCAGGCCCCGGCCGTCACGGCCTCAGCAAACTCTTCGAAGACGGCGACGTAGTGGTCGACCTCGGCTTCGCTGTGAGCGACGGACAGCGTCCACTGCTCGTCGGCACCTGGTGTCATGTAGACGCCGTTGACCATGTGATACAGCCAACCCAGATAGTTGAGACCCTCGTCGAAGTGCTCTGCGTACGATCGATAGTCGACAACGGGCTCGTCGGCGAACATCACGCACCCCTTGGAGGCCACCCCTATGGCATAGGCCGGGAGGCCGAAGCGATCGCACACCTCCTGACAGCCGTCCAGCACCCGCCGACCGATCTGGTCGAGCTTGCGGTAGGCATCGGCATCGAGCACCTGGAGGAGTGCCGCCTCGGCTGCGGCCATCGTGAGCGGGTTGCCGTTGAATGTTCCGACCTGAGCGACTGTCCCGTCGCTGATCTGGGCCATGATCTCCTCTGTCCCGAGGACGGCACCGATCGGAGTGCCGCCACCGGTGGCTTTGGCCACAGCGACGATGTCAGGCACGACGCCGTACTTCTCAACGGCGCCCCCGGGCGCGACGGTGACACCGGTCTTCACCTCGTCGAAGATCAAGACGACCCCGTGCTTAGCGGTGATCTCGCGGAGAGCCTCGAGATAGCCCGGATTCGGAGGAACGATGCCGATGTTCATCATGATCGGCTCGATGATCATCGTGCCGATGTCCGGATTGGCCGCCAGGGTCGCGTCTAGTGCGCCTGGATCGTTGAAGGGCACCACCACCGTCAGATCGAGCAGCGCCTTGGGGATCCCCGCCGACTGTGGGACCGACACTGGATGGGCGCGCGGCCCGACCTTCGACGGATCGGGATGGACCGAAACCATCACGGAGTCATGGTGGCCGTGATAGGAGCCTTCGATCTTGACCAATCCATCCTTGCCTGTGAAGGCCCTGCCGAGGCGGACCGCATCCAGGGTCGCCTCCGTGCCGGAGTTGGAGAAGCGGACTTTGGGAAGACGGAAGCGGCGGGACAATTCCCGCGCTACCCGAACCGCGGCGGCATTTGGAGCGGCAAAGTGAGTCCCCTTGGAGGCGGCTTCAGCGATGGCTGCTGCGACCACCGGGTGGGCATGGCCAACCACCATCACCCCGAACCCGTTGTGGAAGTCGCTGTACTCGTTGCCGTCGAGGTCTACGACCCTCGAACCCTTGCCCTCGACGATGAAGATCGGGTGCGGCGACTGATCCTGGAAGGACGACGCCACCCCCGACGGCAGCACCTCCTTGGCCTCCTCGACGAACTCGCCTGACTTCTTCGTACGGAGCCGCAGCGACTCCTCCATCGACTTCGTCAGTTCTTCTACTCGATCGCGATTGATCTTGCTAGCCATCCGGGCTCCTATCGCTGCGGTGCAACCGAGGTCGTCTCAAACTGCGTCCTTACTAGCACAGATATCGAGCCATTCGCAAGCCAGACCACCCATGTGTTGCGAATTCACAATGTACCGGAGTCCACAACGACTAGATTGACAATCGCGCACAGACCAAGGTTGTTCGATGACAAGAGAGACCCCTGGCGGACCGCCCGGAGATACGGCGATCGGTGCTGATCGCCAGCTCGACGACACGGACCTCCAGATCATCGCCGCCCTCCAACTCGACGGTCGAGCCAGCTTCGCCGACCTGGCGAAAGGGATCGACCTCAGTCAGGCCGCCATCCGACTGCGAGTGAACCGGTTGTTGGAGTCGGGCGTGCTTGACATCGTCGCCATCACCGATCCTCTCCAGATCGGGTTCACTGTCGAAGCCATGATCGGTCTGACGGTGGACGGTGACATCGAGGAGGTCAGTGCCAAAGTCGGAGCGCTCGACTCTGCCGTCTACGTGGTCATGACCGCGGGCCGGTTCGACCTGATGGTCGAGGTGCTATGCGCCGACAATGATCACCTGCTGGAGGTGATGAGCGATCTGCGAGCACTCGATGGGGTCTCGTCACTCGAAGCTCACACCTATCTGAGACTCACAAAGCAGACCTACGCCTGGGGTCTCCCGCCGCCACCCAGGGCGACGTAGCCGAGTCAGCCGGCGGCGTCGTTCAGCAGGAACACCCTGTCGCCGGGCCGTACCACGACCTCGTCGAGCGCCTCGTCTAGAGCCAACAAGAAACCTCGGCGTCCATTACCCAGGAATCTGAGGGCCTCCCCCAACTCACTCGCGGGGACATCTTCCTTGGGACGTTCGATGCAGAATCGGCTGAACTCAACGCAGGGCGCAGCGAAGCTCACCATCTCGAGCGTCGCCAGGTCGCCGGTGTCCTGATTCTCTATCCCCAGCCCTGAGCCGAGATCGTCGGGCCATACCTCCTCGGGATAGTCGATGATGATGTTCTCGCCGGCGATGCCGTCGACCATGTGCTCTCCGAACTGGGCGCGCATAGCCTCGTAGTGAGCCGTGAATCCAACGCACACCAGGTCGTCATCGCTGTACGCCTTGTCCGGATGATCGAGATGGTGGATATCCAGCACGCGCTCTCCCCCAGGGAGAGTCACGCCGATCCCCCGGGGTGTGATATCCAGCCTCTCCACCTGCACCCGGCGTGAGGCGTCGTAGACCGAATCAGGCCCGGGATCAGGGTTGTCGATGACCAGACCACTGGGCTGCAATTGGACGAGACTCACGACGCCCAACTGACGTGCGGATGCGGCACTCACGCGGATCTCACCACCCCCAGGTCGACAAGCACCGCGAGCGTACCTCTGCGTTGGGCAACCTGTTTCGTTGTAGCGGGGCGGGAAAGCCCTCCCCTTCGGGGAGGGCTGGGAGGGGGAAGAATCAGCAACCCGCGAGTGGGTTCATGCCATGCACCCTCAACGACACAGAACACAGAAAACCCGGCCCTTGCGGCCGGGTTTTCTCTGTATCCGTAGCGGGGGCGGGAGGTTCCCCCTCCCTTTGGGAGGGGGCTAGGGGGTGGGAGAAATAGAGCAACCCGCAAGTGGGTTCATGCCCTGCACCTCCGTTGCCTGCCAAATCAAGAAGCGCCCGGCCGTTGGCCGGGCGCTTATTGATTCCGTAGCGGGGGCGGGATTTGAACCCGCGACCTTCGGGTTATGAGTTCGGTGGTTGGGGTCCAGCCAGTGTCATCTGGTGTTGGTTAGGCCCGTTCTGTCTGGGATTCTGGACAATGGCGTCCAGGCTGTGTCGGCCTGTGACGGGCGGTTATGGGTGGTTCGGTAGCAGTTGGGTAGCAAGGCTATTCAACCCTTGCGAGCCTCCCAGGCCCATCCTCGGACAGCTTCGAGGCGCTCAATCTGCTCTGGGGTCAGTCTTTGTTCTCTGTGCGCCGTGCGCTGTTTACTCACCCAGTTCCCAAGGCTGTGACCACCCTCCATCCACGACCTCGGCACGACCGAGTGCCTTTCGCGACGCGCATATTCGCCTAGAACCTCAAACATCTCGTCCCAAGCTCTCTGATGTGAGTTCTTCCAACTCCAGCCGGGTATCGCTTCTAGCCGAATACTCCGTGCTTGCCTCAGAGTTCCTTCCTTGTGTGAGAAGCGCTGGTCGTTCACCCACCGAGCCAGCTTGGAGGTTCCACTGGGTATCCGACGATGCGTACCAACATAAGCCGCCACGGCTTCGAACTGGTCCCCCCACGTTGCTTGGTCAGGATCCCACTCCCAATGCGGGAGCGCTGAGAGGCGTTGTGACAGATCCGCGTCAAGGCCCCCATGTCTGTAGCGTCTTCGTTGCACCATTACCCACTGTCCGAGCTTGTATCCGTCCTGGACACGTTCCCTTTTGACACGGGCATTCCCGGTTTCGGTCACGTATCGG
>CAXMQS010000095.1:0-110373 GCA_964195995.1 uncultured Acidimicrobiia bacterium
TGTCTTTCGTTGCGTCGCTGCAACTGGCTTCCAACGACATGGTCCGGGTGGGGGACTGGATCGAGATGCCCCAGTTCAACGCCGACGGCGACGTCATCGACGTGGCGCTGCACACCGTGAAGGTGCAGAACTGGGACAAGACGATCACTGCGATCCCGACTCACAAGCTCATCTCCGAGTCTTTCAAGAACTGGCGTGGCATGAGCGAGTCGGGAGGCCGACGTATCAAGCGTTCGATCCACATCGACATGTCGAGCGTCCGCTTCCTCACCGGCCAAGAGATCGAGTGGTTCCGCAGCTTCGCGCCGTTGCGCGAGTACATGGACCGCAAGCTGGAGGACCTCGACGCCCACGCCGCCGACCACGTCCTCGAGCCGGGAATGACCAGCGACCCCCGCCGGCTGACGAATATCGGAACGCTGCGCGCCTACCTCGTCAGCTACCTGAAGCAACATCCCGACCTGGACACAAAGGGGATGACGTTCCTGGTGCGTCAGTTGAAGCCCGGCTCGCAGGGGCTCCCCATCGAGATCTACGTGTTCTCCAGTGACACGCGCTGGTCCGCCTACGAGGATATTCAGGCAGACATCTTCGACCACATCCTGGCGATGATCCCCGAGTTCGGCCTGCGGGCCTTCCAGGCACCGTCGGGATCCGACGTGCGGGTGATCGCCGGCACGGACAGTGCCGACGACGGGGAGACCGACTCCGCTGCTTCTCAGGCTTGGCCTCGCCGTCACCGACCTTCCGGTTGACGACTGCAAACGGATCTACAAACAAACGGTAAGACATCAGACGACACGCAACGACACCAGAATGTCGCTAGCCGCGTTCTAATGGAGCAATTGCACCGGTCATACTAAATCGTGACACCGCTCAGCCGCTGATCCGGGACGTGGGGGTTGCGCGGCTGGTGGCCAGAAACAGTGCGGCGGTGTGGGTTGCTAAGTGTCTTCACCGTCGGGAGCGCTGATCCGGAACGGGATACGAGACGCTTCGATTCTCGGTGCACTTCGGAAAGGGGCGCTCAAGCGTCCCGGACGTAACCGCACCTCGATGTGCCGATCTATCGCACTCGTGGATGCGGGTATTATTGCTCGGGATTACAGGTGATATGTGCGGGTCGCAGCCTCGATCCTGCACCGGCCTCGTGCTCATCAGTTCGATTGTCGACGGGCAGTTTCCCGTGCCCGAAGCCAGTTGCCATTGAGGCGAGGCTGCGTCAGATCTCTCCGTCGCCGATTGAAGGGCGATTCGCAAGGAGCTCCTTGACGTAGAGATCCTGCTGCGGGAACGGAATCGTGATGCCATGAGCGGCGAACCGGCGGTAGATCTCCGAGTTCAACTCGTGCAGCACGAGGTCTCTGTCGGCTGGCCGCTCGATCCAGCACTGCAGCTCGAAGTCGAGGCTCGAGCTGCCAAACGTCTGAAACCGAACCCTCGGCTCAGGAACGCGCAAGGTCTTCGGCTGGCTCTCGGCGATCTCTGTTAGCACTTCGACGACCTCGTCGATGTTGGAGCCGTAAGCGACTCCGACCGCCGCCTTGACTCGGTATCGACTTGGTCCACCTGCCTCGTTGACGATCTTGGTCGCCCCCATCACGCCGTTCGGAATCGACACCTCGACGTCATCACGGGTCAGCAACCTCGTGGAGCGCAGGCCAATCTTGGTCACCTCGCCCCGCTCTGCGCCGTCCAAGATGATGAAGTCGCCAATCTCGTAAGGCCTGTCCGAGAGGATCGCGACCCCGGCGAACAGATTCGACAGTGTGTCCTGAGCAGCGAAGCTCAGCGCAAGGCCGACAATGCCCGCCGACGCCACGAGACCCGTGACGTTGATGTCCCATACAACGAGGATCGCATAGACGGCAAAGACGAAGAAGATCACCGCCGCAGCATTGGACAGTATGGGTTCGGTCGACGGCTGCACGATCCCGAACCGATTGGTGCTCCGCTTCATCGTGCCCAGCAACAACCGCGAGAACCGAAGCGCGAAAACGATCCACACGATGACCAAGATGGTCTGGACGATCAACACGGTGTTCTTCTCCAGCGTGGCACTCAGATCGAGCCGATACGTGGCGAGAATCAGGCCGACGAGTGCAACTGTGGTGAAGATCGGTCGGTGCATGAGCTCGACGAGCTTGTCGTCGAACTGGGTCTCCGATCGGGCTGCAAAGCGCCGGACGGACCCGGTCAGCAGCCAGTCGGTGAGCTTCGCCGCCAGGGCAAATGCCACCACGATCGCCAGTGCTTCGGCGTATGGGTATCGCTCAAAGAAATCACCGACCTCGCGCCAAACCTCAGACATCCGTTCCAGCCCCTCCCGCTTCTCCTTGTCGCAAACCGACTGTAGAGGACCGGATGCCGCTATGGGCCGGGGGGCGTTCTGGTCCAGATGTGGCGCCTATCGAGACCGGCATGCTGAGCCGAGTCTCGCGCCCTCAAGGAATATTCGTGCACCCTGGCACACCGGGGCGTGACTTCGCCTGGTCGATCACAATTGGCGTGGGTCAGCCGCCGCTGATGAGAGCGATCCCGAGGGCCGCTAGTCCGAGGCCGATCAATTGCGTCCGCGAGAGCTGCTCGCGCAAGAAAAGACGGGCTAGCAGCACCGTCCCAGCTGGGTAGAGGCTCGTGATCACGGCGACCAGCGCTAGCAGCCCGCGACGCTCAGCCAGGAGAAACAACACATTCCCAGCAGCGTCGCCCAAGCCAGACCCGACCACCAGCCACCTCGTCTCCACTGGTAGCCGCATCGAGGTGCCCACCACCAGGCCATAGCAGCCGATGACAAGGATCGACGTCGTCCTGGCAAGAGCGATTACCCACAACTCGGCGGACGATGTGTTCGCGATCAAGATGAAGAAGACGCCGAAGCCGATTCCCGCTCCGAAGGCTTTGCCGAGGGCCGGGCCAACGCGAAAGCCGCGCCCCGCTCCGGATACCAGCGCTACTGCTACGAGAGCAATTACGACGCCGAACCACGACAGAACCGAGGGCCGCTCGCCGGTCGCCAAACCCCAACAAAGCGGAACGATTGCTGCCAACACCGCACTGACAGGGGCAACGACAGTCATGGTTCCCGTCGCCAACCCGCGGTAAAGCAGAAGTAGCCCGCCCGACCCAGAGATTGCTGCGGCCGCAGCCCAGCCGACATCTCGGCGAAACAACTCGCCCCCTGCAAAGAGAAGCAGAATCACAACGAGCAGCAGGCCCACCAGTTGGGAGCCAATCACTACCGGAATAGCAGACCGAGATCGCCGCGTGGCTAGTCCGCCCATGAAGTCGCCAGCGCCCCACGTCATGGCGGACAAGAAGGCCAAGAGAGCACTCACGGGTGTCGAGACACTACCGAGGAGCCCCTCGCTATGTCGGGCACTTGGCGCTCTGGCGTCATTCGTTAACCCTGGCACACCGGGGCGTGACCTCGCCTGAGGTAGGGCCGGGCTTGGAGCACCCGGCACGGTGAGTTACTCCACGAGCACGGTGTGCGTGAGCCAGTACCTCATATGAATCGATCACAACTGGATCGAGGCGTTTGACCCTTTTCACCCAAGACGCTGCCTCTCTCCTCTCATCGCTCGCCGGTCGCCGCCTGTCTGCCAGCATCGCTAGGTTCACGTTTGTCGAGGAGGTGATTGTGTTGTCGTCAGCTGCCAACAAGAACGTCGCCATCCAGCTCTACGAGCGGACCTTCAATGACCGCGACTTGACAGCGGTGGAGGAGCTCACCGTTCCCGGCCTCGTCTTCCACGACGCCGGAACTGACCTGGGGCGGGATGGATGGGTGTGGGTCGCCGGACAATGGCTGAGCGGGTTCCGTGACCTCTCATTCTCTGTCGCCTTCGCCATGGCCGAAGGCGACAGGGTTCTCCTGCACTGGGAAGCGCAAGGAACACACCACGGTGAGTTCCGTGGTCATCCTCCCACAGGAAAGCTCATATCGCTTTCAGGGCTAACACTCATGCGTCTGTCTGGGGGGAAGATTGCGGAGATCTGGGATCAAGTCAGCGCTTTTGGCCAACTCCAGGCTTTGAACGTCCAGGACTGAGACACGGAGGCCCGGCACTAGGCCGAACGCTCCAGGAATCCTCCAGGAAAATTCGCTAACACTGGGGCACCAGGGCGTGGCCTCGCCTGAGGTCTAGCTGACGGATCGTGATCGGTGTCTGCTTTCCTGGTCGTGTACTCTCGAACCAGGTACTTAAGGACGTTCCTCGGTGGCAACTCGGCTAGCGAAAGGCCCGACGTAACTGTGGATGCGGCTCTGGGCACAGCAAGGATCTTCATCGGCGCACTGATCCTGATGACCGGGATCATGAAGTTCACCGTGCCGATGCTGCGGGAAGCCTGGTCTGGGCAGCTTCGTCTGGCGCGGTTGCCGTTCTACCAACTCACCTTCTGGCTGCTTCCGGTGGTTGAACTCACGGTGGGCACGTTGCTAATCCTTGGGGTGTGGACGCTACCGGCCGCGGCGGCGGTTCTGTTGATGATGCTCGGCGCGACCTACGTACACATCGTGGTGGACGACCCAAGTGTGTTTCCGCTGCAGCCCAACGCACCAATCGTCCCGGTCGTCATGATCGTCCTGACCATATTCGTCATGGTGGGCGGCGCAGGAGACTGGAAGTTTGGTTAGCTAAGAGGGCTTTGCAGCTCGTCAGTGCCTAGCTTGCGCGCTCTCTGGGAATCGATAACACTGGGCACCGGGGAGTGGGCCTCACCTGAGGGCACCACTGTCGTGTAGAGATGTAGGTTCAGGTCGGTTGCAGCGGGCTGGTTACCGCCGAGTTAGTCTGACCCATCTTGTCCGCCGACCCCTTCATCTATTTGTGGGCTTACCAGGTGTCGCCTCATAGAGCGGACGAGTTCCTTCGACTCTATGGACCCGAGGGTCGTTGGGTGCAGTTGTTTCGTCAGGCGTCCGGATACGTCGGAACTCACCTGTACCGCGACATCCACGATGGAGATCGGTATGTGACGATCGACCGGTGGGAATCCGAGGAGGCCTTCAGGAGTTTCCGCGCGATGTTCGCCAACGAGTTCGAGCGTCTCGACAGTGAGGGCGAGAACCTGACGCTCGAAGAAACGCCACTCGGTGAATTCGGGCCAGGGGCAGGCTCTCCGCTCAGTGGTCCCCGGCCCGGCCCCTCATGATCCCCTGCCCCCATCTCCCAAGGTCCCGCCGCCCAATGTAGTGGCGTCGTCCTCTGTTAACGATCGCCACAGCGTGTGACGGTAGGCACAGAAGCACGCTGGCCACGCTGAGCACAGAGGAGGACCCGTGAAGAGGTTTCTAGTCGCAGCTATCGCTGCTTTGTTGGTGGGGGCATTCTTGTTCCCCGCTTCTGTTGTTGCCAAACCGACCAAAACCGACATATGCCATCTCAGTCCAGACACGGGGTTGTTCGCGCTGATCAGCGTTCCCGATGGCGCGGTGGATAACCACATAGCGCACGGCGATGTCCTGGCCGGGGACTGCGATGCACTGAATGCTGGGACTGGACTGGCGACGATCAAGGCGCGGGGCTTTGTTCGGTGCGGCGTCCACGAATCCCTTCCTGGCTTCTCATTGGCGACTGGTGGAGACCCGACGACATCAGTCGGATTCGAAGCCGATTTGTGCCGCGTGGTCGCCGCCGCGGTATTCGGAGACTCGGACGCGGTCGAGTTTGTCTTCGTGACCGGTGCTTCGCGGTTTACCGCGTTGCGCGATGGCACAGTGGATGTAGTGATGAGAACTTCGACCAACAATCTGAGTCGAGACGCCTTGTTCGCCAACGGCGGCGCGGGGCTCAACTTTGGGCCGACGTACTTCTATGACGGGCAGGGCTTCATCGTTAATGGCGCTGCCATGGGGGCGATAACGGTGGATTCCACCATCGCTGATTTCCCGGATTCGACCACGATTTGCGTCGTTGACACTACTGCTCACGAAGAAAGAATCGCTTTGGCCGAATCCGACCTCGGCAAAGAATGGAACATCGAAGCGCTGCCCGACACTTCGGCACTCTTAAGTGCCTTTGCCGCTGGAACATGTGATGTCGTGACACATGATCTGATCGCTCTAGGGGAGTTCGGATCTCAGTCCTTCACGACCATTCTCCTGGGGCAGACCATCTCGAAGGAGCCGTTGGCTCCCGTGGTCGCGGACGGGGATGACGAATGGATGTCGGTGGTGCGCTGGAGCGTCAACGCGGTCATCTTCGCCGACGAGCTGGGGATCACCTCAAGCAACATCAACTCCATCATTGGCACTACCGACTCCTTTGATGTCTGCGCTGCCTTTGACCCGGAATGCCTCGTCATGACCGGGCCACAGCTGGGTTTGACGCAGAGCTGGGCGTATGACGCGATCACACAAGTTGGCAACTACGGAGAGATCTACACCGAACACCTAGAGCCGATCGGTCTGGCTCGCGCTGGGACCTTGAACGACTCGTACGTCGATGGTGGGCTGCTCTACGCCCCTCCAATCAGGTAGCCAGGAAGCGATAGCGGCATTCTGTGAGTTACGAACGGGACCCCTGCTCCGGCGGGGGTCCCGTTCGCGCCCTCTAGGAACATTCGTTAACCCTGGCACACCGGAGCGTGACCTCGCCTGAGGTCTGTCGGTGTCAGACGCCGCTCAGAATGCCGGATATGCGCTAGCTGCGATCGTGGCTCAAAGGACGTATTGGATCTATATCCGTGTGATGACGCCGTTCTCCACTGTGAGCCACGAGTGATATGTTGTTTGGTGTGATTCGGGGATGGATTGTTTCTGTGGTTGTGGTGGTGTGCGCGGCCGTTGCCGTCCCGGCAACGCGTGCAGCGGCTGAGGAGCCATCGGTAGGCGATACGTTCGGTGTATTCGATGCGGCTACGGGTTGGTGGTACTTGCGGTATGAGGACCCGGTGTCTGGTGTGGAGTGGACGTACCGTTTCTTGTTTGGTTCGCCGGGCGAATTTCCGTTGCTTGGCGATTGGGACTGTGATGGCTTCGATACGCCTGGCATGTACCGACCCGACGACGGGTACGTGTATGCCCGGAATCACATCGCCACTGGGCAAGCTGATATCGGCTTCCTTGTGGGTGAGCTGGGTGATGTGCCGGTGGTTGGTGACTTCAACGGTGACGGCTGTGACACCGTCTCGGTATACAGGCCGTCTGAGGGCCGCATGTTCGTCTTCGATCGGATCGGCAACGGAGATGACGGTCTCGGTACAGCGGACTCTGCCTACTACTACGGCAATCCGCTCGACAAGCCGTTCGCCGGTGACTTCGATGGCGACGGGATCGACACATTGGGGCTGCACCGTGAATCGACAGGTCAAGTATTCCTGCGCAACTCGAACACTCAGGGTGTCGCCGATATCGAGTTCTACTTCGGAAACCCCGGGGATCGGCTCATCGCATCCGACTGGACAGAACGACCCGTTCACGGGTTCGACTCGGTCGGTGTGTTCCGCCCGTACGCACGAACCATGTTCTTGCGGTTCGCAAATACACAGGGAACCGCTGATGTTGACTACCTGTACGGGAACCCCGACACGGTTCCGGTTTCGGGCCGTGTTGTGGAAGTGGGCGGCAGCCTGAACGACAAACCGCCCCTCAAAGAAGACTTCTCAATGGACTTCTTCGCCGACCCGTCGTCCGGCGACTGCGTGATAACCATTGACTGGGGCGATTGGCGAGGACCGCTGTATGCAAGCACCTCCCTGCCGACCGGACACGGAACCGGGTACGGTCATAGCGAAATGATCACGATCGACGGGAAAGGCCCCGTCTACCGATACACCTTCGACATCCCGCCGGGCACGTACACAGCCGGCGTGTCAATCGCAACGGCAGATCCCATCACGGGACAATACGACCACTGGATCGGCAACTCTTCCAGCTGGGGCATGCCCCTCCAAGCCGACTGCGGCTAAGCCGAGCCCGTTGCCCGCCCATGTCGGCACTTCGGCGTTCGCCTACCCAGTCCTCTCGCGTAAGGCTCTAGGAACACTCGTTAACACTGGGGCACCAGGGCGTGACCTCGCCTGAGGTTGGGCCGACACCACTCGCACGGCCGGTCACCGCGGTCAACCACGAAGTGGAAGTTCCCTCCCGCTCTTCCTCCGGCGCTTCGATTTTGGGCCCTTCGGCCCTGGGGAAACGGTCCGCTGTCGGCGTTGAATGCGGCTATCTCCAAGAGTCAGGCGCGCCCATGCAGCTCGCGATCGTGTATGACAGTCGGACCGGCACGACAAAGGCAATGGCCGAGAAGATGGCCGATATGGCCCGCGGCGCCGGTCACGAGTGCGCTCTCTGGCCCGTGCAGGCGGCCGAGCCCGCCGACGTGGCCGCGGCAGACGCTATCTGCGTCGGGAGCTGGACTGAGGGGCTGTTCTTCATCCTCCAGCACGCGACGAAGACGACGATGGAGTTCATTGGACAACTGTCCCTCACCGGACAGCCTGTCGCCGTCTTCTGCACCTACAAGACCTCGTCCGGCAGAATGCTGGAGAAGATGGCGACCGCCTTGGGGGCGAGAGGGGCGAAGGTCACGGGCAAGTTCAAGTCCCGCGGATCGAGCGTCCCAGAGGAGTTCGCTGGCTGGCTGACTCACTTCGGTAACGCCTGACACTCAGCTCCCGAGCGCCAATCGGTTCATCAGACCTCATCGCCATATGGATCGGGCGTCTAGTCCTCTAGGAACATTCGTGCACACTGGCATACCGGGGGGTGGCCTGACCTGAGGTCACGAGAGCGCAGAGAGCCGCTCAGTGTGCCGATTGCGGGCGGCGGTTCGCCTTTTGCGTAGTGTGTCATCCATGCCCGACCCGACCGAGGAGTATGAGCTTGCTCTGGCAGCCTGGCGCGACGATATGCGCGAGGTGCGTGAGAAAGTCATCGCATTAGGCGAGGAAATCAGGACGAAGGCTCAGCAGATGGACGCCGTGAAGTACCAAGAGAAGCTGTTGAGGGAGCAAAGGCCGCTGCCGCCAAGACCAAGCTGATTTGATGCAGCCTTTGAGGCAGCTTTCTCTGCCTCCGAAAACCCAGGGTGTTGACGTCCCACTGGCGTTCTCAGCTCGGGATAGTGACGCTCGCACCCATCTGGCTAAGCATGTCGAAGACATCGAACCCGCCCCACCCCTCGACGAGTTGCCCCTGCTCGACGCGGAATATGTCGACGATGGTCACGGTGATCTGCTTGCCGGTTGGCGGAATCCCGAGGAACTCACCCATATGGGTAGCTCGGAGTGTTGCTCGCATTGCGACCTTGTCATCATCGACGATCAAATCTTCAAGCGTCATCTTGAGGTCGGGGAAGGCTGTCGTGAGGCCCTGGAGGCGGTCGATCGTGGCTTCTAGATCAAGCGGTGATCCTAGAGCCAACAGGTGACGCCGAAACGACGGGCTCAGGAACCGTCGGATCACTTCGGGGTCAGCGGGATGGGCCGAATCCCAGACCTCTGCCACATAGCGATGAATGAGATCCAGGTTGTCCTCTTTTTGCATGGCTGAACCTCATGTGCTGGGCGGTGGCCGGATCCGAGGCTACCAGGTCGGGAAAAGGTGACGGGCCGTCACTTCGGGTTCCGGAGCGGAACCTAGGCCGAAGAGCCGAGGGTGTGCAGCCTCAATCGGGTCGGGCACCACTGGCGCAGTCACGGCCGTGAGTACCGAGTGGCCTCAGGCCTTCCCGGAGTGGGTCTTCTGCTGGCCGGTCCAGTGCTCTGGCGGGTGTCCGCAGGCGAGTGGCCGGCGCCAAACAGATCGAAGTCCTGAAACGAGCGCACGCGGTCCTCTAGGAACAATCGTGAACCCTGGCACACCGGGGCGTGACCTCGCCTGAGGTCGCGGAAGCAGTAGGAGAGCCGCTCAGAATGCCGGGTATGCGCGGGTTTCTTCAACGGGTCTGGTAGTCGTTGTGCAGAGGACTGCGGGTTTGTTGATCGATTACTACATTGCTTGTTGAGGGTGATGTCCATTATCGAACGACCAAAGCCTGAACGCGCGCTGGACTGGCGTTCCACGGAGGCTCGCTGGTTTGGTGAGCGGGTGGTCGATATCTGGGTTGAGTTACTCGATCGGCTCCACGACGATCTACCGGTCGCACGTGACCGGTCGGCTGCGGACGTGAGGGCTGCGGTCACACGGGATATTCCTCAGGACCCGATGCCGATCAACGATCTCGTGACCCATGTGCGACAGATGGTCTTCGACGAATCGATGTATCCGGGCCATCCGGGGTTCCTTGGCTACATCTCGGGTGCCGGGACCGTCCCGGGCGCCGCGGCCGACTTGATCGCTGCCGGACTCAATCAGAACAGTGGCGGGTGGCGCCTTTCCCCGGCCGCAACCGAGATCGAGCAACATCTGATGAAGTGGTTCGCAGGTCGTCTCGGAATGCCGGATGGCACAACCGGATACGTTGCATCTGGCGGAGCGATGACGAACCTGATCGGTATCACGCTGGCGCGAACGCAGTGCGCGGGATGGGATGTGAGAGCGCAAGGGTTGCGGGGCGGTCCTCAGCTGACCGTGTATGTGTCGTCCGAGGTCCATGACACGATCGACCGAGCCACACAGATGCTCGGTATCGGCGAAACCGGAATCCGCCGGGTCGCGACCGACAGCAGCCTGCGCATGGACATCGACGCACTAAGGGCAACGATCACTGCCGACATCGCAGCCGGATATCGCCCGATCGCAGTCGTTGGCACTGCAGGAACAACCGCCACGGGAGCGATTGATCCCCTTGGAGACATCGCCGACGTGTGCGCCGAGCACACAATCTGGTTCCACGCGGACGCCGCATACGGGGGGCCGGCTGCGCTCACCTCACAACTCCGGCATCTCTTTGACGGCATCGAACGGGCAGACTCGATCGGGTTCGACCCCCACAAGTGGCTGTACACGCCAATCGCAGGAGCCTGCATCCTCGTGCGTGACCCCACGCACCTCGCGGATGCCTTCGCCGTGGAAGCCTCGTACATTGTCAGCGACAACGAATACACCGGGTGGGGGCTCGATATCTATCAGCTCAGCCCACAATTCTCCCGCCCCTTCGCAGCGCTGAATATCTGGGTTTCGCTGCTCGCTCACGGCTGGGACGCCTACGAGCGACGCATCACCCACGATGTGGCACTCGCTCGCTATCTCCACGAACTCGTCGTGGACCACCCGGACCTCGAGCCGGTGACCACTCCGGGACTGTCGATTACCTGCTTCCGCTATGTCCCTGAGGACCTCGCGGGACGGACTGATATTGGCGACTACCTAAACGTCCTTAACGAGCGACTGATGTTCGACCTCCAACTCGGAGGAAAGGTGTTCCCATCCAATGCCGTCGTAGATGGCCGATTCGCTCTGCGCACCTGCATCGTGAACTTCCGAACCGAAGCGGACACAATTGACGAAATGGCAGCCGAAACGGTACGACTCGGACATGTCCTCGACACCGCACTCCGACCCGACTCGCTTCGCTAGCCCACCCAACCGCACAGATCGGCATATCGGCGCTCGCTTACCCAATCGGCGCGAGGCTCTAGGAACATTCGTCAACACTGGCACACCAGGCGTGACCTCGCCTGACGTCACATAGCAGTAGAGAAGCCACCCATCCCTTGCCAGAGCTCGAAGTAATGGTCTTCGTCCTCTTGTTGATCGGCGGGTGGTAGGAAGACTTGTCTCTGAAGAGGGAGGCGGTGGTGGAGCGGAAGACGGTGCTGCAGATGTGGGCCGAAGCCAACGAGCGGATCGAGTTGGTGTCCGCCGGCGACCTCGCCGAGGAGATCGCATCCGGCAAGACCCTGCTTCTCGATGTTCGTTTGCCGGTCGAGATCGAGCGGACGGGGACAATTGCCGGCTCGGTTCCCGTGCCACGGAGTGTTGTGGAGTGGTGGGCTGATCCAGACAGTCCATACTTCCGGCCTGACGGCCCCTTCGGTGATTTCGACAGCCGGGTGGTCACATTCTGCGACGGCGGCGGCAATGGAGCCTTCACGGCTGTGGCCCTACAGGAACTCGGATATCACGATGTGGCCACACTCGAAGGCGGCTTCTTCGGCTGGGTGGTTGCAGGCCTGCCCACGGTTCCCTACTCCGAGAAACCGTCCACGCGCACGTAGCGGCACTTCTACGCCCGGTTACGCGCAACCATCCTCTAGGAACATTCGTACACCCTGGCACACCAGGGCGTGACCTCGCCTGAGGCCGTTACCTCTCAGCAGGGAGCCGAGGGAGGGGTGAGACGCCTGGCGGAGCTGACTGGAGGCTCATTTCGGCGTCGGCTACTGCGACGGAGTCGATGCGGACCTGAAATTGGTTGGCTTCACCCTCTGAGCCGCAGCCTCGGAGTCGCTGGGTGCGACAGCTGATGTTGCGCCGAGTCGCGACGCTTCAGCCGCGGAAGGAAGCCGCCGATCCAGTAGAGACGCGGAGGTGTCGATGAAGCGGATCGTTCTCATTGTGATGATGCTGGTGGTGACCGCTTGTGGCAGCCGGTCGACACCGAGCTTGGCCACGGCCGATTCGCCGCCGCCGCCGCCCGGCGTGGTTCCGGTCGATGATCCGGTTCTCGACTCCGAGCCCACCTCGACACCGCCGACAGCCGCTCCCGCGGCGAATCAGACGGACTGCTCCGGAGGGAGAGTCACATTCGATTACCCGCCGGTCGATCTCGATCTGATCGAATACGTGACCCCGCTCGGACTGATGAGTGGCTCCCATGTCACTCCTGTCGACCATCAGTACTACCAGAACTTCAAGGAACCGGATTGGGACATCGCGGTCTACAGCCCGGCTAGCGGCACCATCATCGACATCCAGCACATGCAGCAAACGCTGTCGGATGGTCCCGGGGAGACGGTCGACGACTACCGGCTGGTCATCGAACACACTTGCACCATCTCGAGCATCTTCATCCATGTGGGGCAACTATCTCCTCGAATTGCCGAGGTCGCACCCTCGGACGGTGGATACGCTCGGGTCGATGTTCCGGTCGAGGCCGGAGAGACGATCGGGTCCTATCGCAAGAACGTCGATTACAGCGTCGTCGATCTCGAGGTGACTCTCGAGGGTCTCCTGGTCCCTGCCCATTACGAGGAGGAGAGCTGGAAGATCCACACACCCGACCCGTTCGTCTACTTCACCGCTGAGATCCAGGAAGTGCTCATCGCCAAGAGCCTGCGGACCGTAGAGCCCTTCGGCGGCAAATTCGACTACGACATCGACGGTCGGCTCGTCGGCAACTGGTTCCAGCGGGACACGAATGGGTATGCCGGGGCGGTGCGCGACCGATACTGGGCCGGACACCTAGCGGTTGCCTACGACCTCTTCGACCCATCCCACGTCGTCGTCTCGATCGGCACCTTCGACGGTGCTTCCGCCCAGCACAGCGTGCGGGGCAACGCTCCGGATCCTCGCGACGTGTCGATCGAGTCCGGAATGGTCGTATACGAACTAGTCGACTACGACTACTACATAGATGGGGGACGATGGGATCGCGTGAGCCTGGTGAAGGGCATTGAGGCCAGAAACATCGAGGGGCGCATCTACGGAGTCGTGCTGCTCCAGTTGGTTGGCGACCGGACGCTCCAGGTCGAGAGCTTCCCAGGCAAGACTGCGTCGCAGGTTGACGGGTTCACCCCTTCTGCCTTGATCTACGAGCGCTAACTCGACACGGCACATTGGCGCATGTTGCCTACGCCCGGCCCTCTGGCCTCTTGTAGCATTCGTGAACCCTGGCACACCACGGCGTGACCTCGCCTGAGGTCGGTCGGTGTCAGGAGCTGCTCAGGATGCCGGTTATGGCCGGCTTCTTCGTAACCGACCGTGGTAGCTTCCGAATCGATGCCGTCGATACCGAACACCTACCGAACCCCACACGGATTGAGTGATGATGTCCGGCAATTCGTCCTGGAGAAGGGTTCGGTAACTCTCGGAACAATCAACCCAGACGGGTCGCCTCATATGACTCTGCTGCTGTTCTCTCTCGATGAATCCGACCGAATGTATCTGCCGACGCCTGGAACGACCCGCAAGGTGAAGAACATCCAGGCTCGTCCGACGGTCACCGCACTCGTCACGATTGAGGGGGGCTGGGCTTCATGCACGGGTCAGGCGCGAATCATCGACGGTGCCGAAGCCGCCAGCCTGAATCAGGGCGTTCGTGAGCGATTGTTCACTGAGACTGGTCTCGCGACGATGGGTCAATTCCTGGCCGCACACGAGGACGCCACAATCGAGATAACCCCGACCAAATGGCTGTCGTGGACAATGGACCCGATCTTTCCATGGTTGGAGGAACAGGGAATCGATACCGAAGAATACGAGGGCGCATGGATGAAGGACCTCACGCCTGACACCTAGGCGCCCCTTGGGGTCGCACCCGCGCATATCGGCACATCGGCGCTCGCTTATGGGAGCGTTCCCCTAGGAACATTCGTGCACCCTGGCACAACACGGCGTGACCTCGCCTGAGGTCGTCACCACTCTGGACAGGTGTGTAGGGTCGGGACCACTGGCCACCGAGGGGATAAACCGTGCGCCGCCTGACCTTGATCCTTGTCGTCGCGCTTTTGGCCGCTGCGTGCGGCGACTCAGCAGATTCGACAACTACGACGGCGGCTCCTGAGGCGACGGCAGCCACCACCCAGCCACCGGCAACAACCGAACCACCGGCGACGACTCAGACCCCGACGACGACAACGGTCGAGGTGGCCGCTACGGAAGCGACCACGACCACCTCGGCCGTCTCTGAGGAGCAGCTTGCTGCGGCCGCCGCTGTCGGTGACATGGCCGTCGGCGAGGAGCTATATGGCACGCGACTGCTGCTGAGGCTTGCGTGTTCCTCGTGCCATTTGCTCGAGGACAGCCCGACGGCCCCAACGCATGCCGGGCTATCTGCGGTTGCGGCGGATCGAGTCGACGGAATGTCTGCCGTTGATTACTTGAGGCAATCGATTGTGGATCCGGGTGCGTTTCTGGTCGACGGCGAATGGGCTGATCCAATGCCAACCGAGTACTCAGATGTGTTGTCTGAGGACCAGATCAACAACTTGATCGCTTTCTTGCTCACCCGCTAGCTCAACGCGACGGTGGTGACGGGGCCTGACAGAACACACTCGCATCAACCAAGACAAACCCTCACCCAGCTGAGGTCGGACCATCACCCAGATGGCGGTTAACTGGCCCGGATCTGAAGCCCTCGAGATTTCCTGTGGTCATCTGGGAGCAATCATTCTCTTCCCAGTGGGCCTCACCCAGTTAGGTGCACCCTGGGACGAACGACCCAATGGTCGTTCTGACAGTCTCCAACCCGACGGCGATGTAGATTGGCCTGCCGAGTCCTGGGTGTCTATGACCTCACAACCAAGCGGAACAGTGACGTTCCTGTTCACCGATGTCGAGGGCAGCACGCGGCGCTGGGACGAGCACCCCGATGTCATGCGAGTTGCCATGGCTACGCACGACCGGCTAGTGCGACAGTGCATCGAGGCCAAGGAAGGGACCATCTTCACCACTGCCGGAGACGAGTTCTGCGCGGCCTTTTCCTCACCGAGAGCGGCCATGGATGCAGCCATAGATACCCAGCAGGCCCTCGGAGCACAAGACTGGGGCGAGGTGGGGCCGTTGCTGGTCCGGATGGCGTTGCACAGTGGCAATGCCGACGAGCGAGACGGCGACTACTTCGGCCCACCGCTCAACCGAACCGCCCGGCTGCTCTCTACAGGACACGGTGGGCAGATCCTCGTCTCGTTGGCCACAGCTCAGCTCTCTCGCGACGGACTATCCGAGGGCGTCGACCTCCTTGATCTCGGACCTCACCAGCTCCGTGACCTCGAGCGGTCCGAGCACGTGTTCCAGGTGTGCCATCCCGCCATCGCGAGGGACTTTCCGCCTTTGCGAGCTCAGACGCCGGTGGCAGATGCCGCCGATCAGCTGGCAGAGGGCCGCCAGGCGCATGCCTCCATGGACTGGCAGACCGCCTACGAGGCCCTGGCCGCGGCCGGGGTTGAGATCGAGTTGGGCGCTGAGGATCTGATTCGGATGGGGGAGGCCGCTTGGTGGACCGGGCGTAGTGACGAGGGCATTGGCATTCGAGAGAAGGCGTACGGGGCCTTTGTGCGAGAGGGCAAGACCGAGGCGGCCGCCCTCATTGCCATCCTCCTGGCCGAGTCGTACAAGCACCGCCTGGCAGGGGCGGTTTCAAAGGCGTGGCTCGCTCGAGCCAAGGGGTTGCTGGAAGGAGCCGAGGGCACCGAAGCGTGGGGACGTCTCCTGCGCTGGGAGACCGTCGTCGCTTTCGAGTCCGAGGGTGATGCTGCCCGGGGCCTGGAGTTGGCCGACCAGGTGATAGCAGTGGGTCGACAGCTCAACGATCGCAACCTCGAGGCCCTCGGGTTGCAGGACAAGGGGCGCATCCTGGTGGCCACTGGCAACGTGGCCGAGGGGATGATCCTCGTCGACGAAGCCATGGTGGCGGCAGTGGGGGGCGAGCTCGACGCCGAAACCACCGGGCGTGCCTACTGCAACATGCTGTCGGTGTGCGGCCAGGCTGCGGACTACGAGCGAGCTGGCGAGTGGAGCGACGCCGCCCAGTCGTGGTGCGAAAGTCATCCCGACTCGGGCTATCCGGGCATTTGCCGAATCTTTCGCGCCGAGCTGAAATGGCTGCACGGGTCTTGGCAAGATGCCGTCGCCGACCTTGAGAAGGCTGTGGATGAGCTGGCTGGGCTCCCCGACATCGTCGGGGCGGCGTTGTATCAACGTGGAGAGATCGATCTGCGCTCGGGTCGGCTGGCTGAGGCAGCTGAGCAGTTCGGAGCGGCCCATGAGCACGGCTTCACGCCGTTGCCGGGCCTGGCCTCGCTGCGGCTCGAAGAGGGCGACGCCGAGGGTGCCGCGGAACTCATGGGGTCGGCACTCGACTCGGGGATGGGGCCGCTGGACCGGGCGCGGATGCTCCCGGCGTGGATCGACATCCAGCTGGCGCGCGGACATGTTGACGAGGCGCGAACCGCACTTGGCGAGCTAGAGGAAGCTGCTGAGCTGTGCGACTCGGTAGCGATGCGCGCGGAAGCAACCCAACGGCGTGCGACGATCGCAACAGAAGACCAAAGACCTGCCGAGGCGGCGAAACTGGCCGAGGCGGCAGTGCGAGGCTGGACAGAGCTGAAGATGCCCTATGAGGCTGCCCTAGCCCGTGTCATTCTGGCCAAGGCGCAGTCTGCCGCTGGCAACGACGCAGGCGCGCAGTTGGAACTCACCTCAGCACGTTCGGTCCTCAAGCGTCTCGGCGCCACGGATGCCGTCAGGCGAGTGGACGCCCTTTTAGCCGGTTGACGGTCTGGCTCTGGCCCCTGGTCGCGTCTAGTCCTCCAGGAACATTCGTCAACCCTGGCACACCGGGGCGTGACCTCGCCTGAGGTGGGAAGCAAGGAAGCACCCCCCACACTCTGAGGTCTGGCCCTACGCCCGTCCGCCGTGAGCCTTCTCGTATGTGACAGACGATGCGATCCGGTGATCGGGAATGTCGTAGTGGGTTCGCAGCACGTCCTCAGAATCGGTGGAGAGTTGATAACCGCCCTTCTCGAGGGCGCGGCGTGCTTTGTAGTTGGCGGCGTAGGTGCCGACGATGATTCGCTCGACGTCACGAACCTGGTCCTCGAGGTATCGGTGCAGCATCGACGCCACGCCTTGCCGTTGATAATCAGATAGCACATAAGCATGCCGAAAGAGCGCGGCGTTCTTGACGTATTCCAGCCCCATGACGCCAACCAGTGCGTCTCCGTCGAACGAGCCATACCAGGTCATTCTGCGAGCTTCGGTCTGCCAACCGTCCTCGGTCATCTCTGGTCCCTGTAACTCATCGGGTGGAAGGAACTCGCGATACCACTCGGCAGCGGTGTTGATCACTGCCAACGCGGCGCGCTGGTCGTCAGTCGTGAGAGGACGAATGATTAGATCGTCGTGCATGCCCCTGCACCGTGAGTGTGTGTGACGAGGATATGACAGACGCTACGCGCTCTAGGAACCGTTAACCCTGGCACATCGGAGCGTGGCCTCGCCTGAGCTCGACGTTTCGGGCACAAGGTCTCTAGCCAACGGGCGACATGGTCTAACAAGCTAAGGCATGCGGTCCACAGATGAGGAACACGACCGCCCGGTCCGGGCTCTCGACGTCGGACGGGACCCACCCCGTCTCACTGGTCTGATCACGACTGCGGCCGTGCTGGTGCTGGTCGTGGTCGGAGGCTTCCTTGCCCTTGGCGGGCCGTCGGACAGCGAGTCAGCCACCGAGGTCACACCGCCGACCGTTCAAACCACGGCTCCACAAGCCACGACTGACGCGTCAGGTGCTGTGGAGAACCCAAGCACTACGCCCCCAGACGTCGCAGGGGCGGTCCCCGGCGATGAAGGCTTAGGCCCGCTGCCGCTAGGCGCCGTAACCGACTTGCCGGGCGACGTCTACCTGAACTTCTTCTTCGAGTTCTGCGAGCCTGGGTGCTACCGCGATGCTGTCTTCGCGGCCCCGGGCAATCCGCGGGAAGGGTTGGTTACGGCGGAGCGTCCCTTCCACGTGCGTCACGGTTTCATCAACAACAGTGACGAGCCGCTCGGTGAAGGCTTCGATGTCGTCATGTACATCACTCGATGGAGCGGGACCGTTCCGACCAAGGGTCCCTTCGAGTTTGGCCAGACCTATCGGTTCACATCCGATTACGTGCTGCGGGGCACCAGCGACCAGTGCGGTCCCACATATAGGACCCAGACCGAACCCGAGACCTGCGAGTGGTTCGTCCACGACTTCCCCGACGGGCTTCCTGAAGGCCGCTACGACCTGTGGGCAGTATGGGAAGCGCCATGCTCGGCGTGGGTCGATCTCGGCTTCACCGACACCTGCGACGACCCCAGCCAGATCGTCTCGCTGTTCTCCTCCGGCGTCAATAGCCCCTTCGCCGAGGCCGGAACCATCACGATCTCGGTGCAAGATTGGTCCGGTGCAGAGGGGTACCGGCTCTTGGCCGGGGTCTGGTCCGAAAGCGGCCATCTAGTGGGCGGAGCGTTCTGGACCCGCATCGATAGTGATCCGTTCTCGGGCGAGGACGTCGTGCACCCGCCGTTTTGGGGCGAAGACGGGTCGGATGAGGCCAATGACGAGGGTTGGGGCGCTGGGGACTATCTGTGGGAAGAGACGGCGAGGCTCGTGCCTGGTTCCTATCGGATCGATTTCTGGGCGAACCCTGGTGAGTTGGCTTCCTACGGCAGTCACGTCGCAACAGGTGCGATAAGGCAATGCTCCCTCGATGTCGAGGTCCGAGCCGGTGAGGTGTCCACGGTCGTGATCTCGGGTATCCCGAGCGGAGCCCTCCGCTGTCCGACGAAGCAGGGAATCCTCTCGGTCGAGGTATTGAACCTCGCGGGATTCTCTGGCAGCCAGCTCGCCGGCGTGCTCTTTCGTAGTCCCGTGCCTCCACTCGACGCGGTAGCTGGATTCGCCGCGGACATCGATAGTGACCCTTACTCGGGCCTGCATGTGCTCGGCATGGTCGATGAGGAGCCTGGAGACAGGTCGGGGCTGTGGCCCTGGGCCTACGGTGAAGCGAGTATCCCCGCTGGCGAATACACGCTCTGGCTTTTCTTAGGAAGGGACTACTGCTGTTACAGCCGTTGGGTGCCCGCTGACACTCCTGACCTTCGTGGGTGTGAGCTGTCCGTCACGATGGCGGGCCAGGCTCAGACCATACGAGTCTCCGAGTTCCCTGAGGGCGAGGAAGGCAGTTTGCCCACTTGCGCGATTGACTGAGTGGCACAACGCCAACCCACCACTCGCGGATAGTGGCGCGCTTGCGCTCAACCACGCGTGCTCTCCTCCCTCAACCGGGCGGTGTTGGCGAAGGGGCGAATGCGGGCCCTCGCAATGTCGTCCTGAAGCGATAAGCGGCAACGGCGGGGAGGGTGACCATGGCGGCACCGATAAAGCACAACGTCGTGTAGCTCGACAGCCCGAGGAGCACCCCCGATGACAGACCGGCCGCCGCGGCGGAGCTCCACACCACGGTGTCCGCTAGACCCTCCAGGGGTACTCGCAGCTCCGCCGGCGTCCCCTCGCTGAGGTAGGCGCTGCCGCCGATGAAGCTGAAGTTCCAGCCAACGCCGAGCAGGAAGAGGGCCACGAACAGGAGCGCTGTGTCCTGGCCGCCGGCATTGGCAGCCAGCAGAGCGGAGAGCAGCAGCACCACATGACCGGTCAGGATGACCTTGGGGCGTCCAACACGGTCGGCCACCCACCCCGTCAAAGGCGATAGCGCGAACATCCCAAAGGTGTGCGCCGCGATGATCAGACCGATCGTTCCCAGGCCGTCTCCGGCTCGACGGATGTGGATCGGTGTCATGCTCATGATCAGCACCATCACCACTTGGCCCACGGCGAGGGCGATGATGGAGAACCGCACCGTCGGCAGCGCTAGCAACGCCGCGACGGATCCAGGCTTCCGTTTCCTGGGTTGGTCGAGCGGCATGTCAACAAACGACAACGGATCGGGGCGCAATTTGAAGAAGATCGTTAGGAACGCAAGCAGCAGAGTGAGGATGGCGAGCAAGTAGGGGCCGACCAGGCCCTCGAAGCCCATCGACTCCGCCAGGCTCTCCACTGGCTTCAACAGGACCGGCCCAACGACTGATCCGATCGTGCCGGCCCACACGACGATCGATATGGAAAACGCCCGCTTCCCCTCAGATGAGATGTCGGCCGCGGCATAGCGAGAAAGCCGATCACCCGCCACGCCAAGGCCGAGCACGAATGATCCGAAGACGAATAGCGGGAATGACGTAAGGGAAATCGCCAGCGCCGCGATGGCAGCGCCGACTGTGGCTACGAGGAGACCGAAAGCGATTCCGATCCGACGCCCCTTGCGCGCCATCAATGCTGCGATCGGCGCGGTTCCTGCGGCAACGCCGACGGTTACCGCCGCGGCCGGCATTCCACTGAGCGTGACGGAGCCGAGAAGGTCTTCGGCGACTAATGCGGTGACGGTAACTGCCGCGATGAAGCCGGTGCGCACCAGGCCGCTTCCGACAAGGAGAGTGCCGAGCAGGCGATTACGTACCGGGGTTGGGGCGGCGGCCAGAGCAGGACAGTAGCGGTGGTGCCCCGGTCAGCGGAGCGACCCTGGCACACCAGGGCGTGACCTCGCCTGAGATGGCGAACTGTGGAGCGATCGTTGGCATTGTGAGGCCTTCACAAGGACTGACATGACCTATTCCTCTGTTTCGCTCGCCTGGTCCTGGCCCAATCTGGTGCAATGACCCCTGTTCGGGGGTCTCGGCAACGAGGGGAGACTGACCGACATGAAGGCACCCAAACGCTGGAAGCTCAGAGGTCGAGCGATCACCGGAGCTGCCGTCCTCTTGCTGATCGGCATGGTGGGTGGAGCCGCTATCGCCCAAACAGGCGGATGGCAGAAGCCGGGCGACGATGTCAACAACCTGGCGGACGCTCAGGCAGCCATCAACTACTGGAATCTGCTGCCGATCAGCGACGATCCATCCCAGGCGGCCATGTGGCTCGTCTTCGGCGAGATGGTGGACAACATGATGGAATTGGATATCAGGACCCGCAACCTGACCAGTACCCCTGGCCCGAAGGGCGATCCCGGAGCCACTGGCGCCGAGGGAGCGCAGGGCGCAGACGGCCTCCAGGGACCGCAAGGAGAG
The DNA here is from genome assembly GCA_964195995.1 of uncultured Acidimicrobiia bacterium. Taxonomy (GTDB): domain Bacteria; phylum Actinomycetota; class Acidimicrobiia; order Spongiisociales; family JAOTWH01; genus CAXMQS01. Next base: position 21,701 of record CAXMQS010000095.1, read on the forward strand.
CAAGGACCACAGGGACTAGACGGCCTCCAGGGACCAGACGGCCTCCAGGGACCACAGGGCGATACGGGAGCCATTGGCAATGACGGAGCGGAGGGGCCTCAAGGGCCGCAAGGTGAATCTGGTAGCGCGCTGATCTTCTATCCCGTGCAAGCCTTCTCTGCGCCTGTTGGTCCAGGGGAGTTCTCGGAGCTGATTGCCGCGCCTTGTCACGACGGTGATCAAGTCACCGGGGGTGGGTTCTCGGTCTCGAGTGATCTAACGGTGCTCATCTCGCAGAAAGCCGGAGATGCGTGGGTGATCCAGGCCTACAACACCGGTGGACTCAACAGAGTTATTGGTGTCCAGGTCGTCTGCGCTGACACATCGTCCTGACGCGGCGGTGAGGTTCTGAGCCCCTCGTCGGTCTGGCGGCAACTCGACAATTCCCGTCCGCACTCGCTGACGTCGTAGTTCAGGGGTAGCGAGGCCAGCCAGACTCGGTCCATGCATGACGGGACCCCCGCGCATCGCGCGCATATCGACACCTCTGCTATCTACACCCCACTCCCGGTTCCTCTAGGAACAACCCTGGCCCACCGGTGCGTGACCACGCCTGAGATGCACCACCCTGCCAGGGGTGTAGCTTCCCAGTGAAGACGAGATGAGACCGCATGAGCAACCAGCCCTTCCGGTTCAGCCTCGGTATCGGTGGAGCCAATAACGTCGAGGATCTGACGATCACCGTGAAGAAGGCTGAAGCCGCCGGCTTCGACGTCGTTTCAGGCGCCGACCACATCGGCTCCTACCTCGCGGTACTACCGAAACTTGCCGCTGCTGCCGCCATCTCGTCTCTCCGCGTGTCAACCATGGTCATCGCCAACGACTATCGACATCCGGTGATACTGGCTAAGGACACTGCCACCATCGACGTCCTCTCGGAGGGGCGGTTCGAGCTCGGCATCGGCACGGGCTGGATCGAAGAGCAGTACGCCGCCGCTGGGCTTCCTTATGACGATCCCAAGGTCCGCGTGGACCGTTTTGAGGAGGCAATCGAGGTCATAAAGGGCTGCTGGAGCGGTCAACCGTTCACCTTCACAGGCGATCACTATCAGGTCACCGACGTGACCTGCCCTCAGCCGGTCCAGCGGCCTCATCTTCCGATACTCATCGGTGGGGCCGGGCGCCGCATGCTCACGATTGCCGGGCGTGAGGCGGACATCGTGAGCATCGGCCCCTTGAGGCCCGGCGCCAGTGGATTCAATGAGTTCGCTCCGGGGATGGCGAGTTCGGGCGACCGGATCCAGGCCCAGCTTGACTGGATTTACCAAGGAGCGGGCGCCCGTTACGACGAGATCGAGCTGAGTGTGATGGCTCATCACCTGGTCGTTACCGATGACGTGGCCAGCGTCGCCAATCAGCTGGCCAAAGCCGGCGGCACGACGGCCGACCAGGTGTTGGAGTCGCCGCATGTCCTGGTCGGCCCGACGGACGCCATCGTGGAGACGCTCCAATACCGCAGGGAGCGGTACGGAATCTCTTACGTCGTGTTCGGCGGAGACGATCTCGACGCCGTCGAGCCGGTGGTGTCGCGACTCGCCGGTACCTAGCCCGCTCATCCAGGTTCCCCCTCCGTCAGGAACATTCGTGCACCCTGGCACACCAAGGCGTGGCCTCGTTTGAGATCAAAGCTGCGCAACGGTCTGCAATTATGAACTCAATCACATGAGCACAAATGACCTTGGACTCTGTTTGGCTCGCATGGGGCATGGCCTAATCGGGCCAAGGATCCCTATCGGGGTCGCGGCAAGGAGGAGATCCGTGATGGAGATGCTTGTTGTGTATGACGGACAGCGGGGTCACATACGCAAGGCTGCCGAGGCGATGGCCCAAGCTGCTATGACAATGGGGGCTGAGGCGCGGGTCATGCATATCGACTTAGCCACACCCGATGATGCGGCACTGGCCGATGGTTTGTTGGTCGGTTGTTGGATAAAGGGCAATGCACCCTTCGGCGGCGCACAGTTCGGCCGCATGGCCGAGTGGATGAAGAACCTGCCGGCCCTGGACGGCAAGCCGACCGGAGCCTTCTGTACCTACGGCTTCTTTCCGATGTTCTTCGCCGATGCCGTTGCGCATACCGGCGAGGCTCTCGGTCGTTTGAGCGAGGGCCTTGAAGCGAAAGGCGCCGATGTGGTCGTCACCGAGGCCATTCATCGACGCTCACCCGCCCGCGGCGCTGCCGAATTCGTGAAAAGCGTGATGACCGCGAAGGCTGGATGAGTTTCGATCTCGATGGCATGAATGCGCAGTTGGCCGAGATCATCGACAGGCTCATTGCCTTGCCTGATGATGCGTTCGCTGAGCGATACGAGCTGTTCAAGAAGCAGGACGAACTGCACAAACAGGCCGCCACATGCCGACGAGCTTGACGTCCAGCGGCCATCTGAAGAGCTCGAAGCCGAGTTGGTGTCGCTCCGAAAGCACAGGGACCAGCTCATCGACAAACGCGTCGGATTCGCTACCAGCAAAGGTGGCAGTGCCCAAGGTCCCAGCGGGGGGGCATGGGTAAAGCTGGGTGTCAAGGCGATGGGAGCGGCCGGGCTCGACAGGGCTAACGCCAGAATCTCACAACTGGAGGACATCCTCGCCAAGAGGAGCGATGACGCAGTGACTTGATAGTCGCTTATTGGCACGCGCCGGTCGGGCGTCGCGGCCTCTAGGAACATTGGTTGACGCTGGCACATCGGTGCGTGACCTCGCCTGATGTCACGGAGGGGGTGGGACCGACCCGGAGGCTTCCGTCGTTAGTGTCGTGGCTCGGACCCAGAGGGGATACACGATGGTCGATGCTGTGGACAAGGTATTCGCGGGTTCGATTCCAGATGTCTACGACGACTATCTCGTTCCCTTGATCTTCGCGCAGTACGCCGATGATCTGGCACACCGAACAGTTGCTCTTGAGCCACCGCGAGTCCTGGAGGTTGCCGCAGGTAGTGGCGTGGTCTCGAGAGCCGTGGCGCCGATGCTCGATTCGTCGGCTCGGTTCGTGGTGACGGATCTGAATCCGCCGATGTTGGACCGTGCAGCATCGATGCAGGATGATCCGGACCGGGTCGAGTGGGTACCGGCGGATGCTTTGGATTTGCCCTTCGAGGATGACTCGTTCGACCTGGTGCTGTGCCAGTTCGGTGCGATGTTCTTCCCGGACCGCGTGCAGGCATATCGGGAGGCTCACCGAGTTCTCGGCGAGGGTGGGGCCTTCATCTTCAACATGTGGGACCGCATAGAGGAGAATGAGTTCGCCTTTGAAGTCACCCGGGCGCTGGTCGACGCTTTTCCAGATGATCCGCCAAGCTTCCTAGTTCGGACCCCGCATGGTCACTTCGACACGGCGACATATCTTTCAGAACTCGAAGCCGCCGGGTTCAGCGATGTCGATATCGAGCCGGTTGACGCAATCAGCGTCGCGTCGGGTCCAGCGATCCCGGCAGTCGCTTACTGCCAAGGAACTCCTCTTCGTAACGAGATCGAAGCCAGGGGTCCACCGAGTCTCGATGAGGCGACGAGCCTGGCAGCCGAGGCTATTCGGGCACGGTTTGGAGATGGGGAGATTCAGAGCCGCATAAGAGCGTTTGTCATCACGGCTCGCTAGAGCGGCGATCAGAAGCTGGCACTCGTTCTGCGAAGAGGTGTGGGTTCAGCGGTTGGACAGGGGAGAGATGACACCACAGTCGGGCACAAGGTCCCTAGCCGACGGGGGGCGTCGCCTGCAAGGCTGATGTCGATGCGAATGCAAGTATCACGGACCCTCGCGGCTGGAGTGAGCCTGGCGCTCGTCGTTGGGGCGTGCGGTGGGTCGATGAACGAGACCGAGTACGTCGAGGGTCTCAACGACCTCGTTGTCACCGCGGGGGCAGAGCTTGAAGCCTCTTTCGCGGCCTACGCCGAGATCGCTGACCCAACACTGGCGGACCTCGTCGCCCGCCTTGACCGAGAGCTAGCTACTGAATACACGGTCCGCGAGAAGTTCAAAGCACTGGATCCGCCCGATTCGATCGCTGATGTGCACCAGGTCATGGTCGATTCGTTGGTCCGCATCATCGCTGTCGCCGAGGATCTGGCCGACGTAGCGGACAGCGTCAGCAGCCTGGAAGAGGCGGAGCAGACCCGGGAGTTCGCTAACTACCTGGCGGTCAACGCCGATGCTGACAGCCTCTGTCTCGACGTGCAGGACAAGATCAACGATCTCGCCGACGGTGACGGCTTCGGAGCCGGCCCCTGGGTTGTCGATCTGCGCCTGACCGTGCAAGTCCTACTGGATTGCGACGAGGCCGGAATCGTTTAGACGGACTGCGGCGCAAAGAGCCTGGGGTCAGTCGCCGACGGAAATCGACTCGCGCTCGGACTCCCGGGTCGCCGCAGCCTCTGCTGCCTCATGGCCTTCGATCTCGATCGTGGGGAGCCAATCGAGCCACTTCGGCAAGTACCAGTTGTATTCGCCGAGCAGTTTCATGCTCGCAGGAACGAGGATCGACCGGATGATCGTGGCGTCAAGGAATACAGCCACAGCGAGCCCGAAGCCCATCTGCTGTAGCGGTACAAGCTCGCCGGCCGCGAAGCCGCCGAAGACGGCGACCATGATGAGGGCAGCCCCGGTGATGATGGCACCGGTGGTTCGAAGCCCGTAGGCGACCGATTCCGTGTTGTCGCCGGTCTTGTCGAAGTGCTCGCGAATCCTCGTCAAGAGAAATACGTGGTAGTCCATCGATAGCCCGAATAACACTGCGAAGAGGAAGAGCGGCAGCCACGCCTCGATCGCCTCGACCTGCTGGAAGCCAAAGATGCTCTTGATCCACGACGGGCCGGTGCCAGCCTGGAATACGAGTACCAGTGTCCCGTATGCGGCGAACACCGACAACAGGTTCAGCAGGATCGCCTTCACTGGCAACACAATCGAGCGGAACACGACAGTGAGCAGCAGGAAGCTCAGCCCCAAGACGAACACGAACACGACGGGGGTGTACGTCCTTGTGTCGTCGAAGAAGTCGACGTTGAAGGCGCTGGCTCCGCCGACGAGAACGTCGACGTCGGTGCCCGCGAACGCGGTCGGGAGAGTGTCGGAGCGAAGCGTCTCGACAGCACTCGTAGCCGCTTCGGATTGGAAGTCGACGGCGAGCGGCACCGACAGCATCGCTAGGTCGCCGCTGGCGTTGACCAGCAATGGATCCGGAGACCCGTAGATCGATTCATCGGCGAGGGTCGACTGCAAGCTGGCCACGGCGACCTCAACTTCGGGCGTTATGGCACCGTCGATCACGATCTCCACGGGTTGGTCGGCTCCACCGAGGCCGAAGTCGCCCTCCAGGATCTCGAAGGCTTGACGTGACTCCAGACGCTCGGGCAGGGTGCTCACGCCGGAGAAGCCGGTATCGAGGCTCAGCGTGTAGATGGCGAAGGTCAACATGATGCCGACGCCTCCAACGAGGAACCACACAGGGCGTCGCATCACCGTTTCGGTGATCTTGTCCCACATGCCACCGACCTTGTCGACGTTCTCGAGCGATGCTTTGCGCCGCACCTTTCCCAGATTGATCTTGTCCCCAAGCAGGGAGATCACTGCTGGCAGCAGCGTCATGGAGGCGGCCACCGCGACCAGCACCACAACGATGGCGCCAACTCCGAGGCTGCGGAAGATGGTGTTAGGGACGAGCAACATTCCGAAGAGGGCCAGCACGACAGTGAGGCCGGAGAAGAGCACCGCGCGGTTGGCTGTGGCTCCCGAGCGACCTATGGCCTCGTGCTTGTCGAAGCCGCGCACCCGTTCTTCTCGGTAGCGAGCCACGATGAACAACGAGTAGTCGATTCCGACTGCCAGTCCGATCATGGTGATGAAGTTGACGACGAAGAAGGACAGATCGAATAGCTGGCCGACCAGCGCCGAGATCCCGAGAGCGACCACGATGGAGGCGATCGCCAGCAGGATGGGAAGGGTGGCGGCGACCGCGGCTCCGATCACGATCAGGAGCACCACCAGCGCCACCAGGATGCCTATCGACTCGCCCTTCTTCAGGCCTTCTTCGGCCAACTCGACGAAGTCATTGTTGAGCGTTGCCTCACCGAACAATCGAGCCTCGACGCCGCCTGGAGCAGCAACTCCGCTGATGGCCTCCTCGATGAGGATCACGTCGTCAGCTGCTTCGTCGAGGTCTGTGTTCGCCATCACGACGGTCACCAATTGCTGTTGGCCATCGGGGGCCACGATGGGCTGGCCGTCGGGGCCGACCGAGAAGGTGCCCAGCACGGCCTCGGGGCCGAGAGCGCCGATAGCTGTTTCAAGCTCGGCGACGTAACCGACGTAGGCCGGGTCGGTGGTAGGGGTCGACTCGGAGCTGACCACCAGAATCTCCTGGAACGTCTGTGGACCTCGCAGGCCCTCTTCCACAAGAATCTCGGCCCGCTTCGCCTCCGGTTTGTCGGTGAAGTCGAAGTCGGTGGTGAGCGTGTCTGCCAGCAGCGCCGACGTTGTCGCCATGGCGGCCACTATGAGGAGTACCCACACGCCAACCGTTACCCATGGACGGCGGCTGCTCCCACGCGCGATGGTCTCAGGATTGACCTTCATGATTCCCCTGTATTGAGTGACGAGGGGTGCACTCTACCGACGGCGGGTCCACTAACGGCGGTGTTTTTGGGGCTTCAGGCGGGCCGAAGGACCCTATCGGCGCCGCAGTGGGGACCGGACACTGAGGGTGATCGGAGGTGCCCATGAGGCAGATGCGTCCACAGGTGTTCGTCACGACCTATCTGGCTGTTGCCCTGATCGTCGTGATCGCCCTGGCCCTGTTCATTACCTCGGTCCAGAGCTGACCTCGACGATTCGGTTAACGCGTTGGCGGGAGCGAGATCGCGCTCGCCGACCGTCGGGCGCGGCCCACCGCGGCGTGACCTCCTCGGGCTACCAGGTTCCGAAATGGACGACGTCGTCGTAGTCGCGCCGTGCAGGTCGCTTGATCGGAGTCAGCGGACGATCAGCGGGGTAGCCGAGGGCGATCAAGAGAGCACACTGCTTGCCGTCCGGGAAGCCGAGCACGTCCTGGGCGAGCGGCTGGTCCATGCAGGCCGCCTGGCCGGTGGCGATCCCGAGACCAGCGGCCGCGATCATCATCTGCATCGCGGCCTGCCCTAGATCGAACCGGCCGATCAACTCCTCGCGCGCATCATCGATTGATGGCATCACGAGAGCGATCGTGGCCGTGGAGTCGGCCATCCACGTCGCTCCCTGCCAGACTCCGGACAGGCGTCCGAGCTGCTGGCGATCAGATACGACGACGAAGTCCCATGGTTGGCCGTTGCGCGACGAGGGGGCGCGGCGGCCCGCTTCGAGGATCTGGCGCAGGTCTTCGGCGGCCAGCGGTTCGTCTGTGAAGCTCCGCACCTGTCGGCGTGAAGTGATCGCATCCCAGGTGTCCATGGCGGAAGAGCGTAGCTCTATGTTCCCCGAACGAGCGGCGCTACCTCTGTTCCGAGGAGCTCGATGGTGCGGAGCACCTTGTCGTGGGGGAGGGTGCCGACGCTTATATGGAGCATGTAGCGGCTGATGCCGAGGATGTCGCGTAGATGGAGGATCTTGTCGGCAACTGTTCTCGGGTCGCCGAGGGTCAGGGAGCCGCCGGGGCCTCGCATGGCGTCGTACTGAAGCCGGGTCATGGGGCCCCAGCCACGCTCTGCGCCGATGCGGCTCATGGCCACGGCGTAGGAGGGGTAGAACTCGTCGGCCGCCTGGTCATCGGTGTCTGCGATGTAGCCATGAGTATGAACGGCCAGCGGCGCATCCTTCGGGTCGAATCCGGACTCTTGCAGTGTTGTGCGGTGCAGGTTGGCGAGCACGGCGAACCGATCTGGATCGCCACCGATGATCGCCAGAGCAACGGGTAGCCCCCTCGTGGCGGCTCGCACTATGGACTGCGGGGTTCCACCAACCGCGACCCAGATCGGCAAGGGGTCTTGCTCGGGGCGAGGGAAGATCTGCTGGTTCTCCAGGCGTGGGCGGAACTTGCCTGACCACGTCACGAATTCGTTGTCCCGAATCGTGAGGAGCAGGTCGAGCTTTTCGGCGAACAGCTCTTCGTAGTTCTCGAGCGAGAAACCGAACAGGGGGAAGGACTCGATGAAAGAGCCTCTGCCGACCATCAGCTCCGCCCGTCCCGACGATACGAGGTCAAGCGTGGCGAACTCCTGGAAGACCCGGACCGGGTCGTCGGAGCTGAGCACCGATACGGCGGGGGTCAGTCGGATGGATTCTGTTTTGCCGGCGGCGGCCGCCAAAACGGTGGCGGGGGATGAAGCGGCGAAGTCGGACCTGTGGTGCTCCCCGATCCCGAAGACATCCAAGCCGACGGCCTCGGCGACCTCCACCTCCTCGAGCACCTGACGCAGTCGGTCGCCATGAGTTATCAGCGTTCCCGTATCCGGATCTGCGAATGTCTCGGCGAAGGTCGTAATGCCTAATTCCATCAGATCGACGGTACCGGCCTCAACGGTGCTACTCGTCAGCCATCTCGTGACTCGGAGGTGGCCCCTCCGGCATCGTCTGCGGGGAGGGCCCACCTGCGGCCGAAGGACCATGGTCGGTCTGGTTTGGTGAGGAGGACCTGGTAGATCGAGATGTCCGCCAGCTCGAAGGCTGCCACGGAGCCCGACATGTACATCCGCCAGATGCGATACGTCGTCTCGTCGGCGGTCTCCACTGCGGCCTTGCGATTCTTTTCCAGGTTGGCGACCCACTGCCGAAGGGTGAGCGCATAGTGAGCGCGCAGGCTCTCAACGTCCCTGGTCTCGAATCCCGCTCTCTCGGCGACGGCGATGGACATCTCGATCGGCAGTAGCTCACCGTCGGGGAACACGTATGTGTTGACGAAGGACGGTCGAGATCGACGGAGCCGGAACCTGCTCGATCGCGACCGATTCGTTATTCCGTGGTTGAGCAACGCACCGCCCGGGACCAGCCGGTCGTGGAGCTTGCTGAAGTACCCGCCCAGCTGTTTGCGACCGACATGCTCGAACATGCCTACGGAAGAGATGGCCTCGTACTCACCGGTGACGTCGCGGTAATCGCGTACCTCGATCGTTATCCGATCATCGAGCCCGGCTCGAGTTACCCGGCGCATCGCCTCGGCCGCCTGGGCCGGACTCACTGTGATGCCGACGGCGGTGACGCCGTAGTTGGCGACGGCGTGCAGTACGAGGGCTCCCCAACCACAGCCTACGTCGAGGAGGCGCTGGCCGGGCTCGAGCTGCAGCTTGCGACAGATGACATCGAGCTTGCGACGTTGGGCAGTCTCGAGGGACTCGGTCGGGTCGAGGTAGTAGGCACATGAGTAGACCATCTCGGGGTCGAGGAACTGCTCGAAGAATTCGTTCCCCGTGTCGTAGTGATGGCGCACCGCGGAGTCGTCGCGTTCGGTTGAGTGCCGGCGGCCCTTGAAACCAGGTCTGATTACCTCCTTGCGCCGGTTCTCTGTAGGGAGCCGACGGAGCAGCCGGAGGAGCCTGGCAACCGACAGCCGAGAGTGGCGGAGTTCATCGAGCTGGGATGCGAAGGTCATCATGCCGACCAGGTCGCCCTCGATGTCTATGTCGTCGAAGATGTAGGCCTCACCGGCAACCAGGTCCGTAGGTGGCAGCAACGCGGCTCGGAGCGATCCAGGATGATTCAGGACCATCGTCGCGGCTGCGTCAGGAGAACCCCAAGTCTCACCCGTCCAGGCACGCATGGCAGGGGGAGGCGCCGTCGTCTTCGACACCAGCAGGTCGTAGATCTTGCGGCTTGTCTTCAGTGCGTCGGCCATGTCCCGAAGACGCTAACGGATATTGAGGTGCTGTCGCCAGCGGAGCCGGCCTAGTCGGATCCCTCCGATGCGTGGTTTCAGCCAGCATCTCCGTCGGAGTCGTTTTCGTCGACTCCCTCGGGCTCTGTGCCAACGACGTTGACTTTCTCGTCGAGCTGCGCGTCTACTTCGCTGCCGTCATCGAGGGTTATTGCAACCTCGCAGCAGGACTCCTCATCGCCGACCTCGGTCTCGGTCACGGCGCCTTGGCTGGCGAATACTTCTCACCGTCGGGCATCTGTTGCCGATGTTGTAGGCACAAGGCCCAAAAGCCTCAGAAAGGAGTCGATGGCGATGATGCTCTTCATCTTCTGCGAAGTCTGCGGGACTCCCGTGCGCTCTCCGGCCCGCCATTGCCCTCGCTGCCGACCTGTCCCCCACCAACGCCGCCGCACCGTTAAGAAGGCCGCTCCCCGCAAGGAGGATCGTTGACCGGAATCGCCGTCTAGCTGCCTTTCAGAAATGAAGCACTGGGCAGGTGAGGGTGCGGGTTACCCCATCGATCGCCTGGACCTTGGAGGATGTCAGCTTGCCAAGGGCATCGACGTCCTCGGCCTCGACCCGAACGACCACGTCGTAGGGTCCGGCAACACTGTGAGCGGTGAGGACACCTTCGATCTCACCGACCGCCGCCGCGACCGCGGGCTGTTTGCCGACCTCGGTTTGGATCAGAATGTACGCTTCGACCACTTCAACCTCCTTGGCGGTTGAGAAGAACGATACGCCTCTGAGGTGTTGCCTCGTTAATCGGTCGTCAAGGTCGCCTTCGGCTGCCCGACGTCGAAGCGTGGCGGCACGCCGGGGGCGCATCCCACGCCTCGGGTCGGTCTGACGGCGCGATGGGTGAATGTGTAGTGTGCCGCGGCGCGTCGAGGGGAGAACCATGCGCCGTTGGATTCCGTTTGTTGCATTGACGCTTCTTCTTGCGGCCTGCGGGGGCGGGTCCGGCGACTCGCCTTTCGACACTGGTAGCAGATCGGATTCCACCGCAGCAGGATCTGACGACTCCGATGGGGGCGTGGATTCTGAGGGCACCGGAAGCGAGACCACGAGCGACGGGACCCAGATCTTCGTGGCGACAGGACTCGGAATCGATGTCGTCGACCTACTTGCCGAGACTCAGGGAGCGTTCGTCGACGGCTACGACAGCCCCTATGGCCTAACGGTGGCGCAGGGCGACCTTTGGTTCTCAGAGGCTCCCGGGTCATTGGTGTCCGTCGATGCGGCTTCCGGAGACGAGAACGGCACCGCGGCCCTTCCCGGTCAGTTCGCAGGCCTCTCGGTTACTGACGACACGGCTTGGGTGATCGCTGGCCTCATTGGAGCAGATTCACAGTTGGTCGCCATCGAGCGGGATGGAATGACGGTGAGAGGAAGTGCCGTTCCACCGGCTCCCACCTACTACACCCTCGTGGCCGCATCAGGAAACGACGTTTGGGTTAGCGGCGGCGACCTCGAGTCGTCCACCACGGTTAGGCGGGTTGATCCAACCGCGGTGACGGTCGGAGAACCGGTTGACTCTGGGGTGATAGCGCACTCGATGCTCGTCGGCCTGGGTGCTCTGTGGATCGGTGGAATCAGGCCAGCGACGCCGGACGGCCTGACATCGCCTGTCGCAGCGATTGCCAAGCTGGACGCTTCTACCGGTGTGGTTTTGGATCTGTTCGAGATCGGCGGGATCAGGGATGACGCTGTGGTTCTCGAATCAGCTTTCGGATCCCTGTGGGCAACGCAGGGCCTTGAGGCAGTGCTCATCAAATTCGATCCGGCTACAGGTGAGGAACTCGGCAGGGTTGATGTTGGCAGCGGCGCGGCCGGAATTCCCTATCCGATCCTCGTTACGAACGACGCCGTTTGGGTCGTCAACTCCACCGACAGCCAGGCGCTTTCTTTCGACCCGGACACCCTGGAGTTCCAGTCCGGCATCGACCTGCCTTTCTTCGCCGGCGCCTTTGCTTTCGTTCCCTAACAACCGTTGGATCGAGGCTGTGCGCGGTCGACACCCTCCCCCTACGTCGCTGGATTCGGCTCGGGTCATCTTCCTGGAGATCGTCGTGCCGACGATGAATCCGATGATCTGAGCGGCGAGGACCCACAGGAGTACTTTCAGGAGCTTGCGGCCCGTCGTGGTTCCTCCGTTCGCGCAGAAAGCCAGACCCCGATTACACGCCTACCTCGCAGGGCTAAGGAGCAGGTATTAAGTCCAAGAAATCCATGAACTCGTCCTCGGAGCCGCCGTAGTCGGGGAGGCCGTCGCCGGACTCAAGCTGGCCCCGAATCTCGTCGCGATCGAACGAGGTGAACTCGTCGGCGAACGCGAAGCCAGTTTGTGAGAAGAAGGCGTCGGGATCATCCGGGTCGGCGAAGTACACCGAACCCCCTCCTTAGCAACCATGCCTGGCGTTCCTCAAAGGAGTCGCGACGCAAGCCACAGGGATGAACCGCTGCTCAATCCCTGCGAGCTAGCGGCGACGTGTTCTGGTGTCGGATGGGTCGTGAACGGTCACCGACACGATTGGAGTGTCCGGGTTGACAACTTCCAGAGCTTCGACGAGGTGGACCTCGAGTTCGGCCTTGGAGAGCATCGGTGCCGGCAGCAGGTCATCGGTGAGCCTGACCCGGATTCGGGCGCTGTATTCCTTGGTGGGCTCCGTCACTTCGCCTCCTCGGCGTGGGTGGCCGAAGCTAGCTGCGAAAGGGGCAGACGCGGTACGCTCTCGCCTTCGAGAGGAGAGCATCGATGGCCACGAGCCATTACTGCAACGGGAAGTGGCGAGATGGAACCGTTGCGGCGTGCCCCAAGCACAAGGGGCTCAGCAAGAAGCAGACCTCCGTCTACAGGTCGCCCGACAAGGATCAGGCGGCTTCTGCGAGTGATTCCAGCTCGGGGGATTCCGGTTCTACATCCGGAGACTCCGGCTCCAGCAGCGACTAGCCCGCCAGCAGTTTCGCGGCCTCGTCCATGGTGAAGCGGCCCTCGGTGACCTCACGTCCCACAACGACGCCCCCGAGTTGTTTGCCGTTCTCTCTCAACGCTTTGAGCTGGGCCAGATCGTCGAGGTTGCGTACGCCACCGGCGGCGATGACTGGCTCGTCAACGGCAGCCAGGGCGGACAGGAGGACTTCGAAGTTGGGCGGCTCCGCCAGAGCATCGCGGAGTGCCTCGCTCACCAGGAAGGCGGCGGCGCCACCAGACGACATCTCGATGAGGGTCTCCTCGAGGTACTGGCCACTGTGCTCTTTCCAACCACGAACGAGTAGTTCCTCATCCGGCAGCACGTCGAGGCTTACGGCGACTTTCCCCGGATACTTGCGGCATAGATCCCACACCAGGTTCTGTTCGGTCAGCGCAGCTGTACCCATGACCACCCGCCACGCCCCACCCTCGAGCAGACGCTCGGCCTCCACCTGCGTCCGTACTCCGCCTGCCACCTGGACCGGCACCTTGACCCCGGCGACGATCGATTCGATCAGGGGGCGGTTGCGGTAGTCGCCGTGGGCCGCGGCGTCTAGGTCGACGATGTGCAGCCTGTCTGCCCCCTTGTCCACCCAACCCTCTGCCCGAGCAAGAGGATCGGCGTCGAGGCTGATGGCGTTATCGATGTCGCCTTGGGGGAGGCGGACGGCTCGACCGCCGAGGATGTTGACGCGTGCGTATAGGTCCATGTGGTGAGGGTAAACCGCCATTCACGCAGATGTCGAAGTGCCGGCACGGATTCCCCTAAAATGCACCACCAGGAGGCATTTATGGCCAACAAAGACAAGGCGAAGAGCTCCACTAAGAAGGTGGCTTCCAAGACCCTGAAGGAAAAGCGTCAGGCGAAGAAGGAGAAGCGCAGCAGCCGAGAGCAGTGATGGACTGGGACCAGCGCTACGCCGCCGAAGGTCTGTTGTGGACGGCGCAGCCCAACAGATTCCTGGTATCAGAGGTGGGGGAGCTGGCGCCTGGAGCCGCCCTGGACGTTGCCTGTGGCGAGGGCCGCAATGCCATCTGGCTAGCTACAAAGGGATGGCGCGTCACTGCTGTTGATTCGTCGGCGGTGGGCATCCAGAAGGGCACCGAGCTGGCGCAGGAGGCCGGTCTCGAGATCGATTGGCTGGTCGAGGACGCCACTACCTACCAGCCGGAGCCTGCATTCGACCTGGTAGCCGTGTTCTACCTTCACCTGCCGCATGACCAGCTGAGATCAGCCCTGGCGAACGCCTGCGCGGGGTTAGCCGTCGGCGGGACGCTGCTTGTCGTCGGTCATCACACCGACAACATCGAAAAGGGCATCGGCGGACCTCAGGTCCCTGAGTTGCTGTATCGACCATCCGACATCACGGACATGACCGGCGGCCTGGAGATCGAGAAAGCGGAAGCGGTGGAGCGGCCGGTCGACCGGTCTGGAGTCACCGGTATCGCCATCGACACTCTGGTTCGAGCCCGGCGCGCCTAGATCGCTAGGCGAGGCCTTCGAGTCCGAAGTTGGCGCTTGGGTGGCGAAGCCTGCCCAGCGTGCGAGCCTCGATCTGGCGCACACGTTCTCTCGTCAACGAAGTGGCGTCTGCCACTTCGTTGAGGGTCCTGGGCTCGGCTCCGTCGAGTCCGAACCGAGCGATCATCACGGCTCGCTCCAGGGTGCCGAGGGACGTCAGGGCTCTGAGGAGGCGGGTCCGCCTTGCCTGTTCGGCAGCGATCGCGAAGGGGTCGACGGCGCCTTCGTCTTCGATGAAGTCCCCGAACGCAGCATCGGCGTCCTCCCCGACCTGGCGGTCAAGGGACGTCATGTTGGCGGGAGCTTGCTGGGCGAAGAGCACGCGTTCGGGACTGATGCCGCTGGCCTGCGCGATCTCGCTGACCGTTGGCGCACGGTGCAGGGCATCGGTCAGACTGATCGTTGTCTCCTGAACCGTGCGCACGATGTCCACCATGTGCACGGGGAGGCGGATGGTTCGCCCTGAGTTGCCAAGGCCCCTTGTTATGGCCTGACGGATCCACCACGTGGCGTATGTGGAGAACTTGAAGCCCCTTCGCCAGTCGAATTTCTCTACCGCTCGAATCAGACCGAGGTTGCCCTCTTGCACCAGGTCGAGGATGTCGAGCCCGCGGCCCATGTAGCGCTTGGAGATCGATATGACGAGCCGGAGATTGCAGCGGATGAAATCGTCGCGTGCCTGGTCTCCAGCCTCGACGGCAGTTCGCAGCTGGCGCCTTTCGGTCACGGAGAGGCGTTGCCCGCCCTGTTGCTCGAGCCGCCGCTTGGCCGCCCGGCCTTTCTCCATGAGGCGAGCAAGGCGAACCTCGTCGTCTGCGGTCAGGAGGTCGTGAGCCGCGATCTCGCCCAGGTAGAGCCCGACCGAGTCAGGTCCATCACTCTGTGGTTGCGCCAGCTTCAACCCCCAGTCCTGTCAGCCGAACGCTAACAGCCCAAGCCGTTGACTGACCAGGAAAGTAACCTCGTCTGGTGATGTCTCGACTTCCCACTGTGGCTCTGGCGATGGCTCTCGCCATGGCGGCTTGCGCCGGCCCATCCCTGCTGGTGATCGGGGAGAGCGCCCGCGACCCCGGGCCCCCGATACCCCAACTTGTCGTAGTCGCGCTATCGACGGAGGACGGGTCGGTGATTCCAGATGCTGTGATCGCGTTCAACGGCGATGTCGCGTCCCCTGACGAGAGCGGCGCGGCATCGACGGACTGGTATGAGAAGACGATCACGGTGCGGGCCGACGCGTCCGGTTTCGAGCCGACCAGGGTGGATGTCGAAGCGCTTCCCGAGGAGGGCCCGCTCACCGTGGCGATCAGCCCCGTCATCCTCACGGGGACGGTCAAGACCCGGGGCGGCATACCCGTGCAAGGTGCATCCGTCGCCCTCAACGATGCATCTTCCGTCACGGGAAGCGATGGCAGCTACCGGCTGGTCAGAGCAACCGAGGGGCTAATGACAGTGCGCCGCGCCGCCTGGGAGTCGGAGAGTCGCGAGTGGTCCGGTAGCTCGTCGTCCGAAGCCTTCGTTCTGGAGCCGCGGATGGTGCGGGCCCTGCGCGTTACGGCCGACAACGCAGGCAACCCTGCGATATGGGCTCAGTTCCTCGAAATGGCTGCAGAAACGGACGTCAACGCCTTCGTCATCGACACCAAGGATGAGTCCGGGACCGTCCGCTGGGGAGTCGACTCACCGACAGCTGCCGCCATCGGCGCCGTCAGCGTCCGCTTCGACGTCCGCCAGATTCTCGCCGACATGAAGACTGCGGATCTATACGCCATCACCCGCATCGTGACCTTCCAGGATTCCTATCTTTCCGAAGCGTTTCCCGAATTTGCCGCCCGTAACACCGCGACCGGCGGAGTTTGGCGGACCAACCGTGGCGCCGGCTGGCTGGATCCAACAGACCGGCGCTCGTGGAACTACCCGTTGGAGCTGGCCGTCGAGGCCTGTGAACTCGGCTTCGATGAGATCCAGTTTGACTACGTGCGCTTCCCGTCAGACGGTCCGCTCGACGCCCTCGATCTCGACGCCGGGCGTGGCCCGGATGTGCGCATCGCCACGATCGCGGCGTTCCTCGGAGAGGCGCGGACCCGGCTCAATCCGCTCGGATGTGCTGTCGCCGCCGACATCTTTGCAATCACCGTCTCGACCCCGGACGATCAGGGCATCGGTCAGAGGCCCGAGGAACTCAGCCAGGTTGTCGATGTCCTGAGCCCCATGATCTATCCAACGCACTACACAGATGGTTGGGACGGATTCGACGAGCCGAACGATCATCCGGCGGAGGTGGTCGGAGGGGCCCTCGACGACGGGCTGCCCCGCCTGGTGGGGTCGGCGATCATGCGGCCGTGGTTGCAGACATCCACGTATGGCGCCACCGAGGTTGGCCTTGAGGTGGACGAGGCCACGGCTCGCGATCTCGGCTGGATGCTGTGGAGCTCGACCAACATCTTCGATCCGCGGGAGCTGGAAACGGGCCAGTGAGGTCGTTGGCCACACTGGAGGGTGAGCTGGTCGAGTGCCAGCGGTGTCCGCGGCTGGTGGAATGGCGTCAGGAAGTTGCTGCGACCAAGCGAGCGGCTTACGCCGACGAGGAGTACTGGGGGAGGCCGGTTCCGGGGTTCGGGGACCCCGATGGCCGCTTACTCGTACTGGGGTTGGCGCCTGCCGCCCATGGCGCTAATCGGACCGGTCGCATGTTCACGGGAGACCGTTCCGGGGATTGGCTCTATCGAGCGATGTTCCGGGCAGGATTCGCCACCCAAGCCGAAGCGACAGGTCTCGACGATGGGTTGACGCTCACCGACGCCTTCGTGACATCGCCGGTCAAGTGTGCTCCACCCGACAACAAGCCATCGCCCGGCGAGCGAGACAACTGTCGTTCCTGGCTCGACGCCGAGTTGGAGCTGCTACCTCGAATCCAGGTGGTGTTGTGCCTCGGTGGCTACAGCTATGTCCAGGCGTTGGCGGCCTGCGGCAGGCGTGGCGCTGTCTTGCCGCGGCCCCGCACACCGTTCGGGCACGGATCCATCGTCTCCTTGGACGGCGGTCCGACCATCGTGATGAGCTACCACCCCAGCCAACAGAACACGTTCACCGGCCGGCTCACTGAAGCGATGCTGGATTCCATATTCGACAAAGCCAAAGCCCTGCTAGAGGATGGCACCTAGGCGTTCGATGGCTTGCTGTTCCAGGGTCCACACGCCGATGAGGTAGGGATAGGGATTGACCGTGCTGCCGTGGTGATGCAGCTCGAAATGGGTGTGGGGCTCTGTGCCCTCGGCATTGCCGCTATCGCCCACAAAGCCGACGATGCCGCCGGCGGGAACGTAAAACCCTTCTTCGATCCTGGATCCGATGGCGTGCTCAGGTCCGAGGCGGCCGTTGTCGGTGCCTGGCGAATCGTTGTTGAGGTGCAGGTACCAAGTCTCCCAGCCCCCGGCATGCTCGATGATCACAAAGTTCCCTGCGGTGGGGCCTGAGTCGATCGTCTTGACGACACCGCCGAGCACCGCGACCACGGGGTCGCCCTTGGCTCCGAAAATGTCGTTGCCCTGGTGGCGATGGCCTCGCCTGGCGTTGCCATAGTCATCGTGGAATTGCGTGGTCTGCGCAGGCTGGGGGAACCGCTCGAACTGGAGATCCTCGGCTGCCATGGCGGAGCCGCCCGTGGCGAAGAGCGACAGGACGAGGACGGCGGCGATGAGTAGTGATCGTGTCATAGAAAAGAGAAAGCCCGGCATGGGCCGGGCACCAGTGGTAGCGCTGGCTGATTGTACTGAGCCGGTTATCGGTAGCGGTAACGGCTTCTATAGGACCTATTGAACAGCTGAGGTGCCAGCGTATCCTTCCACGGTCGTCAACGAAGGCCCCGCGATGTTGCCCCTCGATGAGGGAGCGGTCGAGCGCCTCGCCGCCGGCTCCCCGGACTGGGTCTCCGAGAAGCGCGCTGAGGGGTTCAAGCTCTATCAGAAGCTGGATATGCCAGATCCTCGCGCTGAGGAGTGGCGTTACGTCGAACTCGACTTCGACATCGCCGAGTTCATGGTGCCAGAAGGACCGGGCGATCCTCTTGCCACTGACACCGAGCTCGACGGCTCCTTCGTCGACATGGCCGGGAGAGCTGTCGTTATCGACGGCCACTGTGTGGATATCACCTCCGATGGCGGGCCGACTTTCGTTTCGACAAGGACCGCCATCGCCGACCACGCCGAAGTTGCGCAGCGCGTCATCGGCCGTGGCATCGCACCGGACCTCGACCGCTTCTCGGCAGCGCACCATGCCTTCGGGAGCGATGGGGTGTTTCTCCACGTGCCGGCGAACACCACCGCAGACGCGCCGTTCTACATCGATGTCCAGGCGACGACGCCCGGCACCATCACCTTTCCTCGGATCTCGATACTGGTCGAGGACAACGCAGACGCCGCCGTTGTCGTTCACTACAGGTCACCTGAGGGGTCGATCCTCGTTGTACCCCAGATAGAGGCCGACGTTGCCGGGCGCCTGTCCCTGACGGCAGTCCAGGAGTGGGGCCCTCAGACCACGGGCATCTCGCAACTGCGAATGGCCGCAGAGCGCGACGCATCGCTGCACCTCGGCGAGGTCGGTCTCGGTGGTGAGCTGGCCCGTCTCCACCTGACAATGGAGCTCAACGGCAAGGGGAGCACCGGCAAGGTGTCTGGCCTCTACTTCGGTGACAGCGAACAGGTTCTCGACTACCGGGCCTTCATGAACCATCGCGCCCCCAACACCAACTCCGACATGTTTCTCAAAGGGGCGGTCGAGGACGACGCCGACTCGGTCTTCACCGGCCTCATCAGGATCGAGCCAGAGGCACAGCGGGTCAACGCGTATCAGACCAACCGCAACCTGGTGCTTTCCGATGGTGCCGAGGCACAATCCGTTCCCAACCTCGAGATTCTGGCCAACGACGTCAAGTGCGGTCATGCTTCGACCGTTGGGCCCCTGGACGAGGAACAGCGCTACTACCTCATGAGCCGGGGGCTGGAGAGGAAGCGAGCGGACCGGCTGCAGGTGAGGGGATTCTTCGAAGAAGCTCTCAAGCGCCTTCCCACGCAGGCATTGGCCGCCCCGGTTCGGGAGCGGGTCAATGCCAAGTACATCGCCGCCCAGGAAGAGGGCCGCGTATGAGACTCCGAGTTGGCATGCTCGAGGATCTGCCTGATGGTGCTGGCACCAAGGTCGAAGACGGTGAGACCAGGATCGCCGTCTTCCGCATCGGGGACGATCTCTATGCCATCGGCGACCGTTGCTCACATGCCGAGGCCTCTCTTGCCGAGGGAGAGCTGTTCGGCACCGAGGTTGAGTGCCCGCGCCACGGTTCTGAGTTCGACGTGACCACCGGCAAACCGGGATCGTTCCCAGCCACGCAGCCGGTGCCGACGTACGAGGTCGAGGTCACAGACGGAGAGGTATTCGTTATCGCAACCGGGGAAGGCGCATGAGCGCGCTTGCCGTCTCCGGCTTGGAAGCGAGCATTGGCTCGCTCGACATCCTGCGAGGGGTCGACCTCGAGGTTCCCTTCGGGGAGCTGCACGCCCTGATGGGCCCCAACGGATCCGGGAAATCGACCCTGTGCCATGTGCTGGCCGGAAAGTCTGACTACTCGACGACGGGATCGGCCAAGATCGGTGACGATGAGATGGTTGGCCGGGCGGTCGACGAGAGAGCACACGCCGGGTTGTTCGAGACCTTCCAGTACCCCGTCGAACTGGCGGGGATCTCGCTGCGCGAGTTGCTGGCGGAGATGGGCAGCGGCGACGAGTTCTGGACTGGCGTCGAGTCTGCTGCGGAGTCGCTTGATCTTGTCGAGTTCCTCGACCGACCCGTCAACCAGGGGCTCTCCGGGGGAGAGAAGAAGCGTTCGGAGATCCTGCAGCTGATGGCAGCGTCGCCACGAGTTGCCATTTTCGACGAGATCGATTCCGGCCTCGACATCGACGCCGTGCGCCAGGTTGCGGCTGCGATCGAGGCCCTGCGCAGCCCGGACCGGGGTGTGCTCATCATCACCCACTACAGCAGGATCTTGCAGTACCTCTCGGTAGACCGCATCCACGTCATGATCGCCGGCAGGGTCGTGAAGTCGGGAGGACCGGAACTGGCTGCCGAGCTCGAGGACGGCGGTTACGACGACCTGCGAAAGGAGTTTGGCTCATGATCGGTGTTGGCGATCGCCTGCCGAGCGCCACCGTCCTTACGGATGGACCGACCTCTGTCGCCGAGGTGGCGGGGCAGGGCACGGCCCTACTCGTCTTCTTCAAAGAATCCTGTGGAACCTGCCAGATCGCGTTGCCGGTGTATCAGCACTGGGCTTCCCAGATTCCGGTCGTGGGCGTCTCCCAGGACGACGTTGCGACCACGCAGAAGTTCTTTGCCGACAATGGCATCGAAATGAACGTCGCCTACGACGTTCCCGACTTCGAGGCCTCGCTGGCGTTCGACATCGAGGCCGTACCCGCGCTCTTCCTGGTTGAGGACGGCACGATCACGCGCTCGTGGATGGGGTGGAACATCGAGAAGTCCCAGGAGCTGGCGACTCACCTGGCGGATCTGACTGAATCGGAGCCGATTCTGGAGGGTGCAGACGCCCTTCCTCTCTTCCGCCCTGGCTGAGGATCCCTGCACCGCTCCTAGTTAGGAGCGGCTTCCGCCAGCTCCAGCCAACTACCGTCCCTCGATGGCGCTCGAGCTCAACACGATCACCTGGGGCGACGGTCCGCGGTCAATGCTCTTGCTCCACGGCATCACCTCGGACGCCGCTGGCTGGTGGCGGCTCGGTCCCGCTGCCGCCGAACTCGGCTTCACAGTGGTAGCCGCGGACCTGAGGGGCCATGGCCACAGCCCCAAGAGTGATGACCACCACCTGGAGGCCTATGTGGCTGACGTGCTGGCGCTTGGCGACTCCTGGGACGTAGTTCTCGGCCACTCGATGGGAGGAGCTGTCGCCACCATCGCGTCGGCCGGCGAGCCCACCTGGACGCGCCAGCTCATCCTCGAGGACCCGGCGATCGTGATCCCGAATCTGCCATTGGCTATCGCTTGGTTGCAAGATGACTTCAAGGGCGACATCACCGCAGATCGCCTCGCTGCCAAGTCCCCGGAGTGGCCACGACAGGATGCCGAGACCAAGGCCGAGGCGCTGCAGCGCTGCGGGCCTGAGGTGGTTGAGTTGGCTTTCACCCAGAACGACCCCTGGGACCTCCGCCAACAAGTTGCGGCGCTCCAGGTCCCCACGACCGTCATAGGCGCCGACCCCGATAAGGGGTCAATGATCCCGACGTGGTTCGGTAACGAACTCGCCACCAACCCGGCCGTGACATTCGTTCAGGTGATGGGGAGCCACTCGATGCATCGCGATCGCTGGGACGACTTCTGGACGACTGTGACGGCTGCGCTCTAGACGACCCGTCCTAACCTCAAGACCATGAGGGTTGAACGGGACTCGATGGGCGAGGTGGAGGTACCGGAAGACGCCTATTACGGCGCCTCCACCCAGCGAGCGGTCGACAACTTCCCGATCTCGAAGCTCCGCTTCAGCCGGAGGTTCATCTGGGCTCTCGGTGTCATCAAAGGAGAGGCGGCCAAGGTCAACCTCACCCTCGGGATCATCGACGAGCCGACGACCGAGGCCGTTGTGAAGGCGGCAGCAGAAGTTGCGGCAGGGGATTTCGACGGTCACTTTCCGCTCGACATCTTCCAGACGGGCTCGGGAACCTCGACCAACACCAACGCCAACGAGGTGATTGCCAACCGGGCAACGGAGCATCTCGGCGGCGGCCTCGGGTCGGTGAAGCTCGTCCACCCCAACGATCACGTCAACCCGTCGCAGTCCTCCAACGATGTCATCCCGACCGCGATTCATCTGGCGTCGCTGGCGGCGCTACGGGAGTCGACGATCCCTGCCCTTGATGCGCTCGCAGAGGCGCTGGCGGCGAAGGCCACCGAATTCGACCACATCCTGAAGTCGGGACGGACCCACCTCATGGACGCCACACCGGTTCGCCTCGGCCAGGAGTTCGGCGGATATGCCGCCATGGTTCGCAAGGGCGCCGCTCGCCTGCGGGCAGCAGCGGTCGAGCTCGAGGAACTGCCGCTCGGCGGGACGGCCGTCGGCACGGGAATCAACGCCCCAGCACAATTCGCCCCCGGGGTCATTGCGGCGATGGCTGCCCAGACCGGGTGGGACCTGCGCGAGGCCGACGATCACTTCGAGGCTCAGGGCTCCAAGGATGCTGCGGTGAGCGCCTCTGGAGCTACCCGCACAGTGGCAGTATCTCTCTTCAAGATCGCCAACGACCTGCGTTGGCTGGCCAGCGGTCCGCGCTCTGCCATCTCCGAGATCAAGCTCCCGGAGCTGCAGCCGGGGTCTTCGATCATGCCGGGCAAGGTCAATCCGGTCATCTGCGAGATGACGATGATGGTGGCCGCTCAGGTGATCGGCAACGACACGGCCGTCGCCTGGGCAGGCGCCAATGGCAATTTCGAACTCAACGTGATGATGCCGGTGCTGGCTCACAACCTCATCGAATCGGCCGAGATCCTCGGTAGCGCGGCAACGGTGCTGCGTGAGAAGGCCATCGAGGGACTGGTGGCGGACGAAGACAGAACAACGGAGTTGTTGGAGCGCAACATCATCGTCGTAACGGCGCTTGCTCCGAAGATCGGTTACGACCTGGCGGCCAAGGTCGCCAAGGAGGCCTTTGCTTCTGGTCGCACGGTACGTGACGTCGCCTTGGAGATGGAGGTACTCCCTCCAGACGAGCTAGACGCCTCTCTCGATGTTCGCAAGATGACCGAGGGTGGGATCGTCGGCGCCTAGTTCCCGTTGTCGGTGAACTTCCGGTACTCCTCGCCCCACTCGGGGTGCTGCGACGCCAGCAGGTGCTTCGCCTTCGCCATGCCGAGCGGGTTCCCCACGTCGAGGAGGTCATCGTCGGCGATGATGCCACGACAGCGGCCGGCGAGTCGGTCGATGGCGTCCGTGAGTTGGATCTCCCCGCCGTAGCCCGGCTCCAGACCCGACAACGCTGCGAAGACCTCCGGGTGGAAGAGGTATCTCCCCACCAGCGCGAGGTTCGATGGCGCCTCACCGCTAGCAGGCTTTTCGATGGCACCCGTCACCTCGAAAGAACCGTCCGCATGGGTTTTCCCCTTGCCGACGATCCCGTAGCGGCTCAGCAGGTCCGGGTCATCAACGGTCCGTAGGGCGACCGCCGATCCGGATCCCGCCGCGGCTACCAGCCGTCCCAGCACGTCTCTGCCGGGTCGCAGGAGCTCATCGACCAGCAGACACATGAACGGTCGATCGCCAACCGCTGCGGCGGCGCAACTAACTGCGTGACCTAGGCCGAGGGGCTCAGCCTGGACAACGGGCATAACGGTCACTCCGACGAGGCCGGGGAGTTCTTCCGCGAAGTGCCCTTCTATCAACGCGGCGACATTGGGGTCGACGACCGTGAAGATCTCGGTAGCCCCAGCGGCGGCCGCCTCTTCGACGGCGTACTGGATCGAGGGACGGTCGATGAGCGGCAGGAATGCCTTGGGGATGACCCTGGTGGCCGGTCGCATGCGGGTACCACGACCGGCGGCGGGGATGACGGCAACGGTCGGACTCATCGGCCGAGGCTACCTGTGAAGCGGCCGTCTCCCGGGGGCGGACAGCAGGACTGGGATGGCGTCGTCATAGACCTCTCGGCGAGTGGTTACCACTTCTACGGCGCGCCAGATGAAGGACTTGAGGGTCACTACGGTGAGTGCGTGATCGTGTTCGTGTGCACCGGCAACATCTGCCGCTCCCCAATGGCGGAAGCGATAGCGACTCAGTTGGAGAAGCGGCATGGCGGCTTGGTTCAGTTCGCTTCTGCAGGGACGTATGCCGTGGAAGGTCACCTCGCCACGCGCCAAGCCATAGATGCCGCTGCAGAGATCGGCGTCGCAATGCGGTGGCATCGTTCTCGTCAACTGACGGCGGAAGTCGTTGCCGATGCTGATCTCCTCGTGGCACTCGACCAAGAGCACGTCGACTACATCGCCGAGCACTTCCCCGAGGCGACAGTGGAGCTGCTCGATTCGGTGCCGGACCCATACGGGCTTAGCGGCGCGGTCTACCGGCAGGTGCGGGATCAGATATCCGTCGCCCTCGAAAGGCGTGCCGGCAACTGGCTCAGCGCTGGCTGAGGGCGTCCTCGAGGGCGGTCCACGCCAGGTCGGCGCACTTGATCCGAACGGGGAACTTGCTTACACCCTGAAGAGCTTCGATGTCTCCGAGCACCGCCCCGGGCCGGTCCGGGTCGAGTCCGGCGTCTCCCTCGCTGATCGTCATCATCTTCTTGAAGAGGCTCAACAACTCGTCGACCTCGGCGACCGTCTTACCGATGATGGCGTCTGTCATCATCGAAGCCGATGCCTGGCTGATGGAGCACCCGGTGCCGGTTATGGCCGCATCGGCAATGGCGTCGCCTTCGTAGCGCAGCGATAGGAAGAGCTCGTCGCCACAGGACGGGTTGATCCCCTCGACGGTGATGTCGGCGTTAGCCACTTCGCCCGCATGCCGGGGCTTGCGGTAGTGATCCAGGATCACCTCTCGGTAGAGCTCCTCAACTGACACCGAACACCTCCCGTGATCTCTGGAGTCCGTCGATGAGGCTGTCTACGTCAGCCGCTGTGTTGTACACATAGAACGAAGCGCGCGCGGTCGCCGGAACTCCGATGGTCTCCATAAGTGGCTTGGCGCAGTGGTGACCGGCCCGCACTGCGATGCCCTCCTCGTCGAGGATCGTCGCCATGTCGTGTGGATGGATGTCGGACAGCGTGAAGGAAACAGCGCCGCCGCGTTTGGCAGTGTCGTCTGGCCCATACACCTTGAGCTCGGGGACCTCCTTGAGCCTGTCGAGTGCATACCGGGTGAGCTCGATCTCGTGCTCGCGAACGGCCTCCATCCCCAGTTCCGAGAGGTAATCGACGGCGGCTCCAAAGCCGATGGCCTCGGCAATGGCCGGCGTCCCCGCCTCGAACTTGTGGGGAACGCTCGCCCAGCGGGACTCGTAGAGCTTGACGTCGCGGATCATCTCTCCGCCGCCCTCTGCCGGCTCCATCTCCTCGAGGCGATCGGGCCGTCCCCACATGGCCCCGACACCGGTCGGTCCAAGCATCTTGTGAGCACCGAAGACCAGGAAGTCGACGCCGAGCTCCTGGACATCGGTAGGCATGTGCGGAACGGACTGCGCCCCGTCTGCGACCACGATGGCATCGAAAGCCTTGGCGGCTTCGACGACCTCCGCGATCGGGCCGATGGTGCCCAACACGTTCGACATACCAGAGCAGCCGACGATCTTGGTGGTTTCATCGATGGTCGACTCGATGTCTGAGGTATCGACTGTGTAGTCGTCGGCCATGGGCAGATAGCGCAGCCGGGCCCCGGTGAACTTGCAGATCAACTGCCAGGGGACGATGTTGGCGTGGTGCTCCATGCCTGTGAGGACGATGCTGTCGCCCTCCTTGAGCCGGTAAAGGCCCCAGCCGTAGGCGATGGTGTTGATGGCCGATGTCGTTCCCCGCTGGAAGATGACCTCGTTGGGTGATCCTGCATTGACGAAGGCGGCGATCTTGGCGCGAGCCCCTTCGAAGCGGTCGGTGGCGTCTGCTGCGATGGCGTAGGCGCCGCGGTGAACGTTGGCGTTGGCAGTGCGGTAGTAGTCGTCCATGGCGTCAAGCACCTGGACCGGCTTTTGTGTCGTGGCAGCCGAGTCGAGATAGACGAGCGGATGACCGTTCATCTTGGTGTCGAGGATCGGGAAGTCGGCTCGGCAGTCTTCTATCACTTCGCCCCCTCCTTGAAGGATTCGTACCCTCCTTCTTCGACCTGGGTCGCCAGGTCGGGGGGGCCGCTTGCCACGATACGCCCATCGACGAATACGTGCACGAACTCGGGTGTCAGGTAGTCGAGAAGCCGCTGGTAGTGCGTGATGACCAGAAATCCCCTGTCTGGTGAGGAGGTCCTCTCGATGCCCTCGGCCACCATCTGCAGTGCGTCGATGTCGAGGCCCGAATCGGTCTCGTCCATAATCGCCAGCATCGGTTCGAGAACCGCAAGCTGCAGAACCTCGTTGCGCTTGCGCTCGCCTCCTGAGAACCCTTCGTTGAGATACCGGTCGGCGAACTCGGCTTCCATGCCCAGCTCCTTCATCGTCTCCATGACCTTGAGGCGCAGCTCGAGGATGGTGTAGTCGGTGCCGGTGCGAGCGGACAGCGCCGCCCGCAAGAAGTTGACCACAGAGACGCCCGGGATCTCTTCGGGGTATTGAAACGCCAGGAACATGCCGGCTTTGCCGCGTTCCGTCGGTGTCAACTTGGCGATGTCCTCGCCGTCAACAAGGACGCGGCCGGCCGTCACCTGATAGGCGGGATGGCCCATGAGGACGTTGCCCAGGGTTGACTTACCCGACCCGTTGGGTCCCATGAGCACGTGCATCTCGCCGCGGTCTATCTCAAGGGTGACGCCTCTGAGGATCTCGACGCCCTCAACGGAGGCGTGCAGGTCGTCGATGAACAACAGTGGGGCGGCGGGCATGTCGAAAGTGTATCGGCCCGACGTTGGCCGGAGCAGGGGAATGTTGACGCTGTCGGCGCTAGGCACCGAGTGAGTCGAACACCTCTTCGAACTCGGTCAGATCTGGGACCGTGAAGTGCTGCAGGTAGAAACGCTGCACCCCGACGGCGGCGATGTCCTCGATGACCTGGCGCACTGCCTCCTGAGTGCCGACCGGGATTCCTGCCGACCGCCAGGCATCCTCATGCTCCGACGGGCTGCGGTCCCGGGATGCCGCAGCTGCGGCGAGCCGCTGCTGGTAGGCAGATTCATCGGTGCCCGTGAGCACTGGACCGACGACGCTGAACTTGATGGCGTCCGGATCCCTTCCTGCCTTCTCGGCGGCGGCGCGAGCCTTGCCGATCCGGTCGGCCAGGGTCGCGGGATCTCTGATTCCGATGTTGAACTCGTCGGCGTAGGTGCCTGCCAAGAAGGGGGTCTTGGTCGGCCCAGACCCTCCGACGACGATGGGCAGGTTGATTGGTTTGGGGCGGACGTCGATCTTGTCGAGCTTGTAGTAAGTGCCGCTGAAGCCAGCGGCGCCATCGGCAAAGGCAGCCCTGAGGTATCCGAGCGTCTCCTCGAGCCGCTCGAAGCGCTCCTTCATCGGCCATAGCTCCAGGCCGAAGGCATCGTGCTCGAGGTCCATCCAGCCCGTTCCAACACCGAGCCGAAAGCGGCCCCCAGACATCTCGTCGAGTGTGGCGGCGGACTTGGCGATGATGGCCGGGTGGCGAAAGCTGATCGGCGTCACCATGACGCAGAGCTCGATCGACTCGGTCTCGAGGGCGACGCCAGCAAGTGAGGTGAAGGCCTCGGTGACGTGAGGGGTCTCCCGTGAGGAGAAGAGGTGGTCGGCTCTGGCGAATGCGTCCAACCCACGCGACTCGGCCCACTTGGCGGCAGTGACCAGTTCGACATACGTCATGCCCATCTGGGGCTCCAGCATCAGTCCGAATTCCATGCGCCTCCTGTCCGTCGGTGCCGCAGGCTAGGAGCGTGCCGAGCAATTCTCTCGCGAGCCGGTGACCGACGGCACTCTCTCCGGTCACCGAGGTGACGGCTCGTAGTACGGGTCATTGGTCGGCATGCGCCCGGGCGGACTAGCTTTCTCGTATGGACTTCGCCTTCAGCGCCGAGCAGGAGATGCTCCGCGACACGACGCGCCGCTTCCTCACCGATAAGGCGGACTCGGCCGTTGTTCGGGAGATCATGGAGTCCGAGGAGGGCTTCGACGCCGGCTTGTGGACGGACATTGCCGACCAGGGATGGCTGGCGATGCACATTCCCGAGGCAGACGGTGGAGCTGGCTTCAGTTACCTCGAACTCGTAGTCCTCATGGAGGAGATGGGCGCAGCCCTGTTCCCCTCTCCGTTCTTCTCAACAGTTGTGCTGGGAGCCAACGCCCTTCTCGTCGGCGGAAGCGAGGCACAACGCAAGGAGCTGCTTCCAGAGGTTGCTGCCGGTGAACGGCGGCTGGCGCTGGCGCAGCTCGAGGAGTCCGGGCGCTGGGATGAGTCTGGCATCGAGATGCAGGCCGTCGCCGACGGTGACGATTTCGTTCTCACCGGAACCAAGATGTACGTCGTCGACGGGCACACGGCCCACTCCCTTGTTGTTGCTGCCCGCACTCCTTCCGGCGTGAGTCTCTTCGTTGTCGATGGTGAGGCCTCCGGCGTGACGAGGTCGCGACTCGAAACCATGGACATGACCCGCAAGCAAGCCCGGGTGACCTTCGAGGGTGTTCGCGTGCCCAACTCCTCGATGATCGGCACCGAGGGATCTGGCTGGGAGACGCTCACCAAGGTCACCGACCTGGCATCCGTGGCCCTCGCCGCCGAGTGCGTCGGCGGAGCACAGCGGTGTCTTGACATGTCGGTCGAGTACGCCAAGGTGCGTGTGCAGTTCGGTCGCCCCATCGGATCGTTCCAGGCCGTCAAGCACAAGTGCGCCGACATGCTGGTGCAGCTCGAGTCTGCGCGGTCGGCCGCCTATTACGCAGGCTGGGCCGCGTCCGAGGACAACGATGAGCTCGGGGTCGTGGCGCCTTTGGCCAAGTCGTACTGCTCGGAGGCCTACTTCTTCTGCGCCTCTGAGAACATCCAGATCCACGGCGGCATCGGCTTCACCTGGGAGCACGACGCTCACCTCTACTTCAAGAGGGCGAAGACGTCAGAGTTGCTGTTGGGGACCCCAGCCCACCATCGATCCCTGCTGGCGGACCGCCTCGGTCTCTAGGGCTTGCAGTTCCAGTGGTGCCAGGCAGATTGGCCACCGTCGAGTGAGTATTGGACGAGCCATGCTGCCGCTTCGATGTTGGCGGCGCCGTTGTAGGGGGCCTCGCTGGCGTAGTCGTCAAACCCGATCTCGCCGGCAACCCAGTCCCACGTCGAGGGCATGAACTGGAACAGCCCGGCGGCGCCGCTCGTTGGGTTGGTGATGGCAGCGTCGCCGTTGCTTTCACAGGAGATGACGGCGAGGGCATCCTCGACGAGCTCGGCCGGGAAGTGCTCGCCAACCAACGGGCGCCACGCCTCGACCGCTGGCGGCCACTCGGTCTCTGGCGGTGGGTCGGGATCGGGTTCAGGATCGGTGTAGCCGGCGTGGTTCGACGGCGCCACCAGCGCTGCCGTCCAGTCGTCACCGACTGGCACCGTGTGGTCGGCAGCTCCTTCGCCGTTCTCGAACTTGAGGTAAAGCATGCCGGTTGACGGTCGGTAGACGGCGACGGTGTCGTCACCGTTGCCGTCCCAGTCGCCGGCAAGGATCTTGTCGCCGGGATCTCCGTAGAAGAACTCGAAGTCGGCTACGCCGGTGTCGTTGCTGTTGCGGAAGTAGACGAATCCGGTGCTCTCTCTATGCAGCCCCACCGTGTCGATACCGTCGCCGTCGAAGTCGCCAACGAATGGCTTATCGCCGGGGTTGCCGAATTCGAACTCGTGGTCGGCGATCCCCGATCCGAGGCTGTTCTTGACGTAGACCTTGCCCTCTGCGGGCCTGTAGATGGCGAGCGTGTCGCAGCCGTCGCCATTGAAGTCGCCTGCGAGCGGGATGTCTGAGGCGTCGCCATAAAAGAAGTCGACCTCGGCGATTCCCTGGCTGTTCGAGTTGCGCAGATACATGAACCCATTGTTGGTGCGGTACATCGCCGGCGTGGCGGTCCCGTCGCAGTCCCAGTCGCCCATGAGGGCGAAGTCGCCCGGGTCGCCGTAGAAGAACGTCGCTTGATCGCTGTTCCACATGACCTCGCGCATCATGTGGAATCGGGCATCGCTACCCACGAGGGCAACAGAGTCACAGGTCTCACCCTCAGGGCATGGCGGTTCAGCATCGAGGTCGACGCCGGATGCCGGCATCGCTTCGATCAGGTGGGGATAGGGGTTGACCTTTCCTTCAGGCGAGTGCAACTCGAAGTGCAAGTGCGATCCGGTCCACTCGGCATTGCCGCTATCGCCGACGTAGCCGATCAGCTGGCCCGCTTCGACGTGAACCCCGCGCTCGATTCCGGGAGCGAAGCCCCAGCCCAGCCCGTCGTCGGTGCCAGGGGTGTCGTTGTTGAGGTGGATGTACCAGCTCGCCCAGCCGTCGTCGTGGTTGAGGGCCATGGCACAGCAGTTGCCCCCGAGGGTGTTGTGCATCCAACCGACCGTCCCGGCGGCAGCAGCGACAACAGGCACCATCTTGTCGGCCATGATGTCGGTGCCCTCATGGGAGCGACCACCACTGCGGGCGGCTCCCCAGGTGTCGGAGTAGTGGTTCTCCCCGTCAACGGGGAAGACCAGTGGATAGATGTCATCTGCGGCTGCCGCCGGCAGGGCAGGAACAAGCACGGACACGATGACGACAGCAGCGGCGATGGAGCGCAATGGACCTTTCCCAATCTCTCCATCTCCTATCGGCCGCGCAGCGTGGTTTTCTTGAGTGCGTCGTTGCGGAGGTGACTAGTCCGAGGTCTCTAGCTGTCGGCCGCCAATTGCAGGAACTGAGAGAGGACGTCGGTACCGATCTCGCCGGAGGCTCTGGCAACGACGGTGCCTTCGTCATCGACGAAGACCCAATACGGGAACTCAGTGCCCCCGAACGCTCGCATGACGGAACCGGCGGCGTCGTCGACGATGACCGGGGTCGTCCATCCCTCGCGATCAAGCCAACTCCATGGGGGGTAGTTGTTCCTCGTGGAGTTGATCGATGTCGCCACTGAGTAGAGCGGCGCCGCGAGATCGGCTCCCTCGTCGAGCAACTGCTGGATTCTGGGCACCTCGGCCTGGCAGTGACTGCACCAGTGGGCCAGGAAAACGATGCCTGCCGCCCCATTGCCGGGTGCGATGGCAACCGGCTCATCGTCGAAGTTGGTGCCACTGGCTGTGGGGATGACCGATCCGATGGTGGGGTCGGTCGTTCCACGTTGGTAGGGAGCAAGCAGCTCCCCGGAGACCGTTGGAGACCCGATCTCGACGAGCGCCCCCGATGGTGAGGTTTCGCCGGACAAACTGACGGCGATGGCGCCGATCAGGGCGACTCCAACGAGTCCGCCGAGGATCCACAAGATGGGGAGCTTCTTGGGCGGCGGGGGCGGGGGAGCTTCACGACCGCGCGGCTTCTTCTTCGTTGACATTCGGCCAACCTACGGTTGTCGCGGGCGATTCACTATGGACCATCGGCCCTATCAGCAGCCAGGGAGATCCACCACAGAGCGCCGATCGCAGTGAAAGCACTGATCGCCATGTAGGGAATCGATATGAACCCGAACTCGAAGAAGAAGGCAGACGAGCAGGGCACCGCGTTCGAACAGGTGCCTGCATCGAGCGACGGCACCCGCTGGATGAGATAGTGGTAGCCGGCGATACCGAGGCCAATCGTCGTCAGCGGCATGGCGAAACGCCAGGCGGCCGAGTCCCGCTTCCGCAAGCCAACGGCGAAGATGGCGACGAGTGGGTACATGGCGATTCGCTGGTACCAGCAGAGCTCGCACGGAATCAACCCGGCGGACTCCGAGTAGTAGAGGCTGCCTCCGGTGGCCACGGCGGCGACGACGAGAGCCAACATGACAGCGTATGGACCGACGCTTTCCTCCAGCGAGCGGCGCAGACCGTGTGTGCGCCTGCCTCCGGCAACGGCGACCACCCACAACACCACTCCGGCGTTGGCAACGAGCGCCAGCAAAGAGAAGAAGGTCGTCGCCGTTTCCATTGCTTCGAGGTTATGCCCAGGAGTCGAGAATGGTGTCGCACGTAGAATGCTCTCCATGGACATCGTCGCAGTTGGAGCCCTCCTCTTCGGTGTTCTGCTGTTCGTGATCGCAGGACTCGTGTGGCAGGAGACGAAGAACACGCCACCTCGCCATTCGGTGTACGTCATAGAAGAGGCAGTTCCGTTTGTCATGGGCCGCCTCAGCGACAGGGCGCTGGCGACCCTCGACTCGGACGACGTGCTGCGAATCCTGGAGTGGGAGGTCTTCTATCTGCAGGGTCTCGATGCTCCGCGCGACCACTCTGCCCACCCTTCGCCCGTGGCCGGCAGCGACCAGGCGATCGACTTCATCATCGAACGCAGCCCGATCTCCTTTGCCAGGGAGGACGTCTCGGAAGTCCTCGACGGTGAAGCGGCCTACCTTGTCAGCATCGGAGCCGTCGGGTCAGTGGTCGAGCAGGAGCCAGCATGAAGGTTCGTTGTGGCGCATGTCGCACAGAATTCGACGCCGCCACCGAGGGAAGGCACGCTTGCCCGACCTGCGGCGCGGTCAATGAGGTGAGCTCCATGCCGTCGACCCAGGAAGCACCGGTCCCGCCGATGACGGTTCCCTCGGCCTCCGCCCCGCCACCCGCGGCTCCGGAGGCGCCGCCGCCGACGACCCTGGCGAAGGTTGCCTGTGACCAGTGCTCCTTCGAGTTCGTAGTAGGCGACATCGAGGTCGCCACCTGTCCGAATTGCTCTGCCGAGGTGAAGATGTGAGCTGGCGGGAGGCCTATGACCAAGCCCCCAAACGGCGGGACCGTTTCACTTCGATCTCGGGGGAGGACGTCCCTGCACTGAGCGCTCCACCGACAGGGGATCTCGACAGGATCGGTGAGCCCGGAGTCTTCCCATATACGAGAGGTATCCACGCCACCGGCTACCGCGGCAAGTTGTGGACCATCCGTCAGTTCGCGGGCTTCGCCGGCGTCGCAGAGACCAATGAGCGATTCCGCTACCTGCTGACCCAGGGCCAGGACGGTCTGTCCGTCGCGTTCGACATGCCGACACTGATGGGGTACGACTCGGATCACCCGATCGCTCTGGGCGAGGTGGGCCACTGCGGCGTCGCCGTCGACTCGGCCCAGGATGCCGCCGACCTCTTCTCCCAGATCCCCCTCGGCGAGGTCTCGGTGTCGATGACGATCAACGGCCCGGCGCAGGTGCTATTCGCCTTCCTCCTCGTCGCCGCCGAGGAACAGGGCGTCGACTGGACACAGCTCAGGGGGACTCTGCAGAACGACATCCTCAAGGAATACATCGCCCAGAAGGAGTGGATCTTCCCGCCACGGCCCCATCTGCGACTCATCACCGACATGATCGAATTCTGCACGGAGAAGGTCCCCCAGTGGAACACCATCTCGATCAGCGGCTATCACATCCGAGAAGCTGGCGCCACCGCGGCCGAGGAGCTGGCCTTCACGCTCGCCGACGGGTTCGCTTACGTCGAGGCGGGACAGCGGGAGGGCATGGAGGTCGACGACTTCGTACCGCGTTTCAGCTTCTTCTTCGATGCGCACATGGACTTCTTCGAGGAGATCGCCAAGTTCCGCGCCGCCCGACGAATATGGGCTCGCTGGCTCAGGGACCGCTACGGGGCCACGAGCGAGCGCTCCCTGAAGATGCGCTTCCACACGCAGACGTCTGGCGTTTCGCTGACCATGCAACAGCCGCACAACAACGTCGTCCGCACGGCCATCGAGGCACTCGCCGGTGTCCTCGGTGGCACGCAGAGCTTGCACACCAATGCCCTCGACGAGGTGTATGCCTTGCCCACCGAGCATGCCGCCGAGATCGCACTGCGAACGCAACAGATCATCGCCGAGGAGACCGGAGTGGCGGACACCATCGACCCCCTCGGTGGTTCGTGGTACGTAGAGGAGCTGACAGACAAGATCGAGGCCAAGGCCGAGGAGGTCTTCGCTGCGATCGACAGGATGGGGAGCGGTTCGATGCTCGATGGCGTCCTGGTCGGTATCGACGACGGGTGGTTCCAATCCGCTATCGCGGACTCGGCGTACGAGTACGAGAAGATGGTGAACTCGGGGGAGCGGATAACGGTCGGCGTCAATGCCTTCGCCGATGACGATCCACATGATCTGGAGATCCTGCGAATCGGTACCGAGGTCGAAGAGGGCCAGCGGCAACGCGTGGCGACAGTGCGGTCGACCCGTGACCAGAAGGCCGTCGATGACGCCCTGGCCGCTCTGGTGGAAGGTGCCCGCGGCGATGCCAACCTCATGGAGCTGCTCGTGAATGCAGCCAGGGTTCGTGCCACCCAGGGTGAGCTGGTCGAGGCACTCAAGTCGGTATTCGGTGGGTATCGGGAGCCGGCTCGTGTCTGATGCCATTCGCCGTCTGGTTTCGGCCGCTCTGCTTGGGGCCTACTTCGCCATCGCCCCAAGCAACGCTCCGCAGCGGTGGTCGGTCAGCCTGTTCCCACCTGCGATCGTCCTTGGAGTCGGCGAGCCGACTCCCTCCATCGCGGTTCGCCCGCGGCGATAAGCTCGTCGCATGCGGCGCAGCGCCCTCCTCGCTCTCATATTCGTCGCCCTCGCATCGTGCGGTGACTCGACGGCTCCGACGGTCATCTTCGGTGAAGGGACGATTCCGCCGGCCATCCCTGACGACTTCCCGGTTCCAGACGCCGCCGTCATCGGTGCCACCCTCATAGACACCATCAACACCAAGAGCGAGTTCGAGTTTCGGACCACCGCCGGCCTCGAGGCGCTCGTTCAGTCCCTGAGCCTCGGGCTCGTTGACGCCGGCTTCGTCGTCGACAACTCCAGCGGTAACGCCGTGCAATGGAGCATCAGTTTTCGGCGAGGCAGCCTCGAAGGATCTATCGAATTGAGATTCGTCGAGGCTGCGGTGTCCCAGGGCGTCGTGAGGGTGAACGACGCGTGAGCCGCTTGCGACAGTTCGCCGACCACCGTTTCGTGGCGACGAGGGACGACATGGTCGTCTACGACTGCGACGACGCAGACCAGTTTGCCGCTCTCACCGAGAGAGTGACCAACGAGGACCTGGTCGGCCGAACCATGCTGTCGTCATTCGGTCCTGACACGCTCGCCGAGGCGCGCAACCGCGGGTTCCGTCCGCTCAGCTAGCGAGGTGGTCGGCAAGCAACTCGCCGACCCTTTGCTCCCTGAAGTAGAAGAAATGGTCGCTGCCCTCGAGGATCTCGAGGTCGGCGTCGATCGAGGCGGCGTAGTCGGCGAGCTCGGCGGGCGTCACGAACTGGTCGCGACTTCCCACGATGAAGAGTCGTCGGCCGCCGGCGAGGTCGCCCGGCTCGGGTAGGACGGGAACGAGGTCCATGGTCACCGGAGGGGCGATGCCGACATAGGACGCGGAGCTTCCGGCGCCTGCCTGCCAGCGAAGCGCGGTTGCTGCTCCGAACGACCATCCGGCCAGTCCAACCGATAATCCATAGAGGTTTGCAGCTTCTTTCATGGCGGCGTCAACATCGTCGATCTCTCCAACCCCTCCGCTCCATTCTCCCGTTGATTCGCCAACGCCGCGGAAGTTGAAGCGCAGTACCGCAAGGCCTCCGGCGACCATGGCCTTGGTCACTTTGTGCATCAAGGGCGCTCGCATTGTGCCCCCGTGCTGGGGGTGTGGATGACAGAAGACGACGGCTGCGGTTGGCTCGTTGTCTGGGAGATCCCAGCGCGCTTCGAGGTCGATACCACTGTGGGAGATCTTCACCCAACGAGCGTAACTAGCTGCCAACATTCCACGCTCCGTAATCGCTTACACAAAGCTTCAAGAGTTGCCGACGACGCTCGCCTAGGTTCCTATAGCGTGGCGAAGTAGACGGCGCCGGCAACCAGGATCACGAGAGCGGAGATGGCCGCAGCAAGAATCAGGTACCTGGTCTGCACCGTCGCGAGCGTAACCCAAAGAGTCCGGTGGCCCCTCCTGGCAACGACGGTGTCGCGCTAGCCTCGGTGGCCCCATCGGCCGGAGGTCTTGTGTACGACGTCGTCATCCTCGGCGGCGGACCCGGCGGTTACGCAGCCGCCCTTTACGCCCACAACTTCGGCCTTTCTGTTGCAATGGTCGAGAAGGACAAGATCGGCGGTACTTGCCTCCACCGCGGTTGCATTCCTGCCAAGAGCTGGCTTCATTCCGCAGAGCTGCTCGATGAGGTTCGCCATGCCGGAGATCACGGGGTGGTCGTCGGCGAGCCGACCTTCGATTGGACTGCCGGCAAGGACCGCAAGGACAAAGTGGTCGGCCAGCTTCACAAGGGTTTGACCGGACTCCTCAAGTCGAGAGGCGTCGACATGATCGACGGCTTCGGCAAGCTGGCGGGGCCGGGCAAGGTCGACGTCGGTGGCACCGTCCTCGAGGGACATAAGGTCATCCTGGCGACAGGTTCGGTTCCACGGACGATCCCGGGCTTCGACTTCGACGGAGAGCGCATCGTGTCCTCCGACCACGCCCTCGACTGGAACGAGCAGCCGGCGCGGGTCGGCATCATCGGGGCCGGCGCCATTGGCCTCGAATTCGCTTCGATGCTGTCCGACCTCGGCTCCGAGGTGCACGTCTTCGAGCTCTTCGACCAGATACTCCCCGGCACCGATGCGGATGTCGTCAAACACCTGCACCGGGCGCTGAAGCGGCGAGGGGTCCAGGTCACCACGGGCGTCGAGCTCGAGCCACCGCAGCTGGGGGACAAGACGATCACCCTCAAGGCGGGCGATAGCTCGGCCGAGGTGGACGTCGTGTTGGTCGCCGTCGGGCGGGCGCCAGTTACCGACGGGATAGGCCTCGAGACAACCAAGGCCGAAGTCGATCGTGGATATGTCAAGGCTGACCTCGCAACCATGCAGACAGCAGATCCGTCCCTATACGCCGTCGGAGACCTTGTAGCGGGAACACCCCAGCTGGCGCATGCCGGATTCGCGGAAGGGATGTCGGCGATAACCCACATCGCCACAGGCGTCGCTGCCCCCGTTGACTATCGGGCGATACCGCTGGTCGTCTACTCCCGACCCGAGCTGGCAACGGTCGGGTTGTCCGCAGCCAAGGCCGTTGAGGACGGATACGACATCGTTGAGACCTCCCACGGTTTCGGTGGTGCCGCTCGTGCCATCATCCTTGGTCAGACGATGGGCACGGTCAAGGTCATAGCGGAAAAGGACGGTCCCATCCTGGGGGCTGCCATCGCAGGGCCGATGGCCGGCGAGCTGATTCACGAGTTGATGTATTCGGTGGCGTGGGAGGTCCTGCCATCGGAGGCGGCGGCGTTCATTCACGCCCATCCGACTGTCGCTGAGGCGGTCGGCGAGACGCTATTGGCAGCGACGGGCAAGAGCCTGCACTAAAGGAGTTCATGTGGCAACGACGATCACGATGCCCCAGCTGGGGGAGACGGTCACCGAAGGGACGATTCTCAGCTGGGCGAAGCAGCCCGGCGACACGATCGCGGAAGACGAGGTACTCCTCGAGATCTCAACGGACAAGGTAGACACGGAGATCCCGTCACCGGTCGCTGGTGTCATCCTCGAGATTCTGGTACCGGAAGGCGAGACCGTCGAGGTCGGAACCGCCCTCGTTGTTGTCGGCGAGGCGGGGGAAACTTCGGCCCCGCCGCCAATCGCAGAGGCTGCCCCAGTCGATACGCCACCGCCACCGCCACCGCCACCGCCACCGCCACCCGTGGCCGAGACCATGGCCGCTCCAGCAGCCGCGCCATCACCAATGGGTGCGGTTCCCGCCAACCTGTCGCCGGTGGTTCGCAAGATCGCCGGCGAACACGGCGTCGACCTCTCACAGGTCACCGGCACCGGACGCGATGGCCGCATCACCCGCAAGGACGTCATGGCCTTCGTCGCGGCGGCACCCGCCCCTGTGCCGAGTGTCGCTCCCGAAATCGAGACGCCGATCGCTCCCGAGCCGGAGCCACAGGAGACGCCGTCGGAGACCTCGGTGGTCGAGGTGGCTCCGGAGCCGATGCCGGTCGCGTCGACGCCGACACCTCCGCCCGCGCCTGTAGTTCAGGACAGTGCTCTGCCGGCGAGGACGCCGGGTGGCGATGAGATCGTTCCGCTCGACCGGATGAGGACGCGCATCGCTCAGAACATGATCAAGGCCAAGCAGACGGCCGCCCACGTCTGGACATCGGTCGAAGTCGATTACGAGGCTGTCGAGCGTGTTCGCCAAGCTCACAAGGAGAATTGGAAGGCTCAGGAGGGCTTCTCCCTCACCTACCTACCGTTCGTCTCAAGGGCGACGATTGATGCTCTGGCCGCGTACCCCAAGGTGAACAGCTCGTTCTTCCTCGAAGAGGGCCACCAGGTCTTCCATCGACAGGTCAACCTCGGCATCGCCATTGACCTCAACCAGGAGGGCTTGATCGTGACCCCGGTCAAGGGCGCCGACGGTCTTCGGCTTCGTGGAATCGCTAGGGAGATTCACAGGCTGGCGGGTAAGGCGCGCGCCGGCGACCTGGAGCCCGACGACGTCGCAGGCGGAACCTTTACGGTCACCAACCCCGGTCCGTTCGGCTCCTTCATGTCGGCCCCGATCATCGGTGTCCCCAATGTGGCCATCCTCAGCACGGATACCGTCGTCAAGCGTCCGACCGTGATCACGAACGTCGACGGCTCCGATGCCATCGGCATCCACCACATCGGATATCTGGGTCTCACCTGGGACCACAGAGCCTTCGACGGATCGACCGCGGTGTTGTTCCTCGCTCGGATCAAGGAGAACTTGCAGAACTGGGACTGGGAGCAAGAGCTGCAGTGACCCTTCGGATTCGCTGGCTCGGGAGGCTGCCATACGCCGAAGCCTGGGATCTGCAGAAGGCAGTTCACGAGGGCAAGGTCACCGGCCGAACCGACGACGACTACCTCTTGCTGCTGGAGCATCCGCCCACCTACACCAACGGGCGCTTTGCCAACGGGTCCAACCTCTTGGTCTCACAGGAGCGGCTGGCTGCGGTCGGCGCCGAGTACTTCGAAGTGGATCGTGGAGGGGACATCACCTATCACGGTCCCGGCCAGCTCGTCGGCTACCCGATCGTCGCCCTCGGAGACGGTCCCGACGTCACGGCCTACGTCCGGCGACTCGAGGATGTGTTGATTGCCACCCTCGGCGACCTCGACATCAAGGGGTGGGCTGAGCCAGGGCTCACCGGGGTGTGGACGGACGCCGGGAAGGTGGCTGCCATCGGCGTCCGCATCAGTCGCCGATCGACAATGCACGGGTTCGCCCTCAACGTCTCGACCGACTTGTCCTATTTCGACAACATCAACCCGTGTGGGATCGCCGACCGGGAGGTCACCAGCATCTCGGAGCTGGCCGGTAGGCCCGTTTCTATCGAGGAGGTCGCCGAGCTTCTGGTCCCGAGGTTTGCCGAGGCCTTCGGGCAGGCCGAGCCCGAGGTCCAGCTCGGGGCATTCGCCCGCGGGGCCGGCCGGCCCTTTGAGATCGACGAGCTTGTTGCCGCCGGGACATTCAGCGATCGTCCACTGGATATCCAGCTAACCCCACGCGGCATCCTGCCCGGCGAGCCGCAGCGCCCCGAGTGGATGAAGGTCAAGGCCGAGATGGGCGATGGCTATCGCGACCTGAAGCGCTTGATGCGAGACCAGAACCTCAACACTGTCTGCGAAGAGGCGGGCTGTCCCAACATCTTCGAGTGTTGGAGTTCGGGCACTGCGACCCTCATGCTTCTCGGCGAGATTTGCACGAGAGCATGCGGCTTCTGTGATGTGGCGACGGGCCGCCCCGGGGAAGTCGATCTCGACGAGCCTCGGCGGGCTGCGGACGCCGTGGTGGCTATGGGGCTCAAGCATGCGGTGCTGACGTCGGTGAACCGTGACGACCTCCCAGACGGAGGCGCCGCGGTCTTCGCCGAAACGGTCGGCCGGATCCGATCGCAGCTTCCCGAGTGCGACATCGAGGTGCTGATCCCGGACTTCAAGGGAGATACGGATGCGCTCGACACCGTGATGTCGGCGAAGCCAGATGTCCTCAATCACAACACCGAAACCGTGTTGCGCCTGCAGCGAGATGTCCGCACGGCGGCCAACTACGGAAGATCCTTGGCGCTGTTGGCGAGGGCCAAGTGGCGCAACCCCTCAGGCGTTGTGAAGTCGGGCTTCATCGTGGGGATGGGCGAGACCGAGGACGAGGTCATGGGCGCTCTGGCCGACATGAGGGCTGTCGGCGTTGACCTGATCACCATCGGCCAATACCTCCG
Source organism: uncultured Acidimicrobiia bacterium (assembly GCA_964195995.1). GTDB lineage: Bacteria > Actinomycetota > Acidimicrobiia > Spongiisociales > JAOTWH01 > CAXMQS01. The sequence continues at coordinate 62,096 of CAXMQS010000095.1, forward strand.
ACCGACGAGTCGGCACCGCCCCGTCGATCGCTATGTCCATCCCGATGAGTTCGGACGGTACGCCGCCGAAGGCGAAAGAATCGGGCTGCCACACGTCGAGTCAGGACCGCTCGTACGGTCGTCGTACCACGCTCGATCCGCCAAGGCAGCCGCTTGCCCATGAGCGCCGACTATGCGGGCCGCATAGGTCGAGCGCGATCGGCGATGGCCGGCGCCGGCGTCGACTCGTTGCTGCTTTCAGTTGGGCCCGACCTTCCGTACTTCACCGGCTACGACGCCCCGCAGCTGGAGAGGCTGACGATGGCCGTCCTGGCTGCCGATGGCTCAGCGACTCTGGTGGTCCCGCGACTCGAGGCGATGAAGGTCACCGATGTCGGCGCATACGAGATCCTGCCATACGACGAGACGGACGACCCTGTTGCCATGGTCGCCCGGCTCGTCGGAGAGGCACGCCACGTGGCCATCGGTGACAAGACATGGGCTGTATTCGTGTTGGCACTCCAGGAGTCGATGTCGGGCGCCGCCTTCCACAAGGCGTCGGACATCACGGCGTCCCTGCGAGCCATCAAGGACGCCGCCGAAATCGAAGAACTGGCAGCCGCAGGTGCCGCCTCCGATCGCGTGGCTGGGCGGCTGGCCGGTACCAGGTTCGCAGGGAGGACGGAGAAGGAGCTGGCGGCGGAGGTCAGGGCGATGTGCGAGGAGGAAGGCCACGACAAGGGTTGGGACCCCATCGTCGGTTCTGGGCCGAACGGAGCATCCCCTCATCACGGCGCCAGTGACAGGGTTATCGCCCAAGGCGACACCGTCGTGATCGACTTCGGCGGCACGATCGGCGGCTATCACGCCGACACGACCCGCACCTTCAGCGTCGGCGAGCCGTCGTCGGAGGTGGCGGCGGCATACGCCGTGTTGATGGAGGCGCAACGGTCGGGTGTCGAATCGGCCGTCGTCGGCACCGAGGCTCAAGGCGTCGATAGGGCGACACGGTCGATTATCGACACTGGCGGATACGGCGACCTCTTCATCCACCGGACGGGTCACGGGATCGGCCTCGACATCCATGAGGACCCTTACATCGTCGAAGGGAATCGGCAGGTCCTGGAGGCGGGGATGGCCTTCACGGTCGAGCCGGGCATCTACAGGCCAGGCGAGTGGGGGATGCGAATCGAGGACGTCGTGGTTGCCACCGACGACGGTCCGCGCAATCTCAACATGGCCAGCCATGAAATGGTGGTCGTAGCATGACCGCGATGAACACCGAACAGCTTTCCGTCGACACGATTAAGGCTCTGTCGATGGACGCGATCGAGCGGTCGAATTCTGGTCATCCGGGGGCACCGATGGGCATGGCTGATATCGCAGTTGTGCTGTGGACCCGATACCTGCGAGTCGACCCAGCGGACGCCGTGTGGCCGAATCGCGATCGTTTCGTCCTGTCGAACGGCCACGCCTCGATGTTGTTGTATTCGCTGCTGCACCTCAGCGGCTTCGGCGTGACCCTCGATGACATCAAGGCTTTCCGGCGCCTTGGGTCGCCAACACCTGGCCATCCCGAGCGAGAGCCCCACCTAGGCATCGAGACGACGACGGGGCCGCTTGGCCAGGGCTTCGGCACGGCTATTGGCATGGCCATGGCGGAGCGACATCTCAACGCCGTCTTCGGCGACGATCTGGTGGATCATCGCACATTCGCCTTCGTCTCAGACGGCGACCTGATGGAGGGCATCGCCTCCGAGGCGGCGTCTCTGGCAGGTCACCTCGGCTTGGGCAAGGCCATCTTCTTCTTCGACGACAACGGCATCAGCCTCGACGGCCCTACTGATTGGATATTCACCGAGGACGTGGCCAAACGCTTCGATGCCTACGGGTGGCACTCAGTGTCTGTCGACGGTCATGATCGTGGCGCCATCGCCGAGGCGACGGACGCTGCTCTGGCGGTGGGCGATCAGCCATCTCTGCTGCTGTGTCGCACTCACATCGGGCATGGCGCCCCGACGAAACAGGACACCTCAAAGGCTCATGGGTCCCCACTCGGCACAGAGGAAGTCGCCGCAGCCAAGGAAGCGATGGGTTGGCCGGTCGACGAGTCCTTCCTGGTTCCCGCCGAGGTCAGTGAGTTCTTCGCCTCGGCGATGCAGGAGAACGCCGCCGCCAGGAGGGCATGGGAAGCTTCCCGAGACTCTGTGTTCGCGGGTAGTCCCGAGGTCGAGGACCTGTGGGGTCGCTACCACTCGGCGCCCACCGCTGGCCTCGATGTCCCGTTCTCGGTCGGGGAGTCCATCGCAACCAGGGCCGCCTCGGGCAAGGCCCTCAATACGCTCGCGGTAACGGCGCCTGGGCTTATCGGCGGCTCCGCCGACTTGTCCGGCTCGACGAATACCAACATCGATGGGTCTGACCACTTCGGGAAAGAGACGCCCGCGGGCCGCAACATCTATTTCGGAGTTCGCGAGCACGGCATGGGTGCCATCGTCAACGGGATCACCGTTCACGGCGGGCTTCGCGGCTACGGCGGGACCTTCCTCGTGTTCAGCGACTACATGCGAGGCGCCGTCCGGGTGGGTGCCCTCATGGGTGCACCGAGCATTTGGGTATTCACCCACGACTCGGTCTTCCTCGGGGAGGACGGTCCAACCCACCAGCCGGTCGAGCACCTCGCAGCCCTCCGTTCGATTCCCAACCTGTGGGTGATCCGCCCTGGCGACGCCACCGAGACGGTCGAGGCGTGGGAGATGGCCTACAACCGGACCGAAGGTCCAAGCGCCCTCGTGCTGACCCGTCAGGGGCTGCCCGTGCTAGATCGGTCGGCCGGCGGGGTGCAGCGTGGCGGCTACGTCTTGGCGGACGGATCAGACGTCACGATCATCGCTACGGGTTCCGAAGTGTGGGTGGCGCTTGAGGCAGCAGACATCCTGGCTGCCAACGACATCTCGGCCCGCGTCGTCAGCATGCCATGCGTCGAGGCTTTCGATCTCCAGGATGAGGAGTATCGGACCGAGGTGTTGGGCACGACCGCTCCGCGGGTCTCTATCGAAGCAGGCGTGACCGACGGGTGGCATCGCATCGTTGGCGACGGAGGGCTTTCGATCGGCATCGACCGATTCGGCCTGTCCGCTCCTTGGAAGGACATCGCCACTGAGCTCGGATTCACATCACAGGGGGTTGCCGAGCGCGTCATGGCCTGGCTCGGCGCTTGACGGAGTTCGTCGCCGAGGACATCTTGGCGGCGTGGGCCGCAGGACTGGCAGGCGCCGCAGCCATCGTCGCAGTGTGGCGCATCGTCGGCCCGGGGTTCCTGTGGCTCGCAGCTTTCACGGCAGCGCTCTTCGGGCTCCCTGCTCTGTTCATCGATCCGGGGGTGCTCCCTGCGGTTGGTGCCATCGCTCTCGTAGCTGCGGCGGTAGGGGCCAAGCACCCAGCTCGGGCCGCGGTTGCTTTCGCGGTCGCCTGTGCCAGCTTTCTCACTGCGGCCAGCGGATCCGGCGTGCTTGGGGCGATCACTGCCGCCATCTTTCTCGGTGGCATCAGCTCCGAGATGATCCTCGGGCATTGGTATCTCGTTGACCCTCGTCTTCCCCGTTGGGCACTGTTCCGGTTGGATACCGCAGCCATGGTTGGCCTCGGCGCCGAGGTGGTCCTCATGACGGGCCTCGGTGTGTTGCGGTGGGCCAATGAGGACGCCGTCCTCGGCTGGGCATTCGTCTTGATGGCGATCGCAACGGGCACGCTGCTCCTGGCGGTGAGGTTCTCCCTCAAAGAGATCGGCTACCCGGCCGTCATGGCGGCGACCGGTCTGAGCTATCTGGCGATGCTGACTGCCGTCGGCACCTCGGTCGTTGGTCGGATCGTCCTCGAGGGCGCCGGTTAGTCCCTTCCTTAGACTGCGCCGCCGTGAAGATCTATACCGGTGGCGGCGACGATGGCTCGACTGGGCTCTATTACGGCGGACGCGTTCCCAAGAGTGCCGCCGGCCCCGAGGCCTACGGAACGGTCGATGAAACGGTCGCCGCGCTGGGGGTAGCGAGGAGCCTGGCGGATCCCGAGACCGCAGCTCGCCTCATCGATCTGCAGCGTCAGCTCTTTGTGGTCGGAGCCGAGCTGGCTACCGATCCTGCCAATCGCCACAAGCTGTCCGAAGGCGTCTCCCTGGTGACGACCGCAATGGTCACGGCGCTCGAGCAGCGCATCGATCTGATCGTCGAGGAATCTGGCATGCCGACGGAGTTCGTCGTCCCTGGTGGCAACGCACTGGCCGCCGCGCTCGACAATGCCCGGGCCGTTGCTCGCCGCGCTGAGCGACGGGCAGTGGCCGCAGTCAACGAAGGCAGCGACAGCCAGGTCGTTCCCTACCTGAATCGAATGGCCGACCTCCTCTACATGGAGGCCCGCGCCGCGGAGTCCGAATGGCAACCCGTCCGTACCGAGGAGGACAAGTGATCGAATTCCAAGCAGCCGACGGACTCACGGAGGCCGACGTTCTCGTTGTTCCAGTCTTTGCAGATCGCAGCTGGGGTCCGGGGGCGGAAGAAGCCGTTGCCGCTCTCGGCGACATCACGATCCACCTCGACCGCGCCGATTTCAAGGGCAAGCCGGGCCAGCTCATCGACCTGCCGGCTCCGGCTGAAGCACCTTGGTCGTCCGTTCTTCTCGTCGGGCTCGGTGACGAACCAGATACCGAGGAGGTGCGTCGGGCAGCGGGGTCCGCCGCCAGAAGAACGGCCAGGGCCAAGTCCGTTGTGACGACACTCCATCAGCTTGCGGATGGTCGCTCATTTGCAGAGGGCTTCCTCCTCGGCCAGTACCGGTTCGACAAGTACCGCTCCGAGCCCAAGCCGGCCCTGACGGAGGTCGTCAAGCTGGTCGGAGCCTCCGACGGTGACCTCGAGTCCGCAGCGACCGGCGCCGCAGTGGCAGCTGCCGTGGCGTTAGCTCGCGATCTCGTCAACGAGCCGCCTGTGGAGAAGAGTCCGACGACGATGGCGGCGCTGGCGGTGGCCGAGGGAGAAGAAGTCGGGATCCGGGTGGTTGTTCACGACGAGGACGCCATCGCCGAGATGGGCCTCGGAGGACTTGCTGCCGTCAACGCGGGCGCTCACCAGCCTGGGCGCATGGTCGAGATGTGGTACGAGCCCAAGGGGGCTGGCAGATTCTTGGCGCTGGTCGGAAAGGGGATCGTCTTCGACTCAGGTGGGCTCTCGCTGAAGCCTCCCAACATGATGGAAGACATGAAGACCGACATGTCTGGAGGTGCCGCAGTCATCGCTGCGATGAAGGCGATCGCCCAGTTAGGGCTGCCAATCAAGGTGGCGGCGTTCATCCCGATAACGGAGAACCTTCCCGGAGGAAATGCCATGCGACCCGGTGACGTCGTCACGGCGCGCAATGGCAAGACGATCGAGGTACTGAATACCGATGCCGAGGGCCGACTGGTGCTTGCCGACGGACTCAGCCTTGCGGCCGAAGCGGAGCCAGACCTGATCGTCGATGTGGCAACGCTGACCGGTGCCTGCAAGGTGGCGCTTGGTGAGGAGATCGCCGGGTATTTCGCCAACGATGACGCTGCGGCGTCGGCGCTCGCGGCGGCGGGGGACCGCAGCGGCGAGCGGATCTGGCACCTTCCGCTGCCTGCCGATTACCGCAAGAAGATCGATTCGGACATCGCCGACATGAAGAACACCGGGCCGCGCTGGGGGGGCGCCATCACGGCAGCACATCTCCTGGCGGAATTCGTCGGAGAGACATCTTGGGCTCACGTCGACATCGCCGGCCCGGCGAGGGCGACGGCCGACGACGGCTACGTGACCAAGGGAGGCACCGGTTTCGGCGTACGGCTCCTCGTCGCCATCGCCGAGGACATGGCCACCTAGTTGCCTAGGTGCGTCGCACCGTTGTCAGCAAGGTGGCGCTAATCCAAGCGGTGAGATAGAGGGGTAGCGCCACCTGAAACTGGGGTAGGGGCCCGGCAACGAAGGTTCCCATCAACAGGCCGACCAGCAGTGAAGCTCCCAGAGCCATACGACGCCGCTTGACGGCCAGCAGCACATAGGCCAACCCAGCCGCGATTATCGGAACTGCGGGCCGCCACCACCACACCAGCCGATCTGCTTGCTGGCTCCGAATGAGAATCGCCTTGGTGGCGTCAAGGGATAGAGAGAGCAGCGGGTCTCTCTTGACGCCGATGTTGTTCGGGAACACCGTGTAATCAGGCAGGTAGAAGCGCGAGTTGCCGGGTAGGGCAGGCGTCATGAGGGAAACGGTGGAGCAGATGCGCTGGCCGACGGCGGTAAACGGGTTGCGGCCAAAGGCTCCTAGCCCGATGGCGCGCCATCGACTCGCAGAGATCGCCTCGGCTTCGAACTGGCGATCTCTCATGAGGAATGTCGGGTCGCTGCAGTCGTATAGCTCTTGCCAGAGATCGATCGGTGCCACCGCTGCCAGTTCGGCGAGGTCGTCCCGTGGGAAGTCCTCCTCGTGATGGGTCAGGGCCGAGGCAACCGCGGGTGCGATGACGGAGACCTCGGCGCGTCCCCTGTCCATGCCCAAAGGCAACACGAGCCAACCGACGAGTCCCACGGCGACGGCGACAACCATCGCTCTCCCCGCAGCCGCGGCGGGCGGGGAGTACTCGCTCAGCAGGAGCACTGTCGCCACGACTGCAGCCGTTATGAGCCCAACGAGGCCAAGCGCCGCAACTACGCCGATGGCGACGCCAGTTCGCAGTGCCTTCTTGCCGTTCCACTCGGGGTCTGCCAGCTCTGTGAGAAGCCACACCGCGGCCAGCGCCAACACCGTCTGCGGCCACAGTCCCAGCATGCCGACGACGACGGCGGGTAGCAGGGCGACGGCGCCCACTGCCGCTCCGGCTACCCACTGGTTGGCGCCAAGGGAATTGAGCCTCATCGACCACACACCGGCGATTGCCGCCCAAGCCGCCCCCTGCAACAGCGTCGCCAGGGCTGCGGAACGACCGCCGAGGGAGATCACCCACAGGATCGCGGTGTACAGCGCCGGGTCGTCGGTCGTGAGCTCGAAGCTGTGGAGGCGGCTGAGCCGGGCGATGGCGTCGGCGTCGATGAACCCTGGTCGCCAGGCGCTCCACCAGAACAGGAAGACGGCGAAGACGAATAGGCCGGGGATCAATCGTTTGCGCACGGGAGGTGAGGTTACCGACGCTGCCACGGGGCCCTAGAGGCAGGGGTGACTAGTCACAAGCCCCCGAATACCCCGCTGGGTAGTCAAGAATAATGCACAAAGTGTCGATACTTAGGGTGTTGCTATAGCCACGGAAAGCATCCACATGACTACCCTTCGCAAGACGCTCAGCCTCTTCGCAGCAGTAGCCGTCATGACCACGATGGCGGCACCGGTGGCCGCCTCCTCGCCCGATCTCGAAGACGGCATGAGGGTTCTCATCAACGCAGAGCGGGCAGCCAACGGCCTCGACCCGTTGTCGGGGTACTACGACCTCGTGGACGATGCCAGGAGCCACTCCATCACGATGAAGGACGAGGCTTTCCTGCATCACAATCCCGATCTCGGGAGTGTTACCACCGGGTGGTACGCCCTCGGCGAGAACGTCGGCGTGGGCCCGGACATCTACTCTCTGCACGACGCATTCATGGCCTCGCCGGGTCATGCTGCCAATGTGCTCGGCGACTACAACTACATCGGCATCGGCGTCGAGGAAGACGGATCAAGGATCTGGGTGACCGTCGTATTCATGCGGGGGCCTGCTGGCCTCGGCGAGGATCCGATCGTTCTGCCTGCCGGCGCCACCGACGTCGGGCTCGTCAACGCAGTTACCGGCGTGTGGTACCTGCGTGACAACGATGGTTCGATCGACGAGTTCTACTTCGGCGATCCCGGTGACTCCCCGATGCTGGGTGACTGGGACTGCGACGGCATCGCCACGCCCGGCCTCTATCGGCAGTCCGACGGTTACGTGTACCTGCGCAATTCCAACACACAAGGTGTGGCCGACATCCGGTTCTATTTCGGAAATCCAGCAGACGTGCCGCTTGCCGGTGACTTCAACGGCGACGGCTGCGACTCCGTGTCCGTCTATCGACCTTCCGAGAGCAGAGTGTTCATCATCAACCGCCTTGGTGCCGACGAGGCCGGCCTAGGCGCAGCCGATCACGACTTCGCCATGGGTGGACCCGGCGAGACGCTCGTCGCCGGCGACTTCGATGGCGACGGTGTTGACACGGTCACCGTGGCGACGAGCGGCGGTGTCGCTGGCGATTGGGATGCCGACGGCTCGGCCACCCTCGGATCCTTCCACAACGGCATGTTCACTCTCGATATGCCAGGGCCTGACATCGATTTCTACTTCGGATCTCCCGGTTGGCTGTCGGTCAGCGGCTTCACCGGGTAGGGCTAGGCAACAGCCCAAGGGCTGACTGACCGTGACAACCCTCTGCTAGCGCGGAGGGTTGTTCGCGTCACATCCTCTCGACAATGGCAGGGAGCACCTGTGTGACGTCGCCGGAGATCAGGACGTCGGCGATGTCATCGTGGGCGGTCTCTCCCTGGTTGACGACTATGTAAGGCACCCCGCGGCGCACGGCCTGCAGCGGGATGTCCGCTGCCGGATAGACGCCAAGCGTCGATCCCGCAGAGATGACGGCGTCGCACTCGTTGGCCGCGGCGAAGGCCTGTTCCATTGCTGCCATCGGCATCTGCTCCCCGAACGAGATCACCGCTGGCTTGATGATCGAACCGCAATGCTCGCAGTGGGGGTCGGCGTCGCCGGCGGCAACCCGATCGAGGATCTCGGTTGTTGGCCAGGTCTCGGTGCAGCCGAGACAGCGGCAGTAGAGCGCGCTGCCGTGGACCTCGACGACCAGCTCGTCCGGTAGCCCGGCTCGCTGGTGGAGGCCGTCGACGTTCTGCGTGGCACACGCCGTCAGCCGGCCTTTCGACCACATCTCGGCAATGGCAAGGTGAGCTGCGTTGGGCAGCGCGGTAAGTGCGCTCTTGTTGCGCATGTCCCAAGATCTCTTGCGAGTGCCGGGGTTGTCAATGAACTTCTGGAGCGTGAACTCGGACGGGTCGACTCGATTCCACACACCATCTGGACCCCTGAAGTCGGGGATGCCGGAAGCGGTCGACATGCCGGCACCCGTGAATACGAGGACCTTGGGGACGCTGCTGAGGAGCTCTACCGCCCGATCGATCACGACCTCAAGCTAGTCACCGAGTTCGGAGCGCAGTGCCGAAGGCAGTCGGCGTCTGTTGGCTTCAGAGATCGGAGGCACCGTCGGGCGCACCAGCAACGCTCCATCGTCTGAGGTCACGAGGCCTTCTCTTGCCAGGACGTCGAGGTGCACCGGCCTCTTGAGCTCGTTGCCTCGAACCGCTGCCACCGTGAGCCGCAGCAGGTCGGCGACCGCTCCCGGTCCGATGAGCGCAGTCCAGTAGCGACGGACATAGGGATGTGCCGGCAGGAACCCGGCGAACGCCTGGTCGTCAAGCCACGGCCGGGGGGCTACCAGCGGGCGCTCCACCACGGTGGGGCGAGGAGCTCCCGGTACGCCCGAGGGTGGCGCGGACCCCGTCGGGAAGGGAGGACGAACATCACGACGGGCGGGCGCACCTTTGGAGCTTCTCACCCTCGTTTCATATCAACTAACAGTAGGTAACGTCAATAGGCACGAGACAGGGTCGCGAAAAGAAACCAAGGGCTGCTGGCGCCTAAGGGGATCCGACGAACAGGGTGACGGTGGCCCCAGCGCCGACAGGCGCCCCCGGGCCGGGCGCCGTTCCGACTACCTGGCCGTACAAGGTTGGGTCAGTCACAACGCGATTCGACGTTGCCACCGATATCGAGAAGCCGGCGTCGGACTCGAATAGTGCGATGCTCGCCAAGGCTTGGTCGACGGTGAGGCCGATCAACGGTGGCAGTGGCCGCGTCGCCGGAGCACCTGACGACACCTCGACGGTCACCGTGCCCCCCTGGGTGAGCCGCGAGCCGGAGGGTGGAATCAGGCCGAGCACGGTTCCCTCAGGTTCATCCGACGGCACCTCGCTCACGACCGCTTGCAATCCTGCCTGATGGATCGCCTTTGTGATGTCCTTCTCGGAGTCGCCGGGCGTGAACTCGGGGACTTCCGACGTCGGCGTCTTGAAGTACGGCTCCATGCCCTCGGGTTCTGGGGGGAACTCTTCGACAGGGAGGTCGGCGGTGACAATGGTCATGAAGTCGTTCCACACGGGAGCGGGGACTGATCCGCCGAACACCCGGCTGTAGGACTGGCCATTGATGAAGACGTTGCGCAGGGGGATTTGCTGGTCGGGATACCCGACCCAGACCGCAGTGGTGTACTGGGGGATGAAGCCCATGAACCAGGCATCGGTGTAGTTCTGGTGGGTTCCAGTCTTGCCACCCTGGGGGCGGCCGATCTTGGCGTTGGTGCCCGTCCCTCGTGCCACCGCCTCCTTCAGTGCTCTAACCACAGACGCGGCGAGGGCGGGCTCCACCACTTGCTCTCGCTTGACCTCATGTTCATAGAGAATCTCGCCTTCGCTGTTGACGATCTCGGAGATCAGGTACGGCTCGACTCGCTCCCCGTAGTTGGCGATGGTGGAGTAGGCCTGCGCCATCTCCAGCGGGGACACAGCCCCGGCGCCGAGGATCAGCGACGGAACCACCGCTAGCTCTGACTGGATGCCGATGCGGTGCGCGATCTCGACGATGTTCTCGGCCCCAGTGGCGACGGCCACCTGGCAGAAGACGGCGTTGACCGAGTTGACGGTCGCTTCGAACAGCGATCGCAGCCCGCTGCCACCGCCCCCGGCGTTAGAGCACCGCCACGGCTTGGGCGCGCCTTCGTAGTCGAGGATCTGTGGGCTGGTGGAGTCCCAATAGGTGCCCATCGTTATCGGAGATCCGAAACGCTCGCCATACTCCAAAGCCGCCAGCAGGCCGATCGGCTTGAAGGCCGAGCCGGGGTTGCGTTGGCCGCGCCCGGCGATGTCGTAGGGGCGCTCGCCTGCCGCCAGGTCGTTCCCGAACGGAACGCCGCTGGCCATCACCTTCACGGCTCCTGTCCTGTTATCGACCATGGCGATGGCGCCGGTGGGTGCGCTCCCGTCAACGGTGTGCGGGAACCAGTCGGCGAGTACTCCGTTGGCTGATTCCTGGAGTCCCAGGTCCACAGTGACGGTGATGGTCAAGCCGCCCTTGGTGCCGCCACTCAGCTCGCAGGCGGTGTCCGCCGCGGGGCAGCCGAAGATCGCTCGTTTGCGTTCCTCGAAGGTCGTGCCGAGAACATCGAATCGCGGATCGTTGAGGAGCTCATCTCGTGCCGCGATCATCACCTGCGGAGCGATCTCCTGGGAGGGCTGGGGCTCTGCGATCACCAGCGGCTCTTCGATGGCCGCCGTCGCTTCGGCGTGGCTGATGAATCCTTCATCTTCCATGTTGGCGATGACTGCGTTGCGGGCTCTGAGCACGCCTTCGGGGAACCGCCGCGGGTTGTACAGCGTCGGGTTCCTGATGGAGGTGACCATGCTGGCGGCTTCGGCGACCGTGAGTTCGCCGAGGTCTTTGGCGAAGTACTCCTGCGCTGCCGCTTTGACTCCGTAGGCGTTGGAGCCGAAGAACACCGAGTTCACGTAGAACTCGAGGATCTCGTCCTTGGTGTAGCGACGCTCCAGCTCGGCTGCGACGACCGCCTCAGCGATCTTCCGTTCCAGCGTGAGGTCCGTGCTCCCGAAGTTCTGCTTGACGACCTGCTGTGTTATGGACGACCCGCCGACGACACTGTCGTTGCGGAAGTTGAGCGCCGCCGCTCTGGCGATGCCCTTGAAGTCGACCCCTTCGTGTTCGTAGAAGCCGGAGTCCTCTGCGGCCAGAACTGCGTTGATGACGGTGTCGGGAATGTCCTCGAGGGCTATGGGCTGGCTGTTGCGTTCGGTGAGGAATCCGAGGCGAACCCCGTCCCCGGTGAAGACCTCTGACAGCTGGCTCACCCGCGGCAGGTCAAGCGCCAGATCGTCGACCTCGGGGATGTAGCGGTTGCCGACGTCCTCGATGGTGCCAACCGCTGCGTTGATGCCGATGAAGGCGAAGAGGCCGACCCAGGCAGCGGCCAGCACGCCAACTGCGCCAATGACTGTGATGGCGAGAAGGCGTCGCCCGCGACGATCGTGGCGTTCTGCCTGGTGGAGGTCCATGTGACGAAAAGCGTCCGAAAACAGGGTGGAGTTCCCCGTTAATGTCAGCATACCGCCATGCCCGAATCTCGCAGCACAACAAGTGGAGTGGAGCCTGTTCACGGGCCCGACGCGGCCTGGGATGCCTCGGCCCAACTAGGCGAGCCGGGCAGTTTCCCATTCACCAGAGGTCCCTATGCGTCCATGTATCGGGGCCGCTTGTGGACGATGCGCCAGTACGCAGGTTTCGGCAGCGCCGCCGAGACCAACGCCAGGTTCCGGTCGCTGTTGGCTGCCGGACAAACGGGTCTCTCGGTCGCCTTCGACTTGCCGACGCAGATGGGAATCGACTCAGACGACCCAAGAGCGGCCGGCGAGGTCGGCAAGGTCGGGGTCGCCATCGACTCCCTTGACGACATGCGCCGCCTCTTCGATGGACTCCCGCTCGAAGGCATCTCAACGTCGATGACCATCAACTCGACCGCCGCCGTGCTGCTCCTGCTCTATCAGCTCGTCGCTGAGGAGCAGGGAGTTGCGCCGGATCGCATCCGGGGAACGGTCCAGAACGACATCCTCAAGGAGTACGCCGCCCGCGGTACCTACATCTATCCGCCGGGGCCGTCGATGCGTCTGGTGACGGACCTCTTCGCCTACTGCCAGGATCACCTGCCGGCGTGGAACACGATCTCGATATCTGGGTATCACATACGTGAAGCAGGTTCGACTGCGGCGCAAGAACTGGCCTTCACCATCGCCAATGGTCTTGCCTATGTCGAGGCCGCCGCCCAAGCGGGCCTCGATGTCGAGGACTTTGCTCCTCGCTTGTCCTTCTTCTGGAATGTCCACAACGGGTTCCTCCCCGAGATCGCCAAGTTCCGGGCTGCCCGCCGCCTGTGGGCTCGGCTGATGCGGGATCGCATCGGTGCCACTTCGCCCGATGCCCTGCGGATGCGCTTTCATACGCAGACCGCGGGCAGCTCTCTCACCGCCCAGCAGCCAGAGAACAACATCGTCCGCACCGCTCTTCAAGCCCTCGCCGCGGTGCTCGGGGGCACGCAGTCCCTCCACACGAACTCGTTCGACGAGGCCCTCGGGTTGCCAACCGACGAGTCGGTCAAGATCGCCCTTCGCACCCAACAAGTCATCGCGGAGGAATCCGGCGTCGCCGACACCATCGATCCGCTCGCCGGGTCCTATGCCATCGAGGCGCTTACCGACGGGCTCGAGGACGAAGCCATGCGTCTCATCGAAGAGGTCGATGCCCTTGGTGGCGCCGTCGCCGCGCTCGAGGCCGGTTTCGTTCAAGCCCAGATCGCGGACGCCGCCTACACAGAAGCCAAGCGCATCGAGAGCGTGGAATCTGTGGTAGTCGGCGTCAACAGATACCAGATCGACGAGGACCTCACCGTTCCGGTCACGGCGATCGGACCCGAGTTGGAGCAGGGGCAGGTAGAGCGCCTTCGCTCGTGGAAGGCAGGCCGCGATTCCGCCGCGCTGGACAGGGCCCTCGAGGCTGTCACGGCTGCCGCCCGCGGCACCGACAACTTGCTGGTCCCCATGAGGGTGGCGCTCGCCGCCGGCGCCACGGTTGGCGAAGTGTCGGCAACCCTGGAAGCCGTCTTCGGCCGCCATACGCCGTAACCGGCACTGCGTGCCGGCGCTTTGAGTTGTGAGCTATGAGCAAGAGCGGGCGGCCAGCAGGCATGGTCTTCCGGCCCCGAAGGCAAAGCCCACATGCGAGGCCTTCAGGCCTCGCACTACCTGACTACAGCCACTACCTGGCCGGCGGCGACGGTGTCTCCCGGCTGGACGCGTAGATCCACGATCTCGCCGTCGACTTGCGACTTGAGGTCGTTCTCCATCTTCATGGCCTCGAGGACGCAGATGGAGTCACCTGCAGCGACGGCGTCGCCTGCCTTCTTGGAGACCTTGACGATCGTCCCTTGCATGGGCGCGGTGATCACACCGGGGTCGCCACTGGCCGCAGCTGCGAGGCGATCGAGACGCGGTGGGCGGCGACGGGGCGCCTCTCGCCGGTCGGAACGAGCCGTCATCTCGGGCGCCCACACCCGAACCTGATAGTGGCGGCCACCTATCTCAACCGTCAGGCTGCGCTCCGATAGTTCCTCGTCCTCGGGAACCGCTGGGGCCGTCGGCATCGCGATGTCGGAGAAGTCGAGCTCGTCTTCGACGGTCCTGGTGTGATGCTCGGAGTTGACGAAAGCCGGGTGTTCGATGATGCGCAGGTGGGCGGGGATGGTCGTTGCGACCCCCGAGATGCGGAACTCGCTGAGAGCCCTCTTGCCCCTTGCCAGCGCCTCGGTGCGGTCTCGCCCCCACACGATGAGCTTGGCCATCAGGTTGTCGTAGTACTGGCTCACGGTCGCTCCCGGGCCCACCCAGCTATCCACTCGCACCCCGAAGCCGTCCGGAGCCTGGTAGTCGACGATGGTGCCGGGATCCGGGAGGAAGCCCGTCGCCGGGTTCTCCGCGTTGATCCGGAATTCGATGGCGTGCCCGAAGGCTGTCGGGGTATCGGTGGTTTCCAGGGGCTCGCCGGCCGCAACGCGGAATTGCTGATGCACCAGGTCGATACCCGTTGTCATCTCGGTAACCGGGTGTTCGACCTGGAGGCGAGTGTTCATCTCGAGGAAGTAGAAGGCGTCGTCGGCGAAGAGGAACTCGACGGTGCCTGCTCCAACGTACCCAGCTTGGCGCCCCATCGACACGGCGGCTTTGCCGAAAGCCGATCGGGTCTTGCGGTTGAAGACGCTGGCCGGGGCTTCTTCGATCAACTTCTGGTTGCGACGTTGAATCGAGCAATCGCGCTCACCGAGGAACACGCCTGAGCCGTGAGTATCGAAGAGCACCTGGGCTTCGACGTGGCGGGCTTTCTCCAGGTACTTCTCGACGTACACCTCTGGGTTGGAAAAGTAGGCGTCGGCCTCCCTGGCGGCACTCTCCAGAGCCGCAGGTATTTCGTCGACGGTGCGTACCAGCCGCATGCCGCGACCTCCTCCGCCGTGCGCCGCCTTGATGGTCAGCGGATACCCGTGTTCCTCTCCGAACGCGGCCACGACGGACGCCTCGGTCACTGGTTCCGCGGTGCCCGGAACGGTCGGCACGCCGGCGGCTTCTGCGGCATGCCGCGAACTGATCTTGTCACCCATCATGGTGATCGCATCCGGAGGTGCCCCAACCCAGATGAGCCCCGCTTCGATGACCGCGGTCGCGAACTCGGCGTTCTCGGCGAGGAATCCATAGCCGGGATGGACGGCCTCGACGCGGGCCTCGGCGGCCACCTCGAGGAGGCGCTCGATGTTCAGGTAGGACTCAGCAGCGGGCGCCGGCCCGATGTTCCAGGACTCGTCCGCCATCGCTACGTGCATGGCGGCCCTATCGATCTCCGAGTACACGCCGACAGTGCGTATGTCAAGCTCCCTGGCGCCGCGGATGATCCTTACCGCGATCTCACCCCGGTTGGCTATGAGCACTGAGCCGATCACAGCGGGATATTGCCATGCTTGCGCGGTGGCATCGTCTGTCGCTTCGTGCGCAACATCTCGAGAGCCCTGATGATCCGGGGCCGTGTTTCCCGCGGCTCGATGATCTCGTCGACGAGGCCGCGTTCGGCGGCGACGAACGGGTTGTTGAAGCGCTCCTCATACTCGGCAATGAGATCTGCTCGCCTGGCGTCGGCATCGTCTGCGGCCGCCAGCTCTCGTTTGTGAATGATGTTGACTGCGCCGCTCGCTCCCATAACCGCGATCTCGGCGCTCGGCCAGGCGAGAACGATGTCCGCACCGACGCTTCGCGAGTTCATCACGACGTAGGCGCCGCCGTACGCCTTGCGGGTGATGACGGTGATCTTGGGAACGGTGGCCTCGCAGTAGGCGTACATGAGCTTGGCGCCGTGCCGGATGATCCCGTTGTGCTCTTGATCGACGCCGGGGAGGAATCCGGGGACATCGACGAAACTGACGAGCGGGATGTTGAAGGCGTCGCAGAAACGCACGAAGCGGGCAGCCTTGACTGAGGCGTCGATGTCAAGGGTTCCGGCGAGCGATTCTGGTTGATTGCCAACAATGCCGACGGCATACCCGTCGAGCCTCGCAAAGCCCACGACGATGTTGGTGGCGTACTGCTCATGGACTTGATACAGCTCGCCGTCGTCGACGATGTGCTCGATCAGCTCGATCATGTTGTACGGCTGGTTGGGCGAGTCGGGAATGATGGTGGTGAGGTCCTCGTCCATGCGATCCGATCGATCCGACGGGGTGAAGTACGGCGGCAGCTCCTTGTTGTTCAGCGGCAGGAACGACAACAGGAATCGCACCTCTTCGAGAGCCGCCCGCTCGTCGCCTGCTACGAAGTGTGTCACACCCGACTTGGTGCTGTGGGAGTGGGCGCCGCCAAGCTCCTCGAAAGTGACCTCCTCGCCTGTCACTGTCTTGATGACGTCTGGGCCCGTTATGAAGAGATGACTGCTTCCTTCGACCTGGTAAACGAAGTCGGTGATGGCGGGGGAGTAGACGGCACCGCCGGCGCATGGACCCATGATCACCGAGATCTGGGGGATGACACCCGAGGCGCGAACGTTGCGACGGAAGATCTGCCCGTAGCCGTCGAGAGAGACGACGCCTTCCTGGATCCGGGCGCCACCTGAGTCCTTGAGGGCGACGAGGGGGGCGCCGGTTTCGGTCGCCATATCCATGATCTTGGTGATCTTCTCGGCGACGACTTCGCCGAGGCTGCCTCCGAAGACTGTGAAGTCCTCGGCGAAGACAAAGACGACGCGGCCATCGACGGTGCCCCATCCTGTAACGACGGCATCGCCTGCGGGGCGGTTGTTCTCGCTGCCAAAGGCAGTCGCCCGGTGGCGAACGAACATGTCGACTTCCTGAAAGGACCCCTTATCGAGCAAGAGTTCGACGCGCTCCCTCGCAGTGAGCTTGCCCTGTTCGTGCTGGCGGTCGACGGCGCGCTGGCTTCCGGCGTGTTCGGCCTCTTCGCGGAGCTTGCGCAACCGCTCGATACGTTCTTCAGTACTCACGACCGCTCCCGGTAGGCTTGCCGTGTTCCTTTGACCTCTTTGGACCGACGATGGCTACACCTTACGCGACCGTCCATCTCCCCTCCACTCCCTCCACGCAAGACGAGGCTCGGGCTCGCTTCGAGGGTGTGCCACTGCTCCTCACCACCGATCGGCAGAGCGCCGGGCGGGGGCGCCGCGGGCGTAGCTGGCTGGAGGCGACTCGACCCCTCGCTATGTCCTTGGCTTTCGAACTGCCATGGCCGCCTCCAACCTGGCCTCGGTTGACCCTCGTCGCCGGCCTTGCCGCAGCTACGGCCCTCGACGAGAAGGCGTCCCTCGACTGGCCGAATGATCTCGTCGTTGGGCCCAACAAGGTTGGGGGGCTGCTGGCCGAGGTGTCCGACGGTGTCGTTGTTGTCGGACTGGGCGTCAACCTGTGGTGGCCGGAGTCGCCACAAGGCATGGCCGGATTATTCGCCGCGGACCCGGGTGAAGGGTCGGCGGCCGAGGTGGCTGCCAGCTTCGCCTCGGATCTTCTCTCTCGCGTCGGCGATGGTCCGGAGCATTGGGGCCGGGAGGATTACAGGGACCGCTGCGTGACGCTCGGAGGACCCGTCGCGTGGGAAGGGGGCGCCGGCGTCGCCGTCGATGTCGGCGCAGACGGCTCTCTCGTCGTCGAGACCGATCAAGGAACAATCGAGCTGCACAGCAGCGAGGTGGCACGTATCACGCGGGGTACTGTGCCGCCGATGTCCCAATGAGCGTGCTTCCAGGCGAGGGATCCCACCTCATCTTGTATGGCCCTGCGGCAGTCTCGGCCCGCACGAGGACCCACCAGGCATACCTGGCCCGACCCGACATGGCCGGAGCCTTTCCCGTCGCGGTCTTGCTTGGTCCCGTTACGGCCGGCGTCAAGGAGTTGTGTCGGCAGCTGGCCCGTCGCGGCTTCGCCGCCATAGCGTTCCAGGGCGGCGAGAGCACAGGCGATGTTTCCGATGTGATGGGCTGGATCAGTGCGCCGGGGACGCCATGGGCCAACCCCGATCGCGTCGCCGTCATCATCGCTGGGCAAACCGAGGTGGACGCCGGCGCGTTCGGACGAGCTGTGGCCTTCGTCCTTCTCGACGCACCTTTGGAGATCGAACCCGCGGGCCGTCCTGTGCTTGGCCTGTACGGAGCCGAGGGGGCGCCGGCAGCCATCGCCCGCGGTGCTCACAGCGATGTGCCTGCCTCGGAGTGGGCGTTCTATGCGGGCGCCGCGGAGGGCTTCTGGAACCTAGCCTCGGACGACTACCAGCCGGGACCAGCGGCCGACGCTCTCGACCGGATAGTGGCGTTTCTCGGCGCCTCGCTCGGAGCGGCGGCGTGACGATTCGCCAGGCGGTTCTCCTCGTCGGGGGTCGAGGCACCCGTCTGTGGCCGCTCACTGCTGCGGTTCCCAAGGGGTTGTTGCCTCTCGCAGGAATCCCCTTCCTCGAGTTTCAGCTGGGGCGGCTGGCCGAAGTTGGTGTGGAGGAGGTGTGGCTGGCCGTCGGCACCGACCACCGGGATGCCTGGGAGCGCTACGCGGCTCAGCGGGAGGAATCGCCGACGCTCTCGATATCCGTTGAGCACGAACCGCTCGATACTGCCGGCCCCGTCACCCAGCTCCTCGATCGACTTGATGACACGTTTCTGGTGCTCAACGGAGACGTCATCTTCGATGCCGCCCTCTCACCGTTCGTGGAGGAGGCTCCAGATGCCGGAATCGTGTTGGCCCTGGCCCGGGTCGACGACACGAGTGCTTACGGCGTGGTAGTCACTGATTCCGCCGGGATGGTCGAGCGCTTCGTGGAGAAGCCACCGCGAGAAGAGGCTCCGGCCGACACAGTGAACGCTGGTGTCTACATCGCCAACCGTCGAGCGTTCGAAGGCTTCGATGCGGGACGGCTCTCGTTCGAACGAAGCGTCTTTCCCGCTCTGGTCGAAAGGGGGGACCTGGGGGGCGTCGTCGTCACCGGATCGTGGCTTGACATCGGTACGCCGGACCTGTGGCTCGAGTCACACGCTGCCATCCTTGGCGGCCAAACCAGCTTCGAAGGCGCCCGCGGCCACGCGGCGGCGGAGTCGGCGCAGATCCACGGAGAGCGTCACGGTGACTGGTCGTGGGTCGGCGCCGGAGCGACGATCTCCGAAGGCGCGACCATCTCCGAGGCGATCATTCTCGACGGTGCTGTCGTGCGCCAAGGCGCCACCGTGAGACGAGCGATAGTCGGTTGGGAAAGCGTGATCGGCGTCGGAGCCGAGGTATCCGATCTGTCGCTTGTTGGCGAGAGATGTGACATCGGTGCCGGATGTGAGCTCACAGGTATCAGGGTGGCGCCCGAGACCCATCTCGAGCCCGGTGCGATAACGGTGTCGCCACCCTCATGATCGGTCGAGCTGTCGTCACGGGTGGCGCCGGCTTCGTTGGATCCCACCTGGTCGATCGGCTCGTCGATGAGGGCATCGAAACCCTGGTGGTCGACGATCTCTCGACCGGGCGACTCGACAATCTGGCGCAGGCGAGGCGCAGCCAGCGCATGGCCTTTCACCAGATCGACATCCGTGATCGAAACCTGATCGAGGTCGTCGCTCATTATCGGCCGGAGATCGTCTTTCACCTCGCCGCCCAGGCGAGTGTTGCCCTGTCGGTCGAGGACCCTGCCGAGGACGCTGCCGTCAACATCGTCGGAACTGTGAACGTGTTATCTGCTGCTCTTGGTGCCGGAGCCCGCAAGATCGTGAACATCACAACAGGAGGAGCCCTCTACGGTGCGAAGGCCTCGATACCAACCTCTGAGAGGGCGAAGCAGGCTCCGGAGTCTCCTTACGGCATCTCGAAGAAGGCAACGCTCGATTACCTGAAGCACTTCAAGAAGGAGTATGGACTTGACTTCGTCAGCGTGGCGCCGGCGAACATCTATGGGCCCCGCCAGGACCCGCACGGCGAGGCCGGCGTTGTGGCCATCTTCACTCAGGCATTGCTCGATGGCAATACGCCGGTCATTTACGGAGATGGTTCGATTACTCGCGACTATGTCTACGTCGAAGATGTGGTGGACGCGCTAATGCGAGGGAGTGACACCGGCTCCGGGCGCCTGTTCAACATCGGTACCGGAATCGAGACCTCGGTCCTTGAGCTCTTCGGCGTCCTCGCCTCGCTCACCGGGTTCAAAGGCGAGCCAGAGTTTGGGTCCGCTCGGGCCGGCGACGTCCCCAGATCGTGCCTGGACGCCGCCAGTGCGGCCAAGCATCTCGGCTGGGAGCCTTTCACCGCACTCGAGGCCGGGCTGCGCCTGACTGTCGAGTGGTACAAGAACAGGTAGGCCGTGGGCTATGAGTTCTGAGCCACGATCTGGTCCCAGAGCCCAGAGCTGATGAGCTCGTTAGAGCTCATCCAACGACTTCGGCCAGTCGTCCTTCAGTAGCCGCGACATCGCCCGGTCGGCCAAGACCTTGCCGTCGGTTTGGCAGCCGGCGCAGTAGTTGGTCTCGTTGGACGCATACCGAATCCGTTGCACGGGCGATCCGCAGTCGGGACAGGGCTCACCGAAGCGCCCGTGGACTGCCATCTCCGGCCTGAAGGCTGTCACGCCGGTCGGGAAGCCCCCCTCCGCTTCGCCAACGAGGCGGTCCGTCCACTCTGTCATGACGTCGATCACCGCGTGTCGCAGCCGCTCTACCTCTTCGTCGTTGAGACGGTCGCTGCGGGAGAGAGGCGACAGCCGTGCCCGATGCAAGATCTCGTCTGAATACGCACCGCCGATGCCGCTGAAGAGTCTGGGGTCGGTCAGGGATCGTTTCAGGGTGTGACGTTCGGAACGGAGGCGCTCGGCGAACTCTTCGGGGGAGGCGTCCGCAACCTCGATGCCTCCTCTGTTGTGGTCAGCCAGAGCGGCTTCGCCTCGGACGACGTGGAGCGACGCTCTTTTCTTGGTTCCGGCCTCGGTCAGGATCAGCGTTCCATCGGCGAAGTCAAAGGCGGCCTGTCCGATCTTGCCGGGGATCTTGGCGTTCGGTTCCTTCCACAGCAGACGGCCGGCCACCATCAGGTGAAGGATCAGGAACAGCTCGTCGCAGAGCTCGAACACGATGCGCTTGCCCAGCCTTCGAATACCCTCGACCTTGCGGCCGGATGCCTCTTCGAGAGGCGGATCGAATGTCTTGAGCAGGGAAATCGACGAGACGCGTACGCCGGTCAGTTCGCTACCGATGGTCTTGGGCCGCATCGCCGCCAGGTAGGCCTCTATGTCGGGGAGCTCCGGCATCAGCGAAACAGATCCTCGGATGGATCGCGAATGAGATCGCTCGCCCTTCCGTCGGCGCTCAGCTGCAACCCTCGAACCACCGCGACGGGGATGGCCGTTGCCTTGCCCATGGCCAGGTCCGCAGCAGCTGCGATCTCGTCTGCGACGGCGATCTCCGTCACCTCCATCTCCCTGCCCATGGCGTCTGGTGTTCCCTTGAGGTCGAGGACGGAGGCGACACCCGAGATGCCGATGGCGACGTCGACAAGGCCGGTGCGCCATGCCCTGCCGAATGTGTCGGTGATGATCACACCGAGTCGAGCACCACTCAGCCGTTCGAGCTTCTGGCGGATGACATGGGCGGACCGATCCGGGTCCTTGGGAAGGAGGACTGCCGTACCCGGAGCGGCGTTGGAGCGGTCGACCCCGGCGTTGGCGCAAACGAATCCATGGGGCGTCTCGGTGATGACAAGGTCGCCCCGGCGTCTGAGAACAGCAGCCGCCTCGTCGAGCACGAGCTCTCGGTACCGGCGTTCGTCGATGATCTTGGCGACTGCGCCCTCGGCCTTTGACACGACCTTGTGGGTGACAACGACGATGTCATCGTCGGCCAGGTCGGAGCTCGCTTCGAAGATCAGCGTCGCTAGGTCATCGCCGGTCTCGACCTCGGGAATGCCAACCAATGGTCGGATCTCGATCACAAGAACTGTGCCAGCCGAATAGATGCTTCAAGCGTTGCGATCCTGGTGTCGGTCGCCCTGACCTCCACGCCTTCGATCGCGTCGCTCGCGTCGGAGGTGTCCACGATCAGAGTCGTTACGAGGCCGTCGTAGGCGGCGACCACGCCGGCTGACCCGCCGGGGTAGCCAAGCGAGCCGAGCACGGCGGCGGCCGGACCCTTGACGGCCTCGCCGCCAATGAGTGGACTGACGGCCACGACATCGTGTTCGGCGACTGCCTCCCGTACTCCGGGAACCGCCAGGATCGGCCAGATCGAGAGAACGGGGTTGGAGGGCCCGATGACCACTTGGTCAGCGTCGGAGATCGCCTCGAGCACGCCGGGAGCAGGGAGCGCCGTGCCCTTGAAGCGGATTTCGGCTACCTCATCCTCGTGGCGCCTCACGACGAAGTAGTCCTGGAAGGAGAGCCACTCGCCGTCGGCGGTCATCACCCTGGTGCGCAGCTCGTCGTCCGTAACGGGAAGGACCCTGGCTGCAACGCCAAGGCGCCTCGTTGCCGCTGCCGTGACCTCGCTCAGGGTCGCACCGCTGTCGAGGGCCATGGTGCGTGCCAGGCACGCCGCAAGATCGCGGTCACCGAGACGAAATGTTGTATCGATGCCCGCTGCGGTCAACGCCTCCATCACGGTGAAGGTGTCGTCCCTTATGCCCCATCCGGCTGGCCCCTCAATGCCCGCGAGGGTGTTGGTGACGGTGTCGATGTCGGCTGCAACATGCAGGCCGTACAGCCTGTCGTCATCGCCGACGTTGACGATCACCGTTAGCTGCTCGCAGGTCGCTGCCAGGCCCCGCGCCAGCCGAGCGCCTCCTACGCCGCCGCTCAGCAAGGTGGTGCGGCGAGGCTCTTTGTTCTTGGTGTCCGAAGACCCCACAATGACCCTCCATGTCTAGCGACCCGCTCGTCGGGGACGCCGTTGGCCCGAAAGTGGTGACGGTCGTCCTGGTAGGCGACCCCTCTGCCATCGGCGAGGGGCTTGACGCGTTGGGCCGTCAATTGTATGAGACGGCGGCAACGTTCCTGGTTGGAAGAGCTCCGGAGATCGAGGGTATTGCCGACAGACGTGGCGTCAAGTGGGCCCGCACGATCGATGATCTGCGCGATCAGATCCCGAGCGACACCACATATGTCTGGTTCGTCAACGAGCACGTTCGCGCCAGGCCGGACGCGCTTGGGGCATTGGTAAGCGAATCGGTGCGCGTCGACGCCTCGGTTGCCGGGTCGAAGGCACTCCGCATCGACGATCCTGAGATCCTGGTCTCCGTCGGCATCGCCACCGACGTTTTCGCCGTTCCCTATCTGGGGATCGATCGCGACGAGCGGGATCAGTCACAGTTCGATGTCATCCGCGACGTCGCCGCGGTCTCCGCCGGGTCGCTGCTCGTCCGCCGTGACCTGTTGCAAGGGCTGCGAGGGCCGGATCCCCAACTACCCGCAGAGGCTGCCGGCATCGACTTCTGTTTCAGGGCTCGGCTGCGCGGCGCCCGCATCGTCGTTGTCCCGTCTTCGGAGGTATTGGTCAAGGCGTCGGGTCGCTCGACGACGCCATGGATCGAGGAAGCCGGCCGCATCCGAGCCATGATGAAGAGCTACAGCATCATGACACTGCTGTGGGCTCTCCCGTTGGCGTTCTTGATCGGATTGGCAGAAGCGATCGTCGTTCCGCTTCTCGGGCGCTGGACGTTGTTCAACTGGGGCAGGGCCTGGTTGTGGAACCTGGTTCGGCTGCCGTCAACGATCGCTGCCCGGTTGGCCGCGCGACGAGGGCGAATCGCCGGCGACGAGGAACTCTTTCGCTATCAGATAAGAGGATCCGCTCGCCTGCGGTCGCTCGGAGTTGAGGCGAGCGAGCTCATCCAGGAACGCAGGGCCCATGGCCGCGTCGGTGGTCTCTCCAGGTGGCTTGCCGCCAGCCAGACGGCGGTCCGCAGCGCAGGCTTCATCTGGGCGGCCTCAGTGGGCGTTGCGGTGCTGGCGGCAACACGATCCATCTGGTCGGGGCGCCTGCCAGCTGTCGGCTTCTCCCTACCGCCTGCCGAACACTCGGCCGATGTTCTCTCGAGCTACGCCGGAGGTTGGAATCCCGCCGGCCTCGGGACGCTGTGGCCGCTGCGCCCGGCTGTAGGCGCGGTGGCGCTGCTGCAGCGGATCCTGCTGGATAGGCCGGAGCTGACGGTCACTGTGATGCTGGTCGTCGCGCTCCTGGCTGGTGCGCTCGGCGTAGCCCGCCTGTTGCGCGGTTTCGGGCTTGGTGCCGCCGCGTCGTATGTAGCCGGCATCGCCTTCTTTGCCGGACCGGCGGCGGCGGCCATCGCCGACACCACTCATTGGACGGCGCTCATTGCCCTTGGCCCGCTGCCATGGGTTCTGCGGTTGGCCCTTCGTCGATGGCCGGCAACGTGGCGGGGTCGGATTGGCACGAGCGCCGCCATGGTGCTGGCATCAGGCCTGGTCGCCGTCTTTCTTCCTGCTGCCGTCATCGTCGCCCCACTGGCGTTGCTGGTGTGGGCGATAGTCGGGACTGGTTCGCGGTGGATGGCCGTGGCGCGCGGAGCTCTCGCCTCGGTTGCGGCTCTTCCGTTTCTCTTTCCGTGGTTGGGGATCATCGACGCCTCTGACTATCTGCAACAGGGGCCAGACACCTTCTGGGAGCCCTCCCTCGTGGTAGCCGCTCTTGTTGGCTTCGCCGCGGTGTTGACGATCGTCGTTGGCGACCGACTGCTCTCTACTCTCGCCGGCTGGGGAGGCACGCTGGCTATCGCCGGCGCCGCCGCCGCCCGACTCGGCGACTTCGACTTGGGCACAGACGTAGGACTGGCGGGTCTGTTAGCGGCGTCTCTTGGAACGGCGGTCGTCATCGGCAGCGCCCTCGAGACATTCGTGCGGCTGGACTTGCCGGGATGGCGCCGTTCCGCCGGGGCACTTGGAGCAGCCGCGGCAGTTGCCGTCGCTCTGGTCGCAGCACCATTCATCCTTCCTGGACGGGCAGGGCTTCCCGGCGATCGCTACCGGGGGCTCCTCGACTTCGCGGCAACCATCGATGGAGCGAGTGGTTCGCGGCTTCTTCTTCTCGGTAGCGCGGCCGCGCTCCCCGGCGAGAGCAGGTCGCTTGACGGGACGGCCTATCGGGTGATCTCGGTCCCGATTCCGACGATGTGGGAGGCTCGGCTCGGGGTGGAGAGGCCTGCGGACGCCGCGCTCGATGCAGTGCTTCGATCGATCGTCGCCGGCGAAACAGTCAGGGCGGGTGAGGCGCTGGCCGAATTCGGCATCGAATGGGTTGTTTTCGCGGACGAGACCGTTCTCGACACCTCGTTCGACGGAACGCTCGATCTGCTGCCGCTACCGGGGCTCGATGAGACCGCTTTCGTCAACGAGGCGCCTGCTGCTCGCGCGGTCACGAGCAGCGGCGCGGCCTGGTCCTGGGACGCACCGGGCTACAGGGGCGAAGGCATAGCCGGCGAGGCCGTCTTCGTGGCGGAGGCTGCAGACCAGAGATGGGGGCCGGGGGAGTGGGCGCAGAATGGATGGTCGAACCGGCTGAGCGCCACTCCCGGCGTTGCGACCTTCTCGAGTCGCCCGGAGTTGCGCAATGAGGCGATCTTCGCTCTTGGCTATCTCGCGCTGTTGGTTCTGTTGGCGATTAGCGGCTTCGGCAGGAGGGTGAGATGAGAAGGCTCATCCTCGTTGGCCTGGTGGCCGCGGCGGCGGTCGGCGCGGCGTTCCTTCCAGAGCCGCCCCAACCGGCGGCGCCGGTGGCGCCGCCGCGACCGGAGGTGGCGACGCCTGCGGCGGGGGTCTGGTATTGCCCGTGGGTTCAGTCGAGCTTCGAGCGGGACGGATCGTTGGCACTGGCCTCGGTTGGTGATGTCTCTGCCGCCCTCACATTTCCTAACCCCGAGCCGGGAGGCCAGGTGGACAGTTTCTCGCTTGACGTCGTTGGCCCAGGAGCGACCCTCGTAAGGGTCGCCGATGTCGCGCTGCGAGGAGACGTTCCCGGCTTCGTCGAGTTCTCTGAGCTGGAGACAGCCGCCGGCGTCATCGTCGAGAGCCCGTTTACGCTCGTCGCTGAGGCCTGCATCGCCTCGGTACCCAAGGTCTGGTACCTGGTTGGCGGGTCGACGAGGCAGGGCGAGTCCCTGACCCTCCGTCTGTTCAACCCATTCCCCGAGATCGCCAAGGTGTCGGTCGCGGCCGCGTCGGAGTTCGGTGCCGAACCAGTTACGTCGCTCGATGGTCTTTCTGTTGGACCTCGAACGTGGACGGATGTCGATCTGGCTGTGACACTCCGGCTGCGGGATGTCTTGGCGATCACCATCACCCCTGAGGAGGGCATCGTGATTCCCGCGATGTTCGCATCGAACGCGGACGATGAGGCCATGTGGGTCGGGAGTGGAGTCGGGACCAGGTGGGAGTTCCCTGTAGTAGGAGCGGGCTCTGTCGCAGGATCTATTCGTCTGTACAACCCGTCAGCCGAAGCTGTGCTGGTCGAGATCGACTTGATCACGGCAGAGGGTCCCATCCTCGGCGCCGAGGTGGTGCAGGTCGGACCAGGAGAACCCGTGATCGTCGACCTGTCAACCGCGGTCGGAGGTTCCTTCGGTGCGGTCGTCAGGGCTGAGACCGCCGTGGCCGCAGCTGTGGTTGCAAGCGGCGGCGGAGGCTTGGCTGCGACGATCGGTGCCCCGAAGCCCGTCGATAGGTGGCTGCTCCCTGGGGCCGGTGCGGCCGGCGACGGTGTTCGGTCGTTGTGGATCACCAACTCCAGTGGAGAGGCGGCGACGATTTCTCTGAGAGCACTCGGAGCTGATGGCGCCGGAGCGGTCGACAAGATCCTGGTCCCTGCCGGCTCGCTGCGCCAGTTCATCATCGAGCCGACGGCCGGCTATCTCGCAGAGTCCCTTACGCCATTCGTTGCCGGGTGGGCGGTACAGAGTCCTGAAGCAGTGGCCTTCGCGCTTGGGGTGCCAATGCCCCAGGAGTGACCGTCGGTCACTCATCGCGGCCGAATGACAAAATCGTCTTACATGCCTCGTGGCACCTAAGAGCGCGAAATCCTTGGAGGTTGGCCAGCCGTTACCTAGGTTCGGCGGATGCGTTGCACAAAATGCGATACAAAGGCGGCCTCTCGGCTGAGTTACGACTATGGCGAGGCGACGGTTTGGCTCGATGACCGCCTCAAAGGTCCCGGTCATGTGCTGTGCGTGCCGCATTCCGATCGATTCACGCCCCCGGTGGGATGGGTGCTTGTGGATCGCAGGGCCAGCGCGCCACCCGTGGTGACGCTCGAAGTCGCTTAGGTGGGGCGCTCGAATGTCGATTGATCGCGACGTCATCGACGCTGTCAAGGAGATGGACCAGCACGAGCTGCGTCGGCTCCTCATGCTCACCCAAGCTCGCCTCGAGGGTTCCGGCGCCGACACCAGCGCTGCCTCCGCCCCCAACGTTTCGTTTCGGACAAGGTTGGTGAAGTGCGGGAAGGAGGCGTGCACAAGTTGCCCGCATGGGCCATATTGGTACGCCTACTGGAGAGAGAACGGCCGCCGGCACTCCCGCTATGTGGGGCGTCTCGATGATGTCACCGCCGAGACGACGAACGCGGGAAGCGCGTGAACGACCACCATAAGTTGCTACGATGCGAGGACACATGAGCACAACCCAAAAGGCTGTCGCCTGCAACGAGTGCGGGGCGGCCGACGCCATTCAGATCGAGCTGAAACTGCCAGACGGCACGGCCGTTGAATTCTGTTCCTGCCACCGTTGCGAGAACCGCTGGTGGAACCAGGACGGCAAGAACCTCGACGTCTCGATGGTGCTGCAGCTGGCTCGCAACGCCCAGCCCTAACCGATTGGCGGCCGTCGGCGGTAGCCTCGCAGCGGTCATGGGTTTCCTCACCAACCGTCGGGCATTGTTCATCATCGGTCTCGCGACCCTCGTGATGTTCGTAGTGATGCGACCCGACCTGATGTTCAGAGCTAATACCCCAACGGGCGGTGACATGGGAGCCCACGTCTTCCTTCCGGCCTTCCTCCGCGACACCCTTCTGCCACAGGGTCGGATCATGGGCTGGAGCAACGACTGGTACGCCGGCTTTCCGGCGCTGTATTTCTACTTTCCGCTGCCTGCGCTGGCCATCGTTGCCCTCGATGTGGTGCTGCCCTATGGCGTCGCCTTCAAGCTGATTACGGCCTCGGGGATCATCGCCTTGCCCGCCGCCGGCTACGTCCTGGCCAGGGCAATGGGGTTCTCGAAACTGACGGCGGCGCTCGGAGGGGTCGCAGGCGGGACCTATGTCCTCATGGAGAGCCACGAGATATGGGGCGGCAACATCAAGGCGACGATGGCCGGGGAGTTCTCGTTCTCCATCGCGCTGGCACTTGGCCTCCTCTACCTAGCGTCGGTGGTGAAGGCCAGCAGGGAGGGCAGAGGATTCACTCCGATGGCCGGCGTACTCCTGGCTCTTACCGCTCTCAGTCATCTGATCGTCGTGATAGTCGTGGTCGTGGCCTCATTGCCACTGCTGATCCGCAGGCGCGGTGGGGCGACCGTCGGAGGCTCGTGGCTTCTTGGCTTCGCCATTGCCGGCTTCTGGGCTATCCCGCTGGTGTTCCGACTCGGATACACGTTCGACATGCAGTGGAACCCAGTAACGGGTCGCGACAATCTGTGGCCTCGAGAGTTCTGGCCCATTCTGGCGTTGGGGGTCATCGGGTTCGCGTGGGCGTTGGTCAAGAACTTTGACGTCGTCCCTGCCGCCTGGCTGGCGATCGTCCCGGCAGCCGGCTACTTGGCCATCCCGGTAACTGATTTCACCAAGGTCTACAACGCCCGATTGTTGCCGTTCTATTACTACACGGCGTACCTGTTCGCCGGTCTGGCTATCGGGATGGCGATCGCGTTGTGGGCGCGTCGTGTCAAGACCTATCGGCCAGACGTGTTAGCGGCGATGTGGTTGGTTGGCTCCACCGGTCTCGCCTTCGCCTTGTGGAAGTCGGGATTCCTCGCCACCAACAACATCTACCTGCCGATCATCGCGATACCTCTCGGGCTCGTGGTCGTGTTGTGGACGAACACCGGCACGACCCGTCAGGCAGCTGTGATGGGTGCGACGTCGCTGGCAGGTATCGCTGTGCTCACGATTGGCCTCCTATCTATCTCCGATGCGCCCGGCTGGGTTGAGCACAACTACACCGGATACGAGGCCCGCAATGCGTACGACGAATACGTGGCGCTCATCGAGACAGTGGACGAACTCCCCGACGGCCGTATCCAGTGGGAGGCGAACAGCGATCTCGGCCGATACGGCACGCCGATGGCGCTGATGTTGTTGCCGTACTGGACGGAGGGTTCGCAGGATTCGATGGAAGGCCTCTACTTCGAGTCGTCGATTACGACTCCGGTCCACTTCCTGAACACAGCTGAGGTCAGTTTGCGGCCCTCCAATCCGGCAAGGGGATTGAACTACCGGAGCTTGGACTTCGCTCGCGCCAGTCAGCACCTCTCGTTCTCAGGCATCGACTACTACGTGAGCTTCACCGAGGAGGCGACCGAAGGGGCGGAGCTGGCAGACTTCGAGGTGCTTGCCGAATCCGAGCCGTTCACGATCTTCGCCACCCCCGACTCCGAGCTCGTCGAAGTCGCCACTTTCGAGACCGTCGTCTACGACGGAGACCGGTCCTTCCAGGATGCTGCATTGGAGTGGTACGACCGGGTCGACGAGCTCGATCGCTGGATGGTCGCTGATGGTCCACAGGATTGGGCCAGGGTTGACGACGTCGCCCCGTCGTCGGTAGGAGCGTCGGCGACGTTGCCCTCGCTGGCCGGCGTCGCTAGCCCGCTAGCCGGCACCGGCGAGGTAAGCGACATCGAGCTCGCCGACAACAAGATCTCGTTCACCACGACGGCCATCGGCGTTCCTCACCTCATCAAGGTGTCCGACTTTCCCAATTGGAAGGCGACGGGGGCCGACGGCCCTTACCGAGCAGCTCCGTCCTTCATGATCGTGGTACCGACCGAGGCTGATGTCGAGATCAACTTCGTCCGGACGTGGGATGAGTGGCTCGGTATCGTCGCAACCCTCGGCGGTCTTGGCGTTGCCGTGTCGTGGGGGCTGGTGCGCCGCAGGCGGCAAGTGCGTCGGTTCGCGGCCTAACCGCTGCGCCACATCGCGACCCGCAGCCTGAGCAGCCCTACCACCGTACGGGGGACCCGAGTCCATAGGCCAGATCTGGCGCGTCGTGTCTCGATGACCGTCGCCGGTATCTCGACTACTCGATAGCCGGCCTTCTCGGCTCGGATCACCAGTTCGGTGTCGAAGAGGTCCTTGGTCGAGATGACGTCAGGCCCGATGTCGGCAACGACCTCGCGGCGGAGTGCCTTCATCCCGTGAGTGTCGGTTACCTGCGCTCGAAAGAGACCGCGCAGTAGGAGGTTGAATCCCCAAGTGGCCAGGCGGCGTAGAGCGCCCCTCGTGTCGTTGGCACCCGCAACCCGCTTTGAGGCAAGCACCACGTCGGCGTCCGTTGCCAACGCCTCGTTGACGAAAGCGCCGGAGAAGTAGTCGATATCGAAGTTGACGACCCAGTCGCCCTTGGCGGCGAGGAATCCGGCTCGCATCGCGGCCCCGTAGTCGGGCTCGGGCAGGGAGATCACGCTCCACTCGGCGCGTTCGGAGGCGTGAGATGTGGCCTCCGCCAAGGTTCCGTCCGTAGATCCATTCTCAACGAGAGCGACGTCGATGTCGGCGTCGACGTCTTGGAGTTCGGCGAGGAGGAGCGGCACGGCCTGCTGCAGGGTTGCCGCTTCGTTGTGGATCGGGACGACGACCGAGACGCGCATGAAGGAGGGAGTCTAGGAAGGGAGCCACGCCGTAGACTCCCGGTCCGATGGACCTGGAATCGATCTTCAAGGCATACGACATTCGCGGGCCTTCCCCCGGCGAATTGGACGAGGTGGCAGCTCAGGCGATCGGTGCCGCCTTTGGCTCTTTCGCCAAGGGGCCCGTTGCCATCGGCCGGGACAGCCGCCTGAATTCGCCGGCACTATCGGCCGCCTTCGCGAGCGGCGTAGTCAGTGTCGGCCATGACGCGATGGACATCGGTCAGGTGCCAACTGATCTCGTCTACTTCGTGTCCGGCGCCGAATCGGTAGCGGGTGCCATGATCACCGCCTCTCACAACCCCGTCGGCTACAACGGCATCAAGCTGTGCTTGCCCGGGGCTGCCCCTGTCGGGGCTGAGAGCGGATTGGCGCAGATAAGGGCAGATGCCGAGGCGGGCGTTGCTGCGGCAGCGTCGCCTGGCCAAGTCACCGAGCAGGACTTCCGTGCCGCGTACGTCGATCACGTAACGGGGGTCATCGGTAGCGAGGACCTGGCCGACCTGACCGTTGTCTGTGACGCTGGTAACGGCGTGGCCGGAGTCGTCCTCGAGGACATCTTCGACCGCATCGTCCCCCGGCTCGACGGCTTGTATCTCGAGCCGGACGGCACCTTTCCCAATCACCACCCAGATCCGCTTCGGCCCGAGAATCTCGTGGACCTCGTGGCCAGGATGGACGAGACGGGTGCCGACCTCGGAGTTGGGTTCGACGGTGATGCCGACAGGGCGTTCTTCATTGACGATCAAAGGGAGCCGCTGAGTGGCTCGACGACGACGGCGATCATCGGCGCATGGTTCCTTGCCCGAGAGCCCGGCGCGGCCATCGTTCACAACCTCATCACGTCGCGAGCGGTGCCGGAAACGGTTGAGCGCCTCGGCGGCCGACCGATCCGAACCCGCGTCGGTCACTCCTACATCAAGGGGGTAATGGCAGACAGCGGTGCCATCTTCGGGGGCGAGCACTCCGGCCACTACTACTTCCGCGATAACTACCGGGCCGATTCGGGGATGATGGCGATGGTCGTGCTGCTCAAAGTCTTGTCCGAGGCCGGTGTGCCGCTGTCGGAGCTGCGAAGGGGCTACGAGCTCTATGCCGAATCCGGCGAGATGAACTTCGAAGTTGCCGACACCGGAGCTGCCATGGAAAGAGTCGAGGCGGCGTTCGACGATGGCGAGGTCGACCGTCTCGATGGGTTGACGGTGATCTGGGAGGATCGCTGGTTCAACCTGAGGCCGTCCAACACGGAACCCGTGGTGCGGCTGAACGTCGAGGCATCTGATGCCGCCACCGTTGCCGACATGGTCGAGGCGATTAGCGAGGTGATCCGGTGACAGGCCTCGACCCGGACTTCCTCGCCATCCTGCGGTGCCCCGTCTGTCGCGGCGAGGTCGAGGAAGAGCTGGAGCCTCATCGCCTGCGTTGTCGCGACTGCGCCAGGGTGTATCGGGTCACGGACGGGATTCCGGCCATGGCCCCCGATATGGCTGAGGAGCAATAGTGGCCTCCGGCGTTGTCGTGCCCAAGCCGTGGGGTAGCGAGCTCATCTGGGCCCATACCGATGCCTACGCCGCCAAGATCCTGTCGATCACTGCAGGCAAGCGGCTGTCGCTGCAGTTCCATGAGCTCAAGACCGAGACGATCCTGGTCGCCGAGGGCAGGCTCTTGCTGCACTTCGGCCCGACGGCGGATGACATCGAGACCAAGGAGCTGGTTGCCGGCGAGTCATTCCACGTGCCCGTCGGTCTCGTCCACCGTTTCGAGGCCATCGAGGACACCAAGCTGATCGAAGTATCCACGGCAGAGCTCGATGATGTCGTGCGCCTCTCCGACGACTTCGGTAGAGAGGGCACCACCGAGGCCTAAGTTCCTCTTCTCGCCTGCCGCCGACGCCATAGACTGCCGCCCGCCAGGAAAGGATTGCATGGACTACGACATCAAGGACATAGACCTCGCCGCCGAAGGCCAGCTCCGAATCGACTGGGCTGCCCGCCGCATGCCCGTTCTGGCGAGCCTCGTCGAAGACGCTGCCGGCGCCAAGCCACTCGCGGGGAAGACCGTCGTCGGCTGCCTGCACGTGACCGCAGAGACGGCGAACCTCATGCTCGCTCTGCGAGATCTGGGGGCAGAAGTTGCTCTGTGCGCTTCGAACCCGCTGTCGACTCAGGATGATGTTGCTGCTGCGCTGGTGGCCGCGGGCATTCCGGTATTCGCCGTTCGGGGCGAGGACTCGGATACCTACTACAGCCACATCCATTCGGTTCTCGACATGAACCCGGACGTCACCATGGACGATGGCGCCGACCTCGTCACCGTGTTGCACAAGGAACGAACGGAGCAGGACGTGCTCGGATCGACCGAGGAGACAACGACCGGCGTGATCAGGCTCCGCGCCATGGAGGAAGAGGGCGTGCTTCGCTTCCCGGTGGTTGCCGTCAACGACTCAGCCACCAAGCACCTCTTCGATAATCGTCACGGCACCGGCCAATCGGCTCTCGATGGGATCATGCGAGCTACCAACGTGCTCTTCGCCGGCAGGACCGTGGTTGTTGTGGGATACGGCGACTGTGGGCTTGGTGTCGCTGCGAGAGCCGCGGGGCTCGGGGCCAACGTCATCGTCGTGGAGGTGCAGCCGGTGCGGGCTCTCGCCGCCGCCATGGAGGGCTATCGCGTTGTAAACGCCGAGGCTGCGGCTGCTGAGGGCGACATCTTCGTCACCGTCACCGGAGGCATTCACGCCATCGGTGCCGAGCACTTCAACCTGATGAAGGACGGCGCCATCATCTCCAACGCCGGACACTTCGATGTCGAGATCGATCTTGTGGCTTTGGAGAAGATGGCCGTTGCCAAGCGTCGATTGCGTGAGAACCTCGACGAGTACGAGCTGGCCGACGGCAGGCGCATCGTTGTGGTCGCCGAAGGCCGCCTCGTCAACCTGAGCGCGGCCGAGGGTCATCCCGCCGACGTCATGGACATGTCCTTCGCCAACCAGGCGACGGCTGTTCGCTGGGTGGTCGACAACGCCGAGAACCTGGAGAGCAAGGTCTACCGCTTGCCAGAAGAACTCGACGACGACGTCGCTCGCATCAAGCTGGAGTCCATGGGCTTCTCGCTGCAGGTGCTGACCCCAGAGCAGGCCAAATACCTCGCCAGCTGGCAACACGGGACGTAGAACTAGCGCGGTGGGCTCTGCCCGCCGCTGAACACATCTCTCCCCCCGCAGGGGGGAGTACCCGGCGAAGCCGGGGGAGGGGGGCCTCTTACCAGCGCGGTGGGCAAAGCCCACCGCTGAACACATCTCTCCTCCCGCAGGGGGGAGTACCCGGCGAAGCCGGGGGAGGGGGGCCTCTTACCAGCGGGGTGGGCAAATCCCACCGCTGTTTCGTCTCTCCCCCTGCGAGAGCGGTGGGGGGAGCACCGGCCCGCACGGCCGGGGAGGGGGGCGCTAGATCCTGACGCCGACTGCGTCGAGAGTCTGCCTGAGTGAGCCGCGTCGACAGGCCCGCGTAGGCCCTGCCCTACAGATCCAGTAGTTCGATCGAGCTGGCGGGGTCGATGTCCCGAGCGTCGATGACCGTGTCGCCGGCGGCGATAGCCCGCATCTCGGCTTCCCTGAGGACTCTCATGATCTCATCGTCAATGAGCTCCTCACGTTCGAGGAGCGCGTCGCGCAGGGCCTCGATGAGGTGGCGGTTCTTCGAGATGATCCGCCTCGCCGCGTCCTTGCCATCGTCGAGTATCCGCTCGACGCGCATGCGCCCGACCTCGTCGCTGAGGACGTTGGCCGCGAGGTTGCCCCCAACCAGTCCACTGTTCACCGCTCGGTATGACACGAGCGAGCCACCCATTCCGAGCGAACCGACCATTTCTACGGCTATTGACGTGGCGCCAACCAGGTCGGCGCCGGGTCCGGTTCCGGACTCTCCGAAGAACAGCTCCTCGGCGACCATGCCGCCCATGGCGATCTGGATGAGGGCCAGCATCTCTGACTTGCGCTTGGTGAAGCGTTCTTCGCTGTCGGAGTGGGCGAGTAGGCCGAGTGCCGATCGCCGCTTGATGATCGACAGGACCTCGAGCTTGCGGCCCTTGCCGACGAGATAGGCCATGACGGCATGTCCTGCCTCGTGCACTGCGATGGTTGCTCGCTCTTCGGTTTCGTACTCGACGGGCTGAGGAAGGCCGATCTCTACTTCCATTCGGGCCTTGCGCACGTCGTTGACCGTCAGCGCCGAGCGGCGATTGCGGAGCGCAACGAGCAATGCCTCATCGAAGAGCCGCTCCATCGACGCCGGCGTATAGCCCATGGTGGCGGCCGAAAGGTCGTCCCTGGCGGCGTCGTTATTGAGTTCGGCAGTGTGGGCCTTGGTCTCGAGGAAGTAGTCGATCAGCTCCCTGCGATCGTCGCGCCCCGGAAGGTCAAAGCTGAGGATCCGGTCGAAGCGGCCTGGTCGCAGCAATGCGGGGTCGAGGGAATCTGCGCGGTTCGTGGCGGCGATCAGCAGGATGTTGGCGAAAGGCGGTGCCTTGGTGAGGAGCTGGCGATGCGAAGGCAGATAGCGATTGATCACGCGGCGCCACCAGTTGGCGAACCGAACCGACCGGGGGGACTCGTCGAAGCTCTGCATCTGAACGAGGAGCTCGTTGACGACCCCACCAACGCCCTCGGAAATGGCCGGCGACACCGCAGTCCCTCGATCGTCCCTGCCCTCGGCCGAGGACTGGTTCATACCACCCCGCTTGGTGCCGATGGCGTCGAACTCTTCGATGAAGCCGATCGCTCCGCCCTCAGCTCGTGCCACCTTCCGAAGGTCTTTGAAGAACGTTCGGATCTTGCGGGCGGTCGCCCCGTACCACATCGACTGGAAGGACGTCGCCGACACGAATAGGAAGGGGACACCTGCTTCCTTGGCCATTGCCTTGGCAACGTGTGTCTTGCCGGTGCCGGGAGGGCCCTCGAACAGCACGCCTCGCCGCGGCCGTCCTCCCATCTCCGCCTTGAAGCGCTTGTGGTTCAGGAATACTTCGAGCGTGTGCCTGACCTCGGCAACGACGGGACCGAGACCCTTCACGTCGGAGAAGCCGATGTCGAGCTGCTCGGGAAGGAAGATGGAGTGTGGCGACTTCCCCTTGCCCAACATGGGGACCAGGATGACGACGCCGATCAGCAGGATGATGAGGATGCCTGGCAGCCAGATCATGGCCTCGGCTGAGAGGTGGGGCAACCCCGGCGAGATCGGATTCGCTGTCGCAATGCGGTACCACAGCCATGCCGCGACGGGAAGCAGAAAGAACATCGACAATCGGACAAGTCGCTTGGCTCTTTGTCGCTCCCGCGATGCTGTGACGTCGACTGCCAAGCGTTCCTCCTGTAGTGCCGTACAGAGAAATGTATCACTAACTCTCAGTTACATGCTCACCACTGTTAGTAGTTCCCAGTGACTAGTCAGTCTGAAGATGTACGTTCGGTCGAGATGTCGAACCTCTATCGCATGACTCCCGCCGGAGTGATGGTGGTGGGTGCCTTCCGTCACGGGGGTCAGGCTCGTCAACTGGTTCACCGGTTGAAGTATCACGCTGATCTGAGTGCCGGTCGGGCGCTGGCCGCCGCGATGGCACGGTGCATTGATGGCGATTGGGGATGTCTCGTGCCCGTCCCGCGGGCTACAACGCGGCGCCTTCGCTATGGGATCGACCCGGCCCGCTGGCTGGCGGCGGAGGTCGCCCGATTGAGCGGGCTTCCGGTGGTCGATGCGCTGACACCTGGCCTGTGGTGGCCCCGCCACGCCGGTGCCCAGGTGCGCCCATCGCCCGCGCTGCGCCTGAGAAGGCCAGCCGGGCCGATGGCAGTACTGGTGGATGACGTCGCCACCACCGGCGCCACCCTGGATCAAGCCGGGGGGGTGGTCGGTACGTGGCGAGCACTTGTGGCGACGGTAGTCATTGGGTCAAATGGCCCGTGACAGGCTCAACCATGCGTGCGTATAGTGAGGCATCGGCAGCATTACGGCTCGGGTGTCTACGACTGAATCGTTGATTTCTCGGGCCGTTTCGTCGTCCAAAGGAGGCAGCGGTGGAAGTTCGGGTACACGGCAAACGGATGCACGTCGGCACCGACCTCGGTGAACTGGCAAGGGAGAAGGTCGGAGGAGCCGGACGGATCTTCGGCGACTCGGCAACTGTCGACGTTGAGTTCTCCGAGCAGCACAACCCGCGCGTAGCCGCCGAGCGCTTCCGAGTCGAGGTCATGACGCGGGTTGCCGGACGCGATCTGAGGGTGGAGGCGGCATCAGCCGACGCCCGCAGCGCGCTGGATATCGCGTCTGAGAAGTTCGAACGACGCCTCCGCAGGCTCAAGGAACGCCTAGTGGAAAGGGGTCGCGGGGGCGGTGAGAAACGCCTCAATCAGCAGGGAGAACAGGCCGAAAACGAATCAGGAGACGAGGAGATCGTCCGCGTGAAGCAATTCGCGATCAAGCCCATGATGCCTGAGGAGGCTGCCCTGCAGATGGACATGCTAGGTCACAACTTCTTCTTCTTCCTGAACGGGGAGAACGATCGCTACGGCGTGCTGTATCGCCGTCGCGATGGCTCATTGGGGCTCATCGAGCCCTCATGACCCGCGTAGTCGTCGTCGACGACGTTGCCCTCTTTCGGGCGGGGTTGTCCGCCGCCCTCACCGAAGCCGGCTTCGAGGTCGTAGCTCAGGCCGAAGACGCCGAAGGCGCCGTCGCCATGGCCGAGAGCGAGCAACCGAACCTGGTGGTCCTCGACATCTTGATGCCGGGTCTGTCTGGTCTCGACGTGGTCGAGAAGATTGGCGCCGTATCGCCTGATAGCCAGGTCGTTCTCCTGTCCTCCTCTGAGTCCGAAGCGGATCTCCTCGAAGGCATCCGCGCCGGCGCGCGTGGCTACCTCAACAAGGACACGTCGTTTGAGATCCTGGCAAAGGCCATGGTGGACATCGCTGAGGGAGGAGCGGCCGTTACCCCCAAGATGGCCGGCAAGCTCTTCGACGCCACAAGGCAGATGCTGCGGCACCGCGAGCTGTTCGCAGCTCGCAAGCCAACGCTGACCGGTCGCGAGATCGAGGTTCTCGAACTGGTGGCGCGTGGCCACACCTCGCGCGAGATCGGCAAGATTCTCTTCATCTCTGAGAACACAGTCAAGAATCACATCCGCAACGTTCTTGACAAGCTCGGCCTTCATTCACGTAACGAAGCGGTTCTCTATGCGATTCGTGAGAACCTGATCGCGCTGTGATGCCGCATGGATCCTGGCATGACGTCGGCGTCAGAGGAGTGATCATGCGCGGCGC
Source organism: uncultured Acidimicrobiia bacterium (assembly GCA_964195995.1). GTDB lineage: Bacteria > Actinomycetota > Acidimicrobiia > Spongiisociales > JAOTWH01 > CAXMQS01. Next base: position 100,492 of record CAXMQS010000095.1, read on the forward strand.
CGACGGCATCGACCTGAGCGATCCAGAGCCCATCGACTTCGATCACAATCTCGTGATCGATCAGCTCCTCCCGGCTATGGCCGGTATCGACCCCGCAGCGATGCTCGAGAAGGCATCCGTCCGCGAAGCCCTCGCCGCCTAACAACCCCCTTCCACAAGCCACGGCCTCCAATACACTCTCGACATGTTCCGCAAGATCCTGCGTACCGGCGAGGGCAAAGCCCTGCGAGACCTCGAGGCGTTCGCGGTCGTTGTCAACGGCTTCGAGGACTCCATCCAGGGACTCGACGACAGTGCTCTCCGCTCCAAGACAGATGAATTCCGGGCTCGACTCAGCGATGGCGAAACCGTCGACGACATCGCTGCCGAGGCGTTCGCAGTCGTGCGCGAGGCTGCGAAGCGTGTGCTCGGAGAGCGTCCCTACGACGTGCAGGTTGTCGGGGCGGCCGCACTCCACGGGGGGATGATCGCCGAGATGCGCACCGGCGAGGGCAAGACCCTGGTGTCAGCGATGCCTGCCTACCTGAACGGTCTTGTCGGCAATGGCGTCCACATGGTGACGGTCAACGACTACCTGGCCAGCCGTGACGCCGAGTGGATGGGCGGCATCCATCGAATGTTGGGGCTCGAGGTTGGGATCATCCAGAACAACATGTCGCCCGAGGACCGGCGTCCCGCGTACGCCGCCGACATCACATACGGAACCAACAACGAGTTCGGGTTCGACTACCTGCGCGACAACATGGCGATGCGGGTTCCCGACAAGGTGCAGCGCGGCCACGCCTACGCCATCGTTGACGAGGTCGACTCGATCCTCGTCGACGAAGCCCGCACGCCGCTCATCATCAGCGGCCGCGTCAGCGACTCGGCCAAGTGGTATCGCGACTTCGCACGCATCGTCGAGCGGTTGCAGCCCGACGTCCACTACGAGGTGGATGAGGGCAAGCGTCAGGTCATCACGACCGAAGAGGGCGTTTCCCGCGTCGAGCAGATTCTTGGCGTCGACAACATGTACGACTACACCAATACCGACCTCGTTCATCACCTCGAATCCGCCTTGAAGGCGAAGTCGCTGTTCCATAAGGACGTCGAGTACCTGGTTGGCGACGGCGAGGTGAAGATCGTCGACGAGTTCACCGGGCGCGTGCTTGAGGGCCGCCGTTATTCCGAGGGACTGCACCAGGCCATCGAGGCAAAGGAGGGCGTCCGTATCAAGGAAGAGAACCAGACGCTCGCCACCATCACGCTGCAGAACTACTTCCGGATGTACGAGAAGCTGGCAGGCATGACGGGTACCGCTGCCACCGAGGCGTCGGAGTTCCACGAGATCTACGGCCTCGGTGTCGTCGAGATTCCAACCAATCGCCCGATTGACCGCGCCGACGAGGCCGACCTGGTGTACATCGACGTCGAGCACAAGTTCGAAGCTGTCATCGATGACATTTCCCAGCGCCAGGCTGCCGGCCAGCCCGTGCTCGTCGGCACCGTGAGCATCGAGAACTCCGAGCTGCTCTCCAGCTTGCTCAAGAGGCGGGGGATACCCCACGAAGTCCTCAACGCCAAGGCCCATGCCAGGGAGGCCTCCATCATCGCACAGGCAGGCCGGCTGGGAGCGATAACCGTCGCCACGAACATGGCAGGTCGCGGCGTCGACATCGCGCTCGGCGGCAACGCCGAGGAGCTCGCCAAGTCCGAGATCCGCAAGCGGGGACTCGAACCGGGAACCGCTGAGTACACCGCCGCTCACGATGAGGAGTTCGATCGGCTCGAGCTGGAGATCGCCGGCGAGGCCGAGAAGGTCAAGGCGTTAGGCGGCCTCTATGTGCTGGGCACCGAACGCCACGAGTCACGGCGGATCGACAACCAGCTCCGTGGTCGGTCGGGGCGTCAGGGTGATCCGGGAGAATCGCGCTTCTATCTGTCGTTGTCGGACGACCTGATGCGTCGCTTCGCCAATGAGCGAGTCGCCTCGATCATGACAAGACTCAAGATCCCGCCGGACGTCCCCATCGAGCACAAGATGGTGAGCAAGGCGATCGAGCGGGCGCAGAGCCAGGTGGAATCGCAGAACTTCGAGCTGCGCAAGAACGTCCTCAAATACGACGAGGTCATGAACCGCCAGCGCGAGGTCATCTACACGTGGCGCTCCCAGATCCTCGAGGGAGACTCTCCCGGCGAGTTGGTAGGGGAGTGGCGCGATGAGGTCATCGCCGGTGAGATCGAAATCGCTCTCGGGGCGGGGACGGATCCGGTCGAGTGGGACTGGGAGCAGCTCTCCAATCGCCTGCATCTCTTCTACCCATCCGAGCTCAGCAAGGACGGCGGCAACTGGTTTGACACCGACGAGGTCGCCGACGCCGCCATCGACGAGGCAACAACTGCCTACCAAGCCAGGGAGGAGGAGATCGGCACAGATCGACTCAGGGCATTGGAGCGGGCCGTCATCCTTTCCATCATCGACAACAAGTGGCGGGAACACCTCTCGGAGATGGACTATCTGCGGGCAGGCATCAACTTGCGAGCCATGGGCCAACGCGATCCCCTCACCGAGTATCAGCGGGAGGGCTTTGACATGTTCTCCGAGCTCGTCGATGGCGTCAAGTACGACGCCATTCGCTATCTGTTCCATGTCGAGGTCGTAGACGAGCCGCAGCGCCCAGAGCCGGCCCTGCAGCTCCAGGCCGCCGGGGGAGGGGGCAGCGGCGCCAAGGGCTCGAAGACCGCTGCCAAGGCCGGCGACAAGATTGGCCGTAATTCCCAATGCCCCTGCGGTTCGGGCAAGAAGTACAAGCGCTGCCACGGCGCCGCCTAGCCTCCTGTCGATGAGCTCGATCGCCGAACTGCGCGTCCGCCTCGACGAGGCCAGGAGGTTCCTTTGACCTGGCGAAGAAGGAAGCCCGCCGAGAAGAGCTGAAGTCCCAGGTCGCAGACCCCGGCCTATGGAACGATCCCAACACGGCCCGCCGCGTCACCCAAGAGCTGTCGCGCATCGAAGCGGTGATCAGTAGGTTCGAGGGTCTCGTCGCCGCCGTTGACGATGCCGAGGCGTTGGCTCAACTTGGGGCCGAGGAGGGCGACGACGCCGCCGCCGCAGACGCTGAAGCCGAGATCGAGGCCATCGCGGTTCGCATGGGACAGCTCGAGCGCGAAGGACTGTTCAGCGGCGAGTACGACGATCGCACAGCCATTCTCAGCATTCATGCGGGAGCAGGTGGCGTCGACGCCCAGGACTGGGCCGAGATGATGCTCCGCATGTATCTGCGATATTTGGAGCGCACGGAGTTCGAGGTTGAGATCGACGAGGTAGCGGCCGGCGATGAGGCCGGTATCAAATCCGCCACGCTGACCGTCCGGGGCGAACATGCCTACGGCAACCTCGAGGGCGAGAGAGGGGTGCATCGGCTGGTTCGGATCAGCCCCTTCGACGCCGCCAGCAGGCGCCATACCTCATTCGCCGGTGTCGACGTCATCCCCGAGGTCGAGGTAGCCGAGGTGGAGATCAACCAGGACGATCTGCGGATCGAGACGTTCAGGTCGCAGGGTGCCGGCGGGCAGCACGTCAACGTCACCGACAGCGCGGTTCGCATCACCCACGTGCCAACGGGAACGGTGGTGAGTTGCCAGGCCGAGCGCTCGCAGATACAGAACAGGGCGCGGGCGATGGAACTGCTGGCATCGCGCCTGGCGCTGCTCGCCCGTCAAGAGGCCGCGGATGAGATCGCTGACATCCGCGGCGATCAGGGTGAGGCGGCGTGGGGTCGCCAGCTCAGGTCGTATGTCTTGCAGCCCTATCAGATGGTCAAGGATCTAAGGACCGAGACCGAGGTTGGCAACGTTACGGGCGTCCTCGACGGAGATCTCCAGGTGTTCATTGACGCCTACCTGCAGTGGCGGCGGGTTAATTGATAGGCCAGATTGTGCCTCTTGCTACCCTGCGCGTGGCTAACCGGGCGGAGTGCCTCAGTAGCCGAGGACCCGGAGAACAATTCTTCAAATGATCCGCCTGCAGAACGTTTCCAAGGTGTACGACGGTGGCGTCGTCGCGCTCAAGGATGTCTCCATCGAGGTCCAGAAAGGCGAATTCGTCTTTCTGGTCGGCCCGTCGGGTTCCGGCAAGTCGACGATGATCCGCCTCGTGCTTCGGGAGGAGCCGGCTACCTCGGGCGACATCTGGATGGCAGGCAAGCACATCTCGGCCATTGCGCCGTGGAAGGTCCCGTATGTCCGACGCTCGGTCGGCACTGTGTTCCAGGACTTCAAGTTGCTCCCGAGCAAGACGGTTGCCGAGAACGTCGCCTTTGCCCTCGAGGTGATCGGTCGCCCTCGCTCCGTCATCAGGTCCCAGGTCCCGCAGGTGCTGAAGCTGGTTGGATTGTCAGCGAAGGCAGACCGCTTCCCTCTCCAATTGTCCGGCGGAGAGCAGCAGCGCGTTTCCATTGCACGGGCCTTCGTCAACCGTCCCTTGATCTTGCTCGCCGATGAGCCGACGGGAAACCTCGATCCGGCCACCTCCGTTGGGATCATGCGCCTGCTCGACCGGATCAACCGCACCGGGACGACGGTCGTCATGGCAACTCACGACCACGCCATCGTCGACGCCATGCGCCGCCGGGTCATCCAGTTGGAGCGCGGCCGCGTAGTGCGCGACCAGAGCCGCGGTGTCTACGAGGGTCATGTCACCGAAGATGTTCTCAACGATGACGACTCGGTGGAGGCCTAGGTGCGGCTGCGCTTCCTCATCACTGAGGCTTTCGTCAACCTCCGGCGCAATGCCCTGATGGTTCTCGGCGCCGTGCTTGCCGTTTTCGTCACGATCCTCCTCATCTTCGGAGCCTTGGTCATTCGCGAGGTCGTCCGCCTGACGACCGTGTTCTGGGAAGATGGAGTTCGGGTGCTGGCCTTTGTCAACGACGACCTGTCGCCAAGCGGCGTCGACGCCCTCATCAGGGAGGTCGAAGGCTGGGACGGCGTCGCCTCGGTCCGTTTCGTCACTAAGGCTGAGGCGTACCAGGAGGCGCTCGAGATCTTCGAGGGCCAGGACTTCAACCTGCGCACCATCGAGGAGAACCCTTCCATCCTCCCTGCTTCGGTGCGGATCACCCCCGACAACGTCGATCTGTATCAGGAGATCGAGGATCGATTACGAGCCCACCCGGCGGTGATCAGAGCCACGTCCCCAGGGGCAGGGCTAGAGCGCATGATCGCGATTCGTGACTTCCTCACGCAGGTCACCCTCGTCGTTGTGATCGGCCTGGCAGTATCCGCCATTGTCCTGATCGCCAACACCATTCGATTAGCGATCTATGCCCGTCGCGAGGAAGTTGGGATCATGAAGCTCGTCGGTGCCAGCAATTGGTTCGTTCGGATCCCATTCCTGCTGGAGGGCTTGATCGAGGGGCTCATCGGAGGGGCTCTTGCTGCCGGCCTGGTCATCGGCCTATGGAGGCTCGGGGTCAAGACACGTCTCGACGAGTTGCCGAACTTGATTCGGTTCGACATCTCCGACCAGTTCCTCACTCAGTGGGCTGTGATCTTGGTGTTGCTTGGCGGCTTCGTCGGCGTATTGGGGAGCGGCATAGCGCTGCGTCGCTTCTTGCGCGAGGCTTAGACGTGCGCCCTCGAGCGCTGCTCGCCGCCGTCGTGGCTCTGGCCCTTGCCGCCTCCCCGGCCACGGCTTCCCTCCAGGATGACCTCGATGAGATCGGGGGTCTCGTTCGAGATCTCGAGGCCAGTATCGATGCGGCTCAGAACGTCGAGTCAGACTTGGCCAGCCAGATCGGCGCAACGACGGCCCGCATGGCTGGCCTCGTTGCCGATCTCGAAGCCGCCGAGGCCGATCTCGTTGTGGTTGCCGACAACATCGCCGCTCGCGAGGACTTCCTGCTGGCGATCCGCGACGACCTGGAGGCGCACCATCGAGCCCTAGACGACACCCGCCGAACCGCTGCTGCTACTCAGCAGAGGGCGGAGGCACAGGTCATCTCGCTGTACATGTCTGGTGGCAGCTCCACGGTCGACACGATGTTCTCGGTCAATGACTTCCTGGAGGCGACGCTGTCCTTCGAGTACGCAGCACGCGCCACGGAGGCCACAGAGGAGATCGGCCAGCAGCTGGAAGCACTCCAGGCCGAGCAGCAGCACCAGGCGCTGGTCGTCGCCGAGACCGAGACCGAAGTCGAAGCTGAGGTTGCGCAGCTGCGCTCCTACCGGGAGCAGCTGCAGGACCTTGCCGACCAGGTGGCGGCACGCAAGGCCAAAGTAGAGGCGGAGCTGTCGTTGCAGCGAACCTTGTTGGCCACTGTCAGTTCAGAAGTCGAGCACTTCGAGTCGGAGCTGGCGACCCTCGAGAGGGAGCAAGAGCGCGTCGAGACGCTCATCAAGCAGGCCCAAGACACCAGCGGCGAAGCACCTGCGATCCTGCTGCGCCCGGTGAGCGGTCGTATCACCTCTGTCTTCGGACCACGGGTACACCCCATCCTCGGCACGACTCGCCTCCACACCGGCATCGACTTCGGGTCAGGATTCGGCACCTCCATCGCGGCGGCAGCACCGGGCAGGGTCATCCACGCCTCAGGCTTCGGCGGCTACGGCAACACCGTGATCATCGACCATGGCGGGGGTATGTCGACGCTCTACGCCCATCAGAGTGAGATCAACGTTGCCAACGGCGCTGAGGTGGCGACGGGCGACACCATCGGCTTCGTTGGTTCGACTGGATTGTCAACCGGTCCTCACCTTCACTTCGAAGTGCGCATCCTCGGCTCGCCTGTCGACCCCGCCCCCTACCTGTAGATGGCCAAGCAAGAGGGCCGCAAGATCGTCGCCTCCAACCGCAAGGCCCGCCATGACTACGACGTGATCGAGACCTTCGAGGCCGGGCTGCAACTGATCGGTTCCGAGGTGAAGAGCCTGCGGGCAGGCAGTGTTCAGATCAAGGACGGCTTCGCCATGGTCCGTGGCGGCGAGGCATGGTTAGAGAACGTGCACATCGCGCCTTACCAGTTCGCCCGTGAGGGCGGCCACGATCCGGAGAGGTCGCGCAAGCTGCTGTTGAAGCGGAGGGAGATCGATCGCCTCGCCGGGACGCTCGCCGAAAAGGGTCTGACCCTGGTTCCTCTCTCGATCTACTTCTCGGATGGACTGGCCAAGGTGGAGCTCGGACTGGTGAAGGGGCGGCGCATGTACGACAAGCGCCAGGCCATTCGCCAGCGTGAAGAACAACGAGAGATGGATAGGGCGGTGCGACGAACCCGTCGCTAAGCCGCAGCTATGTCCTGTAGCTGCCTGAAGATGGAAGCGAAGCGTTCAGGCCCGAGGAGGCCTGCGCTGCGTCCCAGCACCGTGCCATCTGGTCCCGTGAACACCCAGAACGGGAATGCGTTGAGCCCGAGCTGGTTTGCCAGCGATCCGTCGTTATCAACGATCACGGGGAATGGCAATTGCAGTTCATCGAGGTAGGGGACGAGTGGGTTGCCACGGCTCTCGTCCATCGACGTTGTCACTGAGACGATCTCGAAATTAGGGAACGTTGTGGCGTTGGCTTCCACCCAGGCCTTGAGCTCCGGCATTTCCTCCTGGCAGTACGGACACCAGTGGGCCCACACCAACCACGCTCGAGCTGTGCCGTCTGCGGCATTGACCTCAAGCGTCTGACCGCTGTAATACTCGGGTCCGGTTAGGCCCGACATGCGGGCGCCGAGGGCGGGGTCCTGAACCGAGGGGTCGAACCTCGGAAGACCAGTGCCGACCTGTACGGCAGGAGCGGGTGCCGCTGACGCCTCACCTGAGCCCGCCAAGGCCAGAGCGTTGATGTCATCCAACTGTGTCTCGAAGTCGTCGACCATGTCGGCCACTCCGCCCAACGAGGTCGCCAAGTTGGAGACGTCGCCATCAACAGCTGCGAAGCCGATATCGATCTGGTCCTGAAGGTCGCCGACGCGCTGCAGAAGCATGACGTTGGTGACGATCAACCCGCCGAGCACTACCGCGCCGAGGCCCAGCCATAGGGAGATAGGGCGCGGTGCTGGTGGTGGTGCTGATGGCGGCGCTGACGCAGCAGCTAACTCATCCTGGTCAGGAGCTTCCATCGACATCAAGGTATCGCCCATAGGGAAGTAATCGGCACCTGCCGATGTTTCTATAATGACAGCCCAAATGGGGGTGATTCGGTTTCGACTTTGATGGTTGAAACGCCGGAAGCGAGCCGAGGTCCCCGGAGTCCTCGTTAAAGAGCCGGGAAACACAATACGTGCCGACGAAAACGTCGCACTGGCTGCTTAAATAGCAACCCGTCCTCTCGGTGGGCGCCCGTCTCGCCGAGTCAGGGCGACGCAATACGGGACGCTGCCGTCGGGATTCCCCGACCGACGGCCTAAGAACAGGGGATAGGGCGAAGGGAAACTTGCTGACAGAGTCCCATCGTTCCGAAGCTCGCTGTCGGCTGCGCTCGGAGATGCCGGCGTGGATACCTCAGAGGACCGGGGTTCGACTCCCCGCACCTCCACAACAGCAGAGTGCCCGCCGCAAGGCGGGCACTGCTTGTTTCTCCCCCCGTAGGGGGGAGTCCCGGGCCAAAGGCCCGTGGGAGGGGGGCTGGCTAGTTCGCAACAGCGCCGCCCGCAAGGGCGGCTCTCTCAGGAACCCCCAGTTTCCACCTAGCGTCGTATCACCATGAAGCGTTTCGCCGTCCTCGTTCTTGTGCTCGCCGCCTGTGGCGACGCCGCGGCGCCCGCGGCAACCTCGCCGCCGCCGACCACCATCGCTCCCGCCACTGCCCCGGCCTTCGACGCAGTGATCGTGGAGGTTCATATCGGCGGCGGGTTGTGCGTCGATGGGCCGTGCTCCACCACCTACACGGCGTATGGCAAAGGGCGGGTGCAGATCAACGGAGCTGACTCGTCGGTGATCGGAGCCGCGGATCTGATGGCTCTCCTCGGAGAGCTGGTCATCGGCGCCGGCGACCTGCCTCCTTTCAATAGGACCTGCCCTGAGGCCTACGACGGCCCCCGCTACATCTACAGCTTCAACGACACCGAAATCGACTCCTGCGTCTCCGACGTCACCGACTCCGAACTGATCCGCCTGATCCATTTATCTCTGCAGCTCGGTTCTCCATACGGCTAGCGGTCTCCTGAAACCGGATAGCTTCAGCTCGGCAGACTCCGAGGGAATCGACAGTGGGCCGTAACTTCAACAGGCTGTGGGCGGCTTCGGCCATTTCCAATCTTGGCGATGGTGTGATGGGGGCCGCGTTCCCGCTGCTGGTGGCGTCGATCACTCGCGATCCACTCCTCGTCGCCGGCGCCACCGTGGTCAACAGATTGCCATGGCTCTTCTTCGCACTTCCGGCAGGAGCTCTGGTCGATCGCATGGATCGCAGGCGAGTCATGATGGCTGTTGACTGGGGCCGCGGCATCGTCATCGGGATCTTGGGCGTTCTGCTGCTCGTCGGTGACGTTCACTTGGCGATCATTTACATCGTCGCCTTCTTGCTGGGCTCGGCCGAAACGATGTTCGATACCTCAGCCGAGGCGATCCTTCCGGCCCTCGTTGGGGACGCCAAGCTGGAGTCGGCGAATGGACGGATCCAATCCACCGAGTGGGCAGCGAACAGCTTCATCGGGCCTCCCGTCGGAGCCGCTCTCTTCGCCGCGGTGGTGGCGCTGCCGTTCCTGGTAAACGCCGTCAGTTTCGCCATCGCCGCCGTGTTGGTGGCCGGGATCGCCGGCACCTTCCGGGCACATAAGGAGGTGGACCGCTCCAAAGGAGCCATCCGCCGAGAGGTCGGAGAGGGCTTGAGCTGGCTGTGGGGACACACGGTGCTGCGCACCCTCTCGATAATGGCGGGCGTTATCAACCTCATGGCCTTCGGCGTCATCGCTA
>CAXMQS010000096.1:0-3143 GCA_964195995.1 uncultured Acidimicrobiia bacterium
GTCGTCCCACAGCCTGCCGTGGAGGAACTCCTCGCCGGGGTGGTCCTCGTCGTAGCACGGCCATTGGATGCCGTTGAGTTCCTCGAGCCGCCGATAGCTCATCCCGGCATGCATCGGCGACAGGCTTCGCAACTCGTCCCATACTTCTTCTGCTTCCGGCTCACCCCAGTCGTGACCGAGGCGGCGCGCGATATCACACAGGATGGTGATGTCGTCCCTGGCCTGGCCCGGGGCATCGAGCGCCTTGCGCACCCGTTGCACGCGGCGTTCCGACGAGGTGACAGTGCCGTCCGTCTCCGCCCACGCCGCGCTCGCCGGCAGCACTACGTCGGCCAACTCGGCGGTTCTGGTCAGGAACATGTCCTGGACTACGAGGAAGTCGAGCCCCTCCAGCAGCCGGCGGGCCTTCTGCACGTCGGCTTCCGACTGGGCCGGGTTCTCGCCGATTACGTAGACGGCACGGATCTCGCCTTCCTCCATCGCCTCGAACATCTGCGTGAGGTGCTTGCCCTTCTTGGCGGGAATCGGCTGGCCCCACTCAGCCTCGAACTTGCCGCGGGCTTCGTCGTCCTCAACGTCCTGAAACCCCGGGAGCTTGTTGGGCAGAGCTCCCATATCGCCGCCCCCCTGGACGTTATTCTGGCCCCGGATCGGCACCAGGCCAGAGCCGTAGCGGCCGATGTGGCCGGTGAGTAGTGAGAGGTTGATGAGTGCCAGAACGTTGTCGGTGGCGTTGTGGTGTTCGGTGATGCCAAGCGTCCAACACAGCTGAGCCGAATCGGCGGCGGCATAGGCGTGCGCTAGCTCGCGGATGGCATCGGCCGGCACGCCCGTGATCTCCTGGGCCCGCTCCAAGGTGTATGGCTCGACGGCCGCCCTGTAATCCTCGAACGCCGTGGTGGCCATCTCGATGAACGCGGTGTCGTGAAGGTCGGCTGCGATGATCTCGCGACCCACGGCGTTGGCAAGTGCGATATCGCTGCCGACATCGATGCCCAGCCAGGTGTCAGACCAGGCTGCAGATGACGTGCGCCGAGGGTCGACCGTGAAGAGGCGAGCACCGTTGTGGACGCCTTTGAGCAGATGGTGGAAGAAGATCGGATGGGCCTCGCGGGCGTTCGATCCCCACAAGATGATGAGATCCGTGGTTTCTATCTCTTTGTAACTGCTGGTGCCTCCACCAGCTCCGAATACCGCCGCCAGACCGGAGACGCTAGGAGCGTGTCAGGTCCGGTTGCAGCTGTCGATGTTGTTGGAACCGAGGACCACCCGGGAGAACTTCTGTGCCATGAAGTTCATCTCGTTCGTGGCCTTGGAACACGAGAACATGCCGAACGCCGTTCGTGGATGTTCGGTCATGACCTCCTGGAAGCCAGAAGCGACCCTGTCGAGTGCCTCATCCCATGTTGCCGGACGAAGTCCGTCGCCATCTCTGACGAGTGGCTCGGTGAGTCTGGTGTAGTTCTTACTCATCTGCTCACCTCCCTTCCGTCCCGGCGCGGGACACCGCCGACGTTAGCCGAGGTGAAGCCCGGTGCTTGAGTCGATCGAAGGGTGAATCCCCTTCAGGAAGTGGACCGGAACCATCGCCGGTGGAGCGACCGCCGGCCCGGCAATGTCGTTTGTCACACGACGTGTTGCTCCGGTTTCACGGCGGCGTTGGCGAACCGATCGACGTTTAGCGGCGACAGATCGAAGGACGGCTGCTGGCCGAGAGCGCTCTCGGCCAGGAACTCGCCGACCACCGGCGCCTGCTGGAACCCGTGGCCTGAGAATCCGGTGGCGTACAGGAGTCCACTCGGTGACGTGGCAGCACCGACGATGGCGTTGTGGTCGGGGCTCATGGCGTAATACCCCCACCAGCCGGGCTTGATGGGGAGTGTCTCGAGGAGTGGGAGGCGCTTCATGGCATCAGGTGCCAGGTCCTCGAGCGTTGTGACGCGGCCACCGAACAAGAGCCTGCTGCCCTCACGCTGAAAGTAGAAGCCGCTGGCGAAGTCGATCGTCAACGGCAGTTCGTGACGCATTTGGTCCTCGCCCTCGGTGAGCCACACGTAGCGCTTCTCGGGCGTGATGCGCAGATCGATGCCAACAGGGGCCATCAGCTCGGGAGACCACACACCTGCGGTGCATATGACGGTGTTGGAAGAAACATCACCCTGCGTCGTAGCTACTCCCGAGACCGCGCCGTTGGCCGTGGTGATGGAGGTGACATCGCATCCCTGGACGACGGTCGCGCCGAGCTTGCGGGCGGCGGCGGCGTAGGCCTGGGCGACAGACTCGGGGGTGGCGTAGCCGTCGATAGGGCAGAAGGTGGCGGCCGCCACTCCATCGAGACCCAGCTCGGGGACCAGCTTGTGGGCCTCCTCGGTAGTTATCAGCTCCGAAGGAACGCCGAGCTGATTCTGCAGGGTCAGGGCTTCTCGAAAGCCCGGAATGTGGTCCTCTCCAAGAAGGAAGAGGTAGCCCCATTGCTTGTAATCGATCTCGACACCGAACTCCTCGGAGAAGGCCTCATAGCGATGGATGTTCTCCAGTGACATCCGGATGTTGAGCTCGTCGGAGAACTGGGCGCGGATGCCGCCGGCGGCCTTCGACGTCGAGCCGGCAGCGATGGTGTCCCGCTCGATCATCACGGCGTTGGTGCAGCCGGCGGCGGCGAGGTGATAGAGGACGGATGCTCCCATCACGCCGCCACCGATGACGACGACCTCCGCGGTGGCAGGCAATTCGGCCATTGACGAAGCCTAAACCTCCCCTCCAGGGGGAGGCACGCTCTCAGCTCCTATCTCTCCCCCCGTAGGGGGGAGTACCGCCGAAGGCGGGGAGGGGGGCTTCGCGGGGCCTAAGACGCTGGCCAGCTGAGAATCGGAAGCCCCCTCCGCCTCCGAGGCCTTGCTGCCTCTCCGGCACCTCCCCCAAGGGGGGAGGAAACGAATGCGCCCCGGCAAGCGGGAGGGGGCCAGGACGAGGGCACGTATTGAGCAACGCTGTTGATTCTCTCTCCCCCTCCGCCCCTGCTCCATCTCTCCCCCCGTAGGGGGGAGTACCGCCGAAGGCGGGGAGGGGGGCTTCGCGGGGCCTAAGACGCTGGCCAGCTGAGAATCGGAAGCCCCCTCCGCCTCCGAGGCCTTGCTGCCTCT
>CAXMQS010000097.1:0-9837 GCA_964195995.1 uncultured Acidimicrobiia bacterium
CTGCGCGACCTGGCGGCACTTGGCAAGATCGACCGTATGCCCCGCCTCATCGGAGTGCAGTCGGCGGGGAGCCGTTATCTGGTGGACGCATTCGACAACGACGAAGACGTCGTCACCAAGCCGCCGGCACCTGCCGACACCGTCGCCGACTCCATCTCGGCCGGCCTGCCGAGGGATCGCATCAAGGCCATGAACGCGGTGAAGGGAACCGATGGCGCCTTCTTGGCGGTGCCGGACGACGCCATTCTCGCCGCCATCCCGACCATGGCGCGAGCTACCGGCGTCTTCGTCGAACCCGCGGCAGCCGCCGCCTACGCCGGGATGCTGGCGGCGATCGAGCAGGGCCTCCTGGGAGCCGATGACCGTGTCATCGTGGTGGCGACCGGCAGCGGGCTCAAGGATGTGCGGTCCGCCATGGCCGCGGTCAAGGCAGAGGGAACTGCCCCAACGGTCGTGGAGCCTTCGCTCGAGGCCGTAGAGGCAGCTCTGGCCTCATGAGGCTTCTCTACCGCAACGCCGCCTATGCCGACGCCGCGGGGCCCGAGCTGCATCGCGACTGGTCCGTCTTGGTCGTCGACGGGGTCATCGAATACCTCGGACCCGACGATTCCAGCCTCGACACCGCTTTGCTGAAGGTGATCGATGCCGGCGGGACCACGATCGTGCCGTCGATGGTCGACGCCCATAGCCATGTCACGCTGCCGGGCGGCTCGCATTGGATTGACCGGATCAGCGATCCCACTGAAGAGCTGCTCGAGGCCGCCGAACACAACGGCGACCTGATGATGCAGTCAGGCACTCGCTGGGCTCGTGATGTCGGATCGCCGCGCCGCCGTCATCCCGCGGAGGGCCATGAACGGGGCCTGGCGCTCGGCGTTCGCGACCAATGGGCGGGGCGTCGCGATCGCCCTTACGTCAGGGCCGCCGGCACGTGGATCACGAAGGAAGCTTCGCTTCCCCGGGATCTAGCCATCGAGGCCGCCGACGGCGACGGGCTTGCCGAAGCCGTACTGGGGCAGCTTGCCGACGGGGCCGACCTCATCAAGCTCTATATGGACGGACCAGACGCCGATACCTCGCCGTGGGAACCGCATGAAGTGGAGCGGGCATTGCGACCGGCAGAAGAACGCGACGTCGCCGTCACCGCGCACGCCACCAACCTTGCCGGTGCCAGGGCTGCGGTCGCTGGGGGAGTCGACTGCATCGAGCATGGAACGCAGCTCGATGCCGACCTCGCCACAGAGATGGCTGCCAACGGGATCTTCGTGGTGCCAACGCTGGGCGTCATGGCGTCGTGGGACACGTTCGCGACCACCACGTCCCTGGAACGCTTTGCTGCTCCCGAGAATCGGAAGCGGCTGGCAGAACGTCAGGAGCAATCTGTCGAGAGCGTCGGCATCGCCCACAAGGCCGGGGTGCCCATCGCTGCCGGCACCGACTTCGGCGGAGGCTCGTTGCGCGCCAACCAGATGCCGTGGGAAGTCGAGCAACTGGAAGCTGCGGGGATGGAGCCGTGGGAAGCCCTTGCCGCCGCAACCTGGCGCGGCGGCGAACTACTCAGGGAGCCGGACGCCGGACGGCTCTACGTCGGCGGTCCCGCCGACTTCTTCCTGGTGCACGGAGACCCTCTGTCCGACCCTTCGGCGTTGTGGCGGGTTTGGCGGACTTCCGACTAAGAGCGAGCCGCAGCAGGGGCGAAAGTTCGTGCTGCTTCAGCTCCCGATCCGGGTGGCCGATGCTGCAAGGGTGTCTAGATTCGCAGTGATTCTCTTGCTCGTGACGGCATGCGCCGATGCTGCCGTCACGACGACTTCGCCAGATGAGGCGGGCGCTGCTATCACCGCTACGGCACCCGCCACCACGACTACCACCTCTGCTGCAGCCGTTTCTGCCGAAGCCGCCGCGGCCGACTTCCTCGTCGCTGTCGATGCCCAGTTGGACGGGACGAGCTATGAAGGGGAGGCGTTGAACGCCCCCGAGGTCTTCCTGGCCACTGGCCGGTTCTTCTGCGACCAACTCGACGACTCGGTCTCGGTTGACGAGATCCTCAGCGAATATGTCGCCGAGCTCGTTGGTGTACCGATCGAAGATGCTCCCGACGATGACCTTGTTCTCGCCGGATCAGTAGTCGGAGCAGCAGTTGGCAACCTCTGTCCCGAGCACGCAGACGTGCTGACCGGCTAAGGTAACCACTCTAGGTTGTCGATAACTTCACTGTAAGTAACGACGTAGGAAGCGCATGAGCAAGCTCACCGTTTTTGCACTAGCCGCAGCATTGGTTGCCAGCATGGCCACTCCGGTCGCGGCTGCTCCCGATCACGCCACCGGACTGGAGCGAGCCCGCGAGATGTCGATGAAGGCTTTCGACCACGGGAAGTCAGCCGATGCACCGGGCCACAACGAAGATGACAAGGTCACCGGCCGGGAGCGGGCGGCGCAGGCCATCGCCAAGGGTCTCGACCGGGGCAACGGCAACGGCAACGCCTTCGGGCGTGGTCACAGCGCCGCGGTACTCCAGGAACTCCTCGATGGCGGGTCACCGTCCGAGCTGGCCGGCGAGCACGGTGCCGCCGTCAGCAAGATGGTCAAGGCCTTCAACGCGCTGAGGCAGCAGGCAGGCTGAACTCAGCTGTCGGATGACTCCGTCTCGGGGGCGTCCTCGCGCAATCGTCCCTTGTCCCGCATGGCACCGACGACCTTGTCGCCGATCATCTCCAGTTTGTCCTCAGGGACCTTCTCCCCCAGCTTGTCGGTGAGCTTGCCCCTCACCTCGTCCTCGGAGAGGTCCTTCCACTCTTCCTTCTTGGCGGAGACGACCTTGTAGACGGATGCGACGATGGCGGCCAGCAGACCGATCTTGAACAGCTTCTTCATAAACCCTCCTGGAAGGAATGTACTGCCAAGGCGCGGGCTATGACTCGGCCAGGTAGCGATGCACGAGTTGCACGCAAGTGGAACCCTCGCCGACTCCTCCGGCAACGCGGCGAATCGATCCATGCCGTACGTCGCCGGCCGCGAAGACTCCGGGGACGCTGGTCTCGAGGTGCATCGGATCCCGCTCCAGCGCCCACTTCTCGCCGGCGGCGTCGAGTCCCGTGAAGACGTAGCCGTTCTCGTCGCAGGCCACCTGGGCGGGCAGCCATTCGTGCTGGGGCTGGGCCCCGATGAAGACGAACAGGAACGCCGCCGGCACCGTGCGTTGCTCGCCATCGGCGGTTTCGAGGGTGAGGGCCTCGAGGTGGGTTTCTCCCTCCGCTCGCGCGACATGGGTCCCGGTGAGCACCTCGATGTTGGGAGTAGCCGCGATCTGGTCGATGAGGTATTGGCTCATGTGGGCGGCGAGGGACTCGCCGCGAACGAGCATGTTCACCTTGTCGGCGAACTTCGAGAAATACATGGCGCCCTGGCCAGCCGAGTTGGCCGACCCGACGGTGTAGACCACGTCTCCCTTGGCCGCCGCGGCTTCGGTGGTGGCGGCTCCGTAGTAGACGCCGGCTCCGTTGAGGCGGTCGAGTCCGGGAGCCGTTAGCGCACGGTAGGTGACACCGGTGGCCACGATCACCGCCCGAGCGGTCAGCTCGGTCCCATCGCTCAGCCCCAGTGTCTTGTAGTGCTCCTTCAGGGCCATCGCAGTGACCCCGAGTGGTGTCAGCACCTCGGCGCCCAACCGTCGCGCTTGCGCCAGTGCCCTTGCGGCCAGGTCGCCACCGCTGATGCCGTCAGGGAACCCGAGGTAGTTCTCGATCCTGGAGCTGGTTCCCGCCTGGCCGCCTGGAGCCTCTGCCTCGATCATGACCGTCGACAGGCCCTCAGATGCGCCGTACACCGCGGCCGCCAGCCCAGCAGGACCCCCACCAACGATGGCCAGGTCGTAGTACCTGGCGTCAGCATGGGTGTGCATACCGAGGTGACTTGCCAGCTCATCGATTGAGGGGTCGGCCAGGACGGCGCCGTCCGGCATCACCACCAGCGGCAGCGGTGCACCCTCCATACCCAAGCTTGTCAATAGCTCGGCTGCTTTGCGGCCATGGTCGATGTCGAGCCAGGCGAAGGGAATCTGGTTCCTTCCGAGGAAGTCCTTCGTGATGTGAGTGTCCTTGGCCCAACGATGACCGATGATGCGAACCGGATGTTCCATCCCCGCATCGTATTGGCGTTTTGGATCAGAGGCTGTGGAGGGACTCTCTTCCCCTGGTAGATTCGATGTGCGACACGCCAAAGGAGTAGGGCATAGCAGACGCCATCGAGAATCTGTTCCACGAGAATCGGACCTTCCCACCCGATGCGGATTTCGTCGCCACGGCCAACGCGGGCGTCGACATCTATGAACGAGCCGCCGCCGATCCTCTTGCTTTCTGGGCCTCTCAAGCCTCCGAGCGAGTGTCGTGGTTCGTAGATCCAACGGTCGTGCTCGATGACTCGAAAGCACCCTTCTTCGAGTGGTTCTCCGACGGGCGACTCAACCTCGCCTACAACTGTCTGGACAGGCACCTTGGGAGCCGAGGCGACCAGGTCGCCTACCACTGGGTCGGTGAGCCGGGGGACACCCGCACCATCACTTACTCCGAGCTCCACGACGAGGTTGGCCGTTTCGCCAATGCTCTGAAGGCTCTGGGCGTCGAGAAGGGCGATCGGGTCGCGATCTACCTAGGCATGGTGCCGGAGCTTCCGGTGGCGATGCTGGCCTGTGCTCGCATCGGGGCGGTGCACTCCGTCGTCTTCGGAGGCTTCTCGGCGGATGCACTCGCCAGTCGCATCGATGACGCTCAAGCCAAGGTCGTCGTCACGGCCGATGGTGGTTGGCGGCGCGGCGGAGTTGTTCCCCTGAAGGCGAGCGCCGACGAAGCAGTGGCGCGGTGCCCATCTGTAACGGCGGTAGTTGTTGTGAGACGCTGCGAGAACGATGTCGAGTGGACCGAGGGAGTCGACCACTGGTACGACGATCTCGTGGCGGACCAGGACCCTGCGTGCGAAGCGGAGTCCATGGGAGCGGAAGACATGCTTTTCATCCTCTACACATCAGGTACGACCGCCAAGCCCAAAGGCATCGTCCACACCCAGGGCGGATACTTGACGGGCGTTACCACGACCCACGACCTCGTCTTCGACATCAAGGCGGACGACGTCTATTGGTGCGCGGCCGACATCGGCTGGGTCACCGGTCACTCCTACATCGTCTACGGGCCCCTGGCCAACGGCGTCACCAGCGTCATGTACGAGGGTGCGCCTGACTTTCCACATAAGGATCGTTTGTGGCAGATCGTCGCCGATTACGGGGTGACCAAGTTCTATACCGCCCCGACTGCTATCCGGGCGTTCATGAAGTGGGGGTCGGAGTTCCCCGCAGCTCACGATCTCTCCTCCCTCCGCCTCCTGGGTACCGTCGGCGAGCCGATCAACCCCGAGGCGTGGATGTGGTACCACGACCACATTGGCGGAGGGGGTATTCCCATCGTGGATACTTGGTGGCAAACCGAAACAGGCTCCATCTGCATCACCCCGCTTCCCGGTGCGGTAGCGACGAAACCCGGATCGGCAACCCGTCCCTTCCCTGGAATCGATGCTGCCGTGGTCGACGAGTTGGGCGACGAGGTGCCTCTCGGCAGCGGCGGATATTTGGTGATCAAGGGCCCGTGGCCGTCGATGTTGCGGACGATCTATGGCGACCCGGACCGGTACATCGACACCTACTGGAGTCGCTATCCCGGGCTCTACTTCGCGGGTGACGGCGCTAAGCGTGACGAGGACGGCTACTTCTGGCTGCTCGGCAGGGTTGACGATGTGATGAACGTCGCCGGTCACCGCATCAGCACTGCAGAGGTTGAGTCGGCCCTCGTCGACCATCCGTCCGTAGCCGAGTCTGCGGTGGTCGGTAGGGCCGACCCAGTCACCGGCGAGTCGATCGCCGCCTTCGTCACTCTCCGATCCAGCATGACCGCCAGTGCGGAGCTCAATGAGGAACTCCGAGAGCACGTTGCCTTGAAGATCGGCCCCTTCGCCCGGCCCAAGCTCGTCGTCTTCTCAGAGGATCTACCCAAGACGCGCTCAGGCAAGATCATGCGCCGCCTCCTCAAGGACATTGCCGAGAAGCGCGAGCTCGGAGACATCACGACCCTTGCGAATCAGGACGTTGTTGACGAGATCGCTGCGAAGACCTTGGAGGAATGACCGGACGCACGCCTCCTATCTGAGGCAGCTCACCTATCCCATTCCCCGGCAGTCCATGCAGCGGCGGGTCAGGATGGCGGTGGTGGCAGCGTGCTCTTCGCCGAGGAGGCTGCCGATGCGGTCCATCATCGGCGAGGGGGCGATGGTGCCGCCGCATGATTCGCACATCAGGGTCGTCCCCTCGTTAACTGTCCGGCGGCCTGTTGCCAGCGCGTCGACATCGACCATGTGTGTCAGCTTGATGGCGCCGCGGGCTCGCTCCGGACACGTTGGTACGCACTGGGCGCACGCTGTGCACAGGTTGGGATCGAATGACAGGACGACTCGGTCGTCGTGACTGGTGCCCTCCAGAGCTCCCGTTGGGCATGTTTCCGAGCACATCGTGCACAGGGTGCAGGATGCAGCATCGATGGCGATGTCCCCTATCGGTGATCCGGGATGAGAGACCAACAGGGTGGTGCCGGACAGGTCGGCGAGCGCCGCTACGACCTTCGGGGGACCATCCAGGCCGAAGGCGTCGGTGATCTCGACTGGCTCGAGCGGTTGCCACGAGATAGCGGTCGGCGCCTCCGGGATCTGTCGCGTATCGAGCTGCAACCCTTCGAGGATCGAGCGGGCGAATTCAACCGCATCGATTGTTGCCGCGTCCTGCTCAAGCGAGCACCCGGCGGCGCTGCACGGCAGGGAGGTGGCGGCAGCGGCACCTCGCAGCAACGTTGCCAGGATCCATGTTCCAGGGACCATCGCCGTGCACGGCACCTCGACCTCGTACCAGTCTTGCGCGGAGACCCTTTCGGTGCGGCGCTTGCAGACGAAGGCGATTCCGAGAGGTCGAGCGGATGCCTCCACGAGGGCCGTGATCTGCGCCTCGATCGCTTGGGGTGTGACCGCTGGGTTGTCGATGGCACCCGTGGGGCATGTGGTGAGACAGCGCCCGCACGGTAAGCACACATCCTTGTCGAAGCGGATGCGACCCTCCGACCAGGAGTAGGCGTCCTGGGGGCAGACATCGGCGCAGGCGTGACACCCATCGTCAGCTGCACAAACCCCGTGATCCACCATCGGCACGGCCTCGTACTCCGGCTTCGGCGTGGTGAGGAGCGATCTACGCGACAGCCTCTTGGGGAACGAGGGCCTGGCGTGCTCGGGTTGGCTCCCGCCGAAGGCGCCGGCTCTGGCCTCGGCCCCAGCCAGCGCCACTTGGAGCCACTCATCGTCCTCGTCGAGGGACATCTCGAGGATCTCCACCCCAAGCGGATCGATACCGACGGCCCGAGCCCCGGTCTGGACTGGTGCCAGCTCGTAGTCGCCATGGTGAAGGGCCAACACGAGTCGGTCGCTGTCGGCGGCTAGCCTCTCCACCGTGTCCGGGTGGCGGCAGAGGTTGTTGACGGTATAGAGATCCTTGTGGTCGGGTGCGTGCAGACCCTCAGGTCCGTCCCAACACAGCAGCGTCGTCACCTTCATGCCACGACCTCGAATTCTCGACGCATCACACCAATGAGATCGGCATCGTGCACGAGGAAGGCATGGGACGCCTCGATGAGAGCTCGGTAGAAGTCGAGTGCTTCCGCGTCCAGTACGCGTTGTCGAAAAGCGGGGAACCACACGGAGAGGTGGTCGCGCAGGAACCGATCCTGAACCGCGAGTGCGGCGAGCGCGTTGACGGCGTTGCCGAAGGACCAGGCGACGGCCTCGCCGTCGCAGAGAGCCGACATGACTTCGAGCTCGGTGGCGACGTGGTCGGGTGCTTCGGAGTCGGCGACCGGTGTCAAGCCGAGGCTGCGATACTCGCGTTCCAAACTGGCCAGCATGGCTGCCATACCGCCACCCTTGGCCTCCGTCCGGTAGTAGGACTCGATGGGAGGACATAACGAGAAGTCGACACCCGAAGCGAACAGCCGGATGTACTCGGCGTTGAGGGTTCGGCTGGCCGGGAGCTCATGGATAGCCGTGACCAGCACTCGCCATTGGGTGTGAAAGGCATATGCCTCCATCCCCATACCGTCGAGGAGCTTCGCTGCCGCCGCCAGGCTCTCCAGCCGCGCTTCGTCGGGAGTGAGCAGGGCTCCCCCGAAGAATCGGTAGAGACCCTGACGGAGTCGGGCAACGGCTGCCTCGTCGGTCATCTACGCCGACGAGGCAGGAGTTCGTAGACGAGTGCCGCCGAGAAGGCGATGACAACGCCGGCGACGAATACCGCAGGCGCGAAGGAGAAACGAGGGTTGCTGTTGCCAACGCCGCTGGCACCCCACGGCGCCGACCCGAAGTAGCCGATGATCATGAAGGCCACTCCGATAAGAATCGTCACCCATGTCCATGTCTTACGCATGGCTCATCACCTCCTCGTCCTCATCGATTGGTAAGACCGGGAATGCCTTGATGAATAGACCGATCAGCAGAGCGCCGAGGGCGAACAGACCGGCTACCACGCCGTACTCGACCCAACTCGGGCTATATGACCCAACCTCGTACGGCAGCAGCGTGCCGTGGGTCTGCGATGGAACCACGATCAGGTACCGCTTGCCGATAGCACCCAGGTTGACCAGCACACCGCTCGCCACCAGCAGCCCGACACTCCATCGCTGATTCAGAGCTTGCCACGCCAGAACCAGCATCGGGATCACCAGTGCCGTCACCGATCCCCAGTAGATCCAGGCGTACTCGCCGCTGATCAGCGCGTCTGACAGCCGCTTCTCCACTTCGGGCGTTGCGTAGAGCAGTGTGAACAGCTCGACGCTCATGAAGTAGACGTAGACCGCCAGGAACAGCAGGAGGATCTTCCCCAGCCAGGCGAATACGGCTTCCGTGATCCGGTCCTCGGCCTTGAGCACACGCCGGATGATCGCCGACAGGATCACGATGTGGCCGATTCCGGAAACCCCCGCCAGCGCTACGAACGCCGGAGCCTGCAGGGTGCCGTACCAGCCGGGTCGCCCGACCTGCAGTCCGAAGACGAACCCCAGAGTTGAGTGGGCGATGATGAGCAAGGGCACGATGGCCAGCGCCATCCAGAAGCTGGACTTGCGGTGGCGCTCCTGCTCCTCGGGAGTGTCCTCATAGCCGGCAGCCCACCAGCGGTGGAACCACTGCAATCGACCTGGGTGCTTCGCCATCACCGCCGCATCGCGACGCCCACCCAGGTACAGGTAGACGAGGCTGGCGAAGAGGTAGCCGGCGATCACCAGCGAGAAGGTCCCGAAGAACGGTGACTGCGGCCTGGCGTAGCGGAACAGGTTGATGACACCCCGCATCGGCTGGCCGAGGTCAACGACGATCGCCAGGGCACCCAGGATCAACGACACGACCGTCAACAACTCGGCCATTCGAGCTATCGAGCGCAGCTTCTCCAGGCGGAGGATGCGGATCAGCGCTGCCACCGTGATCCCGGCGAAGCTGACGCCGATGAAGTAGACGACCATCGCTATGTAGATGCCCCAGGTGGCGCCTCCCATGGTGCCAACGTCCCGCATGCCTGTCTCGACCATGCCGTTCGACAGCTCTCGCGTATATGCGAACACTCCAAACGCGAACACAACGAAGGCCACCGCGATGAACACCTTCCAGCCAACAGAGAACCGTCCTACTCCTTGGGGGAGCTGCTGCTTGGATCTGACGTCAGTTGCCATGTCACACCCTCACTTCGGGACGTTCGATTTCCTTGGCGTG
>CAXMQS010000098.1:0-63462 GCA_964195995.1 uncultured Acidimicrobiia bacterium
ATGAGGTTATGGCCCTGTTCCTGCCTGCCTTCGCGGGTGACGATCACGCATCGAAGGCTGTGGGGGGATGCGTCGAGATCATGACCAAGCTCGGTTACGGATCAGAAATGGGACCGTTCATTGCGGCAGGGGCTGGCGTGAACACTGGCATCGCCTATGTGGGTGTGGTCGGTGATCAAGGCAACTACAAAGATTTCACTGCTCTCGGTGAAGAAATCAACCTTGCCTCTCGGTTGGCTCAAGCCGCAGGGCCTGGTGAGATTCTGGTGGCAGAAACGACGGCGGTGGCGGCACATGTGGAATCGGAAGAGAAGCGGTCAATCGAGGCCAAGGGATTCTCCGAAACCATCCCAGTCATAGTTCTCCGTCACTGAGACCTCACCACAATCAGGGTGACAAGCCATCAGATGAGGAGACCTACCCGCGAGAATTCTTGGCAACACATCACTCTGCCCACGCGCACATATCGGCACATCGACGTTCGGTTATCTGCTCCACTCACGGCCCTCTAGGAACATTCGTGCACACTGGCACATCAGGGCGTGACCTCGCCTGAGGTGGATCTGACACCGCTCTGAGTTGAGGTGTAGGTTCGATGTCGGTCACAGGGTTGGGGTCGTCTTCATAGGAAAGGCTTGATGATTGCGAGGATCTGGCGAGGTTGGACTCGCCCAGAGGACGCAGAGGCGTACGCGACTTACGTCCGTGCGACGGGCATCGCCGGGTACGAGGCGATACCGGGCAACCGCGGCGCCTATCTGATCAGCCGACCGGACGGCGATCGAACGGAGTTCCTAACGGTCAGCTTCTGGGATACCCGCGATGCCATCGTTGCATTCGCAGGATCAGAGGTCGATCAGGCCGTCTTCTACCCCGAGGACGACCGATACCTCGTTGACCGAGAGACCACCGTTCAGCACTTCACTGTGCACTGAACGAAACTCAGACACATCGGAACAACTGCGCTCGGCTATGCAATCTCTCGGATCTCCTTCAAATGGCGACAGCGTTGCGTCGAGTCACGTCGGCGTACCACTCGCCGCTGGCCTTCAGGATGCGCTCTTGGGTCGCGAAGTCGACGTAGGTGAGGCCGAAGCGTCTTGAGTAGCCGTAGGCCCATTCGAAGTTGTCCAGGAGTGACCAGGCGAAATAGCCGCGGACCGGCGACCCGGCTTCGATCGCCCTTTGGAGCTGCTCAAGGTGGCACTCCAGATAGGCAATGCGTTCCGTGTCCTGCACCCCGACTTCGGTGACCTGATCCGGGTAGGCGGCGCCGTTCTCGGTGATGTAGATATCGGAGAATGAGTAGTCACGATTCAGGCGGGTCAGCATGTCGTAGAGGCCCAGGGGATAGACCTCCCATCCCATCTCGGTGAATTCCGACGGCTCTGGAGGGGTGCCTGGCCGCTCGGCTTCCGACAGGTCCGGGCTTCGCACGATCTTGCGGCTGTAGAAGTTGACTCCCAGGAAATCGGAGGGAGTCGCCACTGTTTCCATGTCCCCTTCCTTGACCTGGGCTTGATCCCAAGCGACTTCCTCAACCACGTCCGCCGGGTAGCCCCGGCCAGAGATGGGGTCGAGGAACCACCGGTTCCATTTTCCGTCCTCCAAAGCGGTGGCAGCCACATCCGCCGGATGCTTCGAAGCCGAGTACTGGGGTTCGAGGTTCAAGACGATCCCCACCTTGGCTTGGGGCACTGCTGCTCTCACCGCCTGGGTTGCCAGGCCGTGGGCAAGGAGCACATGGTGAGAGACTGGCCAGACCTCAGTCCAAGCGGTATGCCCTGGTGCATGCTCACCGGTGCCGTACCCCAGATGGGATATCACCCATGGTTCGTTGATGGTCATCCAGTTTGTGACCCGGTCTCCGAGCCGTCCGGCTATGACTCCGGCGTAGTCGGCAAATGCCGACGGCGTGTCCCTGTTGAGCCATCCGCCGCTCTCGTCGAGCATCTGCGGCAGGTCCCAGTGATATAGCGTCACGTAGGGAGTGATTCCGGCCGAGAGGAGCCCGTCGACCAGCCGATCGTAAAAGTCGAGGCCGGCTTGATTGGTGCTCCCCCTTCCCTCAGGGACGATGCGGGGCCAAGCGATTGAGAACCGATAGGAATCCACGCCCAGCCGCTGCATCAGGGCGATGTCGTCTTCCCACCGGTGGTAGTGGTCACAGGTGACATCGCCGGTGTCTCCGTTCAACACCTTGCCAGGAGTGCTCGAGAACGTGTCCCAAATACTCGGCAACCTGCCGTCTTCGGCTACCGCTCCCTCGATCTGATAGGACGCGGTGGCCACGCCCCAGGTGAAGTCGCTGGGGAACTCAAGCATTGAGGAAGCGTAGGAAGGTGGGGAGCCCACACTCCCCGACCGATCCGTGGCGCTCGTTGTGGTCTGATGATTCCAACCCAAGCTCCGTCAAATGCGCCACGTCGCCGCCAGATCGGCGACGTTGGTACCTGTAGCGCCGGTGACCAACAGGTCGCCGGTCGCCTCGAGCACAGCGTGTGCATCGTTGTTGGCCAGCGACCCCTCCACATCGATGCCCAGAGCCTTAGCGCGCTCAACGCTTCCTCCGTCTATCAGTCCGCCGGCGGCTGTGGTGGGGCCGTCGACGCCATCCGTTGCCAGCGCCGCCACCAGCAGGGTGTCATCACCATCGGCAGCCATCGCCGCGGCCAATGCGAGCTCCTGGTTGCGGCCGCCGAGCCCCGAGCCACGAACGTCAACGACCGTTTCTCCGACGAAGGCCGCGATGCCGGGCTGCGTGGCCGCCGCCACGATTTCCGCCCCAGCATCGCGGGCCTCGCCTCGTAATGGTTCATCCGCGAGGCGGGCGGGGATGTCTCGGGCCCGAGCCGCCTCCACGAGGGCTATAGCTGCCGTCGTGCCGTCTGCTACCACCGACATGATGTGACGCTCATGGCGCGGCGGCGGAATGTAGGCGTCAACAACAACTCGCATCGCTTCGGGGAGCATCTGAGAGACGTCGGCCGATACGCCTGTTCCGAGTGGTGGCACCACGGTCGGCCCGGAGGCCACTACGTGGAGGGGGTTGCCCACGACGTCCGATAGGACCAGCGTGACCAGGAGCGATTGGCTGACGGCGGCAGCCAGACCGCCTCCTTTCAGTCGGGACATCCGGGTGCGCACGGCGTTGATCTGATCGATCGGCACCGCTGCCGTCAGCAGAGCATCCGTGGCGAACGCGATGTCGTCGATTCCTATCCCGTCCACCGGGACCTCGGCGAGGGATGAGCCTCCCCCAGAGATGACCGCAACAACGAGGTCGCGCTCGCAAGCACCGGCTGCTGCATCGAGCAGTGCTTGGCCGGCGCGTCGACTCTCGGCGTCAGGTACAGGGTGGCCGCCGACGATCAGGTCAATGCCTCGAAGAGAGGGAGCCGGCGCAGCGGTGACGGCGAGCCCCGTGGGCTTGTAATCCATGAACGAGTCCACAACAGCAGTTGTCATGCCTGCCGCTGCCTTGCCGAGGCCGAGAACGATCACTCGATCGACATCATCGAGCTCGACGACATTGGGGCCGATCGCAAGTCGGCCGCCCTCGAGAAACAGCGCCGAACGAGTTACCTGGTAAGGGTCGACAGCCTCGATGGCTTTGTCCAGCAGGTCGACTATCACCTGGCGACGCTCGGGATCGTGGGCGATCACCCCGGGGTCGAATCGGCTCATCGCTCGAAGAGTGGCAGCAGGCGCTCCCGAACCGCGCCGTAGGAGAAATTGTCGAGACCGACTTGGTAGTTGGCAGCGATTGCGTCGCCGGCAGCTTCCGGGTCGCCCAGCCACAGAGCTACCTGATCGACGACGTCCCGTGTGAGCGTTCCGGCTTCGATTTCGACGCAGCGCACGCCCGTTGAAGCGATGTCGGCGGCGTAGACGGCGTAACGGTTGACGAAGACGGGTCGCCGGTGGAAGAAGGCCTCGAGAAGGGCATTGCCGAATCCCTCGATCAAGCTCGGATAGCACACCAGGTCGGCGGCGGCGTAGGCGTCGGCGAGCTCTGCTCCTGGAGCTACGGGCCAGAAGCGAAGGTCGACCCCCTCGGTTTCCGCCAGCGCCTCGAGCCTCGACCAGTAGCCCATATCCCTGTCGGCGGCGTGGGTGACGACCAGCTTGACGGCCGGGTCGTCGAGCTTGGCTGCGAGCGCGATGCTGGTCTCGATGCCCTTGCGAGGAATGACCCTGGTGGGCTGGAGCAACACGACATCGCTGGAGGAAAGGCCTACCAGGGAGCGGAAGGCTGCCGGCTCACCGTCTGTTGGCTCCGACTCGAAATCCATCACATTCGGCAGGTAGGTGGCGTCGATGCCAAAGCGTGACTTGACCTCGGCGCTGGCGATTGTGTTGATCACCACGTGGTCGATGCCGCGAACCGGGAAGCACCGCTCGATGAGGTCAGCGACATTGTTAGGGGTGAAGATGTCGCGTTCGAACCACCAGTCGTGGTGATGGGCGACCGCCCCTACCAACCCCGACTCGAGGACCTCTGTGAGGGCGAGTGCCAACGGCAGGTGCAACGGCAACGACAGCACGTTATGCGGGATCAGAACATCGACGCTGTGGTCGGTGACGAATGCCTCGATGGCGGGCCGCAGGTCAGCGGCTTTCTCCAAGATGAGTTGTCGGGATTCTGCATCGGGATCGGCGACCCCAAAACTGCTTGCCTGCAACTGGGCGTTGTCTTCGGTGTCGAAATCTGCGCCCGAGACAACCGAGCCAGGCGAAAAGGGAGGCTCTAGGGATCCCCCGAACCACACCACCTCGTGACCCGCGCGTCTCAAGACATCGGCAATCTTGGCGGCTTCCAGGGACACGCCGTCGAGGCCGCCGAAGCGGAAGGTGAACATCCCAATGACCATCGTCAGCCCTTGACCGAGCCGGCGGTGAGCCCTTCCGTCAGGAAGCGTTCCGCCAGGAAGAACAAGGCGATCACAGGCAAGGTGATCAGCACCGACCCCGCCATCAGCAACGTACGCGGCACTTCGGTGGTATCGAGTTGCTGCACCCCCAGCGGCAGCGTCCAGGCGCTCTGGTCCTGGAGGATGAAGAGCAGAGCGAAGAGGAACTCGTTCCAGGCGATCATGAACACAAATAGGGCGACTGCCGCGATGGCGGGCGCAGACAACGGGATCGTGATGCGGCGCATCACCCCCCAATGCGACAGCCCGTCGATGAGGCCAGCTTCTTCCAACTCCTTGGGGATCGACGTGAAGTAGCTGCGGAGCATGTAGAGAGCGACCGGGATGGTCTGGGCGACGTACACCACCATCAGCCCGAACAGATCGAGCCCCGGCAGTCCAAGCGTGATCCCGAAGATCTCGACGTCGACGGATCCGATGCGGCTGAACACGACAAACAGCGGGATGGAGATGACCACCGCCG
The DNA here is from genome assembly GCA_964195995.1 of uncultured Acidimicrobiia bacterium. Classification (GTDB taxonomy): domain Bacteria; phylum Actinomycetota; class Acidimicrobiia; order Spongiisociales; family JAOTWH01; genus CAXMQS01. The sequence continues at coordinate 5,398 of CAXMQS010000098.1, forward strand.
GGAACAGGTACACCAGAATGATGCCGAGACTGATGGCCCTCTTGCCGAAGAAGTTGAGGCGGGCAACGGCGTACGCCGCGAGCACTCCAATGGTGGTGGTCACGATCACGGTGACCACGCTGACGATGGCGCTGTTGGTGATGAATACCCAGAAGCCCTGGCCTCCGTCGGAACGCGATCGCAGCACCTGCCGGTAGGTGTCGAAACTGAGGATCTGGTCCCAGCTGGGAAAGAAGTTGATTGGATTGCGGAACAGTTCCGCGACATCCTTGAACGACAACCCGATCATGTAGATCAAGGGGAACACCGTGACGATGACGAAGAACGCGATGCTGGCCCATTTCAGGGCGCCCCAGACCTTCTCCTCGCGGCTCAGTGCGGCGCGGCTGCTCATTGCTCCTCTTCCTCTTCAACGAAGAACCATTTGAAGTAGATAACGAGCAGCACCCCGAGAATGACCGCGAGGATCAAGCCGAGGGCTGCGGCCGACCCGATGTCGGCGCGGCCGCGCAGCCAGTCGATGATCTTGACCGTGATGACCTCGGTGCCCCCAGAGCCACCCGTGAGCAAGAAGATGTCGTCGAACTTGTTGAACGTCCAGATGAAGCGCAACACGACCAGTACCGATAGCACGCCGGCGAGCTGCGGGAAGATGACGTAACGAAAGCGCTGCCACAGGGAGGCACCGTCGACCATGGCCGCTTCCTCCAGGCTCTCGGGCATCGCCTGGAGGCGAGCGAGGATGAACAGGAAAGCGAAGGGGAAGTAGCGCCACCCCTCGAAGAGGATCACCACCGATAAGGCCATCGGCACCGTGAGGTCCCACCCGAGAATGGTGAGCACGAAATCACGCCTTCCCAGGAAGTCGATGCGCTGGAACCCGATGGCATCGAGTATCTCGTTTGTGAACCCGAACGTCGGGTTGAGCATCAGCTTCCACACCACGGTTACCGCGATGACCGGCGCCACGTAAGGAAAGAGGACGAAGCCGCGGACGAGACCCCGTCCCCGGAACGCCTTGCGTAGAGCCATGGCGGCCCACAGCCCGATACCGATGGACAGCACTGTGCCTCCAACGGTGTAGATGACCGTGGTGGTGATGACGTCGACGAAGTCGCGGTCTGAGAGCACACGCTCGAAGTTGCGAGTGGTGATTTCGAAGTCGAACAGGTTGACGTCTTGCAGCTCGATGAGCCTGATCCGCTGCAGGCTGAGGGCGATGTTCCACAGCACCGGGAAGATCACCAGTCCGAAGACAACGATCACGGCGGGCGCCAACAGGATGTAGGCCAAGCGCGCCTCGCGCCTGGCCAGCCCGCTACGCCTCTTCCTCTTCCTCTTGACTTCGGTTGCCACGCTAAATGTGAAGCAGGGGCCGGACCATCTCCCGCCCCTGCTTCATCGTCAGCACCTGTCGGTGCCTACTCCTCAGCCAACAGGGCTAGCTCATCCTCGGCGGCCGTTTGCAGCTCGGCAGCTGCTTGGGCAGCCGTCAGGCTTCCTCCGAGCACATCGGAGAGGGCCTGCGGAACATGGAGTGCCTGGTACATGGCCGTCACCAACTCACCTTGACCCTGGTTGAATCCCCAGCGGTCGAAGTTGTCGCTTCCCTCGATCAGGATCGAGATGACCTCTGTCGAGTAGAAGTCGCTGAGCGGTGCCGAACGGTCGACGCCCGTCTCCAGCTGCTGCCAACCATCAAGGAAGGCAGTCGGGTTGTCGGCGGTTCCACGACGCATCGGGAATTTGCCTTCAACCGACGTCGACAGCCAGTCCAGATAGCCATCTGAGAGCCAGAACTCGACGAACGCTTGCGCCGCCGCGGTGCGGTCGGCATTGCCGGTGTTGCCGATGCCCATATAGGAGATCTGCCCGTACTGGGCGGGGGCTCCTGAGGGACCCGAGAACGACGGGACGAGCCCGCTGTTCTTGGCAAGGTAGGCAATGTCGTCTGCACACTCGTCGCAGACAGGCAGCGCAGCGTCGCGCAAGCCCGCCATCTCGTCGAGGATGAACGGTGACCACACGATCATGGCTGCTTGGCCTGCGAAGTAGGTCGCCCTTGTCGAGACCACGTCATTCAGTCCCGGTGGCGCATAGCTGTCGAGCAGGCTCGTGTAGAAGTCAATGGCCTCCACACAGTTGTCGCTGTCGAGCGTCGCCGTCCCCGAGTCGTCAACCAACTGGCAGTCGTTGGCGAGCGCGAAGTGCTCGAACGTCTGCTGGGTGAAGACCGCTCCACCGTCGTTGGAGGCGGTGATGCCGTAGAAGTCGTTGCCCGGATCATGCAGCGCTTCTGCAGCAGCTTCGATGTTGGCGAACGTATTGGGCACGTCGAGGCCCGCGGCGTCGAACAGATCAGACCGGTAGATCAGCAGCTGACCCCAGCCGTCCGAAGGCACTGCCGCCACGTTGCCATCCACCGTTGCCAGCGAGAGAGCTCCCTGGCTGAACGTCGATGAATCAAGGTTCTGCACGACTTGGTCGGCTGCCTCGGTGTTGAGTAGCCCTTGACTCGCCCAGCCGATCGTGAAGTCGATCGGATGGAAGACCACATCCGGCAATGTGCCAGCGGCAGCGTTCGTGATCATCAGCGAAGGCAGGTTGCCCTCGTCGGTTGCCGTCAACTCAACGTTGATGTCGGTCGCCGCTGTGAACGCTGCGATGATGTCCTGAGTGATCGCCAGCCGAGCGGGCTGGGTCTCAGTGCTCCAGAACTTGATGGTCGTCCCCGGAACGACCTCGGTCACGATCGACGTGATGGTCTCCGTTTCGGTGACCACCGACGTAACAGTCTCAGTTTCTGTCACGATGGATGTGACCGTCACCTCCGTACTATCGCCGCAGGCGGCTGCCACCATCCCAAAAGCTATGAGCAACGCTACGAGTGCTCTCCAACGGGTCATCTCAACCCCTCCCATCCACTAAGGGGCGGGCACGAACGGCGCCCGCCCGGTCAACCGAACATACCAGCTTGTCACCAGTTGGCCGAAAGTGGTCTCACTCAGCGCGGCCGCTACCCCGCGGCCTGTAGCCAGCGCCAAGACCACGGCTGAAGGACCGACAGGGGAGTGTCCCTCGACATGGCGTCCAACCATTTGCCGCCGGGCACGTACTCGACCGGCTCGGCCCTGAGGTTGACGATGACGGCGGCCGTCGAGTCGTCCTCGGCAGTGCGTTCGATGGCGATGACCCCCGGCGGGGAGGCCAGAATCCGCTGTTGAGCCTCAGGATGAAAGGCAGGGTGGGAGGCGCGGACGGCCACCATTGCCGCCAGGCTTCCGAGGATGCGGGCTTCTCGACTCGAGTCGTCGGCAAGGCGCGATCGGAGCTCGTCGACGTCCGTGAACTTGTGACGGTTGAGGGTTCGGCCCCGTCCGGTGGCGGCTAAGCCTTCATGGTCGTTGGGGGACCCGAAGAGGCTGTGGACGTAGAGGGCAGGGACGCCGCCGAGAGCGAGCAGCACGGCGTGGGTGGCCAGGTGTCTGGCGATGGCCTCGTCCTCCGAATGACCGTGGGCCATGAGGTCGAACCACGTGCAGTGGAGCTCGTAGGGGGCGATGGATCCGTCAGCAAGAGTCCGTTCCCCGACACCGCCGCCGGCCGCTCGCGAGTGGTCGGCGAGGGCGGTGATCTCCTGGGCTGTGAGCAAGCCTTCGGCAGGCCGCACGCCCACCCCATCGTGAGAGGCCAGGAAGTTGAGGAAAGTCGTGTCGGGCACCGAGGTGATGGCCCCTGCCGCCCACCGCTCCAAGACAGAGGTGTCGCCGGTGAGAACGGCGTTCAGCGTCAGTGGTGCCAGGGCGAATTGATAGACCATGTGCGCCTCGGCGACGTCGCCGTCTCCGAAATAGGACACGTTCTCGGCGTGGGGAACGTTGGTCTCGGTGAGTATCAAGGTGCCGGGATAGGCAGTGTCGAAGCAGCTCCTTATGAGCTGGATCACCCAATGGGTTTGCGGCAGGTGCATCGACGATGTGCCCTCCTCTTTCCATAGCAAACCGATGGCGTCGAGGCGGATCACCGCCGCCCCATGGGCGGCGTACTCGAGGAGTACCCCCAGGATCGCCAGCAACACCTCGGGGTTGCCATAGTCGAGGTCGGCCTGATCGGCCGAGAAGGTGGTCCACACGAGGAGCGTCCCATCATCGGTATCGAAGCGCGTGAGTAACGGCGTCGTGCGAGGTCGGACTACCGCGGACAGGTCGGCGCCGGGGTCGGCCGTCCGGAAGAAGCCTCGATAGGTCGGATCGTTGCCAAGGAATCCTCGGAACCACGCGCCCTGCGTGGACATGTGGTTGATCACGGCGTCGACAGCGAGGCGCCGCTGAGCGGCGATGGCTTCGATGTCCGACCAAGTGCCGTAGTGAGGCTCGACAGACGTGTAGTCGGTGACCGAGAATCCATCGTCGCTGGACCAGGGATAGAAGGGGAGGACATGGACGCCGTTGAGCCAGTCGGCGGTCTCGGCCACAAAGCTGGGGAGTGTCTGTAGCGGCCGCTCATCGTCTTGCTGGAATTGATCGGGATAGGTGATGAGCCAGACGTCAGATTCGGTCCATAGATCATTGCCTTCGGTGGCACGGCCGTGGTCCCGGAGCAAATCCTCAACTCGGCCGGCGATATCCCCAGCAGCGGTCTCGCCATACAGGCGATCCAGCAGGTTGTATCGAATCGCGGCGCCGGCAACCTCTTCCATGGCGATCCGACTCTAAGGCAGTGAGAAGACGCGCTCTCATGTGAACGCGATCTGCAACCAGCGTGCGGAGCTCGTTTCTGCACGGAGAGTTTCGCATACGAGCCGTGAGCCGCATGTACTGGGCGTCCCATCGACCACGCCAGATGGGGAGGTCAGTGCAGGTGCCGGCGATCGGCGACTGCGGTTTGGGTACCTCCTGATCACGAGCTGATCACAAACGCCCAGGGACCAGCAGGGACGAGGAGGTACAGGCCGGGACACTAAACCGAGAAGGGCCAACAGGAGAGGACAGGACGGGACCGGAGGGACGGGCCGGGACGTACACCGTCAGACTGAAAGACCGAAGGTCGGCAGTTCGATTCTGCCCCTGGCCACCGAAGAACCGTCAATTAGTTGTTGGCGTATCGCGAATCGTCAATCCTTACCCGAGTTCGTCAGAACCCATCCCATATTCACTCCAGTGTGGGGCCTCGTGTCGCTCTTGAGCTGATGTCGCCCGGATTTCAGTGGCCTGTCAGGACGGGAAACTTGATTGCTGTGCCATTGGTCTGCGAATCCCATCGCCATCGACAAGACTGCTGTGATGAGTCGAACGTGGGCAGCCCTCTTGGCGCTCGCCGCGGTGGCGGGCTTCGGATGGCTGCTCCTTGACAACGCAGCACCATCTTCGACTTCTCGGGTGGCTCCCACGACGACGACCACGCTGATATCTGTCCCCTCACTCGTTGCCGTCGACTGTCGCCAGTCGTCCGGGGGGCTGCGCACAGACTGCTACGACGTGTTCTTGCCTGAGTCGCGGTCCGTCCACAGCGACGCCTACATCACCCTCCACGTGGCCGTGGTCCGCGGTGCTGAGCACGCACCGAGCGACCCTGTCATCTTCCTGCATGGCGGGCCCGCCGTTCCAGCCATGGCCAAGTTCCTATCCGAAGTCGACCACGGCTTCCGTCAGATGTACGAGAAGCGTCCCGTCATCGTGTTCGATCAACGTGGCACCGGTGCAGCCACTCCCCGTCTCGATTGCAGCTTCGATAGCACGTATGCCGATTCTCTTGGCGAGGACTCCTCGGTATCGATGATCGGTTGGCTGGCGAACCAGACCCACGACTGCATGTCCGTGCACCGCGATTCTGGTCTGCGACTCGACGCCTACGCGACTAGTGACATTGCAATGGATGTCGCTGACATCGTCCGGCTGCTTGGGTACCCACAAGTCAACCTCCATGGCAGTTCCTTCGGCAGCCGCGTCGCTCTCGCGTTCGCGGATGTTGCCGAGCCGCGCCTAGTGCGCTCCATCGTGCTCGAGGGTCCATACCCACCATCAGTCGATGGTGTGGCGCGCCGCGGCGAGGCTGCTATGAGTGCGCTACGTCGCCTCTTCACAGCTTGCCGAAGGGACTTCTCGTGCAACACAACCTTCCCAGACCTCGAGACCGAATTGGTGAAACTCTTGCGCCAACTAAACGTGGCACCACCGCTGGTCGCCGTCGGTGCCGACGAAGTACCGGTCGTGGTCAACAGTGCCAGGTTCATGGAGGTCCTCTATAGGTCCATGTACACCGGTACCGGTCTGCGTCGCATTCCACGCTTCATCAGCGAAACAGCCGACGGTAACTTCGCCATCTTCGAGCAGTTACAGATGGCACAGCTGCCTGAGGCGGAGTCGATCGACTCTGCCGGATACTTCGCGACGGTGTGTTCGACGACCGACCCGTCCAGTCGGGCGACGCTGGCAGCGTCGGTTGCCTCATTGCCAGACCCAATCGGGGCCTACTTCGAAGAGACCGCTCGCAGCACCCTGAACATCTGCGCCGAGTTCGCACTCACCGGACTTGCCCCCGTTCTCGCGCCGACCGAAATCCCGATCCTCTACATCACAGGCAGCTACGACCCGGTTACCCCTCCATATTGGGCGGAGGAGGCGGCGGAGGGAGTATGGCCCGGCTATGTGGCGGAGTTGGGATATGGCACGCACACCAATCTGCTCGGTATCGGCAGCTGCGGCGCCCGCCTTGCTGCCATGTTCGCTGCCAACCCTGAAAGTCCGGGTGCCGCCTGCGTCTCTGCTCGGCCCCGGCTGCGCTTCGACCTGGGCTCCTGACCGCGACCAGCTGAACCCGGGCCCCCAGGACTAAATGGGGAATCGTCCTCTGCCACGGGCCGTGCCCTCTAGCCAAGGTGTACCACGGCGGGAGAGGAGACCGGCCGGCGTTGATTTTGCATGGGCCGAGCGCCGGAAGATCGGCAATTCGCGGGCCGATTCGGGTACCTCCCGATCACGAACTGATCACAAACCGCCCAGGGATCAGCCGGTACGAGGGGGTCGGACGTCAACTCGACAATCCCCAACAGGAGTTTCGCTGCGATTCCTAAGAAAGGTGACACTTCGAATCTGCCATCTACTCCTCAGGGATGATCGCAGGGATGACATACCGCCAGATGAAGTCATCCGTATCAAGGTATTCCTCCGGGTTGCTTTCAAGATATGACCCGTCGGTGGTGAAGACGACCACGGTATCCAACTCAGGAATGAGGTAGATGCGCTGTGTGCCGTATCCAACGGCAGCCATGACCGCGTAGGGATGATCCTCAGGGTCATCAGCGATCAGGGTCGGCAACTGCCACCAATAGCCATACCCATAGTCATAGTCATCCGAAACGTACGCCCCTACCTGGCGGGTCAGCGACTCTTCAACCCAATCCCGAGGGACAATCTGGTCTCCCTCCCATTGGCCCTGATGCAAATAGAGCAGGCCGAACTTCGCCATCTCGCGCGGGGTGATGAAGAGATGGCTGCCTCCCATGAAGAAGCCAACCGGGTCTTGCGACCAATGCTCAACGGTGATGCCGAGCGGTTCAAACAGATACCTGGTCGCAAACTCACAGGTGCTCATCCCGCCTTGATTGGCGAGGATGGCGGACATGGTGTGGGTCATGCCGGTGTTGTAGCTGAACGCATCTCCCGGTCGCCTGGCCATGGGAAAACTCCACCAGGCTCTGACCCAATCCGTCGTGGCGAATACGGTGTCGGGATCTCTGCTCTCTGACCACTGCAGGCCACTGGTCATGGTGAGCAGCTGGCGTAGGGTGACTTCCGATTTGGTCGGGTCGTCGAGGGTGTCGAACAGGTAAGGCAAGAATTCTGCCGCAGTCTGGTCGAGATGTTCTAGATATCCCTCACGCAGAGCGATCCCCACCAGAGCGGATTGAATACTCTTCGACGTCGAGAAGATATTGCTGCTTCGGAATGGTTCCCCGCCATTGAAATACTCCTCTACGACAATGGTGTCGTGACGGATAACCAAGAAGCTGTAGACGTGGTGGGTCTCCAGCTCGTTCACACCCGAAGCGATCACCTGCGAATCCATCCCCTGCTCTTCGGGTGTAGAGAACTCCCAGTCGGCACTGTCATCGTTGGGATCGTCAAAGGTGAGCCAGGTGTCAGAGACCATTCCATCCGACTCAAACGTGCAACGTTCTGTATCTGGAAGAAGGGGGGCCGGCGTGGGGAGAACGGTGGGAGTAGGCGATGGTGAGGGAGCGGCGGTGGCTGTTGATTCGGTCGTGGCCACCGAGGCGGCTGCAAGAGTCGTCGAGGTTGTGGTGATAGCGGCGTCACCACACCCCGACGCCAACAGACCCAGCCAGATGACGATCACAGATTTCCATCGCATCTCGATACCCCGTTCGGCAGAGTCCTTCCCCGATGCTGTCTATCACAGTCTGGCGGAGCCAGGGCCAGACCCAGCACGGACCGAATTCGCAGTACCAACGTGGGCATATTGGTATCCCAGAGCAGAGGACGCTAGAGGCTCGTAGTGCTCTCGTCGGTGTCTCCTCTGATCACGAACTGATCACAAGCGCCCGGGGATCAGCCGGGACGAGGAGGGACAGGACGGGATGAGATTCCGGGAATCCCCAACAGGAAAGGACAGAACGGGACCAGGAGGGATAGGCCGGGACGTACCCCGTCAGACTGAAAAACCGAGGGTCGGCAGTTCGATTCTGCCCCTGGCCACCGGAAGACTCCTAGCTATGGCTGTTCGGCGTAAGGTCTACGCCAATCCGGTGAATCGAACGGCGCAGCCCAGTAGTCGGTCTGTTCTGCGAGCTTGCCGTCGCGAAGCTTCCCGATCGATACCAACTTGTAGACGGTCCCGTCTGGGTAGGGGCCGGCCTCGCCTTCGAGAGTGAAGGTATCCCCGCTGCCGGTCACGGTGATCGTTGGGATTGCGAATGGAATCGGCGATGAGACCTGAACCTGCTGTTGCCCTCCGTGTTTCTCCACTACCTCGGCCTCGGGCAGCCCTTGCGGGAAGTTAGAAAGCATCGTCAGGTAATTGTCCTTGCCCCGGAACACCTCCCCCGACTGCGGATACTTGACCACGACATCAGGGTGTAACAGTTCGGCCATCCCCTCAAGGTCCCGATCGACCACGCACTGTGCCAAGCGCTCTACCACCTGTCGATTGTCCACAACTCTCCCTCTCGCTCGGGTTGTCACCCTAGAGAGATTGGCGCGAGACCTGCCCTCTCCTTGCTACCCAACGTCCCATAACCACCCGTCATGGGACGACACTGCCTGGACCACCAGCGCCGAACTAAAGAACCGAAGGTCGGCAGTTCGATTCTGCCCCTGGCCACCGGAAATCGGCAAAGCACCGTGTCTTCAGCACAAGACCAGCAGCTCTCGGCCTCAGAAGGTCAGAATGCCGAGGGTATTGCGATCTCGAAGCCAGTCGTCCTCAAGGAGGGGCCTCGGGGGGCCGTAACTCTGTTGAGAACACCTCCCTAGGCGGTAGGCGATATGGACGCGACTGCAAGGCAAGCTCCGGTTAGCGACACCGAAGTGTCGGACGGGGATTACTCCGCTCGCCTGACACCCAAAGGGGCCGTCGCGGCACTGGGAGAACGCGCTCTGCTCAGCGGGGACGTGGATGGCCTTCTGCATCTAGCTGTGGGTCTGCTGCGGGAGGTTCTGGAGGTCGAATATGCCAAAGTCCTGCATCAGCCGGCTGTCGGCGAACCGCTGGTTCTGATCGCTGGCAGCGGATGGCAAGACCACGTCCAGATGGGAGAGAACAGCGTCCCGTGCAACCGCAGATCCCAAGCGGGCTATACGCTCCTGTCGGACGACCCCGTCTTCGTTGAGGACCTGGAACGCGAGACCCGGTTTGCGGCCTCCCCCCTTCTGCTCGATCACGGTGTGGTTTCCAGCTTGAGTGTCGTCATCCAAGGACGAGACGACCCATATGGAGTCCTTGGCGTGCACAGCACCATTCGGCGACATTTCACGGGCGACGATGCTGATTTCCTGCGATCGGTCGCCAACATCCTCGGAAGTGCCGTCGAACACAGACGCGCCGTCGAGCAGGTCGAACAGAGTGCTCGATACGAAACCGCTTTGGCCGAATGCGCCCAATCCCTCCTTGCCAGCTCGGGAGAGGACCGGATTCAACACGCCTTGGAAGCGTTGCTTGTCGCCACTGAAGCGACCTATGTGTTCCTAGAACGCAACGTCAACGATCCCGAGTTGGGTCTCTGCTCACAAGTCGTCGCCGAGGCCGAGGAGGATGGAGCAGACGACTACGGATTGGACAACGAGTATTGGGATCTTGTTCCATGGGACCGCATGCCCACCTCGCGACAGAGCCTCGAAAGCGGACAACCGATAGTGATAGTCCCCGAGCAGCTCGTAGGTCCCGAGTACGACACATACGCGGCAGACCCGTACCCGGTCAAGTCCGAACTGGAAGTTCCCATCTTCGCGGACGGCGAGTGGGCCGGCCTCATCGGCTTTTCTGATCAGACCGAAGTGCGCCACTGGAGCGACACCGACGTGTCCCTACTGACCACGGCCGCCAAGATGTTTGGCGCCTTCTGGGAACGTGAAGCGGCTCGGGAACGGCTGGAGCAAGTGAACCGGGCCAAGGATGCGTTCTTGGCCAGCGTCAGTCATGAGCTGCGCACCCCTCTCACCGCGGTGGTGGGCTTCGGCCAGATTCTCCACGATTCGGCAAACACGATATCGGAGGAGGAACGTGCTGAGCTTGTCGAACTGGTGGTTGTGCACGGCGCGGACCTCACCAACATAATCAACGACCTGCTGGTCGCCGCGAAAGCTGACATGGGTGCGCTGGAGGTCAGGTTGGTTCCGATCAACCTGCGCGCCCAGACTGCCCAAGTGCTGGAGTCGCTTGGGCGGGACCAAGTCGCCCACATCGAGTTGGTCAGCCACTCGGTGCGAGCTGTCGGCGACCCTGACCGGGTCCGCCAGGTCGTCCGCAATCTTGTCTCCAACGCACTCCGGTACGGGGGTGACACCGTAAGGGTCGAGGTTCTCAGGAGTGGCGCCAGCGCCAAAGTGCTGGTCTGCGACAACGGAACCGCCATACCCGAGGTAGACCGCAAACGGATCTTCCAGTCGTACCAACGCGCCCACAACACTCCCGGACTCGCCGATTCGATCGGATTGGGACTGGCGATCTCCCGTCAACTCGCCCAACTCATGGGCGGCGACCTCACCTACCGATACGAAGGCGGAGAGAGCATCTTCGAGTTCGCCCTCCCTCGAAGCGCATAACGACACCCACCGCACCCTTGTCGACCTCCTAGGGACAGTCCTTAACCGGGCGGGGAGGGATGATTCAGCCGCGGCGGCACCGCTTCGCCACCTCGCGGACAAGGAGGGCCTTGCTAGTCGGGGCCCTCCTTCTTCGGCAGTGGGTTCCGTGGCCTTCGACCTCATTCCCGAGGACCAACGGCTCACAGCTAGTCGACGCCATCTACTGTCAGTTCCGAAATGAGCGATCGCCACGAACCAGAGATTGATCGACCAGACAGCCCGCGGCTCGCCGATGCCATCCGACGAGCGATACCCCACTCGCACGACCACGCCGAACCGCGCCCCTTGGCCGACACGGGAGCGGCAGGGGTCCGGGCTTCGAAGGTCTCGCTCCTCGGCCTCGGGATCACCGCCGCTCTCCAGGCCGTCCTAGTTGTGGTCACCGGCTCAGTGGCACTGCTGTCGGACACCCTTCACAATCTGACAGACGCTCTCACCGCGATACCGCTGTGGATCGCATTCGCCCTGGGACGACGTCCTAGTTCGCGACGATTCACGTTCGGCCTCGGTCGGGCCGAGGACCTCGCGGGGCTGGTCATCGTCGTGGCCATCGCCGCCTCGGCTGGCGGAGTGGCATGGGAGTCATTGCGCAGGCTCTTCGATCAGCAGCCCCTCGATCACGTGCCGTGGGTCATCGCCGCCGGGTTCATAGGCGCCGCCGGAAACGAGCTGGTCGCTCGGTACCGGATTCGTATCGGGCGCCGCATCTCGTCCGCTGCTCTTGTCGCGGACGGCCATCATGCCAGGGCAGATGCCCTCACCTCACTGGCCGTGGTCGCCGCTGGCGTTGGAGCAGCGCTCGAGTACCACTGGGTCGATCCAGTGGCGGGATTGGCAGTGGCGGCCATGATTTTGGTCCTGTTGAAGAACTCCGCAGCACGCGTCTTCGGACGCTTTCTGGATGCGGTTGATCCAGACCTCGTTGACCAGACCGAAGAGGCTGCCAGGAGCGTGGAGGGGGTCGTCTCCGTAGAAGGAATCCGCATGCGGTGGCACGGTCATCGCATGCTCGTCACACTCGTGGCGGCGGTGGCCCCCGACTTATCCGTCCGTGAAGGGCATGAAATCGCCCAGAGGATCAGCATGAAGCTCGTCCAAGCGTTTCCGTTCAAGACGGAAGTCCTCGTTCACATCGATCCCTGTGACACCCCCGGCGCCCACGATCTGACGACCCAGTCTCGTTGAGCGATGGCCTCGATGAGGCCGTCCCACTTCGGAGAGTCAGATGTCGACCCTTGCCCGAACTCGACGTTTGGAGCTTTGCTACCCAACTGCTACCGAACCACCTATAACCACCCATCACAGGACGACACAGGCTGCACGCCATCACCTCGAAAGGCAGATGAAGAAGTTCTAACCCACGCCCGACGGCACTGGCTGGACCCCAGGCACTGAGCTGAACAACCCGAGATCGGCAGTTCGATTCTGCCCCCGGCCACAGATACCGGTCGTCGTGGGAGCGCCACCTCCACCGAAGCTGATCCGGACGGGAGCAGCCTTCGCATATGCCGACCTTCCCCGACTTGGGACACTCGCCGGCGCACCCCACCTCGAGTCTCTTCGCCCGCTGCTCGTAGCGATTGGCTAGGCTTTCCGCTCATGAAGAGGGTCGGATCATGGTGGCTAACCCAACTGGTGCGGAGTTCCGCGCCCTCTTCCAACTTGGTCGGCCAGTTCCGGTAGTCGACACCGTCCTCGCCGACCTCGACACCTCCCTCAGCGTCTTCATCAAGCTCGACGACGGCGTCACCTCCTTCTTCCTTGAATCCGTTGAAGGCGATCAAAGGTGGAGCAGGTTCAGCGTTGTCGGGCTGGGCAGCCGGGCAACCTTCACCGCACACCGGGGCACTATCACGATCAGCCGCAACGACGCAACGGAGACCATCGAGCTGCCGAACGATCGCACCGTCGATCCTCTCGACCACCTGCGGCACTTGATCGACGAACTGAGGCCCGCCGATATCGAAGGGTTACCGACCTTCGTCGGCGGGGCCGTCGGCTACCTGGCGTACGACTGGGTTCGCTATGTCGAGGACCTCCCCGACAACAACCCGAACGCGCTCGACGTGGCGGACGCCTACTTCTCCTTCCCCGAGGTTGTTGCCGTACACGACTCTCATACGCAGTCGCTGTCGATCGTCACCTGGGCCGAGCCCGACGAGGAGGCCGACGATGCGTATAGCGCCGCACTGGATCGCATCGAGTCGGTCAAGAAGAAACTCGCCAAGGCCTTGCCGCAGAGCGTTCCCGCCGCCGCTGCGGCCACCGACCTCGCGGTCACGTCGAACTTCGACCAGAGCGCTTTCGAGGACGTCGTCGCCCAGTGTCGCAACTACATCACTGCAGGTGACGTGTTCCAGGTCGTGCCCTCGCAACGACTCTCCGTACCACTTGAGCAAGATCCCGTTGATGTCTACCGCAAGCTGCGGCTGATCAACCCATCGCCGTACATGTTCTTCGTGCGCTGTCCGGGCGAGACGGTGATCGGGTCATCTCCGGAGACCCTGGTTCGGCTGGAGGATCGCGAGATGACTCTGCGCCCTCTGGCGGGCACCCGTCCCCGCGGCTCGTCAGGGACCGAAGATCACGCGAATGAGCAGGAGCTGCTGTCGGACCCCAAGGAACTGGCCGAGCACGTCATGCTGGTCGACCTGGCCCGTAACGACCTGGGTCGCGTTGCCGAGATCGGCAGCGTCGTCGTCGACGAGTTCCAGGCGATAGAGCGCTACTCACACGTGATGCACATCGTCTCCAACGTGAGCGCAACCCTCGCCGAGGGCAAGGACGCCATCGACGTGCTGCGAGCTACGTTCCCCGCTGGAACGCTGACCGGCGCACCGAAGGTCCGCGCCATGGAGATAATCGACGAGGTTGAGCCTGAGCGCAGAGGCCTCTACGGGGGTGCCGTTGGCTATCTCGACTACCGCGGGAACATGGACATGGCCATCGCCATCCGCACCTTGCTGGTCAAGGACGGGCTGATCCATGCCCAGGCGGGAGCAGGCGTCGTCGCTGACTCCGACCCAGCCCGGGAGTATCAGGAGACCCTCGACAAGGCGCGGGCGTCGCTCAAGGCGATCGAGGAGGCGCCGCTCCGATGAACCTTCTCATCATCGACAACTACGACTCATTCACATTCAACCTCGTGCAGTACCTGGGCGAGCTGGGGGCCAACAGCGACGTCGTGCGTAACGACGAGATCACGATCGAAGACGTTGCATCCCGCGGCGCCGACGCCATCGTCATCTCGCCCGGACCCTGCACCCCAACCGAGGCCGGGATCAGTGTCGCCGTCGTCGAACGCTACGCCGGCCGGCTCCCCATCCTCGGTGTGTGTCTCGGCCACCAGGCGATTGGTCAGGCGTTCGGCGCCACGATCGTGGCAGCGCGACAGCCGATGCACGGCAAGACGTCGCCGATCGGACACAACGGAAAAGGCATTCTCAAGGGACTGCCCGGCGGCTTCGCGGCTACCCGCTATCACTCGCTAGCCGTTGATAGAGACAGCCTCCCCGATGAACTCGAGGTGACCGCCGGCGCTCCCGACGGCGAGATCATGGGCCTCGCCCACCGGTCCCTTCCGGTATGGGGGGTCCAGTTCCATCCCGAGTCGATCCTCACCGTCGTCGGGCGCCACCTCCTGGGTAACTTTCTGAAGCTGTCGAGCCGCCAGCCACTATGAGCATCGCCGTCGACAAGGCCCTGGAGCGGGTTACCGCCGGTACGGAGCTAAGTGGCGACGAGATGCGCGATGTCATTCGCTCAGTGATGGAGGGGGACGCTTCTCCCGACGTGGTTGCCGACCTCCTGACAGCACTGCATACCAGAGGCGAGACCACAGCGGAGATCGCCGGCGCCGCGCAAGCGATGCGCGACCTTGTGGTCGAGCTACCGCACGCGCCGGCAGGGGCCATCGACACGGCCGGAACGGGTGGAGACGACTCCGGAACTTTCAACATCTCGACGCTTGCTGCCATCGTCGCAGCCGGAGCCGGCGCCATCGTCGCTAAGCACGGCAACCGAGCCGCCACCAGCCAATGCGGATCGGCGGAGGTGCTGGAAGCCCTCGGAGTTCGCATCGACATCCCTCCGCTTCGGGCAGCGCAGGCTGTTCACGAGGTTGGGATCGGGTTCCTGTACGCCCGGGCGTGCCATCCGGCCATGGCCGCGGTGGCCCCGATTCGGGCAGCGCTGGCGATCCCCACGATCTTCAACCGACTGGGGCCACTCACCAACCCGATGTTCGTCACGCGCCAGCTCGTTGGAGTGGGAAGAGCCAACATGATCGAGGGAGCTCTGCAGGCGCTCGCCCTCCTCGGTAGCGACAAGGTGTGGGTCGTTCACTCCGAAGACGGATTGGACGAGATCTCGACGGCGGCACCGACGCAGGTCGCGGCTCTCGAGAACGGGGCGACGCGTCAGTTCGTCATCGACCCTTCGGATTTCGTGGCCCCGGCCCGGATCGAAGATCTTAAGGGCGGCGATGCCCTACGCAACGCCGAGATCGCCCGCAGCGTGCTGGCCGGCAAGCCGGGCCCGCATCGCGATGTCGTACTGCTCAATGCCGCCGCGGCACTGTGTGTCGCATCCGATGACGATGACATCAGCGCTGGCGTGCAGAGAGCTGCTAGTTCGATTGATAGCGGCGCCGCCGCCGAGACCCTCGAGCGGTGGGTGTCATTCACCGGCTCTGCCGCACAGGAGTCGAGGTGAACATCTTGGAGCAGATCATCGAGGCCAAGACTGCGGAAGTCGCCACGTTGGATCGAGTGGAGATCGCAGACGGCCTCGCTGCAGCGCCGCCAACGCGGGGCTTTGTAGAGGCGCTGCTCGCCAGCCAACCGCCGGCCGTGATCGCAGAGTTCAAACGGGCCTCCCCCTCGCGCGGCGAGATCCACCCCGGTGCCGAGCCCGCCGCCATAGCCAGGCAATACGAAGCCGCCGGCGCCGCTGCCCTCTCAGTGCTCACGGACTCCGAGTTCTTTGGCGGATCGCTGGAAGACCTCGTCGCTGCCCGCGCCTCAACGGACCTGCCTGTGCTGCGTAAGGACTTCATAATCGATCAACTCCAGGTGACGGAAGCTCGCGGGGCTGGCGCGGATGCGGTACTGCTCATCGTCGCCGCCCTCGACAACAGGGGGCTGCACAACCTGCTGGCTGACACTGAAGAGCTGGGCATGGACGCCTTGGTCGAGGTGCATAACGAAGAAGAGGCGCGGCGCGCTCTTGCCGCCGGCGCCACGCTGCTTGGCATCAACAACCGTGACCTGCGGACATTCCAAACGGACCCGGAGGTCACGAAGCGCCTGGCACCGCTGCTGCATGGTTGCACCATCGTCTCCGAGAGTGGTATCAACGATCCGGCGGTCATCGAAGATCTGATCGCTGCCGGGGCGACGGCGTTTCTCATCGGGGAGGCACTCATGGTGGCCGCCGACCCCGGCACCGAACTAGAGCGGCTGCGAGGCAGGTCATGATTCAGGTCAAGGTATGCGGCATCACCTCGGTGGCCGACGCTGAAGCGACGGTGGCGGCGGGAGCGGATGCCATCGGTCTCAACTTCGTGGCGGGAACTCCACGCGCCGTCGACCCGGCAGTGGCGGCTTCGATCAGCGCCGCGGTGGCCGGGCGAACGGTACGGGTTGGCGTATTCCAGGGTGCCGATGGTGACCTGATCGATCAACTCATCGAGGAGGTCGGTCTTGACGTCGTCCAGCTTCACGGCGACGAGGACCCCGAATTCGTCGCCGATCGCCCGGTCCCCGTTATCAAGGTCCTCTCAGCTGATAGCGATCTCGTTGCTATCGCTGATCGATACCCAAACGTCGACCTGATGATCGACCACTCCTCGGGAGGTGGGTCCGGACGGAGCTGGGACTTCTCGCAGGCAAGGGCCCTCGTCGGCAAGGGCAGGCGAGTGTGGCTGGCCGGGGGACTAGCAGATGACAACGTCGCAGACGCCATCGTCGCCGCCTCGCCGTTCGGTGTTGATGCGTCGTCTCGCCTCGAGTCCAGTCCAAGGATCAAGGATCCCGCCAAGGTGGGTTCCTTCATTCAGGCGGCGCGTGCAACGGAGAAGAACTCTGAGAGCCCCGACCCGCTCGGCTATTACCAGGGATTTGGGGGCCGCTTCGTGCCCGAGATCCTCATCCCGGCCGTTGACGAGCTGACGCGGACCTACCAGGTGCTGCGGGACGACTCCGAATTCCGGGCCGAGCTCCGCCATGACCTCACGACCTACGCCGGGCGACCGACTCCGCTGTATTTCGCGCCACGGCTCAGCGACGACCTGGGGGTAAGGGTCTATCTCAAACGCGAGGACCTGGCCCACACCGGCGCCCACAAGATCAACAACGCCATCGGACAAGCGTTGATCGCCAAACGGATGGGCAAGCCCCGGGTGATCGCCGAGACCGGCGCCGGCCAGCACGGCGTTGCTACCGCCACCGCCTGCGCCCGCTACGGCATCGCCTGCGAGGTGTACATGGGCGAAGAGGACACGCGTCGCCAGGCATTGAACGTTTTCAAGATGAAGCTGCTCGGGGCAACTGTCGTTCCTGTGACGGCGGGAAGCAGAACCCTCAAAGATGCCATGAACGAAGCACTACGGGACTGGGCTACCAACGTGGCGGATACCTATTACCTGATCGGTTCTGTCGCCGGGCCCCACCCCTATCCGATGATCGTGCGCGATCTGCAGAGGGTGATCGGCGACGAGGCAAGGGAGCAGATCCTGGCGGCAGAAGGGCGGCTCCCCGATTTGGTCATGGCCTGTGTCGGTGGCGGCTCCAACGCCATGGGGATCTTCCACCCGTTCCACGACGACGACGTGGCTTTCGTCGGAGTGGAAGCCGGCGGCGAGGGTCTTGCCGGCGCGCATGGTGCCTCGATATCGGCAGGTTCCCCCGGCGTGCTCCACGGAAGCCGCTCCTATGTGCTCCAGGACGTCGCCGGTCAGATCAACGAGGCCCACTCCATCTCTGCGGGACTCGACTACCCCGGCGTGGGACCGGAGCACGCCCAGTATCGGGAGAGCGGCCGGGCCGAATACGTACCAGCCACCGACGCCGAGGCGCTCGACGCCTTCGTCTACTTGTCGCAGATCGAAGGCATCATCCCTGCCTTCGAGAGCGCCCATGCCATCGCCGAGCTGCGCAAGCGGGCACCCGCCCTTGACCCCGACACCGTTGTCGTGGTCAACCTGTCTGGCAGAGGGGACAAGGACGCCACTGAAGCCAGCGCCATCCTCGAGAGCCTTCGATGAGCGATCGACTGGCTGCCGCCTTCGAGCAAGCGAGCGCCGAGAACCGAGCCGCCCTTGTCATCTTCATCACGTGCGGCGACCCCGACCTGAAGACAACGCTGGAGCTGGTGCCAGCGCTCGCCGCGGCCGGAGCAGACATCGTCGAACTCGGTTTTCCCCACAGCGACCCGATCGCGGAGGGTCCCACCATCCAGGCGGCATCGCAGCGGGCACTTGCCGGTGGCGTTGCGACGAGCGATGTCCTCGAAGTGGCCGCGAAGGTGAGGTCCACGAGCGAGACTCCCCTTGTGCTGATGGGGTACATGAACAACGTACTCGCCCACGGTGAGCAGCAGTTCGTGGCCGATGCCGCCGCGGCCGGCGTCGATGGGCTCATCATCGTCGACGCCCCGTTCGACGAGCGCCCCTCCCTCCAGGCAGCATGCCACAAGGAGGGTGTCCACCGGGTGCTGCTGGTCGCTCCGACCACTCCCCCCGAGCGCATGGTGCGAATCGCTAGCCAGAGCGGTGGCTTCGTCTACTGCGTATCCGTCACGGGCGTCACCGGAGCCAGGACCGAACTTCCCAGCGACCTGACCTCCCTGATTCAACGAGTCAAGCGCGTCAGCTCGCTCCCAGTCGCCGTCGGTTTCGGCATCTCAACGCCCGCCCAGGCAGCCGAGGTAGGCAGAGTCGCCGATGGAGTGGTGGTGGGAAGCGCCTTGATCAATGCGCTTGCCGAGGACGGTACCGGAGCTGCGATCAAGTTAGTCGGTCAGCTGGCGGCGGCTGTCAAGAGGGCTCGAGATCCCGAGCGGACGCAGGCGCCTACGTAGACAACAATGTCGGCTGTTGCGACAAACCGCTTGCCATCTCGCGCAGACGCCGCAACAATGCGGTCGATGGATCGTTGGACCCGAGCTCAGACGTGTTGTTGTCGCTGCTGCGGCCCCATGCCGTGCGGAGAGATGTGTGCCTAACGACTGACTGAGCAACCCAACAGCCACCTTCCAACACCCGCACCGGCATCTTGCACGGGCGGGTTTTTCTATTCCTGAAAGACCCCGCATATGACCCAGACCCCCATACGTCCTCGAAATCGGCTGGAAGCTGATGTCCGTCTGCGACGGCACCACGACATCCGTGATCTGCTGCCGGGGCCGGATAACCCGACACCCTTGCTGAGGCTCAACCGCGCCAGCCCTCCCAACCTTCAGATGTTCCTCAAACTGGAGTGGCTCAATCCGTTCGGTTCGGTGAAGGACCGAACTGCAGCGTTTCTCCTTGCCGGTCTCGTTGAGCGGGGTGAGCTGGAGGGAGCCGAGCTCGTCGAGGCCAGCTCGGGTAACACCGGGATCGCGCTGGCTGCCCTCGGGTCGCTGATGGGGGTGCCGGTCACGGTGACGATTCCCGACGGGATCCCCGAGGAGAAGAAAACACTCATGCGCATGCTGGGGGCGGAGGTGTGGGAGACACCCGATGACCTCTGCCCCGTGGACCATCCCAAAGACGGCGCCATCGCGCTCGCCCGATCGCTGGTCACCTCCGACACCGGCACTCGGTACGTAATGGCCGACCAATACGAGAACAATGACAACGTCCGGGCGCACTACGAGACAACCGGTCCCGAGATATGGCGCCAAACAGAGGGAAGGCTCCAGTACTTCCTGGCTGGCCTCGGTACTGGGGGCACGATCACCGGAGCAGGCCGCTTCCTCAAGGAGCAGGACCCAGCGATCCAGGTAATAGGCATCGAACCTCAGCCGGGACATCGGCTGCCCGGGCTCAAGTCTTTCCAAGAAGCCAAGGAACCGGGGATCCTCGACCGGACCGTGATCGACGACGTGATCCGGGTCGACGACGACCCGGCCTACGACATGACGACGCGGTTGTTCCGGGAAGAGGGTCTCATCGTGGGCCCGTCGACCGGTGCCGTTGTCCACGCGGCATTCCAGCTCGGCGCCGCCAACGACGACGTAGCCGTCGGCATCTCCCCCGACGCCGGCGTGAAATACGTGAGCTACTTCGCGGAACGTCTCGGCGGAGTCGGACTCCCCAAGATCTGACAACCAACAACCAAGGAGAAACATCGACATGACCCAAGCCAGCGAAATCGGCGACATCCAGGTCGCCGACAGGCTCGATACCAGTGGGCTGCTGTGCCCTCTACCCGTCTACAAGGCAGCCCTCGTGCTGAAGCAACTCGAGGCAGGCGAGGTACTGGAGCTGACGTGCACCGACCCTGGATCGCTTGCAGACATCCCGGCCCTCGCGCGCCAACGAGGGGACACTTTGCTCGCCGTCGAGGACCGCGACGGGTTGCAGAAGTTCTGGATCAAGAAAGGCGCAAGCTCATGACCGACCTGGCACAAGGTCTCGCCGCCATTTCCGACCTCGAAGTGGGGCCAACGCCCAAGCGGCTGGCGCTGGTGGCGTCGAAAGGAACGCTGGATGCTGCCTATCCGCCACTCATCCTGGCTACCACTGCCGCCAGCCTGGGCTGGGAGGTTGGGATCTACTTCACGTTCTACGGGCTCGACATCCTCCACGAGGACCGATACAAGAAACTGAAGATGGCGTCTCTGGCGAACCCGTCGGGACCGATTCGCTTGCCGAATTGGATCGGAGCCATCCCGGGGGCGACCGCGGCCGCGACCACTGTTATGAAGAGGTGGATGAAGCGCTCCCAAATGCCGGACGTCGCCGAGTTCATAGAAATGGCTCAGGGCCTCGACGTCACCTTCTTCGCTTGCGCCACGACGATGGGGGTCATGGGTGTGGAAGAGGGCGATCTCATCGAAGGATGCGACATCGCTGGTGCCGCCAAATTCCTTGATTTCGCAGCAGACGCCGACGTTCAGCTCTTCATTTGAGTCGCGGTTACGTCCAGGCATGAGCGAGGCGCTCGTTGGTCTTGCCGGCACTCGACAGGAGGGCCCCCGTCCGTCGGCCGTTGACAGTCGCGCCACAAACGCCCATAATCACTGCCTATGCACGCCGCCTGGCCCGAGAGCACAACTGATCGCTTCTTCACGGCCCGCGGCCTCTTTGGCGCCTAGCGCCTACCTACCTTTCCCCCCGCTCATTCTCTCCAATCCCTTGCAACCCGCGCCGCGACAGCGGCACCCCCAGGAGGACCCATGTCGGAACAATCCGGCGACAACACCCCAGACATCGGCGACGTAAGAGTCGGCATCGACCAGATCGATCGCCAGCTCCTCGAACTGATCGCCGAGCGCCGGCGCTTGAGCGTCGATGCCGCCCGCAGCAAACAAGAGCAGCATCAGCCCTTTCGCGATCGGGCGCGCGAAGAAGATCTCATCGCCGACCGAATCGCCCAGGGCAAATACCACGACCTCGACTCGGGCCTGGTCAACCGGGTGTGGCGCGACATCATCGAGGACTCGCTGCGTATTCAGCAGGAGTACCTCCAGGAGGGCGCAGAAAGCAACGGCCGACGCGTCACGGCCGCATTCCAGGGGATCGAGGGCGCCTACAGCCAGTTGGCCACCCGCCAGCACTTCGACCACGAAGGCGTTGACGTGTCTTACCTCGGATGCGAGTCCTTCGGGGACGTGGTCGATGCGGTGGAACAGGGGCGGGCCGACGTTGGCGTTCTGCCGCTGGAGAACACGACATCGGGCGGCATCACCGAGGTCTATGACCTGCTGATGCACAGCCAGCTCTCCATCGTCGGAGAGATCAAGTTCCGGGTTCGGCACTGCCTCTTGGGTATCGAGGGATCTTCGATCTCCTCTCTTCGCACCGTGTACTGTCATCCGCAGGCGGTAGCACAGTGCTCCGAATTCCTCGCCGAGCTCACCGACTGTGAGATCGTGTATTTCAGCGACACCGCAGGATCCGGCAAGTCCATCAAGGAGCTCAGCGATATCAGTGCCGGGGCGATAGCCAGCGAGGACGCTGCCCGCCTGTACGGGCTCAAGGTGCTTCAGGCCGGCATCGGGAACCGCGATGAGAATTTCACCCGCTTCGTCGTCGGGGCGCGCCATCCCGTCGAGGTCGACCGGCAGATCCCAACGAAGACATCGTTGGTTGTTTCTGTCGGCAACCAGCCCGGTGCTCTCATGGATGCGCTCGCAATTTTCCGCGATATTGGCATCAATCTGGTCAAGCTCGAGTCGCGCCCCATGGCACACAATCCGTGGGAGGAGATGTTCTACCTGGACCTCGACGGCAACGTCGCCGATCCCATGGTGGAGAGAGCGCTCGACCAGCTGACGACGCACGTCCGCTACTTCAAGGTCCTCGGCAGTTATCCATCCGACGACCTGCCGCCCCGCGGCTCAGTCCTGCCGACGAGCGAAGAGCCGCCGCCAAAGGTCGCCAAGGCGCCCAAAGAGCCGGCGGCCAAGAAGAAGGCGCCGGCTCCGGTCGGCTACCGCATCGGGAGCAGAGAGCACAAGCCGGCCAACACTGTTGTCGAGGTGAAGGGCGTCGCGATCGGCGGGGACAAGCTGGTGATGATCGCCGGGCCCTGCGCGGTCGAGTCGTTCGAACAGATAATGGCAGCCGCCGAGGCAGTGAAGGTCGGTGGAGGGAACATCCTGCGGGGCGGATGCTTCAAGCCTCGTACCTCCCCCTACAGCTTCCAGGGTCTCGGCTACGAAGGTCTGGAGATGCTGGTGGAAGCCGGCCGAATGCACGGCCTGCCGATCATCACCGAGGTGGTCGCTCCAGAGGATGTGAACAAGGTGGCCGAGAGCGCCGACATCTTGCAGATCGGTGCTCGCAACATGCAGAACTTTTCGCTCCTCTCAGAGGTTGGCAAGAGCCATCGACCGGTAAT
Source organism: uncultured Acidimicrobiia bacterium (assembly GCA_964195995.1). Classification (GTDB taxonomy): domain Bacteria; phylum Actinomycetota; class Acidimicrobiia; order Spongiisociales; family JAOTWH01; genus CAXMQS01. The sequence continues at coordinate 28,772 of CAXMQS010000098.1, forward strand.
GCTGAAGAGGGGAATGAGTTCTTCCATCGACGAACTGCTGCAGGCTGCCGAGTACATCCTCAGCGGTGGCAACCAGCAGGTCTTGCTGTGCGAACGCGGAATCCGGACATTCGAGACCGCGACGAGGAACACCCTCGATCTCAGCGCGGTGCCCGTCCTGCGAGAGCGCAGCCACTTGCCCGTGATCGTTGACCCTTCTCACGCTGCAGGCAACCGAGACCTGGTGGCGCCGCTGGCGATCGCCGCCAAGGCGATCGGTGCCGACGCCATCATGGTGGAGATCCATCCCAACCCTGCAGAGGCGCTCAGTGATGGTCCACAATCGCTCGAGCTGGACCAGTTCGCTGAGCTGATGATTGAGCTGGAGATCGGTTGACCGCCAGCACGTCTCTGCGCTTTTGGGATGAATTCCGCCGAGACGATGTGCCCTCAGAGATCGGCCTCGGCACCCTCCTCATCTACGACACGGCGCTCGACCAATCACCAAGCTTCGTAGCGCTCCGCGACGCATTCGAGACTCGATATCCCGTTACCGGCGGCGAAGGGCTGAAGGAACTCGCCGCCTTTCCAACTCACGCCGAGAACATCCTTGCCCTCGTCGCCGGCAGCCCGCGCTCCAACATCACGATCGTTGCAGCAGGCGGTGGATCCGTTGGTGACTTCGGGGGGTTCGTTGCCAGCGTTCTGCTGCGGGGAGTCGCCTTCGTGAACGTGCCGACGACGTGGCTGGCGGCCATCGACTCGGCGCATGGAGGCAAGACGGCCCTCAACGCCGGCGGCTTCAAGAACCAGATCGGCACCTTCCACCTCGCCAAGGAGGTGTGGGCCTGCAAGGCGCTGCTCGAGGAAGTCCCTGAGGCCGAAACGAGGGCGGCTTACGGCGAACTCATCAAGGTGGCGATGCTCACCGGCGGCGAGCTCTTGGCGGAGGTCTCCTCTTCCGATATCGATGCAGGCCGACTGTGGGCACTGCTGCCATCCGCCATCGCCGCCAAGCTCGACATCGTTACAGTCGACCAACGCGAAGAGACTGGACACCGCCAGCTACTGAACCTTGGGCACACCCTGGGCCATGCTCTCGAGTCGCACTTCGGGCTGGCCCATGGCGTGGCAGTGGGATGTGGCCTCCGCTTCTCGGTCGCCTGGAGCAACGCCAGGAACTATCTCGATGCTGCTGAGGCCGAAAGGCTGCTGTCACTGCTCGATCGCTTCCCTGAGTTCGGGCAACAGGCGCTGCCTAAGGGACAGCCACTCTCGCGATCGCGCCTCACCGAGCTGCTGAGTCGTGACAAGAAGGCGAGAGGGTCGGGTCGGGTCGCTTTCGTCTTTCTCGAGACAGCCGGCACTCCCCGCCTCGAAGCTGTCGTCATCGAAGACATCGTCGACGAGGCTCAACGTCAGGGATGGCTGTGAGCTTCTCTTATCGCGGCACGCTCCCCGGCTCGAAATCTCTGTTCATACGGGCCCTCGTGGCCGGCAGCTACGCGCCGGACCTCAAAGTCGACGGACACGGTGACAGCGATGATGTTGCCCTGGCCCGAGACGGGCTCGACTCCGTGATGAAGGGCGACGACATCGATTGCGGAGATGCCGGCACCGTTCTTCGCTTCCTCGCGCTGCGGGCGTCTCGGGTGCCGGGCGAACATGCCCTGGTCGGGAGCACGCGCCTCTTCTCCCGGCCCATGGCCGAGCTGCAGCAGGTGCTTGGCGGCCTCGGAGTCTCCACCGACCTCGGCGACCGGCGGCTGACTGTGCGATCCGACGGATGGGGCGCCAGGGCAGTGACGGTCGATTGCTCGCGTTCCAGCCAGTTCGCCAGCGGGTTGCTGGCGAACTGCTGGGGCCTCGACGCCCCGCTCTCCATCACCATGGAGAACCTGTCTGCATCGCAGGGCTACTGGGAGATGACGCTCGATGTCGTCCGTCGCTTGGGCATGGATGTGCAAATCGAAGGAGATCGGGTATTGGTGCCGAAGGGGCAGTCTGTTACGGCAGCGAGTTACGAAGTCGAAGTCGACATGGGGTGCGCCTTCGCCGTCGCCGCCGTCGCCGCGGTGGCAGGCGAGGCGATGATCGAAGACTTCCCATCGGTGAGCCTTCAGCCAGACGCCCGGTTCGTTGAGCTGTTGGCGGAGATGGGGGCGACCATCGGCTTTGAATCTGGGGCCCTGCGTGTGGGTAAGGCGCCCGAGCTGGAAGGGATCGACGTCCACCTCGGCGGGTCGCCAGACCTCTTTCCCGTAATGGGAGGACTTGGGGGTGTTGCCGCCGGCGTCAGCGAGCTGCGAGGCGCTCCTCAGCTTCGCTTCAAGGAATCCGATCGCATCGCCAAGGTCACCGAGTTGGTGCTTGGCATAGGCCGCGACGTCGATACCCGAGAAGACGGCGTTCGGATCTCAGGTGACGCCGGGCCGACCGGTCCGTTCTCCTTCGATGCCGACCAGGACCACCGCATGGCGATGGCTGCGGCCGTGGCACGCTCCGCCGGCACCCCCGTGACGATCACAGGCGGTGAGTCGGTCGCCAAGAGTTTCGGAAGCTTCTGGAACATCCTCGGATGGCGGCCGTGATAACGGCCGTCGTTGGCCATCGCGGCTCGGGCAAGTCGCAGTTTCTGGAACGGGCGCGCACCGCGTTCGAGGCATCCGGGCAGAAGGCAACGTTCGTCGATGTCGACCACGAGATGGAACAGGCCGCCGGGCGACCGATCATCGAGTTCTTCGGGGAGCTCGGCGAGGACGAGTTCCGTCGGCTCGAGAGGAATACGGCCGCCGCGGCGTTCGATCGGTTGCGCGACGATGATGGCCCCGCTTTCGTTGCGCTGGGCGCCGGCTTCGACGGTGATATCCCCGACGGTGTCGCGGTGCTCTGGATCCAGCGGTCAACCGATGGCGATGGCCGCATCTTCCTCGATCGCCCGGCGCTCGATCCCGGGTTGGGGCCCCTCGAAGAGTTCCAACATCGTTTTGGCGATCGCGACGATCGATACCGCGGGATCGCCACCGAGACCTTGCTCGTTGCCGAGGGTGTCGACTCTGTAACCGAGGCGGATCGCCTCATCCTTGGTCTTGGGGAGAGTGACGTCGGCGGCTACCTGACCATCCTGCCGGGTGACATCGACAGATGGGATCGCTTCCTGGCGAAGCGACTGACCTGGGGTATCGATCGGTTCGAGATCCGCGACGACCTGCTCTCCGAGTCGGTCTCCGAACGCGTCGCCTCCATCCCTGCCAACCGACGCCTCGTCAGTCACCGAACCAATGGGAAGTGGCTCGACGGGCTGGCCACAGCTGGCGCGCTGGTCGATTGGGCCCTCGAGCTGGGCGCCCCGCCGCCAGGCGTTGACATCGTCTCGCGGCACGACCGTGCGGAGAGGTCCGTTCCCGAGGTCGCCGCCGAGTTAGCCGAGGCTGGTACCGATGCCCACCTCAAGCTCGCCATTCCGGTGGCTGACTTCACGGAGCTGTGGCAAGGGCACCTCTGGCGTACCGCAGATCCCGACAAGCGGTCGTTCCTGCCCCGCTCGGATGATGGTCGGTGGGCGTGGTACCGCCAGACCCAACGAGGCAGCATGCAGATCAACTTCTTGCGAGAAGGTGCCGGTTCGGCGGCGGACCAGCCAACACTCAGCGATTGGGTTTCCATGCCTCATCGCAGCACCACCTTCGCCGCCATTCTCGGTGACCCCGTCGCTCACAGCCGAACTCCGACCAGCCAGGCCCGCTTCTTCGCCCAGCGGGGAATGGGCGTAGTTCGCATCCGGATGACTGCTGCCGAGTGCACGGCCGACAACATGGAAGTCTTGGCAAGGTTGGGCCTCACGCATGCCGCCGTTACCTCCCCGCTCAAGAAGGCGATCTACGAACTGTGTGGCCAGGTGGAAGAGCCGGCCGCCACTCTCGAGTCCGTGAACACTGTGGTCCGCAACGACGATCAATGGGTTGGCACCAACACCGACATCGGAGGACTCACAGCGCTCGTGGCCGATGTCGGGAAGAGCTCCGTCGTTCTGTGGGGAGGGGGAGGGACGCGAGCGACCGTGTTGCACGCACTTCCAGAGGCCGTGCCTTACTCGGCACGCAGCGGCACGCCCCTGAGCGATGGCGCCGGCTTCGGGTCCGCTGGTCCCGATATCGTGGTGTGGGCTGTTGGCCGCAACCGCCAGCAGGCATGCAAGTGGCCCCCAACAGGCTGGCAACCTCGAAGGGTCATCGATCTCAACTACGGCGAGGACTCGCCCGGCTTGGAGTACTCCCATCGCCTGGGTGCCGAGTATCGGTCGGGACTGGAGATGTTTCGAGTGCAGGCTGAGCTACAGCAGGAGTTCTGGAATGGCCGGTAACAGCTTCGGTGACATCTTTCGGATCACCAGCTTCGGCGAGAGTCATGGTGCTGCCATGGGCGTCGTAATCGACGGCTGCCCGGCGGGACTGGTATGGGACGACAAGCTCCTCACCGCCGAGCTCGACAGGCGGAGGCCGGGTCGGACCGCCATCGACTCCGCCAGAGCCGAAATGGACGAGCCCCATGTATTGAGCGGCGTCTTCGATGGCAAGACGCTGGGGACGCCGATCGCGGTCATCGTTCACAACAAGGACGCCAGGTCAGCCGACTACGAGAAGGTCAAGGCCGAGCCTCGGCAGGGACATGCCGACGATGTGTGGGTGAAGAAGTACGGGCACGCTGACCATCGCGGCGGCGGCCGTTCCTCGGGGCGCGAGACCTTGTCACGGGTGATCGGAGGGGCCGTCGCCCAAATGATCATCGGTGCGGTTTCGCCTTCGACCAAAGTCCTCGGATTCTCCCGTCAGATCGGGCCCATCATCCTCGAAGACGAGGAGCTGTCTGGCGTCGAACGCTTCCTCACCAGCGACGACCTCGACGCTCTCACCGCTCGCTTCCCCCATGCCGATAAGGCAGACGCCATCGAGCAGCTACTCACCAACGCAAAGGAGAGCGGCAACAGCTTCGGCGGCGTCGCCGAGGTATGGGTGGATGCTCCGCCTGCTGGTCTCGGGCAGCCGGTCTTCGACAAGCTGAAGGCCGACCTTGCCAAGGCGACGTTGAGCATCGGCGCCACAACGGCGTTCGAACTGGGCGCCGGCTTCGGTGCTACCAACGCTGAGGGATCAGAGTTCCATCGACGAACCGACCAGGGCGGCTACGGCGGCGTTCGCGGCGGCATCAGCACCGGCGAACGGATCGTGTTCCGCGTCCATTTCAAGCCGACGTCTTCGGTGCTCGAAGTAGCCAAGAAGGGACGACACGATCCGTGCATCGTTCCCCGAGCCATCCCCGTGCTGGAGGCAATGACAAACCTGGTGCTGGCGGACCACATGCTGCGAGCCCGCGCCGACACCTAGTCGCTGCGAAACGCCTAGGGGATGTAGTCGAGCCATCCCCGGTAGGCGTCGAGCTTTCCGGAGACTGCGTCACCGAATAGCTGCTGGGCACGGCGGGTGATGAGGCCGGGCTCTTTGACGTCGTGGTCGTCAACCTGGCGGATGGGCGTTACCTCAGCCGCAGTGCCTGTGAAGAAGAGTTCGTCGGCAGCCTTCAGATCGTCGACCGTCATCGACTTCTCGATGACCTCGATGCCATCGTCGCCAAGGAGGGCCATCACAGACTGCCTGGTGATGCCATCAAGGCACCCGTCCGACAGTGGTGGCGTGATGACGTTGCCGTCGTGGACCACGAAGATGTTCTCGCCACTGCCCTCGGAAACATTGCCCTCGGCAGTGAGCATCAGCGCCTCGTCGTAACCGTTACGCGTCGCCTGCTGGTTGGCCAGGATGGCGTTGATGTATGGACCTGTTGCCTTGGCCGCAGGGAATGCCTGGAGCGAGATCCGAGCCCACGACGCCACCTGCACCCGGATGCCGTTGCGCAGTCCGTCCTCACCGAGGTAGGCACCCCACGGGAAGGCGATGATGGCTGTGTGGAGCTCGGCACTCGCGGGGTTCAGCCCGATCGTGCCCGTGCCGTAGAAGGTGATCGGCCTGATGTAACACGCCTTCAGTCCGTTGGCCGCCACCGTCTGCTTGGCAGCATCGACCAGCTCATCGACCGATTGATCCAAGGGAATCGAATAGGCAGCCGCGGAACGGTGGAGTCGCTCCATGTGGTCGCGCAACCGAAAAATCGCGGTGCCATCCTCGTTGTCGTATGCCCGAATACCTTCGAACACGCCGGTGCCGTAGTGGAGGGCGTGGCTGAGCACGTGGACGTTGGCCTCCTCCCAGGGGACCAGCTGCCCGTTCATCCAGATGCTCTCGGTCTCCTCAACCATGTTCCTCTGCTTTTCGCGATTTGGCGAGCAAGCGTAGCTGCCTGAAACGAAAGGAGGTACGGCTACTCAACGTTGGCGTGCTGAGCGCTCCCGCCCGCCAACCCTATTCACAGACCGCTCCCAGTTCCGCCGAACCAACCAGCTTGGCATACTTGGCTAGCGCCCCGGTTGGATATCTGGGCGGAGGTGCCTTCCAGTCCTTACGGCGCTCCCCCAACACCTCTTCGTCAACCAATACGTCGATACGACGGCCCGGAATATCTATTCGAACCGGGTCACCCTCCTCGATCAGCGCCAGCGGACCGCCCCGGGACGCTTCGGGTGCCACATGGCCGATGGAGAACCCCGTCGTACCACCCGAGAATCGTCCATCGGTGATAAGAGCCGTCGTCTTGCCGAGCCCCGCCCCCTTTATCCCGGCGGTGATTCGCAGCATTTCTCGCATGCCCGGGCCACCATGCGGACCCTCGTAGCGGATGACGACGACATCCCCGTGGCGAAGTCGGTGCTGGGTCAACGCGTCCAAGGCGTGTTGTTCATCATCGAACACTCGCGCCGGTCCCTCGAAAACCGTCTGCGGGATACCGGCGACCTTGACAACGGCACCGCCGGGAGCCAGTGAGCCCCTGAGCACTGCGATGCCCCCATCTGGCCCCAGCGGGTCGGCCAACGGGCGAACGACATCCTGCTCGGTCGGGAAGGACACCCCGGACAGGTTCTCGGCCATGGTCTTGCCGGTGACAGTCGGCACGTCCCCGGCCAGCAAGCCTTCGTCGAGCAAGGCTCGCAGCACAATGGGTACGCCGCCGATGCGGTCAAGATCAACCATGTGGTACTTGCCGAATGGCCGCAGGTCGCCGAGGTGAGGCGTCCGGCGGCTCACGCGATCGAAGTCCTCAAGGGTCAGCTCGACGCCCGCCTCATGGGCGATCGCCAGCAGATGAAGCACTGCGTTAGTCGAGCCGCCGAGCGCCATCACGACAGTGATGGCGTTCTCGAATGCCGGCTTGGTCATGACCTGGCGCGGCCTGAGGTTCGCGGCCAGCAGATCCATGACTGCCGCTCCGGAGGCTTCGGCGAAGGCCTCCAGTCGAGGGTCGATGGCGGGCACCGAAGCGCTGCCGGGGAGCGACATGCCGAGGGCCTCCCCCACCGAGGCCATGGTGTTGGCCGTGAACATCCCGGCGCACGAGCCTTCGCCGGGACAGGCCGCCCGTTCCAACTCGAGCAGCTCGGCGTCGGTGAGCTTGCCTTCGGAGTGCGCGCCGATGCCTTCGAACACGTCGACGATCGAGATGTCGCGATCTCGCCAGCGGCCCGGCATGATCGTGCCTCCGTACAAGAAGACAGAAGGGACGTTGGTCCTGGCCGCGGCCATCAACATGCCCGGCAGCGACTTGTCACACCCGGCGACTGCCACCAGCGCGTCGAATCGCTCGGCATGCATCATCAACTCAACCGAATCGGCGATGACCTCGCGCGACACCAGTGAGGCACGCATCCCTTCGGTACCCATCGAGATGCCGTCGGAAACGGCGATAGTGGTGAAGGTGAGTCCAACACCGCCGGCTGCCGCAACGCCGGCCTTGGCTCTCGCCGCCAGCCGGGGGCCGCTCGTATTGCAGGGCGTGACCTCGTTGCCCGCCGAAACCACTCCTACCTGCGGTTTGGAGAAGTCTTCGTCGCTGAGACCGACGGCCCGCAACATCGCTCGCGACGCTGCCGCTTCCGGGAAACGAGTGACGTCATCGCTGATCCTTGGCGTCATCGCGCCATCCTAAAGAAACGGCAGGTACGTCTTCGAAGCAGCGCCGGCGGGTCCCTTCCATTATCTGTTGACAAAAGGGCAGCTCTCCCCGATACTGGCTGACCACATGTCAAACCCCTCCACCACCCTGGTACTGATTCTTATGTAGCGTGTACGTAAGACATAACCGCGCGTGCACGCAACCCTCCACCTTCCGGTCGGGGGGTTTTTTCATACCCGAGAGACGTAACGATGCAGACAACTACAGGAGCCATAGCACTCATCAAGGCCCTCGAGAGAGAGGGTGTTGACGTCGTGTTCGGTGTTCCTGGAGGCGCCATCCTCCCCGCCTACGACCCGCTGCTGGACAGCTCGGTGCGACACGTGCTGGCGAGGCACGAGCAAGGGGCGGGTCACATGGCTGAGGGCTATGCACACGCCACTGGCAAGGTTGGGGTGGTCATAGCGACATCGGGCCCGGGGGCCACCAACATCATGACCCCTCTGCAGGATGCCCTGATGGACTCGGTGCCGCTCGTCGCCATCACGGGTCAGGTTGCCAGCTCGTCGATGGGCAACGATGCCTTCCAGGAGGCGGCAACCAGTGGCATGGCGATGCACTGCACCAAGCACTCATACCTCATCGCACGGGTCGAGGAGATCGCGACCGTTGTCCATGAGGCCTTCCACATCGCTTCGACTGGGCGCCGCGGCCCGGTCCTCATCGACATTCCGAAAGATCTGCTGGTGGCGGAAGTCGAATGGGTTGACCTCGAACCCACCGACCTGCCGGGCTACAAGCCAACCAGCTCAGGCAACCCACGACAGATACGCCAGGCCATCGATTTGCTGATGAGCGCGCAGCGGCCCGTCCTCTACGTAGGAGGCGGCGTGATCGCCGCAGGTGCCGATGCCGAGCTGCTGGAGTTCGCGGAGGCAACCCAGGTTCCCGTCACTACCACGCTTATGGCGCGCGGCGCCTTTCCGGATTCCCATCCACTGGCGATGGGCATGCCGGGAATGCACGGCACCTACACCGCTGTCACCGCCATCCAGAAGTCCGACCTGCTGGTAGCACTCGGCACACGTTTTGACGATCGTGTCACCGGCGACCCGGCGACTTTCGCACCGGAAGCAAAGGTGGTGCACGTTGATGTCGACCCAGCCGAGATAGGCAAAGTGCGCGTTCCCGAGGTGCCAATAGTCGGCGACGTCAAAGTCGTGCTCGCCCAATTGAGTGCAGAGCTAGCCAAGCGCACGGGTGACTCTCCTCCCGACCGATCACCGTGGCTCGAAACCGTCGCCAAGTGGCAGGATCAACATCCACTTCGGTACGAGCAGTCCGAAGATGGTCCGGTCAAGGCGCAATTCGTGGTCGAGCAGCTCCTCGAGGCTACAGCCGGGGACGCCATAGTCGTCTCTGGCGTTGGCCAACACCAGATGTGGGCCAGTCAGTTCTGGAATTTCTCTAGGCCACGAACCTGGATCAACTCCGGCGGCCTGGGAACAATGGGCTTCGCCGTTCCCGCGGCGATCGGCGCCAAGGTGGGATGTCCAGATCAGCTGGTCGTTGCCATTGACGGCGATGGCTCTTTCCAGATGACGTTCCAGGAGCTGGTCACCGCATCTAGCGAGGCGATCCCCGTCAAGGTTGTCCTCATCAACAACGGCGGCCACGGCATGGTGCGACAGTGGCAGACGCTCTTCTACGGAGGGCGCTACTCGGCCACGGATCTCGACACTGGCTACCCGGACTATCCGGCTCTCGCAGAGGCGACCGGCTGGGTAGGCATCCAGGCGACAACCCCCGCCGAAGTGAGGCCGGCGATCCAAAAGATGCTCGGGATCGATGATCGACCGGTACTCCTCGAGGTTCGAACGGACCCCGACGAGATGGTCTGGCCCATGGTTCCCGCCGGGGGATCTTGCGACGACATCCTTCTGGGGCCGGAGGACATCTAATGAGGCACACGCTGTCTGTGACCGTTGAAGACAAGCCAGGCGTTCTCGCTCGAGTTGCGTCACTGTGCGCCAGGCGCGGCTTCAACATCCGATCCCTCTCAGTTGGGCCGCTACATCTGCCGGGATTGTCGAAGATCACGCTGGTGGTCGACGACGTCGAGGTGGAGCAGGTGACCAAGCAGCTGCACAAGTTGGTGAACGTACTCAAGATCTCCGAGCTTGACCCTGACGACTCCCTGGAGCGAGAGGTGCTGTTGGTGCGAGTTATGGCCGGTTCCGACAACAGGCGTGAGGTGCGTGATGCCGCCGAGGTCTTCGGCGCTACGACCCTCGATGTCGGGGGCGACTCCATCACCTTCGAGCTGTGCGACCACCCCTCCCGTCTTTCCGACTTCTTGAAGCTCGTCGAGCACTACGGGGTGCTTGACCTCGTCAAATCCGGCCGCGTCGCCTTGGCGCGGGGCACCAAAGCCAAGGCCGACACGAACCAATGAGGAGTGACCGATGACAGTTGAGATCTACTACGAGGCCGATGTCGATCCCCACTTGATCCAGGGCCGCAAGGTGGCGGTCATCGGTTATGGCAGCCAGGGACATGCCCATGCTCTCAATCTCAAGGATGCAGGGGTGGAGGTCGTCGTCGGGTTGCGTGAAGACTCGTCCTCTCGTGCTCTTGCCGAAAGCGAAGGCCTCAAAGTGGTCTCCATGTCCGAAGCCGCCAAGTGGGCGGACCTGGTGATGATGCTGGTTCCAGATCAGATGATGGCCGAGATCTACCGCGATCACATAGCCCCGTACCTGCAGCCCGGAGATGCCCTGTTCTTCGCCCACGGCTTCAACATTCACTTCGACGAGATCGCACCACCGGATGGCGTTGACGTAGCGATGGTTGCTCCCAAGGGTCCCGGCCATCTGGTCCGCCGCACCTACCAACAGGGAAGCGGCGTTCCGGCATTGGTGGCGGTCGACCAGGACCCTTCGGGGAAGGCCATGCAGCTGGCTGTGTCATACGCCAATGCCATCGGCGCCACGAGGGCCGGCGTTCTGCCGACAACCTTCCGTGAGGAGACGGAAACCGACCTCTTCGGCGAGCAGGTGATCCTGTGCGGTGGCGTCTCAGAACTCATAAAGGCATCATTCGAGACGCTTGTCGAGGCCGGCTATGCACCAGAGTCTGCTTACTTCGAATGCCTCCATGAACTGAAACTCATCGTAGACCTGCTGTTCGAAGGAGGACTCAGCTGGATGCGCTACTCGGTGTCAGACACTGCCGAGTACGGCGACTTCACCCGGGGCCCACGCATCGTCAACGACGACACCCGAGCGGAGATGAAGAAGATCTTGGCGGAGATCCAATCGGGCGAGTTCGCCAAGGAGTGGATGGCCGAGCACCGCAACGGATCGCCCAACCTCACCAAGTTTCGAGCGCAGGACGCGGCGCATCCCATCGAGGACGTCGGCGCCCGGCTGCGCTCGCTGATGCCATTCCTGGACGCCAAGAGTCCACCCGCATGATCCTGTTCCTTCTCCTGTTGTTGGAGCCCCTGGCACTTAGCCGGCCGGGCAGCCACATCGGCTGACCCGGCCCCAGCGCCAAACACCAACCGCTAGCCCATTCGGGCGCCCCAAACAGGAGAACAAAGTGAAAGTACGAGTATTCGACACCACCCTCAGGGACGGTGAGCAGTCCCCGGGCATCGCCTTCAGTCCCGACGACAAGATGGCGATCGCCAGCCAGCTCACGGCCCTCGGAGTGGACATCATCGAGGCCGGGTTCCCCATTGCATCAGAAGGCGACTTCGCTGCGGTGCAGCGAATCGCTCGCGAGATACAGGGACCAACAGTCGCCGGCCTGGCCCGCGCCGTCGACGGCGATATCGACCGGGCGGCCGACGCCGTGCGCGACGCTGAGCACGCCCGTATCCACGTGTTCATGGCGACGTCAGCCCTCCACATGGAGCACAAGTTCGGAATGACGCCGGACCAAGTGCGTGCGGCCATCAAGGAAGGCGTGGCAAGGGCTCGGGAACACTGTGAGGACATCGAGTTCTCGCCGGAAGACGCCACCCGATCGGATCCAGACTTCGTGATGGAAGTGTGTGGCCTGGCGGTCGACGCCGGTGCCACCACCATCAACATCCCGGATACGTGCGGATTCGCCATGCCAGCCGACTTCGGCGCCTTGATCCGACGGGTGGTGACCGAGGTCGTCGGAGAGCGCGACGACATCATCGTCTCCACCCATTGTCACAACGACCTCGGTATGGCAGTCGCCAACACGCTGGCGGGAATCGAAGCCGGAGCTCGCCAGATCGAGGGTGCCATCAATGGCATCGGGGAGCGCGCCGGGAACGCTTCAATCGAAGAGGTGGTCATGGCCCTCAACGTTCGCGCTGACCACTTCGGGGCCGAGGTCGGAGTCGACACCCGCGAGCTCTACCCAACGAGCCAGATGGTGTCCGAGCTCAGCGGCTATCCGATCCAATACAACAAGGCCGTTGTTGGCCGTAACGCCTTCGCCCACGAGTCAGGGATCCACCAGCACGGAGTGATCCGAGAACGCACCACTTACGAGATCATGGATCCCGTCGAGGTGGGACAGGCTGGCTCCACGATCGTTCTGGGCAAGCACTCGGGAAAGGCGGCATTGCGCCAGGCCTTCGACCGTGCAGGCGTCGAGATCGACGATGCGGGCGTTGCGCAAGCGCTCGATCGCCTCAAGGAGTTGTCCGATCAAGGCGTCACGGTCTCGCATGACGATATATCCCAGCTCGTGAACTGATAGGAGACAGAGAATGACAGTTGAACAAGTAGCCGAACAGGTTTCGCAGGAGGTAACCGGCGGAGACAAGGTCTCCCCCCGACCCCTCCTCAAGGTGGAAACGCGCGGGTTGACCCTGGAGTTCGACGCCGAGGCCTATCCAGAGGTCGGTGCGGCCTTCGACGTTTATCGGCGCGTTACTAGCGTCGAAGCGACTCTTGGCGCATACAGCGTTCGTCCCGTCGAGGACGAAGGTAGAACTCGCGCCAGGGTGACCGCAACGGTGCAAGTCCATGGGAGCATGTACATCGGACATGGCGTCGACGACGACGTAGTGACCGGTGCGGTGCACGCCTTCGCTGCCGCCGTTGACCAGAACTCAGCGGCTGCGTAGATGCGCGTCGCGGTCGTGCCGGGCGACGGAACCGGGCCCGAGGTGGTGGCCGAAGCCGTCAAGGTGCTCGACTCTGTGGCCGCGCCATCGTCCATCTACGTTGACTACGAGCATCACGATCTCGGCGGACAACGCTATCTACGGACCGGCGATCTGCTACCAGACAGCGCTCTGAAGTCGCTGCGTGAAGCAGACGCCATCCTGTTCGGAGCGGTGGGACATCCCGATGTGGCTCCCGGGATACTCGAGAGGGGGATAATCCTTCGCCTGCGCCATGAGCTTGGCCAGTACATCAACCTGCGACCGGTGAAACTCCACCCCGGTGTTCACGGTCCGCTGCGGGACAAGGACCACCACGACATCGATTTCGTGGTGGTGCGGGAGAACACCGAGGGCCTCTACTCCGGAGTCGGCGGGTTCGCCCACCGTGGCACGAGCGACGAGGTGGCCACCGAAGAGTCGATCAACACCCGTTACGCGGTCGAGCGTTGCGTCCGATTCGCTTTCGAGCTGGCCAAGGCCCGCAGCCGACGCCACCTCACCTTCTGCGGGAAGACCAATGTCCTCGTCCACGCCCATGATCTCTGGCAGCGAGTGTTCGACGAGGTAGCCATCGACTACCCCAGCATCTCGACTGCCTACGCCAACGTCGACGCGGTCTGCCTGTGGATGGTGCAGGCCCCTGAGCGATTCGACGTCATAGTCACCGACAACATGTTCGGTGACATCATCACTGACCTTGGCGCTGCCATCCAGGGAGGCCTGGGGATAGCTGCCGGAGCCAACCTCAACCCCGAGGGAGTATCGATGTTCGAGCCGATCGGTGGCACCGCCCCCGACATATCCGGCAAGGGCCTGGTCAACCCGCTAGCAGCGATCAGTGCGGCCGCCATGCTCCTCGCCAACGTTGGCGAACCCGCTGCCGGAGCAGCCATCGACGCCGCAGTGGCTCAGGTGGCGGGCGAACTCCCGTCGCTCGCTGCCGGTGCCATGGGCCTCGGCACGGCCGACGTTGGAGATCGTGTCGCCGAACTGGTCTCGCGTTGAGCAAGCCCCGGTCCCTGTTCGACAAACTATGGGAGCGGCACGTGGTGGTCGCGGGAACTGACGAACCTGACCTGCTGTTCGTCGATCTCCACCTCGTACACGAGGTCACGTCGCCCCAGGCCTTCGAGGGGCTGCGCCTGGCGGGCCGACGAGTGCGCCGGCCCGACCTGACCCTGGCCACAGCAGACCATGGGACTCCCACCATCGATCGAGCGCTCGGCATAACCGACCCGCTGTCACGTCAGCAAGTCGAGACGCTGCTCGCTAACTGTGCCGACGCCGGGATCACCGTGTTCGGCCCCGACGACCCGCGTAACGGAATTGTCCACGTGATTGGTCCCGAGCAGGGCGTCACTCAGCCGGGCATGACCATCGTGTGCGGTGATAGCCATACGTCCACCCACGGCGCGTTCGGCGCTCTCGCCTTCGGCATCGGCACCTCTGAGGTCGAACATGTCCTGGCTACCCAGACAATCCGCCAGCGCAAGCCGCGCTCCATGACGGTGACCGTTGAAGGGCGGCTGGCCCGGGGAGTAACCGCCAAGGATCTAGTGATGGGCATCATCGCCCAGATCGGCTTTGCGGGGGGCGCCGGCCACGTCATCGAGTACCGCGGCGAGGCAATCGCCCGACTCACCATGGAGGAGCGGATGACGGTGTGCAACATGTCGATCGAGGCCGGGGCCCGCGCCGGTCTCATTGCCCCCGACGACACAACGTTCTCCTACATACAAGGACGTCCCTTCGCCCCCTCCGGCGCCGCCTGGGACGAGGCGGTCGCCTACTGGCGCTCCTTGCCGAGCGACGAAGGTACCTCATTCGACGCCGAGATCGTCGTTGATGCCCCCGCTCTCGCTCCGTTCGTGAGCTGGGGAACCAACCCAGCTCAAGCCGTCCCGGTCACATCGAAGGTGCCTTCACCCGACAGCTTCGACGACCCCCACCTGCGCGAGGCCGCCGTCCGAGCACTCGCCTACATGGGCCTACAAGCGGGAACCCCCATCAGGGAGATCACGCTGGATCGTGTATTCATCGGGTCATGTACCAATGCCCGAATCGGCGACCTGCGAGCCGCGGCGTCCGTTATCAGAGGCCGCAGAGTTCACCCAGATATCGGCGCCATGGTCGTCCCCGGTTCAGGACTCGTGAAACAAGAGGCGGAGGCAGAAGGATTGGACAAGGTGTTCACCGAGGCTGGATTCGAGTGGCGGGAGCCAGGTTGCTCCATGTGCCTCGGCATGAACCCCGACATCCTGGCACCAGGCGAGCGCTGTGCCTCGACCTCCAACCGAAACTTCGAGGGGCGCCAGGGCCGCGGCGGACGCACCCATCTCGTCAGCCCGCCCATGGCAGCGGCGGCGGCGATCGCAGGGCACCTCGTTGACATCAGGGAGTGGGAATGATTGAACCGGTCACGGCTATCGCGGGGACGATGGCCCCACTGCCGCGCGCACAGGTGGATACCGACCAGATCATTCCCAAGGAGTTTCTCAAGCGAATCGAAAGGACCGGATTCGGTGACTTCCTTTTCTACGACTGGGCTCATGACGCCGAAGGCGAACTCGACCCTGAGTTCGTTCTCAACCGCTCCGAGTACCAGGGCGCCAGGGTGCTCGTGGCGGGGCCCGACTTCGGCAGCGGGTCGTCCAGGGAGCACGCGCCGTGGGCGTTAGCGGACTGGGGCTTCCAGGCCGTCATCGCCCCGTCTCTCGGCGACATCTTCCGCTCCAACTGCTCCAAGATCGGCCTCTTGGCAGTTGAGTTGCCCGAGAGGGTGGTGGAATCACTGCTCCGCATCGCGGACGAGGATCCCACAGCCCTGGTCGAGATCGACCTCGAGGCACAAACGGTCACAGCGCCGGGGCTCAGCGAACGGTTCGCGATAGACCCGTTCTCCAAGCACATGATGTTGAACGGCCTCGACGAGATCGACCTGACACTGCAGAACGAGGCGGCGATCGGCGAGCACGAACTGAGCCGACCTGTATTTCTCCCCACGGTGTAAGGAGCTCGGTTCTCCGAGAATGCGGGACCAGCCGACACCCGACGACACGTTCTGGACCCCCAACGCCGAATTGACAAACCGAAGGTCGGCAGTTCGATTTTGCCCTGGCCGCAAGTCGCTAGCTGCTAGGCAGGACCCTCGAGCTGCTTGGAGTTCTGTTCAGCTCGCAGCTTGCTGAGATCCTCCTGGTGCCGGTACGTCTCGACGCCCAGCGTCACCAAGAGGACAAAGCACACCGTCGCCGCGAGTGCCGCGCCGCTCAGGTCCCCCAGCGCCAGACCAGCGATCCCCAATAGGCCGATGAGTACCAGGCGCTCCCAGGTGAGGTATCCGGTGAAGCGGCGAACCATGATCGACTCTGCCGCGATGAACAGCATGAGGCCCCCAACGAACGCCCATCTGCTCGCATCGTCCATCGCGATATCTGGATGTGCCAACAGCTCTTCGGTGCCTACTGCGAACAGGATCACGCCGGCCACGATCGGATAGTGGGCTATTGAGTAGGCGTCGCGTGCCAACCGTCCCCGGTCGAGACCGGTGGTTGCTGTGAGTGCCTTCTCCCCTACTTGAAAGATCCAGTCGAAATACGACCACCACATAGCCAATGCGATCAGCAGCATCGCGGTGCCGGCTAAGTAGAAAGCGGCCGAACCAGACTGGCCGACGACGCCGACGCCGACGGCGATCAACGCCTCGCCGAGCACGATTATCACGAAGAGCCCGTGGCGCTCCGAGAAGTGGGAGGCGTCAACGTCGTACTCGTATTGCTCCACCGATAGCGCACTCAAGACGTTGAGAACGACAGCGCCGACCCACAGCCACGGCCGTACGTCGTCGGGGACAAAGCCTCCGATCAGAACGAGGACCGAACCAGCCATCATTCGCAATACGTAGTCGAGGGTTCCCTTCAACTGGCCGGCCCGCCCCTCCATCTCTTGGAGACTGGCCTGCATCACCATGAAGAATCCAGCGAGAGCCATCACCCCGAAGTACGCCATGGCGAAGATGGGTCCCTCGTCGGTCCAGGCTTCTAGGACCGACACGGACAAGACGAAGGTGCCGGCTGTTGCCACGAGCATGACGAGCCGAGGCTGAAGCTCGTCGAAGTCGGCGTATCCGGCGAGCCAGGTGTACTGGGTCCACGCCCACCACAGGAGTGCCAGCACGACCGCGGCGCGCCACAACGTTGGCCAGTCGAGGTGCCCGTGGATTGAGGTCACTACCTGAGTGATGCCGAACACGAAGACGAGGTCGAAGAAGAGTTCGACGAAACTGGCGCTGCGATCCTCGTCCACTTATCACACCTCGGGAGCGCCGGACGATAGCGCCCGAGGTCTGGAGCGGTCGCTTCTCTCCTAGACGGCAAGGCTTGCTCGAGCCTCCCGTATGGCGAACCCACGCCGGCTCGTTTCGGTTCCCTCGGCTACCGCAGGCCGCGGATGAACGGCTGCGCCAGGTCTGAAGGCTGACGGGACTGCTTGGTGATGAAGTACATCACGAGCAGGGTCAGCACGTAGGGCAGAGCCGCCAGGAACTGGGCGTTGAGCTGATAGCCGAGAACCGGAGTGGCGAGCCGGAACGCATCGGCCATCCCGAACACCAACGATCCCAGCACCACACCGCCCAGCGTCCATCCGCCGAAATAGACGGCGGCGATCGCGATGAAGCCGCGGCCACCCACCATCCCCGCGTCAAAGGTGCCGACCTGCCCGACAACGAGGAAAGCGCCGCCCAGCCCGGCAAGCATCCCGCCGTAGTAGACGGCCTGACGGCGTCGCTTATTGACGTCGATCCCCGAAACGTCCGCTGCCTGGGGGTTCTCCCCTACAGCCCGAGTCTCGAGACCCCAACGGGTCTTGTAGAGCAGCCACCAGGTGAGCGGGACCAACGGATACAACAGGTAGGTGGGCCAGGTCTGGCCGAATAGCGCTGGCCCGACGAGTGGGATGTCTGACAGCAACGGAATCTCGATGATGTTGGCTCGGCGCGCCATCGGATCTATCGCCGCATTGAGGAACCCGGCCAGCCCCAAGACGAGAACGTTGGCGGTCAATCCCACCACGAACTGATCCGCAGTTAGTCGGTGGCTCATATTCGCCTGGATGAGGCCCACCAGGAGGCCTCCCCCGACGCCGGCGGCAAGGCCGATCACGGTCGAATCGGTTATGTGGTATCCCACCGTTCCGGCGAACGCACCGGCCAGGATCGACCCTTCGACCGAGATGTTGATCGTCCCGGCCTTCTCGGCGACCAACTCACCGAGCCCCGCGAACGCGAGGAGTGCGCCCAGCCGAACGGCGCTGCCGTACATCGTCGAGCTGCCGAATATGTCGAAGACTGCGGAGAGGAAATCGCCGATCATGCTGCCCCAGTCGCGGTGGCCAGCGCGCGTCGCCGATCACGGATGAACTGGACGGCCGGCGGAATGAGCAATGCCAATACCAACAAGGCCTGCACCACGTCCACGATCTTGCGATCAACACCGGTAGAAGCAAGGAAGCCGGAGCCGGTGCGCAGGGCAGCGAAGAGGATGGCCATCGGAATGCAGAGCAACGGTCTACTCCGCGCCAGCAGCGCGACAAGAAGGCCCTGCCAGCCGATGTTGGAGGCAAAGCCCGTGGTGAGCCGATAGGTCGACGAGCCGCCGGTCAGCATCACCGCACCGGCGAGGCCGGCGAAGGCTCCGGACAGGAACAAGGCCATGGTTCCGGTCCGGTTGGCCGAAACGCCCACCTTCTGGGCGACGTTGGCGTTGTTGCCGAGCAACCGAATGTGGAACCCCCACACGGTGCGCGCCAGCAGGTAGGCGATCACCACTGCCAAGGCCAGGGCCAACACGAATCCGATATGGAACTCGTTGCCGAAAATATCGAGGAAGGGCAACCGAGCGTCGTCAGGCAGGGCAGCGCTGGTGACTGCTCGCGTCGGACGGTTCGGGTCGACGTCGCGCAGCATCCAATCGGTCGTGACCGCAAAGCCCACGATCTGGAAAGCGATGAAGACGAGCAACAATGTGGAGATCACCTCGGGAACCCCACGGCGGATCTTCATGAAGGACGCCACGGCGGCGTAGGCGCCGCCGGCAGCAAACCCCAGCGCCAGGCCGAGCACAACCAGGAGGGGCCCAGGACCGCCCCACTTCGTCCCGACCCAAGCCATCGCCATCGCCCCCATGAGCAGCTGGCCTTCCTGACCGATGTTGAACACCCCGGCCTTAACCCCGATGACCATCCCCAGGGCGACGAGCAGCATCGGAGCCGCGATGACGAACGTGTTACCCCACCGGCCGGGTGCCAGGAAAGCCCCGTCGAGCAGCGCCTGGAATACCTGCGTGGCCGAATTGCCGGTGACCGCAACCAGGAGTGCCGATAGCAGCAGCGCCGCACTGAAGCTGAGCACATAGAGCAACGCTGTTTCGCCGATTGAGCGCCAGCGGGAGGGCGAGGCGACCACAACAGGAATCTCTGGTGTCGGCACTTTGAGGTCGGTCACGCCGCCGTCTCCCCCTCCGTCGATCCACCGATCAGCAGGCCCAATCGTTCAACATCGAGATCGTCAAGAGTCATCTCGCCGATGATCCGTCCTCGATAGATCACGACGATCCGATCGGCCAAAGCAAGGATCTCGCCGAGGTCGGTCGAAACGAGCAACACGCCGATACCGTCGTTTTCGGCGGCGGCTCGGAGCCGCTCACCGATGTACTCGATCGCCCCAACGTCCAGTCCGCGGGTTGGCTGATGCGCCACGAGCACCTTGGGGCCAACCGAAAGGGCCCTGGCCAGGACTACTCGCTGCTGGTTGCCCCCCGAAAGCGTCGCCAACGGGACATCGGGGCCGGGGGTGTGGATGTCGAACTCCCCAATGAGTTCGAGGGCGCGCCGGCGCATCTCGTCGAAGCTGAGGATTCCACGCGCAGCGAATTGCTTGATCGATGACAGCACCAGGTTCTCGGCGACCGACATCTCGGGCACGCATCCGGAATGGTGACGATCGGCCGGAATGACGGCGATGCCAGCGCGGTGCATTGCCCCGGCGACACCCGAAGGCACCACCTGGCCTGCTACCCGGATCACGCCGGAGTCAAGTTTGATGAGGCTCGCCAACGACCGGGCCAATGTGGTCTGCCCATTGCCCTCGACTCCGGCGACGCCGACGACCTCGCCTGGTCGAACTTCCAGCGAAAGTCCGTCGAGCACGACTGCGCCGTCGGGGGCGCGCGCTACCAAATCGGAAACCTCCAGAATCGGAGGCACTTCGGAAGCGATCGCGGCCGTGTGGGTAGCTGCAATCACTTCGGTGTCAACGACGCCTATCGAGGCCGCAGCTGTTCGAAGACTGACGGGACGACCGACCATGGCGCGTGCCAGCGAGGCAGCATCAGCGTCGGCGGTCATGACCCGCTCCACAACCTTGCCATCGCGCATGATCGTGATGCGATCCGTCGCCTGAAGTACCTCGTCGAGCTTGTGACTCACGAGGGCGACTGCCCAGCCCTCGCGCTTGACGCCTTCGGCGAGCACCTCGAAGAGGTACTGACTTTCGCTTGGGGTGAGAACGGATGTCGGCTCGTCGAGGATGATGATCCGAGGCTCGTGCTTGAGGCACTTGATGATCTCAACTCGCTGGCGCAGACCCGCAGTGAGATCCCGCACGACGGCGTCCGGATCGACCTCTAGACCGTATTTGGTGCACACCTCGCGTACTCGCCGGCGAGTCGAGTCCCGATCGAGCCCGCCCTGTTCGCCGAGTGCGACGTTCTCCCAGACCGACAGAGCGTCAACCAGGCTGTAGTGCTGATGCACCATGCCGATGCCATACTCCACCGCCTGCGTCGGGTCATGGATGGCGCATGGTTCACCATCGATGGTGATTGTCCCGTTATCCGGAATGGCCAGCCCGATCGCCATCCGCATGAGGGTCGATTTACCGGCACCGTTCTCGCCCAGGATCCCGTGGATCTCGCCGCGCCGCAGGGTCAGGTCGACGTCGTCGCAAGCAACGACGCTGCCGTAGCGCTTCGTCATTCCAGACAATTGCAGTACTGCAACATCTTCGCGGCTGTCGGCCGCTGGATTCATTCAGACTCCGAACCGAGGCGAAGGGCACCCGAGGGTGCCCTTCGCGCTCTGCTCAATCGTTGTGATTCTCCTAGAAACCGTATGCGGCGGCTGCGATCTGGAACAGTGCGTCGCCAAACTCGCCAGCACCGACTCGCTGGTTGAAGTCCTCGAGCATCTGTACCTGCTCCGCAGTGGCGTTGCAGAGCTCGCCACCGACCTGGGGATCGACGCCGACGGTGAACTTACGAGCACCGCCCTCTTCCAGAGCACCCGAGAGGATCTCGTCGAAGATGTCGGCGATGTAGTCACCAGCATCGAACTTGATCTCGAGGCTGTAGTCGACGTCGTCTCGCTCGCACCCGTTGGACTGGCCTGCTGTCATGACGATGAGTCCGTCCTCATTAGCGAGCTGCACGATGGCCTCGTGGGCACCGTCGAGGAACGGATAGACCGCGTCGGCCCCGGCGGCAACGGCGGTGTTGTACGCCTCCGTAGCTCCGGCGGTGTTGGCGAAGTCGAACGGGAAGTTCCCGGTAGACACATAGGTTGCCGTGAAGGACGCGTCCACCTCCTGCATCCCGAGCACCCAGGCATTGAACGACTCAACCTCGAAGCCGAGATCACAGCAGCCGATGAACACGGCGCTGTCGCCGCCGGCTTCCTGCATCAACAATCCGGTGGCATAGCCGCCGGAGATGCTCAACTCGCCTCCGCTGTCTGTACTGCGGAGCAAGCCGGGAACATCCTGGTAGCCGGAGCCGCAGTTGCAGTACCAGAAGATCTCCTCGTGCTCGAGGAAGATGTCCTCGTTACCGTCGGCGAGCACACTCGATACAAGAGCGACGATGTCGGGGTTCTGCGCGACGATGTTGTCGAGCTCGGCACGGCCGTCGGCCGGATCGATCTCGTCAACGATAAGTATGTCTTCATACCCGCCGGCAGTCGCGATCTCTTCGAGTGTGGTGACGAGGGCCTCGTTGTAGGCACCGTCATCACGTGGTCCTGTCGAGGCCATCGCGATCAATACCTTGCCATCGCCGTTGAAGTCGGCGGCGCCGAAATCGGGCAAAGTCGTAGCCGGTGCCTGCGTAGCCGGTGCCTGCGTGGCCGGTGCCTGCGTGGCCGGTGCCGCCGTCGGGGCGGTGGTCTCCTCACTGGAATCGCCGCAGGCGCTGGCGATAAGGGTGAGTACTGCGACCAGTGCAAACACCGCCCGCAATCGTGACTTGTCCTTCATGCGTTAATACCTCCCGAATCGACCTTGTCGCTGTGTTAGCTACAAAGCCGGTTATTCGATCCCGCCGCCGCTGGACGGGTTGTCCTATTCAGACCGCCGACTCCATTCTGGACTGATGGTCAGACCAACGATCAACATCAACGATAGTCCGTCGGGTTAGCGAGCGCCCAACCCGCATCACAACCCGACCGTGTGTTTGACGGTGCCGGCATCGCGTGGGTCCGGCGGTTGTTGTGGACGTGTCAATCTGCTCATCAGGCTCATCCGGCCTTGCACCGGACCCAGATGCTCTTCCACCGCCTCCAGCATCGTCGCAACATCGCTGGCTGAGAACGCCTCGGCGATCACCCGATGCTCTGCGGCGGCCCGCGCGATGGCTTCGGCGGGGTCGACATCGCCTTCGATGCCGAGAATGAGCTCGGCTGATAGATCCGCTTGCACCAGAGTGTCGAGCACTCGGCCATACACCTCGACCAGCACCGGGTTGCCACACGCCCCGGCGATGCTGGCGTGAAACTCGCGGTCGGCAAGGCTGAAGTCCTCGAGGCTGGTCGGGGTCGGTCGATGGGCCAGCTCGCTCACCTCGTTGCGCTCTTTCGATGTCGCCCGGAATGCGGCCAACTCGAACAATGTGAGCTCCAGCACGCGACGGGCTTCGAGCAACGTGCGCATCGGCTTCTTGCCGCCGTCAAGGTCGGGAAGCTGCGATCCCGGCAATCTCTCCACCACGTAGGACCGGTTGCCGCGCCTCTCGATGACTCCGAGGCCGATCAGTTCCTGAATCGCTTCTCGCACTGAGGTCCTGGCGACTCCGAACTGCTCGGCGAGGCCTCTCTCGGCGGGAAGCTGAGAGCCAGGCTGAAACTCGCCGCTGATGATCCGGGTGTGGATGTCGTCGCGGACCTTCTCGGAAACTGTCGTGCGCTCGAATGGTTCGAAGGGTCGATGGGTGCTCACGAATCTTCTCCCCACAACTCGTGAATGGCGGCATACGTTCCTTGGCCGAACGAGAACTCGATCGTGTTGCCGTCTGGGTCCTCGACGAAGCAGATGTAGCCGATGGGGGGCGGCATATTCGTCAGCGGGACCGTCAAGGACCCTGCGGACTCGGCACGGGCCGCAACTTCCTTGACGGCAGCGAGGCTGGTGAGCTCAAAGCCCAGGTGGGCATAGGGCCCAAGAACGGTGGGTGGAGCGAACCCGAATGGATCTTTGTCGGGAGTGAACGCCGAGAGCGACAACACGAACGGTTGGGACGCGTCATCAGGATCCGCCAGCCAGACACCGCGACCGTATTCGTCGGTGAGGCGCTTCAGGACCCGCAACGGGGTGAAGGCCTCGTACCAATCGATCGAGCGATCGATATCGACGACCCGTAGCGCAATGTGCGTCAACCGCGGACGGTCGATCGCGGGTACTGCTTCTTTCTCAGCCAACGGCGACCTCCGATGCCGGTTGGTGACGGGGGCGCCGCGGCATCGCTGTCACCATTGCCCCTTGGCCCCAGAGGTCACCGGGATGAGGTCACCGAAGTACGATTTGTTGCGGTAGACGAGAGTCTCATCCTTGTCGACCGACCCACCACGGACGGCCGCCAGGACGACAGCCGTTTCGTGATAATCAACAACACGCTCCACCTCGCACAGCAGATGAGCCGCGGTGTTCGCCAGAATCGGGGTGCCGTCTTCGTCAGAAGACCATTCGAAAACCTCGAACGGATCATCGTCGCCGAAGGCGAACCCCATCGAGTGTGCGGCCTGATCCGCAGCCAAGATGTTGGCACACAACCGCTGGCCTTCGATCAAGAACGGCCGAGACGAAGCACTGCCGCCGACGCACATCAGCACAGACGGCGGCTCGCTGGATACCGGGGTGAGCGACGAGATCGTCATCCCGTGCAGACCGCCCGCGTCGTCGACGAGAGTCATCACGGCGACACCCGAGGGCATCGCGGCCATGACCTCAGCGCACAACTCGGCTACTCGAGCCTCTAACTCCACGCTGGGCACCTCCCTTTGGCCCTACTTCCCGTGCACGGCGTCGTACAGACGCCTTGTCATCTTCGTCGGATCTGGCGAGCCCCAGGTATTGCGCCCAAAGGCGATGCCAGAAGCGCCGGCCGCCACGACATCGGCGGCGTACTGCACTGCCTCGTCCTCGGTGTCGCGCTTGGGGCCACCCAGGATGAACACCGGTACTTCGCAGTTGTCGACGAGCGTCGGCATCTCAGAGAGGTCCTCGGGAGCCGGCGTCTTGATGGCATCGGCGCCGATCTCCACGCAGATACGCGCCGACTTGGCGAGGTGCTCGGCGTCCCACGGCACCGTCCTGGCCCAGGAGCCGGGGATCGACTCGACGATGACCGGCATTCCGATCTTCTCGGATTCATTGACCAAGCCCACGACCTTGCGCAGACCGACATGCTCGTCGTCGGAGCCCGGGAATGCCATGCATACAACGGCGTCTGCTCCGAGCTTGGCGGCCATCTCGAGCTCGTACATCTGGGCGAACTTGTCGCCCTCTGCATAGTTCCCGAGCATCGTGGTCGTGCCGTCGATGCGCAACACCATCCCGCAGTTCCTGAAAGCCTCCGGGTAGCGACGGGCGATCTGCCATGAGGAGAGGATCCCGTTGGGCCCCCCTTCGGCCACCTTGAGTACCGCATCGAGCGCCGGGCCGTCACCGGAACCGGTTTGCATGTCGATTGCCACCAGGAAGCCGCGCCCGTCTTCCTCGATGAAGCGGGAGGCCCTTCTGATCTTGCCGGCGCCTATGGCCGATGACACGTTGTCCATTGCTATCTCCTTGTCGTCAGTGTTCTTTCTTCAAACTATTCGTAATCACATCGGCCAGCCGAGCCTCGGCGGCATCGCCAAGTTCGATGAACCTCCGCAAGCCAACTCGATACACCTCAAGCGGCTCGGGTTCGATGGTCATCATCTCGGGCGTTGGCCAATCTCCCGGGCCGCCATCTCCGGGACGCGGCCACCAGTCCAGTGCGGCCCCGGCACCGAAGGCGGCGCCGTAAGCCGACATGTGGTGGAACTCGGGAACATCGATCGGGACCTCGAGAACCGAGGCCTTTATCGACGACCACAACCGACTGCGGGAGGGACCGCCCGAGCACACCAACCGCTGCAGCTCGACACCTTGGCTCGCCAGGTTGGTGGCGATGTGCCCCAGCCCGTACGCCGTCGACTCCAGCAGGGCCCTGGTGACGGTGCCAACGTCGTGGGCGATGTGGAGCCCGACGATCTCAGCTCGCAGTTCCAGGTTCCAGCGCGGTGCCCGCTCCCCCTCCAGGAAGGGAAGCACCATGACTCCCTCGGCGCCGGGCGGGGCATCGGCGGCGAGTTCGAGTAGCTCGGGTACGCCACGCCCCGTGATCTGCGACCACCAGTCGAGCATCGCGCCGTGGGCCGCGACCGGCCCCCCGATGATGTACACATCGGGAACATGGCTCGCCATCCCGAAAGCGAGGGCGTCGGGGTGGTCCTTCGCCATGACCGCTACGCCAAGGCCACCCGTTGTGCCTCCCGGATCGAACCCCTTGCCGGGAAGGTCTATCCCACATCCCCACGCCGTCATGTAGGCGTCGTTGGCGCCGGCGGCCAGCGTGATGCCGGCCGGAATCCCGTGGTCGCCGTTCGTCTTTCCCACGGCGCTTCCGACAGGCACCGTCTCGCCAAATCCCGCAAGCGGACTGGACCCAGGCCACAGGCTCTGCGAGTCGTCGGGGCCACCGAGACGGGCGGCCATCCAGTCCCATAGCTGACGCGGCTCAACATGATCACCGTATGTCTCGCGCAACACCGCCGACTGCGAGTGGTGCTGGTCTGGCGGACCAATCGAAGCTCCCGCCTCGTGGCGGAACGTGATAGCTCGCTCTCCGGTGGAGGCGACGGTGGTCGGACCCTGGCCGCCGATGCAGATCGCTTCCGGATCGACCTCGAGGCTGTTGATCGCCTCGGCAGCTCCAACCAGCCAGGAGGCGGGATCCGCCTCGCCGATCGGAAGATCGTCCGCCGGGTAGCCAGCCGTGGCACTCGCCACGACCGCGCCGGATCTGGTCACAGCGACGGCTCGCGCCGAACTGCTCCCCACATCCATCCCGACAACAACCGGCTCAGTCATCCGGGGTCGGTGGCTCCACAAAGACGCGGAAGGTTGGCTCGCTCGTCACCAGGGTGAGGGCGTCCGCCACCGTGTCGAAGTCGTACGTTGCGGTCACGAGTGAGTCGAGATCGTCTGCGAGAATCCCCGACCGGATGTACGCCGAGCCCAGCTGCCAATCCTCAGGCTCCTGACTGAACGCTCCGACGATCGACACCTCTTCACGATGTGATCTGTCGGCGCCAACGCTCGCCGGCAACTCCTTGTCGAAGGCGCTGTAGAGAACGACCGTTCCTCCGTAGTCGGCCATCTCAACGGCTAGGTCGACTCCGCCCATTGCCGTGACGAAGACGACGTCCTGCTTGCCGCCGACTTCGAAGGCTTCGTCGGGGGTAGCCGTCCAGGTGGCACCGGCTTGCTTGGCGAGCTCGAGCCGCTCCTGGGAAATATCTATCACACCGACGCTCGACGCGCCGCCGACGCGGGTCAGGGCCAGATGGAGTCGCCCCATGAACCCCCCGCCGATGATGGCGACGCGATCGCCCGGCTGGAACCCACCCTGGCGCAACGAGTGCACGGAGCAGGCGATCGGTTCACCCATCGCCGCGTGGTAGATCGGGGCATCACCGACCGGATACACCGACTTGGCGTCGATAGCCACCCGCCCCGCGAAGCCACCGAAAGAGACTGTCCCATCTTGCAGTTGGCGGCCTTGGCGCGACCGGCACAGCGCGCTCTTGCCACGACGGCATGGCGTACAAGTCCCGCACCGGGTGAGCAGGTCAATGGTTACCCGATCCCCCACCTGCGGTGATCCCTCAAGGCCGTCGACCGTGGCCCCGACCTTGGTGACGACACCGGCCGACTCGTGGCCCGGTGCCACCGGGTACCACTGCTTGTCGCCGGCGAACAACCGACGCTCAAAGGTGCAGATGCCGCAGGCCCCGATGTCCACAACTACCTGTTCGGGACCTGGCTCCGGCGACGGCTCCGATCGAACCTCTACCTCGCCCACTCCAGTAAACACAACAACTTCCACGATGCCTCCCGATCGTTAGGACCGCGCTCCGCCATGGTTCGAGCAGCTATGGCCTACCGGCCAGGCGCTCCTATGGTCATACGGTCAGACCATAGCACCATGGCTATGCGCTCCTCTACCCCCAGGAGACCTCGCCGGTCTTGATGCTCACCGACTTCTGGTTGAGAAACTCGTAAATGGCGTCCGGGCCCTCGCTCACGCCATGGCCACTCGACTTGTACGGCGAGCGACTCACCTCGAATGCCGCGGTGTAGTAGTGATTGACATAGACCTGGGCGGCCTCGAGCGCTTGAGCGACGGAGTGGGCGCGGGTGACGTTCTCCGTCCACACGGCCGATGCCAGACCAAAGGACGAGTCATTGGCCTGTGCGATCGCCTCGTCCTGGGTTTCGAACGAAGACACCGCCAGCACGGGGCCGAAGATCTCCTCGCGAGCGATCGAGGCGTCGTTAGGCACGCGATCGAAGATCGTCGGTTCGACGAAGAACCCCTTCTGCAGCGCCGGGTCGTCCGGCGTCCCACCGCCGGTTACCAGCTCGGCGTCCTTCTTGCCCTGGTCGATGTAGTCGAGGACCCTCTCCTTCTGCTTGGCCGTGATGACGGGACCCATCAGGGCCTCGGCCTCCGGACCGCCGATGGTGATGTCCTTGGCCTTGTCGGCGAGACGCGACACGAACTCGTCGTGGATCGATTCCTGCACCAAGAGCCGCGACCCTGCAACGCAGATCTGGCCGGAGTTGGCGAAGATGGCGAAGATGGCGCCGTCGAGGGCGGCCTCCATGTCGGCATCTTCAAAGACGATGTTCGGCGACTTGCCGCCGAGCTCCATGACGGTGTGGATGTCGTTCCCTGCTGAGTTCTCCATGATGGTGCGCCCCGTCGTTGTCGACCCCGTGAAGTAGATCCCGTCGAAGCCGGCGTGCTGCGCGAAAAGGTTGCCGAGTCCGCTGCCGCGTCCGGTGATGACGTTGAAAACGCCCGGAGGCAGGCCGCACTCGACCGCCAACTCCGCGAACTTCAGGAGCGTCAGCGGAGCCTCGCTCGAGGGCTTGACGACAACCGAGTTCCCTGCGGCCAGCGCCGGTGCGATCGTCCTGCTGCCGATCCACAGGGGGCCGTTCCAGGGGACGATGTGTCCGGTCACGCCGACGGGTTCACGCAGTGTGTAGCTGAGGTGGGTGCCCGGGCTGACGAAGGTGTCGCCGCGGATCTTGTCAGCCATGCCCGCGTAGTACTCGAAGCGGCGAGCCGCAACGTCGTGCATGGTCCACAGGCCGGTCCCGACGGAGCCACCTGAGTTGAGGCTGTAGAGCTCGGCGAACTCCTGGGCGCGCTCCTTCAGCGTCTCCGCGATCTTGTTGAGGACCTGGGCGCGGACCCTTGGGTGCGTTTCGCGCCACACCTTGAGACCGGCCGTCGCCGACTCAACAGCATCGTCGAGATCGCTCTGACCGCCGTCGGGGACCGTTGCCAGAACCTCGGCGGTCGACGGGTTGACCACTTCCAGGCGATCGTCACCGGCACCGGCAACCCACTCGCCGTTGATGTACATCTCGAACTTCAGCATGCTCGCGCTCCTTCGCTACGCCTCTTCGCGCTCCCTGTAGAACCTGACCCACTTGATGATCTCATCGACATCTGCCGACAGCTCCATCAAGCCGACGTGATCCTGATACAGGT
This sequence comes from uncultured Acidimicrobiia bacterium, assembly GCA_964195995.1. Lineage (GTDB taxonomy): Bacteria > Actinomycetota > Acidimicrobiia > Spongiisociales > JAOTWH01 > CAXMQS01. The sequence continues at coordinate 58,106 of CAXMQS010000098.1, forward strand.
CGGCGTCCATGTGCTCTTTGATCTCCGGCTCCAGTATGTGATACACCGGGAGTCCCAACGGGACTCCGGCCAATGGACCGGCCCAGGTCGGATCGCCTCTCGTGACCGTCTCTGCAAATAGCCCAGCACTGTTTGGATCAGGCTGGCCGAGGATGATGATCATCTCGTCTTTGCCGACAGTCTCCGCAAGGTGATTCACGCTGGCCTGGTCATCCAGGTCCATGGCTCCACCAGATGTTCAGACGAAGCACTCAGTAACGCTGAATACGACGGTCGCGCCTGCGGATTCGGCCAGCAGCTTGAGACTGGGGCCGCTGACGCCTTCGCGTTCGCCGATGGCAACAACTTGCTTGCCCTTCAGCTCCATAACACCTCCTCTCTCAATCGTGGGACGACTCGATGACAAAAGACACTCCGTCGACCAGCTGTGTCATGCGACCAAGGAACAGGCTGCCCTTGGCGACCACCATAACTCTGGCCAGATCTCCTGATCGCATGGCGGCGAGCGCATGGCCGAGGTAGGGCACGCCTGCCGGAATATGGCCCTGAGTGGGGGCGAACCCAGGCATGCCGCGGGCAGCGACGAACTCGTCCATGTCATCGCGCTCGATCTCGCCTCCGAGGACTGCCATGGCGGCCAAGGTTCGGTAGTTCCCCTTGGGAACGTCTCCGCTGCCACCCAGCTCGGTGATCTCGGGATTGTGGAGCTCGACGGCGTACCTGTCGATGTCCGTCATCTTGAGGCCGGCCCTCTCGAGTGGGTCGACAACCAGGGCCTGATATACGGCCTGGGGAGAGGAGCCGGCACCGATCGGGTGCTTCCCCGTGAGGTCGAGCCGCAGCTTCATGCCGGTGCCATCGTCGGGGCCAACGACGAAGGCCATCCCTGCGAGGGCATCCTCCAGGATGGGCACACCCGACCGCATGTGGCCACGGAACTTCATCCCCAGCTTGGCCTGGGAGCCGCCGCCGAGAACGACGACGTACTTGTGCACTCCCGAGGCCACCAGCGCCGCCGCCATGATGAGGGCGTGCACCGGCGCCGCGCAGAAGGCCTTGACGTCGGACCCGGTCGCGTTGACACAACCGACGACTTCGCCAACGGCTTTGGAGAGACTGCCTGCCCCCCGCTGGTAGCGGTCGCCGACCGCCTCTTCGCCGGAGTTGATGAGGTAGTCGACCTCCTCGTAACTCACCCGGCTGCTCTTCATGACCTCAGACACCGCCAGCACTGCTGTCGCCTTGCAGGCGAGGTTCTCCAGCAGGACGCCGGCGTCGAGCGATGGATCCTTGTCGTGAGCGGTTCGCAGGAAGCCGGCGACCACGCCTCGGTGAAAGAGCGGGAGGCCCCCGCCTGCGGCGACAAGTTGCTCTAGCTCCTCGGGAGGAACACCGGTGATTCGGTCTTTGCGGTGGTCGAAATGGTCGAGCGCGGCCAGCGCCTCCGCCGCCAGGTCGGTACTGATCGTCATCAGGTCGAAGTCATCTGACAGCTTCATCAGGCCGTACAGCGCGGCCTGATCGACAATGCGACCGAACGGACCAACGACATCGGCATCGGCCATGGTGTTCTCGAACCATGGCCGCTCCATAGCGCCAAGCTCGTCTGGATTCAGGTTGCCGATGAAGGTCTGGTTCGGCGGATAGGAATACATCTCGGGCCAGGAGCGAAGTGAGTCGGTCATCTGGCCAAGGAGCGACGGTTCCATTTCGATCTCACGCCGCGGCTTGGACCCGTAGCGGATGAAATCCGGGGCATGCGCCAAGATGTACGACGTGGCAAGGATCGCGGGTTGTTCCATCGGTTCTCCCTACCAGTCGGCGAAGATCTGCGACTCCTCGATGGGGGTCGCTATGGCGTTTAGGGCTTTGCGCACCTGGCCTTTGCGCCAAGCACCTTCTTCTTCGGGGGAGCGGGTCGGGTCGCCGACCGGGTGCGGGATGAGGCCGGACGCCAGGATGCGATTGGCCCCCGCGACCTTGGCCATCGAGGTCATGGCCGTCAGCAGGGCGGCCGGGAGCCCATTCTTCTCGATCATCTTGGAGAGCGTTGCCCCGCAACGCGTTCCAGTTCCTCAGGTGCTGGTGACGATCACCGCGTGAACGCCGTCGGAGATCAGCTGGCGGGCGATCTCCTCCCCGATCCTCTCGCTGTTGGTGACGGTGGTTCCGGTCCCTGTCGTCACGTAGAAGTAGTCGTGAAGGCGGCCGATGACGCCTTCTTCTTCCAGCTCACGCGCCGCATCCAACGGCACCAGGCGGTCGGGGTCCGCATCAACCCATTGCGAGTCGTATCCGGCGTGGATCGACTTGAAGCCCGCCCCATCGTCGGCGGCGAGCATCGAGACGGGGTAGCGAGCCCACTTGGTAGCGCTCGACGATTCGATCCGGTCCGGATTGTCCTCAGGCACCAGACCGCCCTCGGTCACGAGCGCGACCGTGGCCTCGGACAGATCCAGGCCGAGCAGCGCTGGAGGAACCGCCTCGACTTGGGCGGGCAGGGCGACCTCGCTGACGAAGGGCTCGCCGCGGACCTTGGCAAGGAGCATGTCGGCTGCTCGCTTGGCAACAGGCTCTTCGGCGATCCAATTGGCGCGGTACCCCATCGGGACCCGCCCGTCTTCATCGGCAGGAAGTAGTTGCCCTCCCTTGGCGAGCCGCATGCCGACCCGGGCGATGCCGACCATGGCGTCGGCCATGCCGCCGGCCGAGTCCCCAGTGGGGACGATCACGATGCGGCTGCGATACACATCAACAGCCGGGGCCTCGGGGAAGAGCGCGGTGATGGCCGGGATGCCGAGCCGCTCTGCGGCGGCTACGCAAACCGCGCCGCAGGCAAGGCCGTAGCGACCGGCATTGAAGGCAGGGCCGGCCACCACAAGGTCGGGCTGGCTCTCGCGAAGTGCCGCCACCACAGCTTCGATGTTGGCCTCGGGATCCTCGTGGAACGCGTTGTCGCCGCAGACGAGGGTCTGCACGATCTCGCCGTCACCGTCGAGGATCATCTCGAGGGCCCGCCCCGGACCAACGGCACCTTCTCTCACCTCGAAGAGGGCGCCTGCCTTGTCTTCGCCTCCGATGCCGGCGAAGAACTGGTTGATGTAGTGGGCGATTCGGATCATCTAGAACACTTTCCCCATCACAAGGTTGGCGCCGAGTTGGTTGGTGCCGCAGTACTGAAAGTACATCTTGAGGTCGAATGGGCCGTGCGCTGCGGTCTCGCCGTCCAACAGCATGTCGCCTCCGATCACCCGATCCACCTGTGGCATGGCGATCACCTCATCCTCCGAGCCGACGCTGACGATGGCGTCCGCCTCGGGCAGCGTGTAGAAGAGTGGGAAGTCGTAGCCGTCTGCTCCGGCCGCCTCGGAAGACACGATGGTCGTCCCGATGCCCGCCTGCTCCATGTACTGGCAGGCCAGCATCATGTCTATCGCAGAGTTGCCCCCACCCTCGGCAGTGAGGATCGCTCCGTCGGCGTCCAGGAACCCGGCCAGCTTGGCGGCCCAGCGCGACGATCGCTCCTTGTCGTCCTGGGTGTAGTTGTGGCCTCGGTTGATGATGACACCCGAGAAGTTGAGATCCTTGCCGTGCCGGGCCTGTAGCTCCCAGATGATGGGGTTGTTCTGGTGCAGGTAGGTCGGGTTCTTGTAGCAGGCATAGGCATAGACGCCGCTGACGATGGCGCCGTCCATGACCTCATTGGGGTGGATGAGGCTGGGCACGAGGTTGTGAATGTCGCGCCCGTAGAGATAGGTGTCTGCCATGGGGCCCTGACCCTGCAGCTGGTAGAAGTAGACGACGTTGGGGAGGTCCGGGTCCTGCGTCGAGAAGTCGAACTCGGTAGCGGCATCGCCGGCGGCACCCTGGCGGGCGAGGAACTCAGCCACCCGCAGGCCGGCGCGGCGAGCGGCATCGTCGTAGTCCTCGTTCTCAACATCTGGGTTCGGTGTCAGCGTTGGCACGACATTGACAACCCGCGAAAACGGGCTGTAGTTGGCGGTCGGCCCCGACATGTCGACAACGGCTTCGCGAGCCTGGAGCAGGCCCGAGACCGGCTGCGGGAAGGTGCTCGATACCAGAACGCTCACCCCGCCGAGGCGCAGCGTGTCGCCGCTGCCAACGGTGTCCATTCCGCCGAGGAAGCCGGGGAAGACAACGCCACCGTTCACCTTGGTTCGTGGCTCTACAGCGTCAAGGCAGTGCACGATGCGTACCGACTCACCCGGGCTGGCGAGGTCGATCTGAGCTGCCGCGATGCGTTCATCCTCGAGGATCAGCGCAGTGACCTCGGCGGCGTCGATGGTCAGAGTGTTTCCATCGACCTCGGTGCGATCTCCCAACTGCGCGTCGTGAATATCAACTGTGTGCACATTGAGGCGGAACGGCTGCTGCATGGCGATACCCAGTTCGGTCTTACGGTCAGACCAATCGTAGTCATGCGGCGCCTACAAGGGCAGCTGGGGGACCTCGCTCGCCCTGATGTTTCGCAGTCTTATCCGGTCTGTGATGAACACCCCGGCAAGTATCAAAGATCCGCCGACGATGATTCCCGGCTGCAGCTCCTCGTCCAGAACCAAAATGCCAACGACCACTGCCACCAGGGGAATGATGTAGCCGATGACGGCCGAGTAGGTCACCGTGACGTGTCGGATGAGCCAGTAGTACAGAGCGACCGGCATGAAGGTCGCGAGGAGTCCGATGTACACGAGACTCGCCCATCCTTTCCCGGTCATACCAGATGGCGCTCCCTCGACGATGAACATCAGCGCGGTGGTGATGATGGCGCCGAGAGTGAACTGCACGGCGGAGAGGCCCAGGGGTGAGTAGCGCCCGGCATACCGCTTGGCATAGACAGCACCGAACGCCACTGAGACAACACCGACGAGTGACCACGCTCCGGCTATCCCGGCGCGGCCCCCCTCGGTGATACCGGCATCGCCCGAGAACACCAACACCGCCACGCCCGCCAGCCCAACGATGAAGCCCACGACGGTGGCTCTCTGCAGGGGCTCATCTGGCAGCATCAGATGAGCGACGATGGCTGTGGCAAGAGGTATGAGTGCCGCGGCGAGGCCGACGAATCCCGCCGACGCGTACTGCAGTGCCAAGTTGCGAGTGACGAACGGGATAGTGACGCTTATCACCGACATCACGGCACCGACCCGCAATGTCACGGAATCGATCTTCACGCCGCCGCGTGTCGCTAACCAGAGCAGGACCCCCACGGCGGCGACCGCCGAGCTGATGGCTACGACTTGGAATGACTCGAGGCCCTGATCGAACGCCACCCTGGTCATGACTCCGGCGGTACCCCAGCCGAGGCTGCTCAGCGCGACAACGGACCAGATACGTCT
>CAXMQS010000099.1:0-20227 GCA_964195995.1 uncultured Acidimicrobiia bacterium
TCGCCGATCGACCTCTCGACGAGTTGGGCGAATGTGCCTTGGACCTCCGGGCGCTCGGTCGACCGTCGCACCACAGCCACCGGGCGCTTGATGATGGACGCCTCCTCCTGGACGCCTCCGGAGTCCGACACCAAGACCGCCGACTCCGCGGCCAGGCCCAGAAAGCTCACATAGTCGAGAGGCTCGGTGACGGTGATGCCTTCCAGCTTGCCATCGAGTCCAAACCGCTCGATGGTGGCTGCGGTCCTGGGGTGCATTGGGTAGAGCACCGGGATGGGGAGGGAGCTGAGTTCGCCGAGCACAACCGCGAGGCGATCGGGATCGTCAACGTTCTCGGGCCGGTGGAGGGTCGCCAGCACGAACCCGTCGAATTCAAAGCCGAAGTCGGCTCGTATCTCCCGGCGCCTCTCGATGGATGGGAGGAGCTCGTCAACCGCCTCGACGATGGTGTTCCCGGTCTCAACGACTCGAGGGCCGATGATGCTCTCGGCGGCGAGGTTGGCCACATTGAGGTCGGTTGGGGCACAGCACAAGTCGGCGAGGTGATCCACCGCGACGCGGTTGTGCTCCTCAGGCATGAGCCGATCGAAGCTCCTCAAGCCGGCTTCGATGTGAACGAGGGGGATCTCGCCGGCGTTGGCGGCAAGCGCTCCCGCTAGGGCGGTGTTGGTATCGCCCTGAACAACGACGGCCTGCGGCGAACGCTGCGAGAACAGCTCGTCGAGTTGGCGCGTCGCCTTGCCGATCTGCGCACCGCGCGAGATGCCGCCGACATTCAACTCGACATCGGGCGTGGCAAGTTCGAAGGCCTCGAAGAACACCTTGGACAGTGAGTCGTCGTAGTGCTGTCCAGAGTGGACGACCAGTGCGGCATCGCCGAGCTCCCTGATCACATTGGCAAGCTTGACGACCTCGGGCCGGGTGCCGAGGACGACCGCGATGCTCTTCGGGGGGAGTTCTTGTATCAAGGTACGCTCGCCGTGATGGTACGAATCGTGGCGCTCACCGCCCAAGGGCTTCTGCTTGCCTTCCTTGTCTACGAGTTGATGGTGTCGCTGTGGGGATGGCGGCATCCTCGGCCTGCTGCGGCCTCGAGCCGCACCCAGCGCTTCCGTGTCGTCGTTCCCGCCCACAACGAGGCCATGGTCATCGGCGGAGTCCTGGCGGATATCGCCGGCCAGGGTTACCCAAAGGAGCTTGTGCGGTGTGTCGTGATAGCGGATCGTTGTGAGGACGACACGGCTGCTGTTGCCGCAGCCCTTGCCGAGGTAGCGGAGCGCGTCGATGGTGAAGGCGGAAAGGGGGCAGCGCTCGACTGGTATCTGACTCAGCATCCGCTCGGTGACGATGAGGCGCTTGTGGTTTTCGACGCGGACTCGCGCGTGCCGTCGGAGGCGCTCGGACGCATCGGCGACGAGCTGGCCGCCGGCCATGGCGCCTGCCAGCTCTATCTCGACGTCGACAACCCGTCAGGGTCTGTCCTGGCCACTGCGTCGGCGCTCTCCTATTGGGCGGGGAATCGAATGATCCAACTGGCGCGTCATAATCTCGGCTGGTCGGCAGACCTCGGTGGCACCGGGATGGCGTTCGCCCCCAGCGCCATGGCAGGTCTTCGGGAGTTCGGTCACGGCCTGACGGAGGATCAGTCGGCACTGGCGCGCCTAGTCGTCGGCGGATATCGCGTGAGATGGCTCCACGACGTCCGGCTGCGTGACGAGAAGCCGGAGGGCGTCAGCGTTGCGGTACGGCAGAGAGCCCGCTGGGTAGCGGGGAAGCGGACGGTCGCCAGGCAGTACACCGGATCGTTGCTGCGCGGCGCCTGGCGCCAGCGCTCCTGGGCGCCCGTCGATGTCGCGATTCGGCTGCTGCAACCAGGGCGGTCGTTCGCGGCCCTGCTGGCAGCGGTCCTGGCGACAGTTGCCGTCTCGACCGAGTCCGATCTGCTCTTCCCGTGGTGGTTGTGGGCCTCCATTGCGTCTGCCGTCGTGGCTGCGCCGATCGCCTTCTTGCTGCGGGATCACATCCCGCTGCGATACGTCGTCCGCTACCCGTTCGTTGTATTGCTGGCGTTGCTGTGGCTTCCGGTCCGACTCGCCAGTCGAGTGCTCGGCCAGGAGTGGCGTCGAACAGAGCGTCGTGCGGAGCGGGCCTGATTAACCTGCCCCTGCTGTGACCTCCCTCCAAACCCCTCAGCTCAGCGCGCCTGTTTCGAGAGGCACATCAGTGATGGTCGCTGGAGGGGTGCTTGGGGCCATCGGCGTGTACGTCTTCCAACTAATAGGGGGTCGCGCTCTTGGCGAGGTTGAGTTCACTCCCATCGCCAACCTGTGGACCGTTCAGTTCCTTGTCATCACGATTGTCCTGTTTCCCATCGAACAGCTCACCATCCGCCGCTTGGCGATGCGCCCCGATCACCCGCTTCGCCGAGACATGCCGCTCATCGCTGGCGTCGTTGGGAGCACGGCGATCGTCGTCGCTGCCGCGCTGTTCATTTGGCGAGACGAGTTTCTTGACGGTGAAACTGTTCACGCGGTGCAGGCCGGCTTACTGGTGCTGGGGTACGGGATGTTCGCCTTCGGCAGAGGCCGGCTGGCGGGCATGCTCGACTTTCGCCACTACGGATTCACCACAGGTGCCGAGTCGATGACGCGGCTAGCACTCGCCGTGGTTCTGGTGGTCATTGGAACTACGTCTGCCGGCCTGGCGTGGGCAATGGTGGCGGCTCCGCTCGTCATCCTGGCTTGGCAGCCCTTCCGCCACATCGCCGCCGACGACGAGCACATCTCGGTCGAGGGAGCAGGCGGATTCTTGGCGAGCTACGTTGTCGCCAATGGTGCCTCCAACATCATTCTGGCCGCGGGACCACTGGTGGTGGATGCCCTTGGCGCCAGCAATGCGGTGGTCAACCAATACTTCTTTGCCCTGATACTGCTGCGGGCACCATTTACGTTCGCCTATGCGCTCATTGCCAGGGTCTTGGCACCAATGGCTCGCTTGGTATCTGAGGGCCGGTCGAGTGAGCTCTCTCGGTTCGTTGGTCTCATCGTTGTTGCGGGCGTTGGCATCTCTGCCGTTGGCGGCGTTGTCGGTAACGCCATCGGACCATGGGTCGTTGCCCTGTTGTTCGGCGACGAGTTCCGCCCCCAGGCGTTGGTGGCCGCCCTCATCGTTGCTGGGGTTGGAGCGGCCTTCGCCTCACTGATCCTCACTCAGATTCTCGTGGCACGAGGACACACGGGGCGCCTGGCGATGGCCTGGGTAACAGCACTAGTAGCCGCCGCCACGGCGATCGCTGTCGTAGGCGGCGAACCTGATGTTCGCGTGGCTCTTGGGTTCATCGTGGGACAGGCTGTGGCGCTCATCGGGTTGGCGATCGCGGCACTTGAGCGGTCCCCAGCGTCCACGGCGACTCCTGCAGCTGGTGGCTAGCCCGCCAGCGCTCGTCTCGTCTCCCAAGGACCTTTGAGCAGGCCTACCACGAGGCCGATGCCGTAGCTCAATTGCATGGCCGCAGCAGCCCCGAACACGAGCGGGGCTAATCGTCCGGCACCGATCGCAGCTCCGGTCAGCACGACGGCCCACGATCCCAGCAGTAACCACAGCGGCCATGGTGTCAGCGGAGCGAGCAGGGCGGTTGCCAGCAAGCCCCCCACAAGTCCCAGGGGAGCCAGTGGCCGCCATGACGGCCAGCGGCCGTTGGCCCACAACAGCTCCGCCTTCGCCTTTCCCCAGGAGTAGTACTGGCGCCACAGTGCTCCCCATCCGTGCCGAGGCCGGTACGTCGAGCGGATCGACGGGTCAAGACGCACGCGGTGCCCGGCGTCTCGCCAGCGGCGATAGAGGTCCGCGTCCTCGGCGGCCCCGGATGGCAGGGCTCGATAGCCCCCGGCTGCCAGGAAGTCCTCGCGGCGGAACGAGCCGAGATAGACGGTGTCGACGTCCGCGGCGGGACCGACGTGGTGAAACCGTCCCGGCCCGATGGCGAGGCCGGATGTCATGGCGTGAGCGATGGCCGAGCCGAGCGGCGACTCCCCGTGTGGCCTCATATGGCCGCCGGCAGCGATAGCTCCGGAATCCTGGAGAACTCGCACCGATGCTGCCACATAGTCGGGCTCGTACACCGTGTGGCCATCGACCCTGACGAGGATGTCGCCAGTGGCGACGGTAGCCGCGGTGTTCACTCCGACAGATTGCACGCGCCCCGGATTGTCGATGATGGTGAGGTTGGGAAGCTCTTCTTGCCACTGAGCAAGGCGTTCAAGGGTTCCGTCTGTCGAGCCGCCGTCGGCGATAACGATCTCCAGCTTGCCCGGGTACTCCTGGCTCCGAAGTGACTCGAGGCAACCGTCGATGGCCAAAACCTCGTTGAGGACTGGCAGAACGACGGTCACTGCGGGGTGGGCGGTCACGCGGCGACTCTACCGAGGAGTCCCGTCGTCGCTGGAGGGAGGCCGGTACGCTCTTGCGGCGATGAAGACGATCGCAGTCATCCCTGCGTACAACGAAGAAGCGACGGTTGGCAGCGTCGTCAGCCAGCTCGACAAGCTCGGGTTGGGCGCCGTCGTGATCGACGACGGTTCGTCTGATAGAACGGCCGAGAGGGCCGCGGCGTCCGGCGCCACTGTGCTGCGACACCCGACCAACATCGGAGTAGGCGGTGCGCTGCGGACGGGCTTTGCCTACGCCGCGCGAAGCGGACACGAGCGGGTCATCTGCGTCGACGCCGATCTCCAGCATGAGCCGAATTCGATAGTGGACCTTCTCAACGCTGCAGACACCTCCGGAGCGGAATTGGTGATCGGATCCCGCTTCGCTGAAGGTGGCTACGAGGTTTCGTGGTCGCGACGCCTCCTCATGAGAGCCCTGGGCCACTGGATCTCGCGACGGGTTGGTTCCGAGCTTGACGATGTCACCTCGGGCTTTCGGGTCATCTCCGAGCCCCTTTTGTCGCGCTTTGCAGCCGAATATCCGGCTGAGTTCCTCGGGGACACGGTCGAGGCGATCCTGGAGGCGCACGCCTGGGGAGCCCGGATCGCGCAGGCCGGCGTCACCATGGCTGCTCGCCCCGCAGGCGAGGCAACATCGCGCTTTCACGCCGCCGGCCACCTGCTTCGCCTGTTGTTGGTGCTCGTTGTCACCCCGCGGCGAGGCCGAGCATGAGCACCGGAGCCCAGATTCTGCTGTTCGCTTTGGCCCTGGGAACCCTCGGGATTGTCATCGCCCTGGTGCGACGGGGGAGCCTCAAGGAACGATTCGCCGTCCTGTGGCTCGCCGTTGGTGTCGGGCTGGTCGTTGTGGCGCTGGTGCGTCCTCTCCTTGACACCATCTCCGACAAGCTAGAGATCGAGGGAACCAGCACCGTCTTTCTGGCGGCGCTGCTCTTCCTGTTGGGCCTCGTTCTGCACCTCTCGGTAATCGTGTCCCGGCTCGAAGGCCAGGTGCGTGACATCGCGCAAGCCCATGCTCTTCTCGAACATGCGCTTGGCGAGGCGAACAGTCCCGAGTCACAGCAACAGGGCTAACCCGGCACGGTGGCAGCCCTTGAGCCCGTGCTTGGCATGGAACCTACAATCCGCCCTCCCTTGAGGAGCCCCAGTTGGATGGCATCACCAAGCAGCCCAAGACGACAAGGCTCGATGGCCGGCGACTCGACCAGATACCCGACGGTGTGATCTTTCGCGATCTGGTCACCCATCCCGATCAGCGCGGCTCCGTCATCGAGCTGTTCAATCCGAATTGGGAGTGGCATCCCGAGCCTCTCCGTCACTCCTACGTGTTCACCATCCGCCCCGGGATGGCTAAGGGCTGGGGTATGCACAAGCGGGCTTCGGACCGCTACGCGATGTTGTTCGGTGAGATGCTGACAGTTCTCTACGACGGCCGCGAAGATTCTCCCACTCACGGGCTCGTCGCCGAGGTGACCCTGTCTGAGCACCGCCGGAGGCTCATCGCAATTCCTCCGGGAATATGGCATGCGAACGTGAACCTGGGATCGAGCGACGCCGTCATCGTCAACTTCAAGACCGAGCCCTACAACCACGAGGATCCCGACAAATACCTCCTTCCACTCGACACGGACGACATCCCCTACACGTTCAAGGGGCATACGGTCGGCTGGTAGCCCTCAGGGCTTCCCTTGGCGGATCATGGCTCGGGCCGCATAGCGCACGAGCTTGCCAACACCAGGCAGGCGCATGATGGTGTTGCGAAGCCTCCAGGTCGCTGAGCCGTACACGCCACCGAGCTCGTCCTTCGTGCTGGTCAATTCGGCGATGACCTCGTCGCGAGCGAGCTCGATGATGCGGATCCTGTCTTGATCTGCGTCGTGCTGGCCGGCCAGCACGGCATTGCTCGATGCCATCTCCGCTAGTTCCTGGCCGATGGCGTCGGCGCGATCGTTGGCAGCCGCAGTCTCGGCTCGGAAACGGTCGACCTCGACCCGCTGATGCTCGGATGCGGCGTGGACCGCGTCGCGATCGGCCGCGACCAGAGCTTCTCTCTCGGCGCGTTCTCTCGTCACCACCTCAAGGACGATGGGGCGGAACCCCGTCAGCCACCGGGGATCCCGCAGCCGGTCTGCCCACGCCTCGAGCTCGGACAATCGCTCGGGCTCGCTCATGTGATCGCGAAGCGTGGCCGGAAAGCTGAGTGTGTTGGGGGTCGTCCCACTCACGGCGACGACCCCATGCACCCCCAAGATCTGTTGCCACATGTAGAGGTCTGTAGGCGTTCCGTGCGGTGTGGTGCGCCAACCGAAGGGAAGCTGTCGATAGAAGGCAAGGGTGTGGGCACCCGTTGTGAGTGGTATCGCGTTCTGACCCCGCTCCAGCATCGCCCGGTAGTAGTCCAAGCCCAGGTCAACAGTCCAACTGAACAGGCTGCCGCCGCCGTCGACTGCCATCGGAAGGCTGTGGGCGAAGTCCGCATGTGCCAGCATCGCCAGGATGTTGTCGACGTGATCGGGGAGCCAGAGGTCGTCGTCGGAGAGGTAGCAGACCACCTCGCCGCCGGCCTCGCTGAGTGCCGAATGACGATGAACCTCGCCGTGGCGTGGCCCCTTGGGGTTGTCGAAGAAGCGGACACGCTCGTCGGAGGCCTGGAGCTCGAGAGCGACTTCCCTGGTCTCTGGGGTAGGGCCATCGCCGACGATCAAGACCTCGATGTCGTCAACGGTCTGTCGCAGCGCGGACCCCACCGCCAACGACAGCAGTGGTCCGTGGTTGTGGGTGGGGACGAGCACGGTCGCGCTCAGTGCCATCGTCTAGCTCCCACAGGAGACGCGCCGCCAGACGATGCTCCAGCAGAGAGCGTGTCGAGCCATGAGCCAACCATAGGTGTCGGTCTCCGAGCCTTCGGCGACGGCAGATCTAGCCGGTGGTGCCTGCGGCGCGCATGTCGAGGACGTGAACGAGCAGGAGGACCACCGCGATGAAGCTCATTCCCCCGACGACAAGCGCAGCGAGTGCCCCACCCGCTCCCGCCCCCACCCCGCTGATGACGGCTTCCGACACGCCCCACGCCACGCCACCGCCAGCAACGGCCAACGGCAGGGCACGGCCCGCGCTCATCGCGATGGGTCGCAGGAGGTCCAGCCCCGTTGAGCGATGCCAGATGAAAGCCAGGACGCCGGTGTACACGGCCAGCGCCAGCGTCGAGGCCAGGGCCAGTCCGCTCACGTCGAAGGCGTCCTGCAAGGCCCAGTAGAGGGGCAGCGCCAGGATCGTTGCGCCCGTTCCGACGAGCGCCGGGGTCCACATCTGGCGCCTGGCGTAGAAGCCTCGGGCGTACAGCTGCTGAGCACCCCACAGCGGGATCCCGATAGCGAACAGGGCTAAGGGACCGACGGTGGCAGCCGTGTCGGCTGCGGACCAGTCTCCGCGTTCGTACAGGACGCGCAGCAGCGGAAGCGCCAGCGCCACCAGGGCAGCGGCCGCTGCGATGCTCAGAACGACAACGTGCTGCACGGCCCTGGCCAATGTGGCCGCCAGGTCGCGAACTCGGTTCTCTGCAGCCATGCGCGCCAGGAACGGATAGGCGGCGACGCCGGCCGCCTGGGCGATCACCCCGACCGGTACCAGCATCGTCCGGCGTGCGAACTGCAGCCACGAGATCGAGCCATCTATCCCCAGCGACCCGAAGGTGCGCCCGAGCTGCTCGTCGAGAACGACCAGCGATTGGCCGATCATGAGCGGGATGGCCAGCGCCAGGTACTCGCGGACGCTCGGTCCCCGCAGCGACTCGGGAGCGACGAACCGGAATCCGGCACGACGAGCTCCCCACATCTGTATGAGGAAGTTGCCGACGATGGCGCCGCCAAGGACACCCCAAGCGAATCCCTCGGGGCTGGCTTCGCCGTCGAAGCGCAACAGCACGCCTCCGGCGATGATGCCGAGGTTGTACACGATCGGAGCCAGGGTCGGCACCGCGAAGCGGTCCTTGGCGTACTGGACGGCCATGAAGAGAGAACCCACAACGAAGAAGACCTGGGCAGGCAGGACGATCCTGGTGAGATGGGCGGCCCGCGCCACCTGGTCGGCGTCGAAACCGGGCTCGATGACATCGACGATGCGCTCGGCCGCTGCCATCCCGACGACAATGAGTACCAGCATGGCGGCGCCGACCGTCACTCCGATGGTGCTCAACGCCCGCCAGCCGCCTTGCTCGTCGTCTGCCGCCAGGTGGCGAGACAGGATCGGAATGAATGTGATGGCCATGTACCCGCCGGCGAGCAGGTAGTTGAGGAAGTCGGGGATGATGAACGCCACCTGGTATTCGTCGGTGAGGGCGTTGGCGCCAAGCGTCGAAGCGAACACCATGTCGCGCACGAGGCCAAGGGCCCTCGAGACGAGGACGCCTGTGCCGACGATCACCGCAGCCCTGGCTATGCGTCGCCCGACGCGGGGTGAGGTGGGGGCGGTCACTCGGGCAAGTTAGTGGACGGGCCCCCGGCCGTGTTGCCAGACACCCGGCTCAGACGAACAGCCTGACGAAGCGGAGGTAGCCACCCAGCAGCCAGCCAACGAGCCGCGCCGCAGGTACCCGCACCTGACTGGCGCCGGCGGGGCTGCTCTGCATCGAGGCCAGGATGTCGCCGTCGGTGACCGTACGGACGATCGACGCTCGCCACGCCTTTGTGGCCTTCCGGGCCCGCCACGCCCCCTTCCAACTGCGCACCTTGGCGTCGCCCCAACCGTCCCTGATGGCGATGATGAGGATGCCAAGCTCGACGGCCCCAAGCACAGGCGCCAGCAACGCCAGTGTCAGCCCTCGATAGTTGGCTCTGAGCATCATCAGGCGATTGCGCTCGAGGTAGAACATCTTGTACTCGTTGCGCTCGAATTCGTAGCTGTGAGCGACTACCGAGGCCGGCACCCGGACCGAGCGGAGGCCACGAAGCCGGAGTCGCCAGCCGAAATCGGAGTCCTCGTGGTACATGAAGAAGTCGGGGCGGTAGCCGCCGAGCTCTCGCCAGGTGTCGACTTTGATGGCCATGGCCGCCCCCGAGGGGAAGGGGGTCTCGACGGGGTCGAGCTCCTTCGGTATCGGAGTACCGACATCGGTTGCCCAGGCGACCCCGTAGTAGGTGAGGGCTCCGCCCGAGGAATTGAAGTGCCCCGGCCGATCCATGAGTTCCAGCGTGGCGCAGGCGGCGCCGACGCTTGGCAGGGTCAGTGCGTCGACGAGAGGCGGCAGCCACCCCGCCCTCGGCACGGTGTCGGGGTTGAGGAACACGACGGTGTCGTTGCTGGCAAGATCGGCGCCTGCATGACACCCTGCCGAGAAACCAACATTGGACGGCATGCGGATGACGATGGCGCCGGCCGCCTCGGCGACAGCTGCGCTGTTGTCGGCAGACGCGTTGTCGACGACGATGACCTCGGCTGGGCCCTCGGCGTCTGCGGCGAGCGCTCCGAGCAGCTCAGGCAGGTCGGCGGCCGACTCGTAGGAGACGATGACGATCGAGACGGGAGTCGGTCCGCTCAGAATCCCCACGCACCTGCGATAGGCGACATGTGGCTCTCGCCCATCTCGATGATGATGTTGGCGCCGGTCTGAGCGAACGTATCTCGCAGGTAGAACGTGGCGTCGCCCGGCCGGAAGACACCGACCGTGTCGATTCCATCGCCGTTCCAGTCCCCGGCGACGATGCGGTCGGTCGGCTCGGCGCCCGCGTACTCGAAAACGAAGTCGGGGATGCCATCAAGCCCGTAATCGAAGAACACCTCGTTGGTGCTCCGTCGCCACAAGGCCACCGTGTCGCGCCCATCACCATTCCAGTCGCCGGCAATCGGGGCATCTCCAGCCTGGCCGAACATGAAGGAAAGGTCACCGATGCCTTGCGTATTGCTGTTGCGTAGGTAGACCGTGGCCTCGGATGACCTGAAGATGCCGACGGTCTCGTCGCCGTTGCCGTCCCAATCACCTGCGATCGGAATATCGCCGGGGTCGCCGTAGTAGATGTTGATGTCGGCTATCCCCTGGGTGTTGGAGTTGCGCAAGAAGAGGAAGCCCGTGCTCTGCCGGTAGAGGCCAAGCGTTGTGATCCCATTGTTGTTCCAGTCTCCGGAGTATGGGATGTCGAGCGGATTGCCGTAGTAGAAGGAGATAGTGCTGCCGGTGTTGGTGCGGAGATGCCACAGGCCAGTCTCGGGGTTGTGCAATCCGATGCTGTCGACCCCCGTTGTGGCGGGCACGGCCAGTCCGGTTATCTGTGGTGATCTGAGGCCGAGCGGGGTACGCAGCGAGCGAGTGTTCCAGGTCGACGGCCCCTCGGGACTGAAGAAGGTGACCTTGCTGGCCGCCCCAGACGGCGAGAACTCGGTGATGGCCGCCGTCGTGATGGGGCCGATCCCCAGTGCCGCTGATATCGACGACAGGGAGATGGTCTTGGTCCAGGTGGCATAGGGATTGAGGGTGGTGGCGCTGTGGGGGTCGCTCACCGAGCGCAGGTAGGGGACGGGGCTACCGCCGAAACCGATCTCATTCGGTTCCGTGGCGCCAAAGGTCGAGGAGGAGTAGAACGCCTGGATGGGGACGTGGGCACCGCCCTGATCGTCCCCCTCGTGCCAGTAAACCACCGCGGCCGTTGTGTTGGTGGCTGCGATCCAGGGGTCCTGGCCGTGGCCCCACCCGACATAGTTCTGGTCAACGGTCGTGTCGAAGATTCCGCACCAGCACCAGGGCCGATTCGCCGGGTCGCCACGGTCGAGGGCACGCCGAACTGCATATGACCGGGCCGCGATGGCCTGCGCTTCGAGGGCCGCCTGGCCTCCGCTATCGCCCCAGAAGTAGGGCATCTCCGAGATCCCGAGGATGTAGTCATCCACGTCCATCTCCATAACGAGGTTGAACGATGCCGTGTTGTTGTCCGGGCGAATGTGCAGTGTCCCTCGGGCGTACCTGCATGTCAGCTGCGGGCTACCGGTCTGGTTCCAGTTGGTGTGGGTGCAGGTTTGAGATTCTGTGGATCCGAACTTGGTGACGGAAGGGAGAGCTATTCGTGCGGTCGGCAAATCCTCCTCACCGTCCCAGAACCCATCGATGGTGCAGTCGGGCGAGATGAGCGAGCCGGCAGGTGCTACGACAACGCACGCGACTCCGTCGTGGTTGACAATCGCCGACTGGCCGGCTGCCAGGTCGAGGGTTGATCCGTTGGCAGAGAAGGTGACGGTTAATCCTGGTGCCGTTGTGGTCTCGTTACGGATCTCGACGCCGATCGTTTCTTGCAGGATGTTGACCCATAGACGATCGGGCCCGGTGACATCAACGCCGAGAGTGCCTGGGGTAACTCCGGTGTAGTAGTGGCGAATGATCTCGTCGGCCGTCGACCCGGCCTTCGACATGCCGTATGCGCCGTACTGGCCCATGCCGACACCATGCCCGAAGCCGCCGCCGTGGAAAGTGATCGAGTCGTCGGCCGCTGCCACTGGTGGCGCCGTGGACACGACGAGGCCAGCAACAAGACTAAGGGTGACAAGGGCACGTGTTATGGGCATCGTCATCTCGCGATCTCTCGCCGCCTCCGCCCAAGGCCCGCCGCCATGTTACCGGCGGCTATTCGACTGTCCAGGTCCCTGCGGAAGTGATCAGCGCAGCGAGGTCGCCTGGGCCTTTGGCGTCGTGAGCCTCCACGAGCTGCTGGGCCATCTGGTGATCGTAGGTAGCTCGCGGGGCCCGCCTGAAGACCCCGACTGGTGTTGGTCCGTGCGGACCGTGCGACAGCCTGCTCAGGGCGAACGCAGCCGATGGGTGTTCGTTCTCGGCGTCATGCACCCAGATGGCGTCGGCACCGACATCGGCGACCTTGACGATGATGGCCGTGCCGTCGAAGATGACGACCCCCATCTCGTTGTCCTTGCCGAATGTGACCGGCTTGCCGTGCTCGAGATTGATGCGATTGCCTTCGCGCTCTTCGCGCCCGGTCAGCGCGATGAACGCCTTGTCGTTGAAGACGTTGCAGTTCTGGTATATCTCGACGAAGGCAGAACCGTCGTGCTGGTACGCCTGGCGCAGCATCTCTGTGGTGTGGTCGCGGTCCATGTCGATGGTGCGAGCGACGAAGGTGGCCTCTGCCCCGAGGGCGAGGCTTACCGGGTTGAAGGGGTAGTCGATGGATCCGAGGGGACTCGTCTTGGTGAGCTTGCCGACCTCACTCGTTGGGGAGTACTGGCCCTTGGTGAGTCCGTAGATCTGGTTGTTGAACAGCAGCACCTTGACGTTGACGTTGCGTCGCAACATGTGGATGAGATGGTTGCCTCCGATGGACAAGGCGTCGCCGTCGCCTGTGACCACCCACACGGAGAGATCTGGGTTGGCTGTGGCGATTCCGGTGGCAACGGCCGGCGCCCGGCCGTGGATGGAATGCATCCCGTAGGTGTTCATGTAGTAGGGGAACCGAGCCGCGCAGCCGATGCCGGATACGAAGACGATGTTCTCCTTGGGTATCTCCAGCTCCGTCATGAAGTTCTGCACCGAAGCCAAGATCGTGTAGTCCCCACACCCGGGGCACCACCGCACCTCCTGATCGGTCTGGAAGTCGCTGCGCTCGTGCTTGGTTGTCGTCATCTCGTGGCTACCTCGATGATCTTGTCTTCGATTTCGGAGGCCCCGAAGGGTGCTCCTTGGACCTTGGAGAAGGACTCAGCGTCGACCAGGAACTCGGCCCGCAGTAGACGGGACAACTGACCTCGGTTGATTTCGGGAACGAGGATGGTTTCGTACGAAGCAAGCACCTCGCCGAGGTTCGGCGGGAAGGGGTTGAGGTGACGCAGGTGGGTGAAGGCGACTTTGTGGCCGGCGCGCCTGGCCCGACGGCTCCCGGCCGTGCTGGCGTGATAGGTGGATCCCCAGCCGATAACCAAGACCTTGGCCCCGTCCTCGGCGTCGACCACGACATGGGGGATGTCGTTGGCGATGTTGCGAACCTTCTCCTCCCTGGCGATGGTCATCCGTTCGTGGTTCCCCGGGTCGTATGAGACGTTCCCGGTCAGCTCCTGCTTCTCGAGTCCGCCGACGCGGTGTTCGAGGCCGGGGGTACCGGGCACTGCCCAAGGCCGGGCGCCCGTCGTCGGGTCGCGAAGGTAGGGGAGGTACTCGTTGTCGCCGTTGGGTGCCGTGGCGTACTCGACGGTGAGATCGGGAAGATCGGCCACATCGGGCAAGCGCCACGGCTCGGAGCTGTTGGCGATGTAGCCGTCGGAAAGCAAGATGACCGGGGTCATGTACTTGAGAGCGATGCGACATGCCTCGACCGCCGAGTCGAACGCGTCGGACGGTGTCGCCGCGGCCACGATCGGCAATGGTGCCTCACCGTGCCTGCCGTACATGGCGAACAGCAGGTCTGTCTGCTCGGTCTTGGTCGGAAGCCCGGTCGACGGTCCGCCTCGCTGGACGTTGACAACGACGAGGGGCAACTCGAGCATCAACGCCATGCTCAGCGTCTCGCTCTTGAGGGCGAGGCCCGGCCCGCTGGTTCCGGTGACGCCGAGGTGTCCTGCGAAGGCGGCGCCAACTGCTGAGCCGATCGCCGCGATCTCGTCCTCGGCCTGAAATGTGCGAACCCCGAAGTTCTTGTGGCGAGCCAGTTCCTCGAGGATGCTCGACGCCGGCGTTATCGGATATGACCCGTAGTAGAGGGGGATCTTGGCGGCCTGCGCACCGGCGATGAGTCCCCACGCGGTCGCCTGGTTGCCGGTGATGTTCGTGTAGGTGCCTGCGGGCAGGGCGGCCGGCTTGACCTCGTATGTTCGCTGGAACGCCTCGGTCGTGATGCCGAAGTTGTACCCAGCCTTCATGGCGGCGATGTTGGCCGCGGCCACCTCAGGCGTCTTCTGGAACTTCTTCTCCAGCCAGTCGATCGTCGTATCGAGGCTGCGCGTGAACACCCAGGACGAAAGGCCAAGGGCGAAGAAGTTCTTGGAGCGGAGCACTGCCCTTCCCTTGACCCCCGTTCCCTCGACCGCCTGCTTCGTCAGCTCCTCCATGGGTGCCGTCAGCAGCGTGAAGTTGTCGAGGGATCCGTCGGTCAGAGGGTTGGACTCGTAGCCGGCCTTGTTGAGGTTTCTCTCTTCGAACGCATCGGAGTTGGCGATGATGACGCTGCCCTTTTGCATGTCGCCGACGTTGGCCTTCAAAGCCGCCGGGTTCATGGCGATCAGAACATCGGGCGAGTCGCCCGGCGTGAGGATGTCCCAATCGGCTATGTGGACCTGGAACGAGGACACGCCAGGAAGGGTCCCAGCAGGGGCGCGGATCTCAGCGGGGAAGTTGGGAAGGGTCGCGATGTCGTTGCCGAATAGCGCAGATGCGTCTGTGAAACGCGTTCCGGCAAGCTGCATGCCGTCGCCACTGTCTCCGGCGAACCGGATGACCAGGTGGGTGGTTTCTTCCGCCGAGGGCGCGGGTGCTTCGGTGCTCACGATGGTTCCTCGCCCGTTCGACTACGTCGGCGCAATTGTAAGTGTGACCGGCGGCGACTCATGATGGTGGTTCGGCCAGCCACGTCAGAGGTTGGGCGTTGGGAAAGACGGCGACCCACGGACGACCGGTCGGCACGATCAGGGGGTTGCCCGCGGCGTCTGTCAGCGTGAATGGGTCGGCGATGGCGCCCCGCGACCACTCTCCTTCGACGACCATCCCGTCTGCGAACACGAAGGCATCGCCGCTTCCGGTCGTCTCGAGGGCCGGGACGGCAGTGCCGTCACCTGGAGGCCGAGCTGTGTACCTGTTGGCCATGAGCACCACGATGAAGTCGGTCGTGACCTGGGTCTGGACGCCGTCAACGTCGATCTGGTTGTGGGGGAGCTCGTTGGTGAAGCGGCTGTAGGTCTCGCCGTCCCAGGCCCACAGGACGCGATTCGCCGAGTCCCAGGTGGTCGAGATCTGGGCGGCCGGTTCACCGCCCGCGTAGTCACCGATCTCGAAGAACATTGGCGGCGCCTCATCGGCGTAGTCACGACTGTCGGCGACGGTCCTCAGGGCGAGCGTGTCGCCGTAGAGGTTGTGGGGCGCAGAACGACTGCCGATGCGGAAGGTTCCTTCGCCCTCGCCGATCAGGTGCACCCCGGCGCTGACGATGATCGATTGCACCCATGGCTGGGCACCCGAGTACACCATCACGGCGCCTGTGGGACGGATGAGGGTTGGGTCGGTCGGCCGCCCCGAGCGAATCGGCCCGACATAGGCGGAGTCATTGTCGTGGAAGATGGCGATGAATCGGCTGAGTCCGCCCTCGACCAGCAGCTCGTAGACAAGGTCGGCGTCGCTGAGGCCTGATTGCGGCCTGGCGTTGGCGTGGTTGTCGATCTTGATCGCCATGGCCCGGCGTTCCAGCAGGGCTGGATCATCGGCTGGCAAGCCGTTCAGCGGAGACGACAGCGCAGCGATCGTGGTGGTAGTGGTCGTAGTCGAAGTGGAGCTCGTGGTCACCGGCGTCGTTGTCGTCGTCGTCGTTGTGACTGCCAGCGGAACGGTTGTCGCGGGCGTCGTGCTGTCGTTGCTGAGCAGGGCGGCACCGCCGAAGCCAACGGCAACAACGACGACCACGGTGCCACCCGCGAGCAGCGCCTTGTGGGAGGTGGGCAGTCCGACGAAGTCGTTCTTGAGTCGACCGAGAGCACGACCCGTCGTCGCCAGAGGGTTTCGCATTGCTGTTTACCTGCCTATTCGACTGAGTCGTCGCCGTCGCGTTGCGGCGCCCTGGGAATCATGGCCGTGTTGTAGCGCCGTGTGGCGCCTCATCGCGGTTTTCGGGAAACAAGCGCAAGGTCGATCTGGTGGCGGCGGCAACGGCCTCGTCACTCCAGGCGATGGGTATGCCATCGCCGCGGGTCCACAACGGAAGCTGATCGTCGTAGTGCGGGGACAGCGGGTTGCCCGATTGACCTCCAGGGATCACGAAGCGGCATTGCTCCCAGTCCCCAACGTCGATGACGGTTCGCAGCGAGGCGACCGCCAGGGTCATGGGGTTGAGGGGGTCGATCGGGTCTGTGCCTGCCTGGCTCACCGTCGATCCATCTCCGCCCCACTCGATGGGTCCGAGGTTGAAGACGCGATCGAGGGGAGGCCGCATTCCCAGCGGGTGGCGAAAGACGAGCGGACGTGCCTTCCCCCAAGCCTGGTCGTCCAAAGCCGCGGCTCTCTCGTTGGCGGCGGTGGCTGCTGCCACGATCTCGGCGTCCCAGCCGTCCGCGAACCACCCCGGCGGTTGGTCGCGGAGGAGGGCCGATATCCGGCTGCCTCTTCGCCATCCGAGAATGCCGAAGGGGACGACGGCATTGAAGCCGCGACCCAGAGCCCAGGCGGCGGCGCGAGGTGCTTTGGCGCTGACGATCCGCCGGTCGAGCTCGGCCCACAGCAACTCGAACAGAGTCGCCTCCGTCGAGGAGGCGGAGACCACTCCGTCCCAGGCCGCCAACGTTTCTGCGAGCTCGGCGGTGGCGGAGTCGGATCGCAAGGAAGCGATGATCTTTTCCTTGACCTCGAACCAGGGTCCCGACCGCTGATCGAGCTGCGCGGTGAGCATCCCTTCGAGGTCCCACTTCGACCGACCAGAGAGCAATTCGACGATTCGTCCCAGCCGATATCCGTCGATGAAGTCGCGGCCGAGGTTGGGGTCGCCCTCCGCCGTTGGGCGGTTGTTGGCTGTCGCCACCCAACCGTCCGGTGGGTTGAGATCATGGGGCATGTCCTGGTGGGCGACTGGATCCTCATGCCATCCGGTGTCTGGCAGCCACCCGGGCAGCGGGAGCGCCCCGTCACCGCGCCGCCGCCGCGGAACGTCGCCGACGAGTGTGTAGCCGATGTTGTCGTCGGCGTCGGCGTAGATGAGGCCGAACGAGGCGGCCGGCCACGACGCGAACGACCCACGGAACTCCTCGAAGCTGGTGGCCAGATGGATGGAGAAGAGGCCATCGACTGGGCCCGGCTGCAGCCAGGTCGCACGCACCGAGATGGCGTCGGGGCCGTCTTCGAGAGCGGGACCGATGACCGGCCCTCTCTCGGTGATGATGACATCCTCGATAACGGAGTCGGCTCCCCTGACCGAGATGACCTCGCGGATGGTCTCGGCCTCGGAGGGACCGTCGGCATCGAGGACCGTCCCGTTCTCGATGCGCTCGAGGAAGAGGTCCGTGTTGTCGGCCAACCCCGCTGTGACTCCCCAAGCCGCGTGACCGTTGTGGCCCGAGGCCATGGTGGGCCCGCCGACGAAGCTGGCGCCGGCTACCGCCCACTGCGGTGTCACCACGTGGCACAGGTACCAGTGGGCCGGCAACAGAGGGCCCAGGTGAGGGTCGTTGGCCAAAATCGGCCTCCCCGTCTTGGATCGCTTGGCGGAGACTGCCCAGGCATTGGATGCCCCTTCGATGCGAAGCCACTCGCTGAGCGCCGCGATGTCGGCGCCGAGCTTCTCGACGACGCCGGCCGTGGCGCCAGGGGGAGTCGACACGTTGTGCCAACTGGGGTAAGTGGGCTCGATGGCCGAGAGGGCCTCAGGCCCGTCCTGGCTCAGAACCAGCAGCCTGGCGAGCTCGGCGTCCCAGTTGCCGGCAAGGAAGAAGCTCTCGAGGCTGAGGATCGCCATGGCATCTGCGGGGGTGAAGCGCGACGGCTTGCGGCGCAACAAAGCGAACTCATGCTGCGGGCGAGTCGTTCCCTTGCTGCGTCCCGAGTTCACGCCGTCCGCGTAGCCCACTACGAGGGCCATCTGCTCGGCTGTCAGGAAGTCAAGGCGGGCCGCTCCAGCTCTCGCGAAGCCGAAGCGGCGCGACAGGCGATCGATGGCAACGAGATCGGGGCCGAAGAGCTCGGCGAGAGTTCCTCGGGACATTCGCTGCAGGATCTCCAGCTGGAACGAACGATCCTGGCCATGGCAGAATCCGATACCGAAGGCGGCGTCCCTGTCGTCGGTCGCATATATGTGGGGCACGCCGAAGCGGTCGCGATGGACACTCAGTGGGGAGCTGATGCCGGGCAGCGTCAGATCACCTTTGGAGACAATGGGACGACGTCCCAGCAGCAGGAGGGCTTTCGCCACTTTCGATGTCAGGCTGGGATGCTAGGTCGCGGTACCGACTAGCCGTCTGCGAGGATCTTGCCGATGAGCTCGAGTTTGGTGATCTCGGCGTCCGCGGTCTCCACCTGGCAGGTGCCGGCATTGACGTGGCCGCCACCGCCGTACGCCAGCATCAGCTCGCCAACGTTGGTCCGAGAGCTCCGATTGAAGATCGATTTGCCGACGGCGAGCGCAACGTTCTGGTGCTGCTTACCCCAGATCACATGCATAGAGATCTTGAGCTCCGGGTGCATGGCGTAGAGCATGAAGCGGTTGCCGGGCCAGATGGTCTTCTCCGCCCGCAGGTCGAGCACGAGAAGGTTGTCGTGGATCTCGGAGCACCTGGTGATCTGGTCCTTGAATCTCTCTTGGTATCCGAAGTAGAGGTCGATTCGCTCCTTGACGTCTGGCAGCGCCAGAATCTCGTCGATCCCGTGCTTTGAGCAATAGTCGATGAGCTGCATCATGAGCTGGTAGTTGGAGACTCGGAAGTCGTGGAATCGGCCGAGGCCGGTCCTGGCGTCCATCAGGAAGCTGAGCAGCTCCCAGCCCTTTGGCTCGAGCACATCGTCGAGGGTGAACATCGCCGCGTCTGCCTTGTCGACTGCGGCCAACATGTCGTCCCAGCGGCTGGGGAAGCGATCCTCGCCACCGAAGTAGTCATAGACAACGCGTGACGCCGAGGGGGCGTTCGGGTCGATGATGTGGTTGCCTGGCGTGATCGGATTCCGCAGCTTCTCCGAGAAGTGGTGGTCGAATACGAGGTGGGCCCCCTCGGCGTAGGGGAGGTTGGTGAGGATGTCTCGGCCGGTGACCTCGACGAGGCCATCCTGCATGTCTTTGGGGTGAACGAAGCTGATCTCGTCAACGAGCCCAGCTTCGCGCAGCAGAACTGCCGACACCAGGCCATCCATGTCGCTTCGCGTTACGAGACGCTGTTTTTCAGACATTGGGAACACTCCGTGGACGTCCCCATAGGTTTCGGCTTGATCGGCAGCGTTCTTGAGCTAGCCGTCTGGAGATGCGGGGCGCCCCGCACGCGTGAGGGGCCAATAGCGAAGGACGGCCCGCCATTCCAAGGCCTCGAGGGCAATCGGCCCCAGCGTGCGGCTGTCATCTGCGGAATCGGCCCGCGAGTCGCCAAGTACAAAGGCCTCGCTCGCGCCAAGCTGCCACGACCCTTCGCCGGTGGTTGGTCCGTTGGCCCATGGTTCGGCCAGCGGCCTTGAATTGACGTGCACCTGACCACCGGCGATGTCGACGCGCTCGCCCGGCAGCCCAACGACTCTCTTGATGAGATGGAAGCCGGCTCGCGTGGGATGCTCGAAGACGACAACGTCGCCCCGATTCGGCGGACGCCTGACGCGCTTGGCGATCAGGTAGTCGCCCGGCAGCAGGGCGGGCGCCATCGACTCCTCAACCACGGAGAAGCGGGTGAAGTCGCGGCTGACGAGGATTCCTGCCGCGGCGGCGATCGCCGAGGCGGTCGTGAGACGTCTTCCCAATTGGCCTCCTTGCAGCGCTACGGCGGACGAGTGTATATCGTGTTAGCTCCGTTCGATTCTGGAGGTATCCCATGGGCCTTTTCAAGCCGAGTCGCGTCGCCCACGCGCACTGTCACGTCCCTTGCGGGATCTACGACCCAGCGTTCGCCATGAACGCCGCAGAGACCGT